>NZ_NOYJ01000016.1:0-496304 GCF_002258365.1 Rhodococcus sp. 06-221-2
CGTTGCTGGCCAAGCGTGGATTCGACCCCGTCCTGGGTGCGCGGGCGGGGCAGGTGGGCATACGACAACGGGCGACCCTCCGAAGAGGATCGCCCGTTGTGTTGGAACTGGTGAAACTTACTCGCTGTCGCTGTCTCCGGCGGCCTTGGCCAGATCGACCGGAACCTCGTCGGGGACGATGATGGCTTTCTTCTCGCCGCGGAACGTGAACTTCGCGTCCTCGCCAGCGCCTTCGCCGTCCCAGTTCTCGACGTCGACCAGGATGATCTGGCCGGCTTCGATTTCGCCGAAGAGGATCTTCTCCGACAACGCGTCCTCGATCTCGCGCTGGATGGTGCGACGCAGTGGCCGCGCACCCAGGACGGGGTCGAATCCACGCTTGGCCAGCAACGACTTGGCCTTCTCGGTGACCTCGATCGCCATGTCCTTGTTCTTGAGCGCACCTTCGACTCGGTTGAGCATGAGATCGACCATCTGGATGATCTCGTCTCGCGTGAGCTGGTGGAACACGACGATGTCGTCGATGCGGTTCAGGAACTCGGGGCGGAAGTGCTTCTTCAGCTCGTCGTTGACCTTGAGCTTCATCCGCTCGTAGTTCGAGCCGGTGCCTTCACCCGAGGAGAAGCCGAGTCCGACTGCCTTCGAGATGTCCGAGGTACCGAGGTTCGAGGTGAAGATCAGCACGGTGTTCTTGAAGTCGACCGTGCGTCCCTGTCCATCGGTCAGGCGACCGTCTTCGAGGACCTGCAACAGAGTGTTGTAGATCTCCGAGTGGGCCTTCTCGATCTCGTCGAACAGCACGACGGAGAACGGCTTGCGGCGGACCTTCTCGGTGAGCTGGCCACCCTCTTCGTAGCCGACGTACCCGGGAGGAGCACCGAACAGACGAGACGCGGTGAAGCGGTCGTGGAACTCGCCCATGTCGATCTGGATGAGCGCGTCGTCCTCGCCGAAGAGGAAGTTGGCGAGTGCCTTCGACAGCTCGGTCTTACCGACACCGGACGGGCCGGCGAAGATGAACGAGCCCGACGGGCGCTTCGGGTCCTTCAGACCTGCACGGGTACGACGGATCGCCTTCGAGACGGCCTTGACTGCCTCGACCTGGCCGATGATCCGCTTGTGCAGCTCGTCTTCCATGCGGAGCAGACGCGTGGTCTCTTCCTCGGTGAGCTTGAAGACGGGGATGCCGGTCCAGTTTCCGAGGACCTCGGCGATCTGCTCGTCGTCGACCTCGGCGATGACGTCGAGATCACCGGAACGCCACTGCTTCTCCCGCTCGGCACGCTGACCGACGAGGGTCTTCTCCTTGTCGCGCAGGTTCGCAGCCTTCTCGAAGTCCTGTGCGTCGATGGCCGATTCCTTCTCCCGGCGTGCGTCGGCGATCTTGTCGTCGAACTCACGCAGGTCTGGCGGCGCGGTCATCCGGCGGATGCGCATCCGCGCGCCCGCCTCGTCGATGAGGTCGATTGCCTTGTCGGGCAAGAACCGATCGTTGATGTACCGGTCGGCCAGAGTGGCGGCAGCAACGAGTGCACCGTCGGTGATCGAGACGCGGTGGTGTGCCTCGTAGCGATCGCGCAGACCCTTGAGGATCTCGATGGTGTGCTCGACGGTCGGCTCGCCGACCTGGACGGGCTGGAAACGACGCTCGAGCGCGGCGTCCTTCTCGATGTACTTGCGGTACTCGTCGAGCGTGGTGGCACCGATGGTCTGCAGTTCGCCACGAGCCAGCTTCGGCTTGAGGATCGACGCTGCGTCGATGGCACCTTCGGCGGCACCTGCGCCGACGAGCGTGTGCAGCTCGTCGATGAACAGGATGATGTCGCCGCGGGTGTTGATCTCCTTGAGCACCTTCTTCAGGCGCTCCTCGAAGTCACCGCGGTAACGGCTGCCGGCCACGAGCGAGCCGAGGTCGAGGGTGTAGAGCTGCTTGTCCTTGAGCGTCTCGGGAACCTCGCCGTTGACGATGGCCTGAGCCAGGCCTTCGACGACTGCGGTCTTACCGACACCGGGCTCGCCGATGAGAACCGGGTTGTTCTTGGTACGACGCGACAGCACCTGCATGACGCGCTCGATTTCCTTCGCGCGACCGATGACCGGGTCGAGCTTGCCTTCGAGCGCGGCCTGGGTGAGGTTGCGTCCGAACTGGTCGAGAACCAGTGACGTCGACGGGGTGCCCGCCTCGCCGCGGCCGCTGCCGCTCTCGGACGGCTCCTTGCCCTGGTAGCCCGACAGCAGCTGGATGACCTGCTGGCGCACGCGGTTGAGGTCGGCTCCCAGCTTGACCAGAACCTGAGCTGCGACGCCTTCGCCTTCGCGGATCAGGCCCAGCAGGATGTGCTCGGTGCCGATGTAGTTGTGGCCGAGCTGCAGTGCTTCACGCAGGCTGAGCTCGAGTACTTTCTTGGCGCGCGGAGTGAACGGAATGTGACCGGACGGAGCCTGCTGGCCCTGGCCGATGATTTCCTCTACCTGGCTGCGAACTCCTTCGAGGGAGATGCCCAGCGACTCGAGAGACTTTGCTGCAACACCTTCACCCTCGTGGATGAGGCCCAGCAGAATGTGCTCCGTGCCGATGTAGTTGTGGTTGAGCATCCGGGCTTCTTCTTGAGCCAGGACGACAACACGCCGCGCGCGATCGGTGAACCTCTCGAACATCGCTCTCCCTCACTTCTCGGTGGGTGGTAGCTCGCCCACCAGTTCTTCCAGCGCCGCAGTGTCCTGAACACTCGGTCGCTTGTGCATTCGAAGGTAAGACTGTGTCTCACTGTAGTTGGCCGACGTGACGAACGCCGACCCTCCACCCCTGAAATACTGCGTATCCGGCAACGAGACGGACCGCCTCGTGTGCTTACTGTTCATAACGCAGGCACTTTGCAAAACGTTTCCCGATCGCTGTCCGCTGCTGGCGAACAGCTTTCTGGCCTCCGATCAGGCCTGCGACGGCTTGACGATCGGAAACAGGATCGTTTCTCGGATACCCAGCCCGGTCAACGCCATCAGCAGACGGTCGATTCCCATACCGGTTCCGGTGGTCGGCGGCATGCCCTGTTCCATGGCCGCGAGGAAGTCCTCGTCGAGCACCATCGCCTCGTCGTCGCCTGCGGCAGCCTGACGCGCCTGGTCCTCGAAGCGCTCGCGCTGGATGATCGGGTCGATCAGCTCCGAGTAGCCGGTTGCCAGCTCGAATCCGCGGACGTAGAGATCCCACTTCTCGGTGACGCCCGGTTTGCTGCGGTGCTGACGCGTCAACGGCGACGTCTCGACGGGGAAATCACGAACGAACGTCGGTTCGGTCAACGCGTCACCCACCTGGTGTTCCCACAGTTCCTCGACGAGCTTGCCGTGGCCATAGATCGAGACGCCGTCCTTGCGCGGCACGTCCAGCCCGACCTTGTCGGCGATCGCGAGCAGTTCGTCGACGGTGGTGTCGGGGGTGACGTCGAATCCGAGCGACTCCGACAGCGACGGGTACATCTCGAGCGTCGTCCATTCGCCGCCGAGATCGTAGGAGGTGCCGTCGGGCAGGGTGACCACGGTGGATCCGAGTGCGGCCACCGCCACTTCCTGGACGAGTTCCCGCGTCATCTTCGCCGAGTCGTCGTACGTGCCGTAGGCCTCGTAGGTCTCGAGCATCGCGAACTCCGGCGAGTGCGAGGAGTCGGCACCTTCGTTGCGGAAGTTGCGGTTGATCTCGAAGACCTTCTCGATGCCGCCGACGACGCAGCGCTTGAGGAACAGCTCCGGCGCGATGCGCAGGTACAGGTCCGTGTCCATCGCATTGGAATGGGTGACGAACGGCCGGGCCGCGGCGCCGCCGTGCAGCGTCTGCAGCATCGGCGTCTCGACCTCGAGGAAGCCGCGACGCTCGAGTGCGTTACGCAGTTCACGAACGACGGCGATGCGCTTGCGGGCGGTCTCTCGGGCCTCCGGACGCGTGATCAGATCCAGGTAGCGCTGCCGAATACGCGTCTCTTCGCTGAGTTCCTTGTGCGCGACGGGCAAGGGCCGCAACGACTTCGACGCGATCTGCCAGGCGTCGGCCATCACCGAGAGCTCACCTCGACGGGAGCTGATGACCTCGCCGTGTACGAACACGAAGTCGCCCAGGTCGACGTCGGCCTTCCACGCTGCGAGGGCGTCCTCGCCGACACCTGCCAGGCTGATCATGGCTTGGAGCTGGGTGCCGTCGCCCTCCTGCAGGGTGGCGAAGCACAGCTTGCCGGTGTTACGGACGAAGATCACGCGGCCGACGACGCCGACGATCAGGCCGGTCGTCGTGTCGGCGTCGAGCTCGGGAAACTGGGTGCGGATCTCGAGCAGCGAATGGGTCCGCGGAACCGACACCGGATACGCCTCGACCCCGCGCTCGAGCAACGCAGCGCGCTTGGCGCGACGAATCCGTAGCTGCTCCGGGGTGTCGTCGGCCGGCTGGGTAGAAGCTGTATCACTCACGCGCACACACTTTACAGTCCAGGACTGTCAGGACGATCAGTGCGCTGCGACGGCCTCAGCCTCGCGAACGCAGTGCTTGGCCTGCGTCAACACCCCGAGCAGCCCGGCCGACTTCAGTGCCTGATAGCCGCCGACCAGATCGGTGGCCTTGTGCAGACCCAGCAGCTTGAGCGACGCGGCCGCGAGCGAGGAGGTGTAGCCCTCGGAGCAGATGACGATCCACTCGACGTCGTGGTCGGTGGCAATCGCCAGACGCGCGTCACTGGTGGGATCGAGACGCCATTCGAGGACGTTGCGTTCGATGGCCAACGCACCGGGCAGGGTGCCCTCGACAGCGCGCTGTGCCTGCGGGCGAATGTCGACGACGACCGCGCCGCGGTCGACAGCATCACGGAGCTCGAAGACGGTCATGCGATCGATGGTCTCGCGAGCGGATTCGAGCATTTCGACGATGGTCATCTCGTGGCCTTCTCGGGTTCGGCGGTGAGCTCACTGCGGGTACGGCGCAGCGTGGCACGCTCGGTCACTTCGTAGTACGACATCGCCGTCAGCGGCGGTGAGTAGGCGTGCACGCTGAGGGTGGGCCCGGTCGTGGCCGACGCCGGATCGTGCATCACGTCGTGCACCCAACCCAGCGGAAAGGCTGCCTGATCTCCGGCGTCGAGGTGACGCTCTTTCAGTTCAGTTCCCGCCCAACGGTATTCGAGCAAGGAACCGCTCAGGACGGTCAATGCACCGAGCGATCCGGCGTGATCGTGCAGTTCGGTGGATCGCTCGGGAACCCAGCTGATCAACCAGACGTCGAGATCGTCGTCGGAGTGCAGGCGAGTGGCCCAACGCTCGTCGGTAGGCCACTGTCCACCGCCGGGAAGCAGGTGGTCGAAGCGACCCTCGAGGACGTCCGATGCGCCCTGATCGGTGATCCGAAGCAGGTCGGGAGGACGCAGCCGAGTCGGCAATGTCGAGACCGACCGCGAGGTCGAACGGGGTCGGGTGGGTGCAGAAAATACAGGTGTGGAAAGCATGAAGCTCTACTCCAGGGGTGTGTAACGAACGAGGCAGCGGTCAGCCTCGACAACACTCCTGGGTGGCCATGCACGTCATCACGCCGAGAATTCTGACACACGAACGCCCGACGCGCTACCCCGCTTCGCCGAAACACTCAGCGCGGGCGCCGCTGAAACACTCAGCGTGGCCGCCGCTTTGCCATGTTGCGTTCGTAGACCAGTCGCAGACCCTCCAGCGTCAGGTCGGGTTCGTGATGCTCGATGGTCGTCGACTCGGGCAGGATCAGCGCAGCGATGTCTCCGGTACCGATGACCGCGACGTCGGCGCCTTTGACCTCCGGCACCTCACGTCTGATGCGTCCGACGAGCCCGTCCACCAGGCCGGCGAAACCGAAGATGGTGCCCGCCTGGATGCACTCGACGGTGTTCTTTCCCAGGACCGATCGCGGCCGCACCATCTCGACCTCACGCAGCGTCGCGGTGCGAGTCGACATGGCCGAGGCCGAAATTTCGAGACCGGGCGCGATCGCTCCGCCGAGGAACTCGCCCTTGGCCGAGACGACGTCGACACACGTGGTGGTGCCGAAATCCACCACGATGCACGCCGAGTCGTACAGATCATGTGCGGCAAGGGTATTGACGATGCGATCGGCCCCGACCTCTTTGGGATTGTCGACCAGCAGCGGAACCCCGGTCCGCACACCGGGTTCGACCACCACGTGCACCACGTGATCCCAGTAGCGCACGAGCATCGTCCGCATCTCGCGCAGCACGGACGGCACCGTGGACAGAGCCGTCACCCCGGTGATCTGCTCGGCCTGTTCGCCCAACAACCCCCGCAACATGAACGCCAGCTCGTCGGCCGTCACATGGGGATCGGTGCGAATACGCCAATCGCGCAGCAGTTTCGAGTGATCCCCGGTGCCGGTGAAGAGCCCGACCACCGTGCTGGTGTTGCGTACATCGATTGCGAGAAGCATCGAGTCAGACCAGCACGGAGTCGGCCCGCAGATCGCGCGGCGTGATCAGACCCGAACCGGCGGGCGCATGAGCCGGGTCGCTGCCGAGCTCGACCGGCCGGTTCTTGTCGTCGACGAACACCACCCGGGGTGCGTAGTCGGCAACCTCCTGCTCGTTCATGACCCCGTAGGCGATCAGGATGACCAGGTCACCCGGGTTCACCAGATGCGCTGCGGCCCCATTGATTCCGATCACACCACTGCCCCGCTCACCGGTGATCACGTAGGTCTCCAGCCGCGCACCGTTGTCGATGTCGACGATGGTGACCTGCTCGCCTTCGAGCAGATCGGCTGCTTCCATCAGTTCCTGATCGACGGTCACCGAGCCCACGTAGTGCAGGTCCGCGTGCGTGACGGTGGCGCGATGGATCTTGGACTTCATCATGGTACGAAACATCGTGTCACTCTCCACTTTTCGGATCGTCCGGGTACTCCAAGAAACCGGTGCCGACGGCGACACCGACGTTGTCGATCAATCTCGTGGTACCCACCTTGGCCGCCACGAGCAGTCTGCCGTCCCCGCGTTCGGGAGCCGGGCCGAGATGCGGGTCGCGCACTTCGAGGTAGTCGACCTGGACCAACGGCACCTGGTCGAGTACGGCACGCGCGGTGGCGATGATCGCCTCCGGACCACCGGCAGCGGCGTGCGCCCCGGCCGCGAGTGCAGCGGACAACGCCATTGCAGCATCACGCTGTTCTGCATCGAGATACCTGTTGCGCGAGGACAGCGCCAGACCGTCCTGCTCGCGAACCGTCGGGACTCCGATGACCGCGACGTCGAAGTTCAGGTCCCGCACCATCTGCCGGATCAACGTCAGCTGCTGGTAGTCCTTCTCCCCGAAGTACGCCCGATGCGGAGCGGCTATCTGCAGCAGCTTGGCCACGACGGTGAGCATTCCCGCGAAATGCGTTGGCCTGCTGGCACCTTCGAGTTCACTACCGAGCGGACCGGGATGGACCGTGGTGCGCGGCCCGGACGGGTACATGTCCGACGCGGACGGTGCGAATACCAATTCCACGCCCTCACCGCGGAGCAGTTCGACATCGGCGTCGAGGGTCCGCGGATAGGCGTCGAGGTCCTCCCCCACGCCGAACTGCAGAGGATTGACGAAGATCGACACGATCACGACCGCGCCGGTGAGCTTCGCCTGGCGCACCAACTGCAGGTGGCCGGCATGCAATGCGCCCATGGTCGGCACCAGAGCGACCTGCTTGCCGACGCCACGTAGGGCCTTGGACACCGACGTGATCACCGCGGGATCGTGATGAACCGTCAACTGCCCCTTCGTGTAGCTACCCGCGAGGGTCATCGCTTCCCTTCCAGAATCTCGATCAGATCGGCTGCGGCACCGATACGTTGGGCGGACCGCAGCGACAGCGCACGATAACCGGCGGCGATCCGTGGATCGACGGCCTCGAGCACTTCGAGGTGTTTGCCGACAGCCGCGGTATCGCCTCGGGCCACCGGGCCGGTCAGTGCGGATTGTCCGTTGCGCAGCGCATTGTCCAGTGCAGCTTCGAGCAGCGGAGCCAGAACGCGCTCGGGCACACCACGTTCGGCATCGGATCCAGGAAAACCCGGACCGGCCAACGCAACTCGCAGTGCCTCGACCGCGTCGACGACCAACGTCACGAGGTGATTGCTGCCGTGAGCCAACGCCGCGTGGTAGAGCGCCCGGTTGTTCTCGGGCACGTGCACCGGCTCGCCACCGATCTCGAGGACGAGGGCTTGGGCTACCGCGTAACCGATCTCGTCGCCCGCAGTGATGCCGAAGCACGCGGCCGTCATCCGGTCGGTGTCCTCGGGTCCGCCGCTGAATGTCATGGCCGGATGTATCGCCAACGGAACCGCGCCAAGGGCAGCCAACGGCTCCAGTACCGCGACGCCGTTCGCGCCGGAGGTGTGCGCCACCAACTTGCCCGGCGCGACCGCCCCGGTCGCGGCGAGACCGGCGACGATCGAGGCCAGTTCGTAATCCGGTACCGCCAGAATCAGCAGTTCGGCGCGACGGGCAACCTCGTCGACAGGCAGAATCTGCGACTCGGGCAATCGATCACGTACTCGCGCGATGGATGCGTCCGATACCGCGGCGGCACCGACGACAACGTGTCCGACGCGTTCGAGCGCCTCACCGAATGCCGTACCGACCCGACCGGCGGAGACGACACCCACGGTCAAGCGAGCCGGAGACAGACCACCAGTGAACCCTGATGAGGTCACCGAAATTTTCCTCTCGTTCGTTCCAGTCCCGCTCGGCGGGTACCAGACGTCCTGCAGGGAACAATAGCGACAGCGGCACCGAACGTGCCATGGGAAACCGGTGTGATCTGGTTCTCAGTCTGCGCGACGGCGACGGCGACGCGTGCCTGCGTCGGTGGTCGTCGTGTCGGCCGAATCGCCGCCTGCCAGCCCGGCCATGATCTCGGCCACGGAACGGCCGTTGGAGTGCGCGCCGGACGCCTCCTCGGGGGATTCGGCGCGCCTGCGTCCGCGTCGCGGTGCATCCGCCGTCTCCTCGGCAGGCGTGTCGTCGACGCGGTCGGCTGCGAAGAACGCATCGGCCGAATCGCGCAGCGAGCGGCGGGACTCCGGGTACGTGGCCTCTTCTTCGGCCGATTCGGGCTCGGGGGCCTGCTGAGCCTGTGCCTCCTCCACAGGTTCGGCGTCCTCGACCGCTGCTGATTCGGCCGGTTCGGATTCGGCCGCGGGTCGACGCGTCTGCTCGAAGTTGTATGCGGTGAACGGCGAGGTGGGCGGGCTCACCCGACCGGCCGGCCTCGGTGCCCCGTAGGGGCGGGACTGCGCGGCCGGCGGCTCGGTGCGGTCGTTCTGCCCGGCGTCGGTGACGTCGTCGGAACCCTCGGGCACAGAACCTTGCTCGGCGGACGCGTCCTGTGCGTACCCGGAATCGGTGTCCGGTGCCGCCGTCGCGCGGGGCATTTCGTCGGGATCCTCGGGATAGACCACCGACGTCTCGGCGGTGACCGGCTCGTCGTAGGGCGTACCCACGCCGTTGAAGCCGGGTCCGTTGCCGTTGCCGCCACCTCGTACGTACAACCCGGACGGTGCGGGCTGATAGCTGTCGTAGCCACGGCCACCGAGTTCCTGCATCCGCATCGCCTCGGCGCGCAGTGCGACCCGTTCGGTCGGTAGATTGCCCTCGAAGAGCACCTGCAGGTTCTGGCGCAGCGCGGCCAGTTCGTTACGCAGCGCAGCGACCTCGTCCGATTCCAACCGCGTCTCGTTGCGCACCCGGGCTTCGACGCTCATCTCGTACTCGCGTCGGGCCGAGATCTCGCGGGCGAGCTGCAGTTCGTAGACGGTCTGTAAGTCCTTGGCCTTGGTCTGATCCGCGGCCGCTTCCCTGCGGTACTTCGTCATCGCGAACGCACCGATCACCGCGGCCCACAGCGCCGAGAGCACCCCGACGCGCATCCACTGAACGCTTTCGCTGAACAACAACAGCACACTGGCGACGATGCCGAACACGACGAGCGCCGCGAGGAACAGCTGGCTCGCACTACGCCGCTTTCGGCGTCCCTTCTTGGCGCGAGTCTGATCTGTCATGTTCTCAAGGGTAACCGGCCTGTCGGTCGCATCTGGTCATCCCCGACCGATCACGTACACAACAAAGGTAACGATCGAGGGACGGATACGTTATCGGGAGCGCTCGTCGTCCCGATCTTCCGGGGTGCGGCAGCACTGCTCCAGCCACACCGCGGCGGCGACGACAGCAAGGCCCGCGACGAGGGCCACGATCGCTCCGGCTCGGTCCGCCGACGCCGCTCGCACCGTTGCCGCTCGTGGCAATACGTACACCAGGAAGCCGACGCACACCCCCACCAGAGCGGTTCCCACCAGCAACGACGCCTTCGCCAACACCAGCGCCCGGAAGACCGTCAACGGATGCAGGTCGTGCAGACCGGTACCCACTCGATGCTCGGCGATGCGATTGCGGACGATCACCGCGGTCACCACTTCCACTACCGCGACCAGATACAGCGACGCTCCGGCGTACACCGGGATCGGCGGAAACGAACCGTAGAAAACCCGCACCAGCAGCCACGTGCCCACTGCGGCGATCAGAAACAAACCCAAGACATCCCAGATCTTCGTGGGATTGGTCACCACAGTCGATCACCGTCGCCGTCGAGACGGACGACTCCCGCTCGCTCGTCCGTACTCAGACGCTCGAGCAGCTCGGATATCGGCACGTCCGCCCCGTCGACCCGAAGCGTGGCGTCGGGCTCGACGTCCAGCCACGGCAGCAGCACGAACGCGCGCTCGTGTGCACGGGGATGGGGAAGAATCAGGCGCGGGTCGTCACTGATGACGTCGTCGCACACGATCACGTCGACGTCGAGGCTGCGGGGTCCCCAACGCTGCACTCGAACGCGGTCCGCTGCCTCCTCGAGTTGCTGCGCCAGACGCAACCAGTCCCACGGGCCGTAGGCATCGTCCTCGGCCACCACGATCGCGTTGAGGAAGTCCTGTTGCTCGACGCCACCCCACGGAGCAGATCGATGCACGGCCGAGCACGCCACCACGCGCGAACCCAATTCCGTTGTGACAGAACGCAAGTGGCTCATCGAGTCGCCGATGTTGCTGCCGATCGACAGCACTGCACGGCTCACTTTCGCTCCCGATAGGCCACCACGGCAACGTCGCCGAACGTCAGGGGAATGGGAGCCGACGGCTTGTGCAGCACCACCTCCACCGCGTCGACTCGGGAGTCGTAACCGAGCACCACCTCGGCGATCTCGGCGGAGACCGTCTCGATCAGATCCCGGGACGGGCCCGCTACGACCGCCGCGGCATGTTCGGCCAGCTCGCCGTAGTGCAACGTCCGAGTCAGATCGTCGGTCTCGGCCGCGGGCGAGAGATCCATCCAGACGGTGATGTCGACGACGAAGTCCTGGCCGTCTCGCTTCTCGAAGTCGAAGACCCCGTGATTGCCGCGGACGGTCAGCCCGCGCAATTCGATGCGGTCACCGCGACGAGTCCCTGCAGCGGCACTGTTGATCTCGCTCATGCGCGACCACCCTGCCATGCCCGCACGACGGCCACCGCGTCGAGTGACGACCGGACGTCGTGCACCCGCACTCCCCACGCGCCGCCGGCGACGGCGAGGGCCGAGACGACGGCCGTCGCGATCTCCCGGCCGTCCGGTGGACGCGGTGACCCGTCGGGTTCGGCGAGGAGCGAGCCCAGAAAACGTTTCCGGGACGCACCCACCAGAACCGGGAAACCGGATTCCACCAGGGTGGGCAGTCCGCGCAGCAGCTGCCAGTTGTGCTCTGCGTTCTTGGCGAATCCGAGGCCCGGGTCCAGCACGATCCGCGACGCGTCGACCCCGGCGCTCACTGCGTGGTCGACCTGCTCGAGCAGTTCGCGGCGGACGTCGGCGACCACGTCGTCGTAGTGATCGGCCGGACCGGTGTGCCGGAACGTCGAGTCGGCGGCCCGCCAATGCATCAGGATCCACGGCAGCCCGCCTTGCGCGACCACGCCGGCCATCGCGGGGTCGGCTCGACCGCCCGAGACGTCGTTGACGATCGACACCCCGGCCTCGATCGCCGCAGCGGCGACGTGTGCGCGCATCGTGTCGACGCTGGTGCTCACGCCTCCGGCGGCCAACGCCGAGATGACCGGTACGACGCGCTGTGCCTCGACCGACGGGTCGACGCGGTCCGCCCCGGGGCGCGTGGACTCCCCGCCGACGTCGACGATGTCGACTCCCAGCCGATGCATCGCCAGGCCGTGTTCGACAGCCGCGTCGACGTCGAGGTAGCGACCGCCGTCGGAGAACGAATCGGCCGTCACGTTGAGAACGCCCATGACGATGGGCGCAGCGGGAACGGAGCGCGCGAGAATCATCGTGATCGGACCGGAACCGTCATTTCCGGAGGATCAGGTCCAAGGCTTCCGAACGCGATGCCGCGCTGGACTGCAGCAGACCCCGGACCGCCGAGGTGGTGGTGCTGGCACCGGGCTTGCGGATACCGCGCATCGCCATG
Organism: Rhodococcus sp. 06-221-2; assembly: GCF_002258365.1. Classification (NCBI taxonomy): domain Bacteria; kingdom Bacillati; phylum Actinomycetota; class Actinomycetes; order Mycobacteriales; family Nocardiaceae; genus Rhodococcus; species Rhodococcus sp. 06-221-2. Next base: position 12,500 of record NZ_NOYJ01000016.1, read on the forward strand.
CAGAGATGCTCGGCCTCGATCACGACGATCGCACCGCGCGGGTCGAGCTTGCGCATCAACGCGTCGGCGATTTGGCTGGTCAACCGCTCCTGCACCTGGGGACGCTTGGCGTACATGTCCACCACGCGGGCCAGCTTCGACAGACCGGTCACCTTGCCGCTCTTGCCGGGGATGTATCCCACGTGGGCGACGCCGTGGAACGAGACCAGGTGGTGCTCGCACGTGGAGTACATGGGGATGTCGCGAACCAGAACCAGTTCTTGATGGCCTTCGTCGAAGGTCGTGTTCAGCGCGGTGTCCGGATCGGTGTAGAGGCCGGCGAAGATCTCTCGGTAGGACCGGGCGACACGAGCCGGGGTATCGAGCAGGCCCTGGCGGTCGGGATCCTCACCGACGGCAATGAGCAACTCGCGTACCGCAGCCTCCGCGCGGGGCTGGTCGAACACCGCGCCCGTGGCAAAGGCCACCGTCTCCGCGATTCCCTGCTGCGGGGCGGCGGATTGCACGGCTGCTGGGACTTCTGCCGAGTCGCCTGTCGACTCGTCGGTCCTGTTGACTGACACGAGAACGTACCTCCGGTTGGGCTCCGCGAATGTGGCAGCTGGGCGGGCGTGCTGCTCGGTGTGAACGGCTCGCCGACGAACAACAGCACGGGTTCGAAACGACGCACTGGGTCGACCGTCACGGTCGACCCAGTCAGCCTAATGATCGGACTAGCGGTGTGAGCCGCCCGGTCCTTCCCACCGTTGGGTGCGTGGGCCGGCGTCGCCGTCGTCGTTTCCGTGACGGTCGCCGTGCTCACCCTGCTGCGACTCCTCCGACGAACCATGAGCGGGTCGATCGTCTCCGGGCAGCGGGTAGTTGTGCGAGCTTTCCGGAACCTCCCATGTGGGAGTCGACTCCGGCGCGCCCTCGGAATTCTCGCCGTAGGGAGGCTCGTGCCGGGACGTGCGACCGTGCTCCCCGGCGTCCGGCCGGAACGGATCCGGCTGGTACTGCGGCGGCTGATACGACTGCTGCGGTTGCTGCGGGTCGTACGACTGCTGCGGCTGGGGCGGCTGGTAGGACTGCGGCTGCTGATACGTCGGATGCTGACGGTAGCCCTGATCCGAGTCCTGCTCACGCGGAGGCTGGTACTGAGCCGGCGGCGTGGACGGGCCTTGGTAGCGCGGCACCTGTGGCTGATCGCGCGGCGGCCAGCCGGGTGCCGACCAGCCGGCGGGAGCGCCGTAATCGGGGCCCGAACCATTGGGACCCGATCGGGGCTCGGGCCGGCGATAGCCCTCGGAGTATCCGCCGCCTGTGGTCGGCCCGCCGTAGCTTCCGTTGGCAGGACCGCCGTTGGTAGCGCCGTTGTAGCCGCCACCGTTGGTAGCCCCGTTGTAGCCGCCGCCGTTGTTGCTACCGCCGTTGTAGTCGCCGGGGGCTGGCGCGCTACGTCGACCGGAACCCGTGTTCGGTCCGAGCTCGCCGGTGCCCGGTGCGCCGTTGTAACCGTTGCTGCCGTTCTGCTGCCCACCCTTGGTCAGCTGCGGCGACCCGGCGTAGCTGGGCTGCGGAAACTGTTGCGGTGGAAGCTGTTTCGGTGCCGGTGGCACCGGAGGCCACGGCTCGCCGCGCTCGGCTGCGAGCTCGCGAGGAGTCTTGACCGGCGGCTTGTCCGACGGCTTACGGTCACCGAAGTCGTTGAACAGCGTGATGCGCGGGCGCTTGGTGACGCTGTGGAAGATCTTCTCGAGGTCCTTGCGGGTCAGCGTCTCACGTTCGAGCAGCTCGGAGGCAAGGGTGTCGAGCAGGTCGCGGTACTCGTTGAGGATGGCCCACGCCTCGGTGTGCGCGGCTTCGATGAGCTTGCGCACCTCCTCGTCGATTTCGCGGGCGACCTCGTGCGAGAAGTCGGACTGCTGTCCCATCGAACGACCGAGGAACGGGTCGCCCTGTTCCTGTCCGTAGCGAACGGCACCGAGCTTGCTGCTCATGCCGTACTCGGTGACCATAGCGCGGGCGATCTTGGTGGCCTGGTCGATGTCCGAGGACGCTCCGGTGGTCGGCTCGTGGAACACGAGCTCTTCCGCGGCACGTCCACCCATGGCCATCACCAGGCGCGCGATCATCTCCGACCGCGTCATCAGGCCCTTGTCGTCCTCCGGGACCGTCATCGCGTGACCGCCGGTGCGACCGCGCGCGAGGATGGTCACCTTGTACACGGGCTCGATGTCGGGCATCGCCCATGCCGCGAGAGTGTGGCCACCCTCGTGGTACGCGGTGATCTTGCGCTCGTGCTCGCTGATGATGCGGCTCTTGCGGCGCGGACCACCGACGACGCGGTCGACGGATTCTTCGAGCGACGCCTCGGTGATGACGGTGCCGTTCTCACGAGCGGTGAGCAGTGCCGCTTCGTTGATGACGTTGGCCAGGTCTGCACCCGACATTCCGACGGTTCGCTTGGCCAGACCTTCGAGGTCGGCATCCTGCGCGACGGGCTTGCCGGCCGAGTGCACCTTCAGGATCGCTCGACGGCCGGCCAGGTCGGGGGCGCCGACCGGGATCTGACGGTCGAAGCGGCCCGGACGCAGCAGGGCCGGGTCGAGGATGTCGGGACGGTTGGTGGCGGCGATGAGGATGACGCCGGTGCGCTCACCGAAGCCGTCCATTTCGACGAGCAGCTGGTTGAGCGTCTGCTCGCGCTCGTCGTGTCCGCCGCCCATGCCTGCGCCGCGCTGGCGGCCGACGGCGTCGATCTCGTCGACGAAAATGATGCAGGGGCTGTTCTGCTTCGCCTGTTCGAACAGGTCGCGCACGCGGGATGCACCGACGCCGACGAACATCTCGACGAAGTCGGAGCCGGAGATGGTGAAGAACGGGACGCCCGCCTCGCCTGCGACGGCGCGCGCCAGCAGCGTCTTGCCGGTTCCGGGAGGGCCGTACAGCAGGACGCCGCGCGGAATCTTGGCACCGAGGGCCTGGTAGCGCGCCGGGTTCTGCAGGAAGTCCTTGATCTCGTAGAGCTCTTCGACGGCCTCGTCCGCGCCCGCGACATCGGCGAACGTGGTCTTCGGCATATCTTTCGTCAGCTGCTTGGCCTTGGATTTGCCGAAGCCCATGACACCGCCGCGGCCGCCGCCCTGCATACGGCTCATCACGAAGATGATCACGCCGAGGATCAACACCATCGGGAGGATGAGCAGCAGGAACGAGCTGAACCAGCTCTCCTGGGTGACGGTGGTGTTGTAGCTGTTCAAGCCCTGCGAGTCGACCTTGTCGAAGATCTGCTCGGACGCCGAGTCCGGATACTTCGCGATGATCTGCTTCTCGTTCTCCGTGGCGTCGGAGGCCTCTTTGAGGGTCAGCCGAATCTGCTGCTCACGGTCGTCGATCTGCGCGGACTCGACATTGCGGTCGTCGAGCTGGGCGATCGCCACCGAGGTGTCGACCGACGTCCAGTTCCGCGTGTCGTTACCGAAGTAGCTGAAGGCATAGATCACCAACAGAATGCCGAAAACGATGGCGAGATTTCGTATTACTGTCTTCCGATTCATACAGCTTCAGCCGACTCGGCCGTGTCCTTTCAGTCCGCTCCCGCGCGCTGGCTGCTCCCTGCCCGCCGGATACTCCAGGCTACCGCGAGACTCGGACATCGGACTCGCTCTTACCTGGCGCTCTGCGTCCACGCGCCTGTCGGCGTCGACGCTTCTTCCCCTCCAACGACTGCACTCCCCCGGCAGTTCCCCGTGTATCGCCGCACACTATCCGGATCGATGGACCATTGCATACGTCTCGGCGCGGCAACGGTCCATTGACGGACGGTCCAGCGCAGCGACACGGGCGGAACCGAAAGAACTCGGATCAGCTGTACACCTTCGGGTCCAGCAGACCGATGTACGGCAGATCGCGGTATCGCTCGTTGTAATCGAGGCCGTAGCCGACGACGAACTCGTTGGGGATGTCGAAGCCCACGTTCGCGACCTCGACGTCGACCTTGATCGCGTCGGGCTTACGCAGCAACGTCACCACCGACAGCGAGGCGGGCGACCGGGTCGCCAGGTTGCGCTTGAGCCAGCTCAGCGTCAGACCGGAGTCGATGATGTCTTCGACGATCAGCACGTGGCGTCCGGTGATGTCGCGGTCGAGGTCCTTGAGAATCCGGACGACGCCGGAGGACGACGTCGACGAGCCGTAGGAGCTCACCGCCATGAACTCGAGCTGCGCCGGGATGGGCAGGGCCCGCGCGAAGTCGGTCATGAACATGATCGCGCCCTTGAGAACGCCGACCAGCAGCAAGTCGCCTTCGGGAGCACCCTCGGGATACCGCTTGGCAATTTCCTCTGCGAGTTCCGCGGTCCGTGTTTTGATCTGTTCCTCGGAAATGAGAACCGATTCGATGTCGCCCTCGTACACGGGGTTTCCCTTCATTCGTTCTCCAGGCCGACGCTCAGCCTGCCATGCCGACGCGAGCACACCAACCTCGCCTCCGGCGTTCCCCCAGGCAGCGCAACTCCGCCCTGCCCGGTCCAGCGCACGACGAGCGCATCGACAGCCCGGATCTGACGGTCCGACAACGACGTCACACCCCGGCCGAGGAGCCAGCGGCGCACCACTCGGCGGCGGATCGCAGGGTCGGACGATTCGATCGCCGAGACGTCCAACTCGCGCGTGTTCGTATCGACGACGGCCGCGGCGATGGCGTCGAGCACCCGGCCGTCGTCCTGCAGCTGCTCGGCCGTGCGGGCCAGAGCCGGAGCGACGCCCCCACCGAGCACGTCCTCGAGCAACGGCAACACCTCGTGGCGTAGTCGCACCCGGGTGAAGTCGGGATCGAAGTTGTGCGGATCCTCGAACGGTTCGAGTCCCAGCTCCGCGCACGCGGCCCGCGTCACAGCGCGTCGCACCCCGAGGAGCGGCCGACCCCACGGGTCGTCGAACGCTGCCATTCCGGCGATGGACCGCGGCCCCGAGCCGCGACCGAGGCCCAGCAGCACCGTCTCCGCCTGGTCGTCGAGAGTGTGCGCCACCAGTACCGAGGCTTCGCCGCGCGCGCCGTCCAATGCGTCGTACCGGGCTCGGCGAGCGGCAGCTTCCATCCCGCCCGAACCGGCCACGGTCACCGTCAGCACTCGGGCGTCGTCGACGCCCAGCAACCGGGCACGCTCGGCGGCGACGGCAGCCACCTCGGCCGATCCCGCCTGAAGCCCATGATCGACGATCAGCGCCGTCACGTTCGAAGCCTCGGCTGCCGTCGCCGCAGTGAGCGCCAGTGAATCCGCACCACCGGACAACGCCACCGCTACCGGGCCGGGATGCGCCGCCAACCAACCCCGCACCGCTCGCCGAACCTCCAGCAACGCCGGAGACTCGGGCAGCATGGGTCGTTCCGCAGGCTCAGCCAATGACTCGCGCGACCCACGCATCCGGGTCCTCGATCTCCGACAGCAACGGCAGAGTGTCCGGCCCGGTCCACACCGTGTTGAAGCGTTCCATTCCCACCGAGCCGACGACGTGATCGACGAATGCCTTGCCGCGTACGTATTGCGCCATCTTCGCGTCCATCCCGAGCAGCGTGCGCACGACGCGTTGCACGGGGTTGACCTTGCGTTGGCGTCGCCGATCGAACGCGCGGCGGATCTGCACCACCGACGGCACGACGGCCGGTCCGACGGCGTCCATGACGTGGTCGGCGTGACCTTCGAGCAGTGTTCCGAGAACGAGAAGCCGGTCGATCGCCTGCCGCTGCGGCTCGGGCTGGGTCGCGCGGAGCAGACCGATGATGCCGGCGTCCTCGGCGGAGCCGCCGGGGTTCTTCCTGGCCTTCAGAGCGCCGCTCAGCCGAGTGAGGACATCGGACATCGGCTCGTCGGTGCCGTCGGAGAGCAATCCGACGTTGTCCCGCATGTACTGCCCGAGCCACGGCGCGGAGGAGAACTGCACTCGGTGGGTCACTTCGTGCAGGCATACCCAGAGTCGAAAATCGCTGGGTGAGACGCGAAGTGCACGTTCGACGGCGATTACGTTGGGTGCGACCAGCAGCAGGGTGCCGCTCTCACCGGTGAACGGATCGTACTGTCCCAGAATGGCACTGGACAGGAACGCGAGCATGGCACCGGCCTGCAACCCGGCGGGCTTACCACCGAGCAGACCGGTCGGGGGTGCCTCGTTCTCGTCCCCGGTGAGGTGCTTCATCGACGCAGCCGCCGCTGCGATCCATCCTGCTCGATCGACCACCTGGGCGTCGGGCACCGGCAGACCGTCGGCCAGGCCTGTCGTCTCCCGCACCGGGCCTTCGGCCCGAATCGATGCTGCGGCAAGCTCTTCCACGGCCGCGTCGGCGGTGTATCGAGAGGTGGCCGGCCCCGGGCGGGCCAATCTCGCTCCGGCCTTCGCGGCCACCGCCCAGTCGACTGCGCCGGCGAACCCGGACGTGGCGTCGTTGTCGTCGGCGGTTGCTGTTTCGGTGCTCATCGGCAACCACACATTCTCAGGGTCGATGCGACGGCATCGAGGGCGGGTCGACTGACATCGGGTGGCCGGTCGTTGGACATCAGGGCGAACGTCAGGATCCGACCGTCTACGTCGACGACGTATCCCGCCAGAGCGCTTGCAGCGGAGAGGGTTCCGGTCTTCGCGCGAACCCAGCCGGCACCGGTGCGATCACCCGAGGCGTACCGATCGGACAGCGTTCCGGTGGCACCGGCGACCGGTAGGTAGTCGAGCATCGGCCGCAGTGCCGGTTGACCGCTCCCGGCTGCCGACGTCAGCACCTGATCGAGCAGGCGCGCGGGAATCCTGCCGTCGACCGACAGTCCGCTCGCGTCCTGCAACGCCAGACCCGCCATGTCGAAGCCGGCCGAGAACAGGGTCTGGCCGATGGACGCCACCGCCCCGGAAAAGCTTGCCGCCGTGTTCATCTCGAGCGAGAGTTCTCGGCCCACCGCTTCGGCCAGCACGTTGTCGGACCGATAGATCATCTGCTGCAGCCGATCTCGCAACGGGGCCGACTGCACCGATGCGATCTGATCGGCACCCTCCGCCGCCTTGCCCGTCGTCACCGCAGCGGGGTCGACGCCGAGTCCCGCGGCGAGGGCGCGGCCGGCATCGAGGGCAGGCGTGGTGCTGCGCGGCGATTCGTCGACGAGGGGGTTCGAGCGGCCGCCGTCGAGCATGATCGGTTCGATCGGGGTGATCGATCCGGCGGCGATGTCGGCCGGGAACCAGCCCTGGGCCATCGTGTCGCCGGAGTAGATGGACGTGTCGACGCTGATGCTGCGCACTGCGGTTCCGCTGCGACGGATCTGCTCCACCAGGTCGTCGATACGCGCCGCTCCCGGATAGAACCCGGTCGTACCCACCGGCAGGGCGGTGAGCGTGGGGTCGCCGCCGGCGATCAGCACGATGTTGCCCTCGCCGCTGCCCTGGACCACCCGGGTCGCGACGCGATGATCGGACGGAAGCGCGAGCATCGCGGCCGCTGCGGTGAGCACCTTGGTCGTCGATGCGGGAGTCATGGGCGTGTCGGGATTCTGCGACCACAGGATCTGGCCGGTCTGCGCGTCGGCCACGGTTCCGGTGAAGGTGCCGAGCGCGGCGTCGTCCACCACGGGTGCCAACGCGCCCGCGAGACCGGCTGCGCTCGGCACCGGGGCGGAGTCGGGGAACGCGGTGATCGACGGGTTCGGCAGCACCGTCTCGGGTGGGGGTGCGATCGCGGCGTCGGCACTCTCGGAGACCCTGGGCAGCACCAGAGCGGCGGTCGTGACGGCGAGGACCACGACGAACACCGCGCACAGCGTGAGGATCAACCGCTTCTTCCTGCGTCTGCGCCCCGCCATGGGACCGAGGAATCGCCGTGTCAGCCCCGCCACCGTTCCTCCGTCATTGCCGTGGTCGTACCCATGATCATCGAGTCAACAGTATCCTCGGGTCCGGTAGCCTTGCGCCGCCACCATAGAGACATTCGCAAACCACTCGAGCCCGCTCGGGCTCGAACCAAGACAGTGAGGACTGCACGTGTCGTTCGACGTCACCATCGAGATCCCCAAGGGGCAGCGCAACAAGTACGAGGTCGACCACGTCACCGGACGTGTTCGCCTCGACCGCTACCTCTACACCGCGATGGCGTATCCGGCCGACTACGGCTTCATCGAGAACACCCTGGGCGAGGACGGCGACCCGCTCGACGCGCTGGTGCTGCTGCCCGAGTCGGTGTACCCCGGTGTCATCGTCGAGGCCCGCCCGGTGGCCATGTTCAAGATGGTCGACGAAGCAGGCGGCGACGACAAGGTGCTGTGTGTGCCGGCCGGGGACACCCGCTGGGATCACATCCAGGATCTGAGCGACGTCTCGACCTTCGAGCTCGACGCGATCAAGCATTTCTTCGTCCATTACAAGGATCTCGAACCCAACAAGCACGTCACCGGTGCAGACTGGGTGGGTCGCGCAGAAGCCGAGGCCGAAATCGCTGCGTCCTTCAAGCGTTTGACGGACAATCCGGGTCACTGATCCTTTCGGCATCACAACACCTCGTTTCGGCCGTGAGCCGACGAACCACAGTTTGGGGAGACGTATGACCGACAGCACTTCCAACGGCACCGCCGGTGATCGGCGCAATCTGGAGTCGCGGCCGATATCGGACCCGACCCAGTTCCCCGATCTGCCGGTGACCGTCGTTCTCGACCGGATCCCGGTACCGATTCTGGCTGTCGATCCCACCGGTGCCATCGTTTTCGCGAACGAGGCCTTCGACGATCTGTTCGGACTCGACCGCACAGAACGAGAGGACTTCCACCTGCACGACATCTTCCCGGATCGAGCTCCGGAGGGCGTGAACGTCGCAGAGATGTTCCTGACCACCGTCGCCACCCGTGCGGACTCCCTGTGGCGGATGACCGACAAGACCGGCGACATCGTTCAGGTGCGGGCCAGCAAGTCGATTCTCAGGCGCACCGAGGACACCATCGTGCTCGTCGCGTTGGAGGATTTCACCGACCAGCTGTGGAACGACCCGAAGAGCGCTCTGCGCTGACAGTTCGAAGAGCGCTCTGCGCTGACGGTTCGAATCGTTCTCCCCAGAACGTTTCCCGGGAACGACCAACGGTGTACACCGGCATGTCAGGTGCCGGTGTACACCGTTGCTTTGTTTCCACCCGCGTGTTTCGACTCGTACATCGCTGCGTCGGCGTCTAGCAGTCCGTTGTGCATCAACTCGGCAGACTCGTAGGACGAATCGGCCGACCGCCACCGGCCGGCATCGAGTATCGCGACCCCGATGCTGACCGTCACCGGCACGTCGTCGCCTGGATCGTGCACCGCCTCGCGAATGTCGTCGGCCAGGTGTTTCGCGGAGTCGGCGTCGACCGGAACGGCAATCGTGAACTCTTCACCTCCGGTCCGCGCCACGCACGGACGTCTACCGGTGACAGCGCTCAGCCGCCGCGCTGTCCGGCGAAGAACCCGGTCACCCATCGCGTGGCCGAAGGTGTCGTTGACCCGCTTGAACTGGTCCAGATCGACCACCATCAACGCCACGGATTCAGTGTCGGCCAATCTGCCCAGCATCCGCTCGAGCCGCAGTTCCAGACCGCGCCGATTGAGCAGGCCCGTCAAGGAGTCGGTGTTGGCGAGGTCGAGCTGGCGTTGGATGACTGCGCGAAAGGCGAGCACCGAGTTGACCACGAGCACCGTGACGAGAGCGCGCGCGACGATCGAGGCCGGGTCGTCCGGGCGTTCGAGGACGGCCAGTACCGCGAGCAGCAGAATGACGGCGTTGACAAACGCCGTGTGAAATTTCAGTACGTTGCGGCGGGAGAAGTACGCGATGTAGGTGCCGATCACCGAGAACAGGGCAGCCCCGTACAGAGCCAGGTCCCGGTCCGCAAAGGTCAGCAGTAGCCCCGACACCCCCACGTCCGCATAGATCACGAACCATCCGGGCATGTGCGAGGCGTCCACCGACCGTAACCACCACCACGCTCCCACCGGCAGGGTGGAGAGCAGCACGATCGTGCAGATCAGCACGGCCGTCGTGCCCACCGGACCGTCGTCCGACAGCATGATGATCGCGCCGATCACGCCGAACGACGGGACGAGCACTGCGATACCCCTGGCCACGCGACGCTCGAGCCGGATCGAGCCCGATCGGGGTCCGATCTCGGACGACGGGGAGGGTAGGTCGTGATCGGTTGGCATCGCGTCCCCTCCGTCCGTTTCGAGCAGTCCGAGCATCCGCGTACGACGGCGTCGCGCCCCGGCCGTCGAGGCAGGGCTCGAGCGTACGAAACGACTCGACCGTCGTCACCGAGTTCTCGGAGTCCGAGGCTCAGACGTTACCCGGGCGTTGAGTGGGCAGGTCCGGTCTGATGGTCTCGTAATCGGTCAAGAATCGGTCCAGCAGTCCGACCAGCGTCGCCCGATCCTCCTCGGCCCATCCTTCGATGACTCGTCCGAGGTTCTCGGTGCGGCGTTGCTGGATGGCGGCTGCAGCTTCCTCACCGGACGGGGTGACGGCCAGAACGAATGCCCGCCCGTCACGTTCGTCGGGTACCCGAGCGACGTGTCCTCGCTCGACCAGCTGGCCTACCTGCCTGCTGACCGTGGACGGGTCCGAGTTGACCATCGCGGCGAGCTCGCTGGACCGCATCGGTCCGTCGCGCAGCAGGCGGAACAGGCATACGTAGGCGGCACCGTCGACGCCGCCCGAGGACGAGATCTGCGCGATGTTGCGCTCCCGAATCCGCTGCAGCCGAACCAGCTGTGTACCCAGCTCTTCGGCGAATTCGACCACGTCAGCTACCGGTGAATTGGGCCGGACGCTTCTCGAATACCGAGGTGATGGCCTCGGTGAGATCGTGCGAGGCGAGGAAAGCCGCGTTCCAGGCCGCGACGAATCTCAGCGAGTCGTCGACGCTCGCCGACCGGGAATGGTCGAGGACGGTCTTGATGCCCTGCACCACCAGGGGCGGGTTCGCAGCAATGGCCGCGGCGCACTCGCGGGCGGCCGCGAGGACGGCATCGTGGTCCTCGAACACGTCGTTGACCAGGCCGATCTTCTCGGCGCGCGCCGCGTCGATGTCCTTGCCGGTCAACGCGAGCTCACGCATGTGGCCGTCGCCGATGATCGCGGGGAGTCGAGCGAGAGATCCCATGTCGGCGACGATCGCGACACGCACCTCGCGGACGCTGAACTTCGCGTCGGCGCTGGCATATCGCACGTCGGCGGCGGTGATGAGGTCGACGCCGCCACCGATGCACCAACCCTGCACTGCGGCGACGACGGGCTTGCGGCAGTCCGCCACGGCGTTGACGGCCTTCTGCATCGTCTTGATGGTGTCGTGGAACGTGGTCCTGGGTCCGGCGAGTGCTTGGTCGGCCATCAGCGGCCCGAACGTTCCGGCCATGGCCGGCAGGTCGAGACCGTAGGTGAAGTTCCTTCCGGAGCCCGCGAGAACCACGGCCCGTACCTCTGGATCGGCATCGAGTCGGGCGAACAGTTCTGGGCATTCGCTCCAGAAATCAGGGCCCATGGCGTTGCCCTTGTTCGGCCCGAGAAGTGTCACGTGCGCGATGTGGTCTGCGATCTCCACAGAGAATGCGGTCCAGTTCCGTTCGGTCATGCCTGCGAGCCTAGCGGCAGACGCAGCAGTACCCACAGGGCGTGTTACGCCGAGTAACGTCTGCGCTAAGAGCCTGCTCAGCTATGGCAATGGCCGACTGCGGTCCCCCATCATTCATGCATGTTGATGCATCAGGGGTTGGGTCTCGAGACATTCAACGATCTGCCGCGTCGCAAGGCGGTACACGCGCTCTACGAGTGCTGTTGCTCGGTTGCCTGGGCCTCACGTCTCGCCGACGGCCGCCCGTACCGGTCGCGGGACGAGTTGTTCACCGCGGCGGCCGCCGAGCTGAACGAGTTGTCCGAGAACGTCATCGACGCCTTGGCCGCGACGCTGCCCGAGCCGAACAAGATGTGCACGACCATGGACGCAGAATCACGTAGCGCCCTGGGCACCGCAGCGCGCGCGTACGAGTCGAAATTCGGCTGGCGGTACGTCTCGAACCTGATGATGACTCCCGACGGTTTCGAACCCAGGGACGTGCTGATGGAGCTCGGCCATCGACTCGACAACGACGAACCGACCGAACGGCTGGTCATGCGCAGGGAGTTGGTCGAGATCGATCACCGTCGCCTCGGCCGACTGTTGGGTCCCGAAGGCGGCTGGCCGCCGTACTGATACCGCGAGGTCAGCCGAAGAGGCCGACGACTCGGCCGATCAGGCCACCGGCGATCACGATTGCCAACAATGCCACCAGAACGATGACGACGATCGGCATCACGCGACTGCGCTGCGGCGGTTCGTGGTTGGGCCCACCGACTGCTGTCTCGGCTGGAGGAGTATCGCCCGGCGTCACGCTACCGCCCGCTTCGAGGCCGGCAGTCTCATCGGGTTCTGGATTCTGAGCAGTCATGAACCCGGAGTACCCGGTAGCGCAGCCCTCAATCGAGCTGTGCTCTGGCTATCGCTCCGGCGAACAGTTCCGACACGGCATCGGCGATGACGGACCGGTCGATCTCCTCCGGATCCACCGAATGTTCCACGGCCAATCCGGAGATCAACGCAGCCAAGGACATCGCGAGGCGTCGAGCATCGAACGCCTCCCCCACACCCCACTGCACCGCTCGATCGGCGATGAGTCGTTCGAGCTCGGAGCGGAGGGCACGACGGTCGGTGCGGTAGCGCTCGGCAATCACCGGGTCACGGCCCGCGAGAATCCCGAATTCGACGGTCAGTAGTGGCCACCGCGGCTCGGCGACCACCCAGGACGCGATTTCGCCGCCGCCGGCTCCCGCAGCCGCCTGTGGGTCCAGGTCGGACACGTGAGCGAGTACTCGGGCGGCGAGGTCGAGTGAGCGCTGTGCCAGCAGTTCGGCGAACAGCCCTTGCTTGGAATCGAAGTTGGAATACACGGCCCCCTTCGTGAAGCCGGCCCGATCGGCAATGTCGGTGAGCTTGGCCGCCGCGTATCCGCGCTCGGTGAACTCGTCGGCCGCTGCGGCGAGCAGTCTCTCTCGCACATCGGTGCGCTGCGGCCTGCGCTGTGGCTGTGTCGATCGCCACTCTTCTTGCTGCTCGGCATTCACGATACCTAGAGTATTGAATACCTCGGGTATCGACAAGGTCTTCGAGTCTCGACATGTTCAGGAGCACTTCTCATGCGCAAGATGTCACTACTCGCCGCCGCAGTGCTGGTGCTGCAACTCGGCTTCATCCTCAGCTACGTGTCGGCGTTCCATCAGCCGACTCCCCACGCGATTCCGATCGCCGTGGTGACCGAGGCCGGGCTCCCCGCCGGCCTGGACCAGCAGACCGCCGACCGCCTCGACGCCCTCGACGGTGCGCCGCTCGACGCGCGTACGGCAGCGGATACCGCCGAGGTTCGCACCCTGCTCCGCGATCGGGACATCCTCGGCGCCTACGTCGTCGGCTCGAGCGGCACCGACACACTGATCACCGCGAGCGCTGCCGGCAGCTCGGTGGCGACCGCCCTCGAATCGATCTTCACCGAGGTCGATGCCGCTCAGGGACGCCAATTCGTGGTGCGTGACGAAATCCCGGTCGGCGTGCATGACAACCGTGGATTGTCCGGCTTCTACCTGTCGGTGGGCTGGGTCGTCGGCGGCTACCTCCTCGCGGCCGCCTTCGGTCTGCTCATCGGGGCACCGACGACCCGACGCGAAACCTGTGTCCACGTCGGCATTCTCGCCGCGTACTCGATTGCCTCGGGCGCACTGGGAGCTCTGCTGACCACCCACGTACTCGGAACCTTTGCCGGACACTGGTTTCCGCTCACCGTGCTGGGCACCGGGGTCGTCTTCGCCACCGGACTGTTCACGATGGGCCTGCGAGCCCTGATCGGAGTGGCCGCGGTACCGGCGGCGATCGTGCTGTTCGTCATCCTCGGAAACCCCAGCGCTGGAGGCGCTTTCGGGGCCAACGTACTGCCGCATGTGTACGCGTCGATCGGCCGGTGGATCACCCCGGGCATCGGCACCGAAGGAGTGCGCAGCATCGTGTACTTCTCGGGTGCGGGGGTCGGGCAGCCGGCACTCGGACTGGGTCTCTACATCCTGACCGGCGTGCTGCTGATGGCTGCGGCAGCGGTTCTGCGCCGTCGTCGCAGCGCCGGTGAATCGATGCCGAGCCAGTAAAGTGGCATCCCATGACTGCCACCTTCCCTCTGCCGATGCCCGATCTCGCTGTCCGCACACTCGGTGGCGCAGTGGTGTGGGCGAACGACGAGACGTTCGCCGAGAAGGAAAATCTGATCACACCGGGCAAAGCCGACTACTCGACCGCGACGTTCGGGCACAAGGGGCAGATCTACGACGGGTGGGAGACGCGGCGCCGACGCGAGGCCGGCTACGACGAGGCGATCGTGCGACTCGGAGCTGCCGGCGTCGTGTCGGCCGTCATCGTCGACACGTCGTGGTTCACCGGCAACTACCCGCCGGAAATTTCGATCGAGGCCGCCGAGGTGACCGGATTCCCGTCACCGACCGAGCTGTACGACACCGAATGGACGACCATCGTCGCCCGTAGTGCCGTCGACGGCGACAGCGAGAACCGATTCGAGGTCGCGTCCGACGCCCGGTGGACGCACGTCAAGCTGTCCATCTACCCGGACGGCGGCGTCGCTCGGCTGCGAGTACTGGGACGCGGCGTCCCGGACCCGAAGTTCCTCGCCGTCGGGCCCGTCGACCTGGCCGCGCTCGAGAACGGCGCATACGTCTCGGCCTGCTCCAACATGTTCTACAGCTCCCCCAACAATCTGCTGTTCCCCGGCCCGCCGCGCTCGATGGGCGAAGGCTGGGAGACCTCGCGTCGACGCAACGACGCCAACGACTGGGTGCAGGTGCAGCTCGCCGGCACGGGCCGAATCCGGCTGGCCGAGCTGGACACCAGTTGCTTCCTGGGCAACGCCCCCGGCGCCGCGTCCCTGCAAGGGCGACTGGGCGACGGCGACTGGATCGAACTGCTACCGCGAACGACACTGCAGCCCGACACTCGGCATCGCTTCGTCCTCGACCACGACGCCCCGGTGTCGGAGGTGCGAATGGACATCTTCCCCGACGGCGGGATGGCGCGATTGAGACTGTTCGGTGATCTCGCGGGAGTGGAGCCTGCGGAATGACCCAAGGAGGCGGGAGTGGAGCCTGCGGAATGACCCAGTTGGGCAAGCTGTCTGCGTAAACGGTCGTGTGGCAATAGGGTTGGGGCATGTCCCGGCTACTTCATCCGAATGCAGCCCATGTTGCCGACACCCTGATTTCTCGTGGTCATCACGGGGTGGTGGTGAACAGTCCCGAGGGCACCCACACCGCCGCCGATGCCGCAGCTGCGTTGGGCGTCGAGGTGGGTGCGATCGTGAAGTCGATGGTGTTTCTGCTCGACGACGAGCCGGTGTTGCTCCTGGTGTCCGGGGCTCACAATGTTCATCTCGAACACACCGGTGAGCGTCTCGGCGGCACGCTCGCCCGGGCCGATCTGCGTACCGCCAAGCACGCCACCGGCCAGCCGATCGGGGGAATCGCTCCGGTGGGCCATCCGACGAATTTGGATACGTTCGTCGATCAGGACCTTGCGGCCCACCCCGAACTGTGGGCCGCGGCCGGGCACATCGACACGATCTTCCGCTCGTCGTACACCGAGTTGCTGCGCATCACCGCAGGTCTGGCGATCGACGTCACCTGAGCTCGAACGACCTAGGAAGCAAGGGTCGGGGCAATTCGGGTGGCGCCGAGGATCGCGTCGACGACGTCGGTGTCGAGGCGGGTGCCGCGCGATTCGAGGAGCGGCAACACTCCCGCGGCCAGGAACGTCGACTGCCGCTCGATCTCGCCGTGTACCTGCAGCGTCACGCCGTCGGCGACGTCGGCCGCGGTGACGTCGGAGATCAAACTCGCCAGTCCCGACGGGGTACCGACGTAGCGGATGGACGACGGGCTTGCCGGCGCGTCGAGTGCGGCGAATTCCCGACGGGCCGTCCTGGCGTCGGCAGCGATGTAGATCTCGAGATCGAGGAAGACCGCGAGATTGTCGGCCGATTCACCGCGGTCGACGGCTTCCGCGTGCAACCGGGCGCGTTGCTGCTGAGCTTCTCGCAGGTCCGAGGCAACGATTCTGACGGTGTTCACCTCGGGCCCGACGGTCAGCTCGGTCCAGACGTCAGCGGATTCGATGGCTATGCGGGTGTGATTGTGCGACATGAGTGGTGGTCCTGATTCGTCGGTCGGGATGCGCATGCGGTCGGAGCGGAGCCGAACTCGAACACGACCCGGACGCAGTGCGGCACAGATCGACATACCTGTTGCACCAGTGGCGATTGCCACGCGACACGACACTCACGGTCATGACGCCATGCTAACTGCCTGTGGGGCTGCACGGGGATCCAACCCCGGCGGCCCCGTCGGCCAGGGCGGGGAAGGGACGAGGGTCCGGTACGGGGTTCCACCACCCGGCTTCTTCGGCGTAATCCCACGTCGGCCCGGACTCGACGAACGCTGCCACGGCGTCGACGAGTCGGTCCACGTCGGCCGAGGAACTGCCGAGACCGATACTGGCCCGCACGGCACCGTCGGCGTGACCCAGCCGGCGCAGCAGCGGGTGGGCGCAGAACTTTCCGTCGCGCACTCCGATGCCGTGTTCGGCCGACAGGTACGCCGCCACTTCACCGGGGTCGTGGCCGGCGACAGTGAACGTGACGATGCCGACGACGTCGGGCGCGTCGGCCCACACCTGCAGCAGTTCGACACCCTTCAGTGCGCCCAACCCGTCCCGCAATCGGGTGGACAATTCCCGCTCGTGTGTCGTCGCGGCGTCCTCGTCGAACGACGCGATGGCCTCGCACGCCGCCGCCAGCGCGGCGACTCCGAGCACGTTGGGTGTTCCCGCCTCGTGACGCTGCGGTGCGGGAGCCCAGTCGGTGTGCTCGATCGTCACACTGCGCACGGCACCGCCGCCGGCCAGGTGGGGCTCGCCCGCGTCGAGCCAATCACGGCTTCCCACAAGCACACCCGCGCCGAACGGGGCGTAGAGCTTGTGACCGGAGAACGCCAGATAGTCCACACCGAGTGCGGCGATGTCCACTCGACGGTGCGGAACGAGCTGTGCGCCGTCGACGACGATCCGGGCACCGTGGCGATGCGCGAGATCGGCCAATTGCTCGATGGGGAGCACTTCGCCGGTGACGTTCGATGCACCCGTGATGGCCAGTAGCGCAGCGGGTTTCGCAGCCAGTTCGGCGTCGAGCCGGGCGAGCGTTTCGGCCAGCGTCGATGCTGCGACCACCACTCGGCGATTGCGCCACGGCAAAAGGTTGGCGTGGTGTTCGATATCGAGCACCACGGTCTCCCCCGGCACGCACGCGGCCAACAGATTGAGCGAATCGGTGGTGTTGCGCGTGAACACGACCACTGAATTCGTTTGTGCACCAACGAAACCAGCCACGGTCTCGCGCGCCTTCTCGTACGCCGCGGTGCACACCCGAGACGCGTAGCCGGCCCCGCGGTGCACGCTCGAATAGAACGGCAGCAATTCCGCGATCCGATCGGTCACTGCGGACAGCGCAGGCGCGCTGGCCGCGTAATCGAAATTGGCGTAGGTGCACGTGCCGCCGTGAACCAACGGAACCTGCAACTCCGTGCCGGAAACAGGGGCAAAAGGAGTGCAGGGACGGGAAAGTACAGACGTCATGACAGATCAAGCCCTCACGTTCGAGGGACCCGCAACGGAAGATATTCGTGAACGAGTCCGCGCTTGCCGCACCGATTTTTCGGTGTCAGCCTGGTCGTCACCCGGAGCACCCCACCGCGAAGGAGGGTTGCCGACCAGCAAGCCGGGGCTCGATGCTGGTACTCGTGACCGTGGTCAAGACACTGGCAAACCCGCCACGGTTTTGTCAAGCCGGGGATCGCTCCCACACAGCAGTAGGATTTCCGCGGTGGGAAGGCGCGCTCGTTCACCTGCTGGCAAACAGAACGTGAGATAACCAACGGCGCTGCTTTCCCCAGCACCACAAGAGTCATGTGCCAACGAACGAGAAGGACACCCGGTTGCCTGTGCACCAAGAGAACGATCTGCCGGGTTCGAGCACGGATATCGCACCTGCTCCGGCCGCGTTTCTCCGCTCGCCCCTTGCCCCGCCGGCCCGCACACTGATCGACGTACTGCAGGAGACCGCCGATCGCTTCCCGGATGCACCCGCGATCGACGACGGGACGGTGTCGGTCAGCTACGCCGAACTGCTGGACGACATCGCCGAGGGCGCCCAGTGGCTCGCCGACGCCGGTGTCCGGCGCGGCGACCGCGTCGGCATCAGAATGCCGTCGGGGTCCTTCTCGCTCTATGTCGCAATTCTGTCGATCCTCGACGTCGGGGCTGCGTACGTACCCGTCGACGCCGACGATCCGGAAGAGCGCGCCGAATTGGTCTTCGGTGAGGCGCAGGTGACGGCCATCGTCACTGCGGGCGGAATCGCTGCCGGCACCGCGCCGAAACAGAATGCGCCCGAACTGGGTGCCGGTACTCCGGTGCCCGAGCTGCCCACACCCGAGGACGACGCGTGGGTGATCTTCACCTCGGGTTCGACCGGAACCCCCAAAGGTGTTGCAGTCAGCCACCGTAACGCCGCGGCATTCGTCGACGCCGAGGCGCGGATGTTCCTGCAGAAGGATCCGCTGGGACCAGGCGACCGAGTGCTCGCCGGCCTGTCGGTCGCGTTCGACGCCTCCTGCGAGGAGATGTGGCTTGCGTGGCGGCACGGTGCCTGCCTGGTACCCGCCCCGCGCTCTCTGGTGCGATCCGGCTTCGACCTCGGTCCGTGGCTCGTCTCCCGAGACATCAGCGTCGTCTCGACGGTGCCTACGCTGGCGTCACTGTGGCCCGCCGTGGCACTGGAAGCGGTGCGGCTGTTGATCTTCGGCGGCGAAGCATGCCCACCCGAGCTGGCCGAGCGGCTCGCCGTCGAAGGCCGCGAAGTCTGGAACACCTACGGCCCCACCGAGGCGACGGTTGTCGCGTGCGCGTCCATCATGGACGGTAAAGGTCCGGTCCGCATCGGATTACCGCTGGACGGTTGGGATCTGGCGGTCGTCGACGCCTCGGGCACTCCGGTGGCGGTCGGCGAAGTGGGCGAGCTCGTCATCGGCGGCGTCGGCCTCGCCCGGTATCTCGATCCGGCCAAGGACGCCGAGAAGTACGCACCCATGCCCTCTCTCGGGTGGGACCGGGCGTATCGCAGCGGCGATCTGGTGAAGCTCGAGCTCGAAGGACTGCTGTTCCAGGGCCGCGCCGACGACCAGGTCAAGCTCGGCGGCCGACGCATCGAGCTGGGCGAGATAGACAATGCGCTGCAAGCACTTCCGGGCGTCGGCGGTGCGGCCGCGGCAGTCCGCAAGACCGCTGCGGGCAACTCGGTTCTGGTGGGATATCTCGCCAGTACCAATCCCGACTTCGACCTGGAGGCCGCGCGCGCCTTGTTGGCCGAGCAGTTGCCGTCGGCGCTCGTACCGCGGCTCGCGCTGGTCGACGAGATGCCCACACGTACCTCGGGCAAGGTCGACCGCAATGCGCTCCCGTGGCCGCTGCCCGGCATGGCGGGCGCGTCGGCGCTCGGAGGTACCGCGGGGTGGGTGGCCGAGTTGTGGACCAACATCCTCGGCGCTCAGGTCAACGACGAGAACGCCGACTTCTTCGCCAACGGCGGCGGTTCGCTGTCGGCCGCTCAGCTGGTGACGGCACTGCGCGAGCGGTTCCCCGAGATCACCGTCGCGCAGCTCTACGATCACCCGCGATTGGGTTCTCTGGCACAGTATCTGGACGACCTGAAGCCCGTCGTGGAGGCAATCCCCCGCGACGTCGCACCGACGTCCCGCACCGCGCAGTGGGCGCAGATTCTGGCGACCGTGCCGTTGACGACGCTGACCGGGTTGCAGTGGGTCACCTGGCTCGGCCTGCTGTTCAACGTCATGGCATGGTTCGACGACGTGCCGTGGGCTCCGACGGTGTCGTGGTGGTGGATTCTTCTCGCGTTCGTCCTGTTCATCACCCCGGTCGGGCGCATGGCCATCTCGGTGATCGGCTCGCGAATACTGCTGGCGGGGTTGAAACCCGGCGCATATCGACGCGGCGGCAGCATGCACATAAGGCTTTGGGCGGCAACGAGATTGACCGATGCCAGTGGCGCGTCCAACCTGTCGGGCGCACCGTGGATGGTCTATTACGCGCGCGCTCTCGGCTCGAAGATCGGCAAGGGCGTCGACCTGCACACCCTGCCGCCCGTCACCGGCATGCTCGAACTCGGCGACGGCTGCTCCATCGAACCCGAGGTCGACCTGTCCGGTCATTGGATCGACGGCGACCTCGTCTACATCGGCGGCATCGAGATCGGTGCGGGTGCCACTGTCGGTGCCCGCTCCACGCTGCTGCCCGGCACCAAGGTCGGCAAGAACGCGGTCGTGACGGCCGGCTCCGCCGTCGTCGGACGAGTCAAGGCCGGCCAGATGTGGTCCGGCTCGCCCGCGCAGAAAGTGGGCAAGGCCGATCATCCGTGGCCGGCGGAGACCCCGCCGCGCGCCACCAAGTGGGTGTTCGCCTACGGCGTCGCGTCGCTGTTCCTCTCCGGCATGGCCCTGTTCTCCATCGGCGTCAGCCTGGTGCTGATGGGCTGGTGGATTCACACCGCGGACTCCGTGCTGGGGGCCTTCGAGCGCGGCTTGGTGATGCTGCCCGTCGCCACTCTGGTGTCGCTGGCGGTGTTCGCGCTGATCACCGTCGTCGCGGTCCGGTTGCTCGGCATCGGTCTCGTCGGCGGCTACCACCCCGTGCGCAGCCGCATCGGCTGGCAGGTGTGGGCCACCGAACGCCTGATGGATTCGGCGCGCACCTTCCTGTTCCCGCTCTACGCGTCGCTGCTGACACCGCATTGGCTCCGGTTGCTGGGCGCGAAGATCGGCAAGGACGTCGAGGCGTCGACAGTGCTGATGATTCCCAAGTTCACCACGGTCGCCGACGGCGCGTTCCTCGCCGACGACACCATGGTTGCGAGCTACGAACTCGGCGGCGGCTGGATGCACCTCGGCGACGCCAAGGTGGGCAAGCGGGCGTTCCTCGGAAACTCCGGCATGACGGGACCGGGGCGGACCGTCCCGAAGAACGGTCTCGTTGCCGTGCTGTCGGCAACTCCGGACAAGGCGAAGTCGGGCTCGTCATGGCTCGGTAGTCCACCGGTCCGGTTGCGCCGCGCGGCAGGCAGCGCCGACTCGTCGCGCACGTTCGACCCGCCTCGGAAGTTGAAGATCGCCCGTTCACTCGTAGAGACGTGCCGGCTGATTCCCGTCGTCGTGACGTTCGGTATCGGGCTCGGCGTGTTGTTCGGACTGACCGCGATTGCCGACTCGATCGGCTACTGGCTCGCTGCCGCGCTCAGCGGTGTCGTGTTGCTCGTCGCCGGCTTCGTGGCTGCAGCTGTGTCGGCGGCCGCGAAGTGGCTGTGGGTCGGCCGGATCGGCAAGACCGATCATCCGCTGTGGAGTTCGTTCGTCTGGCGCAACGAGGTGGCCGACACGTTCGTCGAGACCGTCGCCGCACCGTGGTTCGCGCGCGCTGCCGAGGGCACCGCGGTGCTCAACATGTGGCTGCGGTGGCTCGGGGCGGACATCGGTCGAGGTGTGTGGTGCGAGACGTACTGGCTCCCCGAGGCAGACCTCGTGACGTTGGCCGACGGTGCGACGGTCAACCGAGGGTGCGTTGTGCAGACGCACCTGTTCCATGATCGGATCATGTCCATGGACACCGTCGATCTCGGCAGAGGCGCAACCCTGGGACCGCACTGTGTCGCTTTGCCTGCATCGGGTATAGGTGATGGTGCGACGGTGGGGCCTGCCTCTCTGGTGATGCGCGGCGATACGGTTCCCGCGCATACTCGTTGGCAGGGCAATCCGATCGCGCCGTGGGCCAAGGGTGATCCCTTTCCGCGGATTCGCGACGACCGAAACGAGGGGTGATCTTCAATGCCGGACAGGCTCGTGGCACCGGTGTTCGACGTCGACTCCAGTGACAATCCGATCGATACGTATCTTCCGCAGAACGGCAATCGCGGCTATCGCGTCTCGCGCTACGAACTCGACCTCGAGTACAAGGTCGAGAGCAACCGATTGACGGGCAAAGCGAAGATCACCGCGGTCACCACGGCGACGGTGTCGAAATTCGCGTTGGATCTCGGCCCGGCGATGAACGTGTCGAAGGTGTCGGTCAACGGGTCACGTTCGGTGAAGTTCAGCCACCAGCGGGGCAAGCTGAAGATCACTCCCGCCAAGCCCATCGCGTCCGGAGCGGCACTGGTGGTCACGGTGGCGTACGGCGGAACACCCAAGCCCATCAACGGTTTCTGGGGTGAGGTCGGCTGGGAAGAGCTCACCGAGGGATCGATCGTCGCAAGTCAGCCGAACGGTGCCGCATCGTGGTTTCCGTGTGACGACCACCCGGTGTCCAAGGCCAGCTACGGCATCACCATCACCACCGACTCGCCGTACTACGCGGTGGCCAACGGCACGTTGGTACGCAAGCAGACTCGGGCCAGCCGGACCACGTGGGTGTACGAGCAGCCCGAGCCCATGGCGAGTTATCTCGCGACCATTCAGGTCGGACCGTACGAGCATCGCGTCGTCAGCCCGGGACCGGTGCCGATGAACGCGATCACGCCCCCGCGGCTACGAGCTCAGTTCGACCACGACTTCGGCCGTCAACCCCAGATGATGGACACCTTCGTACGGCTCTACGGCCCATACCCTTTCGCGGCGTACACCGTGGTGGTGACCGACGACGATCTCGAAATCCCGGTCGAGGCGCAGGGCCTGTCCATCTTCGGTGCCAACCACTGTTCGGGTTCCCGGTACTACGAGCGTCTGGTTGCACACGAATTGGCGCACCAGTGGTTCGGCAATTCCCTGACCCTCGGCAAGTGGGCAGACATCTGGCTGCACGAAGGATTCGCCTGCTACTCGGAATGGATCTGGGCCGAGAACTCCGGCGGCGCAACGGCTCACGACAAGGCCAAGCGAGCTCACACCATCCAGCGAGGGCTCGCGATGGATCTGCAGCTCACCGATCCCGGGCCCGCCCGCATCTTCGACGACCGCGTCTACAAGCGGGGCGCGCTGGCCTTGCACGCACTGCGACGCACCATCGGCGACGAACGATTCTTCGGCCTGATCCAGGAATGGACCTCCAAATACCGCTACTCCACCGTGGCGACCGCCGACTTCACCGACCTCGCCTCTCGCTTCGGTTGTCCCCGAACCCTGTGGGACGCATGGCTTGTGGACACGCAATTGCCGTCGTTGCCGTAGATTCAGCGGGCAATCGGCTCCCCGGTTTCGGAAATGTTCCTCCGATCGGAGGCATATTTCCAAGTCTGGGGAGCCGATTGTCGTCAGCGATACGCGAGCGAGACCGCGAGGCCTGACACGGCGTAGCCGTACAGCGCGACCGTCGCAGATGCCTGTCGCCAGAAGCCCGTCGGGAACGACGCCGCCCAGCGTCCCGTGCCGTCCAGTTGCAGATCGCAGGGGAAGTCGCTGATGACCATCGCCGAAGCCGGTTGTTTCGAGTGTGCGAGCACCACACCGGTGGTGAACGGCAGTCCCCGAACGAACAGGTGACCACGCGCATCCCCCGCTCGATAGCGCACCGTGGATTCCGTCAATGGTCCTGTGTACCAACGCCGTTGGACGTTCCACCCGGTGGCGTGTGCGAGTCGGAGGTTGCGATCGCCGCGTAGTGCCGTGTCCACGGTCTCGACGTGTGCGATCACTCCCCAGCGCAACATCGACACCCACGAGGCGATCCGTCGGTAGCGAAACACCAGAGCCCCGAACAGAACGATCGCGAACATGTAGGGCACCAGCGCGGGATACCTGGACCAGCAGGCAGCAGGCACGATCACCGCGACGAGAAACCAGTACGCTTCGCGTCGATTCCAGACCGTGGCAGCAGCGATCAAGACTGTCGGGGGCACCCGATACGGCGGGACCGTGCGCGAGGACTGCACCATGATGGCGCTGATCCTAGGGCCGAACCGGTCAGCGCGCACCCACTCGCGCGGTGCCCCGTCTGTTCGGAGAATGCACCACGCCTGCGTACCATCCCCTGATGGCGAAACGGTGGTGGGGACTTGTCATTGCAGCCGCGGTTGCCGTGGCTCTGTTGTCGCTCGCCTCGAATGTCACGAGCGAAAGCCAGTTGTCCGCTCAGGCGAACACGTTGCTGGCCGTGCGCTCGACCTTCAGCAAACTGCTGAATTCCGGTGCCGTGTGGGCCGGCCTGCCTATCCTGTCCGGCTGGCTGGTCCGACGGCCGCTGCACGCATTCGCGGCGGGGATCGTCGCCAGTCTGCTGGCGTTGGTGGTGCACTACGGTGTCGGGCAGTTGTTCGGGATGTTCGACGAGACCGTGTGGGCGGGGAACCGGATATGGTTCGCTCTCGCCGTTGTCATGGGCGGCCCGTTGGGCGTGGTCGGGGTCGTAGCGCGAGCCGGTGGCCTCCCGGGATCGATCGCGCGGCTCGTCGTCCCCGCCGGCGCGATCATCGAGCCGTTCTTTCGGGGCATGTTCAGCGTGCCGACGCTACTGCCGTGGCCCGAGCGTGTCGCCAGTGTCGCCGCAGGCGTAGTTCTCGTGGCCACCGGAATAGTGGGATCCGCGGTGCTGATCCGCCAACGACGAAAGCAACACGTAGCGCACAGGAAGTCCCAGCATCCGGGCGCGGATCGACCGCACCCCAACGACATCGTCCGCTAGGACCACGGCGACGCGCACGACCCCTAGGGCAGGTGAGCGGACGTCTTCGATCGCACTACCAGGCCACACAGTGCCGCCATCACCGCGCCGAATCCGAAGATGATGGGATACGTGACCACCCCTGGCCAGGTCTCGGTCAGCGCCGACAGCACAGCGGGCACCGCAAAGCCGAGATACGTCAGCGAATAGAACACAGCGGTGAGGCCGGCGAGATCGTCGGGGCCCGCAATGCGTTGCACCTCTTGCAGACCCGAAACCAGCGCCATGCCGTATCCGCACCCGAGAACCGCTGCCGCGATCAATGCCGCGGCGATGGTGAGCACCGACGCTGCCCACGCCGCGACAGCCATACCGGCCACCAACAGAGACAGTGCGACGAGAGCGCCGCGCGCATTGGCGGGTGTGTCGATCCGACGCCCGACAGCCTGGATCGCGAATCCGGAGCCGAGTGCGATCACCGCCATCGCAGCGGACAGTGCGACGGGGTAACCGCCACCGGGCTCGTCGGCCAACGCGTCGGCCATCAGAGATGGCAGCACCGCATAGGCGACGCTGGCCGCTCCGAAAACCCATGGGGCCAAGGGCAACACGACGAACAGGAAGCGTCGATGCGACGCCGACGGGATTTTGAGATCGTCGACGAGGCTCTTCCTTCCCGATGATGCTGCGGCGCTGCGTGTCTCGGGGACCGACAGCATGCCGACGAACGCGGCGATGCAGATCAGCACATGCACGCTGTACGCGAGGTGCGTCGGCCAGGGTGCCCACTGCGCGAGCACACCGGCGACGCCGGCTCCCAGGGCGAAGCCCGCCGTCAACGACATCGCGGCGCGGCGCGCTCCGGCACCGGGCTTGGCGGTGGCGTCGCGACTGGAGAGTTCTTTGACCCAGCTACCGCCGACGGCCATACCGATTCCGAGCGCGATGCCGCTGAGCACCCGCCCGCCGAAGAGCATGTAGGCGTTGTCGGGTCCGAGGGCGATCAGAATGGACCCGGCCGCGGCAATTGCAGGCGCGGGCAACATGATCGGGCGTCGGCCGAGTCGATCGGACAACGGACCACAGATCAGCATCGCCGGAATGATGCCCAGAACGTATGCGAACAGGAACGTGTCGACCACTACGGCAGAGAAGCCGTGGTCGAGTCGATACATCACCAAAAGCGGTGTGAATTCGTTGCCGCCCCAGGCGACGGCGAACATGCCGACGGCAACCAACAGCCAGCGTCTGGCCGTCGTCTGTCGGACGTCGTCGTCGATCATGGCCTCGGTCATCGTGTTCCCCCTCTGTCTGTGCGCAAGCCGTGCACCCTGAGCATGTGTTGTTCGACGGCTCGCTCGAATTCGTCTGCGTCCCCGGCTTCGATCAGGTCGGCGAGTCTGCGATGGTCGTCGACGATGCGGGAGATCTGACCCGGATCACGGGTCAGGGATGCCGCTGTCATCCGCCGCTGTCGCTCGCGAAGTCCGTCGTAGAACGCGTCGAGCAACGGGTTGTTGCCGGCGCGGACGACGGTCCGATGGAAATCTGCGTCGGCGGCACTGAACTCCGCTGCGGTGCCGTCGACTGCGAGCTTGTCCTGGATTCGCAGGTTGTCGCGTAGCGCCTCGACCACTCGTGCGCGGGCATCCGCATCGCCGACGAAGGCGCGAACACTGCCGGCCTCGACCAATCGCCTCGCGTCGACGACGCTCTCCGCCTCACCCACCGCGATGGGGACGACCAGCGCCCCCCGCTTGGGATAGAGGCGCATCCATCCCTCGACCTGGAGGCGAAGGAACGCCTCGCGGACCGGTGTGCGGCTGATCTCGAGCCGCGTCGCGATCTCCCCTTCACTGACGAGCTCACCACCAGGAAGTTCCCCCGAAATGACGAGCTCCTTGACAGTCAGGTACGCCGTATCGGCTGCGGATCTCGTCTCGGACACAACATAGATACTAGATGCGCCTCAGCAGTCCACCCAACTCGACCTATCCCGACGGTCCACTCAACGTGACATTGACCGTCGAAAAGTCCACCACATGTCACATTGACTCCCCGAGGGGAGTCCAGAGGGGGAGACAGCGGTCAGGGCACCCAGTGCCTGGCGGCGATGTCGTCGATCACCGGGTCTCCGTCGGGGGCTGCGTCCAGTGCTTCGAGGTCGTCGCGCAGCGCGTTCAGGCGTGGGTCGTCCCCCTCGGCCTGCTCGGCGGCCGTGCCTCCGTCGTCGGCGATCTGGGCGAGCAGTTTCGCTCGCACCCGATCTCGCAGTGAGTCGCTCATTCGTCGTCACCCTTCTTGAAGACGCGTCGGGCCGTGGGGATGAGCGCGATGAGCACGCCCAGCAGCACGATGATCGAGAAGATTTGCAGCAGCACAGCAGCCTCCTAGGGATGTCAGGTCGGGGCGAGGGCGGTGCCCCACGCAGTGTTGCGCACCACGGTGAACAAGACCAATAGGGCAACCCCGACGACGACGGTCGGGCGATTGGGACGAGGCAGCGTCAGTGGCGTCTGGGTCCATCGTGCTCGAAGCCACGCGGCCCAGACACCGATCGCGACGACACCGAGCAGCACCGCCACGACGTTGCTCGACGCGGCAGCCGCGATGTCTCCGCGAGTGAGGTCGCCGAAAGCCCTGGTCGCACCGCAACCCGGACACCACAATCCGGTCAGGGCGTGGAACGGGCACGGCAGGTACGTCGAGGTTCGGGGATCGCGGACGTGCAGCAGCACAGCACCGCCGACTGCGGCCAGGCCGACGCCGAGAGGAGCGGCGATGCCGCGCGTCCGGGTTGCCATGACTATCGGTCCATCACGGTTCGACGATAATCGTCGCGGTCATATCGGGGTGCGGGGTGCAGTGGTAGGTGTAGGTGCCCGCGGTGTCGAAGGTGTGGGTGAACTGCCCCGACTGCATCAGTTCGCTGCGGAACGACTTGTCGTCGGCGACGACGTTGTGTGCCATCGCGCGGTCGGCGAACACCCAGGTCACGGTCTCGCCCGCCGTGATCGTCAGAGACTGCGGTGTGAACATCCGGTCGGCGACGGTCACCTGGTTCTCGGCAGCGGGCTCGGCGGGTGCGGCCGGGGTGGTCGAGGTGGAGCAGGCAGTCGCGGCCAATGTGATCGACAGTGCCGCGAGCAATCCGAGTGCCTTCATGACTCCGACGGTACCGAAGCGGCTCGTTCTCTCCGATCCAGCAGGTAGGTCGCCGTCAGCGCGATCGAGCGGTCCTCATCCTGAGTGAGCTCGCGCAGAGCCTGCGCCGCCGCCGGACCCGGAATGCTGGCCAGCGCCTGGGTCACCCGTAGGCGCGCCGCAATCTCACTCGGGCCGTCCATGAGGGCCGCGACCGTGGAGTCTGCATATCCGAGCTCACCGAGCACGTCCGCCG
The DNA here is from genome assembly GCF_002258365.1 of Rhodococcus sp. 06-221-2. Lineage (NCBI taxonomy): Bacteria > Bacillati > Actinomycetota > Actinomycetes > Mycobacteriales > Nocardiaceae > Rhodococcus > Rhodococcus sp. 06-221-2. Next base: position 40,724 of record NZ_NOYJ01000016.1, read on the forward strand.
CGTCCACATCGTTCGTACCCTCGTGGACCATGTCGATCAGCACCGCAATCGCGTCGACGATTCCTCGGGCCGCCAGTTCCAGTGCAGCGACGCGTCTGATCTGCCCGTCCTCGTGGCCCAGCGCCTCCCGCAGCACCTCGGTGGCGTCGGGATGCGGAATCTCGACGACGGTATCGACGGCGCGGCGACGCACCTCGGGATCCGGTGAGTCGAGGCCCTCCCGCAGCGCCGCGACGGCGTCGCTCCCGGTCTGCGCGAGTGCCCATCGCAGCGCGCCGGCGACGTTGGTCGCGGGCTCGCGCAGCACCGCCTCGGCCAGAGCCTCGGCCGGGATGGGGCGATCCCCGACGGATGCCAACGCTGCCGACTGTCGCTTCCCCGCGCTCACCGAGTCCAGGTCTCCGAGCATGCCGATGACACCGAGGACGTCCTCCCAGTCCTCCGGTCGGGCGCTTCCGATGCGGCGCAACCGTGTCAGTAGCTCGGTATCTCGCGCGATGCGCTCTTCGGCTCGGGTAGCCAGCTCGTCGACGAGTCCCGTCGCCGCAAAACTCGGATCGTCCAGTGCACGCCCGACGTCGTTGAGCGACAACCCGAGCGATCGCAGGGATTCGACGTGGAACAGGCGACGAACGTCGGCCGGGGAGTATTCGCGGTAGCCGGTGCCAGTCCGCGAGGTCGGCTGCACGAGCCCGAGCCGGTCGTAGTGCCGAAGCATGCGCGCGCTGACTCCGGACCGCCGCGCCACCTCACCGATCAACATCTGCCTATCTCACCCCGTCGGGTCGGCTGCGCCAACTACATCGACGCGCTGGGCCTCGAACAACGCAAATCCGCTGTCGGGGTCTCGCAGCAGCGACTCCGTCGCCAGCGCGTGCGCGCGAACAGCAACATCCTTGCTCGACGCGGCCTCGCGCACCATCGGCTCGATCACCGACCCGAGTTCCACCAGTGCGCGGCTGAGGCTGCGCTGCATTTCCCGCCCGCCTCGCCCCAGCTGAGTGGACAGCGTCGTCGCCAACCACTGCTCGCTGCCGTCGGGGACCAGGACGACCGCCGCCCGCCACGCGCTTCGGGCCACCTCGTCGTCGGAGTCGGTGATGAGCGGCTCGGTGATCACCGGCCAGGCCGACCGGTCCTTGACCTTCGACAACGTGTGCAACGCCTGACTGCGAGCCTGTGCGCCGCCGGTGCGCGCTTCATGCATCAGCCTGGGCACCGTCGACGCAGCGGGGAGATGAATCAATGCCCACGTCAACATCTCTCGAACCTGAAAATCCGGTTCGGCGGCGCAACGCTCGAGCAGCGCGTCGAGGAGTTCTGGGTTCTTCGATATTCCGATGTCGAGCGCAGCCCGAAGCCGCACAGAAGAGTTCTGGTGCCGAAGTGAGTCGATCATGGCCGTCAGCCAAGACCTTGTCACCGTGTGAAGGTCAAGCCCGGGTCAGGGCGTACGCGTAAGTCCGAACATTCAGCCGGGCCACCGCTCACCCGCCCTGGCAGATTCCGGATTCGTATGCGAGTACGACGGCCTGCACTCGATCCCTCAAGGACAGTGCTTTCAAAATCCGACTGACATGAACTTTGACGGTCCCCTCGGAGATACCCAGATCGACTCCGATCTCCTTGTTGGACCTACCGTTGGCCAGCGAACGCAGAACGGACAGTTCGCGATCGGACAGTGCACTCACCACGGTGTCGTGGCGCGTCTGCCGTTCCGCCGGAGGCAGCGAGCGGGTGAACTGTTCCACAAGATGCTTTGTCGCGCGCGGAGCCAAGACTACGTTCCCGTCGGCCACGGCCCTGATAGCTGTCAGCAAGTCGACCGGTGCAGCATCTTTGAGCAGAAAGCCTTTGGCTCCGGCACGCAGGCCTGCATGGATGTAGGAATCGAGATCGAATGTCGTCAGAATGAGAACCGATGCAGTCGGCAACGAGATTCGATGGCTGCAGTCGCAGTAATCCCGTCCACGTTGGGCATCCGAACGTCCATCAGTACGACATCGGGCCGAAGAGCGACCGCCATGGACACCGCATCGGCTCCGTCGCCTGCTTCCCCGATGACTTCGATATCGTCTTCGGCTTCGAGGATGAGGCGATAGCCCAGCCTCAACAAGCTCTGGTCGTCGGCCAACAAGACGGTGATCATCGAGCGCCGACAGCGTCACCGACATACAAGGTTGCCGCGACTGCCCATCCGCCAGTCGGATGAGGACCCGCGGTGAATGTTCCGCCGTGGACGAGGGCCCGTTCGCGCATGCCGATCAAACCGATCCCGGATCCGTCGGTGGCCTTCGCACGAACGCCCGCGCCGTTGTCGCGTACCGACACGTCCACAGCCTCCGGTCCGTATCGAACATCGACCTCCGCACACGTTCCAGATCCACCATGCTTGAGAGTGTTTGTCAGGGCCTCCTGAACTATTCGAAACACTGCAAGATGCATCGGCCGGGTCGCCTCGGATCCGGCACCGGACACCGTCAGCGTGGTGGGAACCCCGGCATTGCAGACCCGCTCGATCAACGACTCCAGATCGGCCCGGACGGGTGTCGGATTGCAACCATCGAGTGCTGAATCACGCTGCCGATGAAGTACTCCGAGTAGTCGACGGGTATCGGCGAGCGCCGAACGGCCCGTCTCGGACACCACGCGCATCACCTCGATACCCCTTTCCGGCGACGACGCCGTAGCCGCCGCAGCGCCATCGCTGAGAGCGACCATGACGGTGAGGTGATGGGCGACGATGTCGTGCATCTCGCGACTGATGCGGTCGCGCTCGGCAGCAGCAGCCAACGCGCCTTGCTGATCACGTTCGATCTCGAGATGTACAGCTCGAGAAATCAATTCGGCCAGATACGCTCGGCGGGTCCATGAGTGAATTCCTAGACCTGTCGCCAACCCGACGAGGCCGGACAGCAACAGTGCGTCGACCGTCCGCGACTCGCTCGAAGACGTCAGCGCCGCCGACAAGGCGGCAACCTCCACCAGTGCCGTAGCAGCACTTGCTGTTCGGCGTGGTTGCGTCGCGACAACGGTATAGAGGGCAACCAGAACACCCAAGCCGCCGATCACATGATCGTTCCACAGGACTGCAGCCGAAGCGGCGACGAACACCCATGCGAACACGGGAACGGGATACACCCGCCTGAGCAGCAATGGTGCATGTACGGCAACCAACGCGATCATCGCCGGTGCAACGTTGTGTCGGTCGTCGTAGAAGACGTAGGGAGAGGCGACAGCGAAGGCCACCATCGTCGCGGTGCCATCGAAGATCCACCGACGCCAGGGACGACCGACCGATCGCTCGCCACGTACCAGCCACGTCACTGTGGAAAACACTTGCTCGGCATGGCAACTCCGACCGTGAGATTTTTGTCCGAAACCGTCGAAATCTTCGACTTGGCCGAACCCTATGCCCCAGGAGTCGATATGGGTATCGCCAGATCGGCTCGAAGTTTCGCGCCCTACTACGCCTTCTACCGGCGCGTTGTACGCCTAGCGACCGACCATCTCGAGGTCGGCATCGTCCGAAAGGATGATCTTTGCCTCGGGCGAATATCACTTCGTTCCATTTCTCATGGTCAGCTGCATTCGAGATATCAAGCGAGAAAACGTGATTCAACGTGATCATGGTTGACTGCTGCCGGACATCGCAGTGAACAACTCTCGAAAGGACCGATCGATGATCAGAACCACTCTTGTTAAAACGATGATCTGTTCCGTATTGACCGTGGGGCTTGCAGCTACCGCGACCTCCTGCAGTAACGGAGACCGACCGAATTCGCCTGTGGACACTTCACCCACGTCGGCTGTGAACCCCGCTGATCGACCAGTGGATGCCGCGCTGTCCGCGCGCCTGGATGCGGTAATCGATTCAGCGGTAAAAAAGGCCGGTCTGCCGGGCGCTCTTGTGGGAATCTGGGGCCCGGGCGGTAGCTATGTCGGAGCGCGTGGCGTTGCCGACACTGCCACCAAAGCTCCGATGGAGCCCGGCTTCTACAGCAGAATCGGCAGCGTGACGAAGACCTTCACTGTCACAGCCCTGCTGCAGCTGGTGGACCAGGGGAAGATCGGTCTGGACGATCCGATCGCGAAATATGTCGGTGGAGTCACCGAGGGAGGTCGAATCACGCTGCGGCAGTTGGCCGGTATGCGCAGTGGGCTGGACCCATACACATCCAACGAGCAGTTCGTGACCGATGTCCTGAGCAACCCGGAGCAGTCGTTGACTCCGGAGCAACTACTCGCCTACACGGCCGGCCATCCCCTCCATGTCGAACCTGGGACCGACGTGGAGTACTCCAATACGAACTTGATTCTTCTGGGCATGGTGATCGAAAAGGTCACCGGACGACCGCTCGCCGATGTCATCGGTACCGGAATTCTGACTCCGCTGAAACTGACGCACACGGTGTTCCCTACCGCTAACGAGTTTCCCGAGCCGCACGCACGGGGCTACACGGAGCAAACACTGGACGGAGCCACTGCCGACGCCACCGACTGGAATCCCTCATGGGGTTGGGCGGCAGGTGCGATGATCTCGACCCTGGACGACCTGCGCGTGTGGGTACCCGCCCTCGCCAAGGGCGACTTGCTCGCACCAGGCACTCAGCACCAGCGTCTGGAGACCCACAGCCTCGACCCGCAGGATCCTATGAGCGGATACGGTCTGGGGCTGTTCAACGTTCACGGCTGGATCGGCCACAACGGCAGCTTGCCAGGGTACAAAACCGTCGCCGTGTACCTACCCGAAAAGGACACTACCCTCGTGGTTTTCGTCAACACCGATATCGACGGACCGAGTGACCTCGTGAGCGCTTTGATGACTCCGATCACGGAAATTCTCAGCCCCGAAAATGTCTACAGCTGATCGAGACCCTCACGCAGAGAACCGTCGACGATGCGGTCGAGCCATTTCCCTGACACCGCGCCGAGGTCAGCCCCGACTGAGGACATCGGCCAGGGTCCGATTCATAGTGTTCAGGGCTCGCACCGCGATCCGCACCGGTCCGGGTGAGTTGGCGCTGGTGAGCAACACATCCAATACCGTTGTGTCGGTCACCTTCTCGGGCTGATCGACGCGCTTTCCCGCGATCGCCGCCTGCACTTGCCGGGCGGTGTCACGCACCAGGGTTGCGGCCTCACGCAAAGCCTGGGCCGTCTCGGGCGAGGGCATCGATGCGGGATCGGCGCGCGAGGCGATTACACCCGCTCGCGCCAGGCCGTGTGCGGATCGGCCGCTGACGGTCAGCACCCGCAGTAATCGCTTCGCCCCTCGCCGGCTGCGGGTCGTCGGCCCGAGCACGAGCGGCTTCCCCGCCGTCACGACCTCCTTCAGCGCGTTGTCGAGCGTGCGCGTCGACGCCACGAGGTCGGTGGCATTTCCCGGAGTGATCACCGATTCGACGCTGGTGTCGATCAGGGCGTCCAGTTGATCGAGATACGTATCGACTTTGTCCACCAATGTCTTTCGCGTCCCGGTCGAGAAGATGAAATAGGCGGACGCAATACCGACGGCTCCGCCGACTGCAGTCTCGATGATCCGTAGTTCCAGAACCTCGATGCTGAACGTGCCGAGCAGCCCGTAGAGCATCGCGAGCAGAATGGTCACGAAGAACGACAGCAGCGCATACGCGACGGTCACCAGGTAGAACGCAAAGAACACACAGACGACGATGAGCACCAGCTGAACGGATTGGTGATTGCCGACGAGTGCCGCGATCACCACTCCCGCAAGCACTCCCGCCATCGTGCCGAGGATGCGTTGGCCGGCTCTGGTCAGAATCTCGCCGCGCGTCGACGCCCCGGTGAACACCAGGAACGCCGTCAGCACGGCCCAGTACCAGCGGTCCGGTGAGACCAGCTCCCCCAATACCGTTGCCGCGCTGGTCGCGACAGTAACCTGGATTGCCGCCTTGGTGCTGGGGTTCAGGCCGGCAGGCTCGCCCTTGTCCGCCGGCTCGACAGCAGCCTGTCGAGGGCTCGACGTGACAGCCACCGCATTGGTGGTGATGTGATGAATGGCGATGTGTGCCTGCACCGCTCGTTGGGCGGACACCGTCGCGATACCGGCCGGGGTCGACGGGTCGGCGCGCTCGGCCGCCGTGGCGGCCAACCGTCGGGCGGCCTTGAGTTGCTCGGCGGACGGGGCGTTCTGCAGGCACGATCCCAGTGCGGTGGTCGCTTGCCCCAGCGCGGTCGGCCACGGCTTGGCCGGATCGAGAGCCCACAGTGAGCTGACGAGTTGTTCGGTGGCGATCTGGGCGTCGAACACACGAAGCGACAGATCGGTACTCGTCACGCTGAGCAGTTGTCCCGCGTCGTGACGGTCGAGCCAGTCGTCGATCATCAGGGCGGTGTTTCCGAGCCGATCGAGCCTGCGCCGCAACAGTTCCAGATCACGGTCCTCACGCGCCGATGCCGCCGCGAGCACCGATTCCGATACCGCTCGCATGGCGTACAGCAGCCGCCGCACCTCCACGATCGGTCGGTCCGGAAAGACCACCGCCCGTACGAACAGAGCGATGAGCACTCCGCCGACGATCGCCGCGATCAGCATCGGCACTTGCCCCGGGGTCGCCTGAAGGAACAACGCGAAGAAGTACGAGATGAACGCGACCATGCCGAGCGCGGTGCCACGGGGTCCGAATCTGCGCACCCATACGGCCGCGAACAACACCGCGATGAATCCGACGTCGGCCACCGCGCCGAGCCGCGAGAGCAGCGCCGCGACCGTCACTGTCGCCGAGGCGGGCAGCACCATCAGGGCGGTGGTGACGAGCCGGCTGTGCTGGTCTTTGTCCTTGACCGACGCCGACGCCTGCATCGCCACCACGGTGCCGAGCATCGCCACGGTGACCGGCTGGCCGATGGCGCGAGTACCGAGCAGCAGGACCACCATCGCGAGCAACACCGTCAGCGTCGTCGCCGAGGCACCGCGCAGCCGTAACTGCCCGGGATCCGACGCGTCGAGGATGCGGGCGAGGCGGTTCATTCCCCGATTCTGCGCTACGGCTCAGCCCCGTGCGGCCCGGATAGCGGGGGCCGACGAATGCGGTAGCAGCCTGTTCATGTCCGCCGGCGTGATCACGTCGACCGTCGCCGACTCGTCCAGCCGATAGGGCTGGGTGGAGATGATGCCGGCGAGGTGCTTGCGCAGGCGCGACATCTCGGCCCGCACGGTGATCGCGCGGCCGTCGTCGCCGAAGAGGTCGGCAGCCATCTGCGACGCGGTACGTCCCTGCCGGTGGATAGCCAGCAGGTACAGAATCTCGGCGTGCCGGGGCGTCGGCTCGTGGGTCCACTCTCCCACCTCGCTCCGCACCTCGATACGAGGCTTCTGCGAATCGCGCAGGTCGATGCGAATCGTCGTCGTGTTACCGGACTCCGCGACGAACGAGTCCGCCGATTCGCCAGGAGTGGAGCCGGCGGAACGACCGTAGGAAGTCGGGCGGACCAGCCATCCACCGGGCAGGGGTTCGAAGTCGCACACGCCGAGGCTCGGCAGCCAGAAGCGTCCCGTCGCGAGGTCCTCGGGCAGCAGGATGCGATTGCGCAGTGCCACCGATTCGACGGCCGCGACCCACCCGTTCGCGTCGACGGCCAGCGCCGGGGACTGCAGGCGCGCCAGCATCGGTGCGGCCACCGAACGCAGTCGATCCAGGGTGGTTCGGTGAATCTCGCGCAGCTGCGATTCCGCCAACCTCGCCACGGCGTCGACCAGGGCGATGGTGGTGGGGTGCACCGTTTTGGCCGGCCCGCTGACGTCGATGGCTCCGAGCACCTGGCCGGTACGCGGATCGCGAATGGGCGCTCCGGCGCAGGTCCACGAATGATGGCTGCGCACATAGTGTTCGGCCGAGAAGATTTGCACAGCGCGGCGTGAGACCAATGCTGTCCCGATGGCATTGGTGCCCACCGAATCCTCGGCCCAGTTGGCCCCTTCGACGAATCCGAGGCCGTCGGCGCGGTCGAGCACCGACGTCGATCCGCTGCGCCACAGCACTCGACCGTTCCGATCGGCGACGACGAGAATGTTGTCGCCGTCCTGCACCACCGATTCCAGGCCACGGGCGAGGTCGTCCAGAATGTCGAACAACCCCGATTCCCGTCGACTGAACTCGAGATCGGACGCGTCCATCTGTCTCTCGGCAGGGTTGCCCAGTTCCGGGTCGATACCGAGGGTCTGCAACCGCCGCCAGGAGTCACCGATGACCTCGCGGGGCCGCGCGGGAGACTTCCCGCCGGTCATGGTCGCGTCGTACACGGCAGTGAGAATCTGCGCGTAGCGGCGCGGGTCTTCGCCGGCCGCCAGCGCAGGTTCGGGGCCTGTCGACTGCGTCATCGCTGTCAATTGTGCTCCAGCTCACAAAGCGGGTTTATGCGGGGTCACCGGTAGACCAAGCCACCATCGATCAGCGGTGCCTGGCCGGTCATGTAGTCCGAGTCGGGTCCGGCGAGATACGAGACGAACGCGGCGACGTCCTCGGGAGTCTGCGCCCGACCGAGAGCGATACCGCCGACGAACTTGTCGTAGGTCTCGCCTTCCGCGGCACCGGTCAGCTCGGCGAATCGTTTGTCGATGGTCACCCACATGTCGGTGCCGACAACGCCGGGGCAGTACGCGTTGACGGTGATGCCGTCCGAGGCGTACTCCTTGGCCGCAGCCTGGGTCAATGCCCGGACTGCGAATTTCGTTGCGCTGTAGACCCCGAGCATCGCGAACCCGTCGTGGCCTGCGATCGAGGAAGCGTTGATGATCTTGCCCTTCTGGCCGAGCGCCTTGAATGTGGCTGCCGCAGCTTGAATTCCCCACAGCACCCCGTCGACGTTGACGGCCCAGATCTTCTTCGTGTCTTCCGGGCGGACGTCGTCGAGCGGCGCGACCTGTGCGATACCGGCATTGTTGACGATGACGTCGAATCCGCCGAGCGCTTGCTGGGTATGTTCGACGGCCGCGAACACTTGATCGCGATCACTGACGTCGGCGACGAATGTCGTTGCCTTCGAGCCTGTTCGACGCACCTCGTCGGCCACGCCGGTGATCTTGTCCTCGGCCAGGTCGACCAACGCGATGTCGTGCCCGTCGTTGGCCAACCGCAACGCGATCGCCCGTCCGATTCCCTGACCGGCTCCCGTCACCAACACGGCGCTCATGCGGGTGCACCCGTCGAGGGGTCGACCAGAACTTTCATCTTCGTGCCTGCATGCAGCGCCTCGAATCCGTCGTCGATGACGCCGTCGAGCGTGATCTTGTCCACCCAGCCCGTCGTGTCGTAGTGGCCCTGGCTCATCAGGTCGATGACGGCCTCGTAATCGGCGGAGGTGTAGCAGAGCGATCCCTGGATGCGGGATTCGTTCATGACGAGCTTCTGCAGCGGTGTGGTGAGCGGCTTTTCGTAGATCGCGACGCTGACGAGCGGTTTGCGAGCACCGATGCAGCCCAACGCGGTCTCGACGGCCGGTTGCACACCGGCCGCGTCGTAGATGGCGTCGGCCCCGTTGCCGTCGGTCAGATCGGCGATGAACGCGGGCACGTCCACTGCCGTCGGGTCAAGGGTCTTGGCACCGAGCGCTTCGATCGAGGCGCGACGCGTCGGCGACGGTTCGACGACGTAGACGTTGTCGAGTCCCTTGCCGCGCAACGCGAACCACAGGCCGATGCCGATGGGGCCGGCTCCGAACACCATCGCGGTGTCCTCGGGCTTCGGATCACCCAGTGTCGCAGCATGATAGGCAACCGACATCGGTTCGACGAGGGCACCGAGTTCGAGGGAGACGTTGTCGGGTAGGGCGTGAATCATGTCCGTGGGGACCACGGTGTATTCGGCCATTCCGCCGTCGGACATCAGTCCGTGGAAGCCGATCTGCGCGCAGATGTTGTAGTTACCTGCCCGGCAGGGTCCGCAGTGTCCACAGCGGTAGAGCGGTTCGATGGCCACGCGATCGCCGACCGAGATGCCGGTGACACCCGTGCCGAGCTCGGTGACCGTGCCCGAGAACTCGTGTCCGAGCACCAGGGGCATTTCCTGGCCGGTCAGCGGATGCGGCGAGGTGGGGATGAAAATGGGGCCGGCGTAGTACTCGTGTAGGTCGGTTCCGCAGATTCCGTTGAACCCGACCTTGACCTTGACCTGCCCCGCACCGGGATTCGGCTCGGGTACGTCGGTGATCTCCACCTTGTTCGGGCCGTAATACACAGCTGCACGCATCGGTTCTCACTCCTGACTGAATTGGATGCACACAGGTTTATGTGACGACGACCACTTCCGACAGGGTTGCAGTGCGTTGCATCGAATCGGCCGCACTGCAACCTCCCGCAACCCTGACGGTGGGCTGTGATTCAGCTCATAGTGACGGCGACCCTGTCGACCCACCGAGAAGAGACCCCCATGACCGCAACCGCAGACCGACCCCTCGACGAGCCGAAAACGGCATCAGCACAGGGCAACTGGCTCATATTCGGACTGGCCAACCTCGCCGTGGCCACGGCCGTGTCGCTGGCGACCTGGTATGTGCTCGCCGATCCCACCACCAGTCCCTGGAACTTCTATCCGCTGCCGTTCAACGCCGCGCTGTTCTGGGCCATTCTCTTCATCGTGTTCATCGGATTCGATTGTGAATTCGCCGGATTCGACTCTCTGAAGCAACCGATGCGCGGCCTCGCGATCCTGACTTCGACGGCGGTGTTCGCCGTTGCCGTCACCTGGATCCTCGGCAGCGGCCTCGGGGCGTTGTACCCGGATTTCGCCGGTTCTCGCGAGGGCGGGCTCGGCTACTTCGCCGGAGCGCTGTTCGTGCTGTTCGGATTCGGCACCTGGGTCATGGTGGTCCTCAACTGGCAGCACTGGCCGTGGACCGTGCTGCGCATGAGGCAACCGCTGATCGGGCTGTGCGAGATCGCATTCGTCGCCGTCCCGACCCTCGCGTTGTACTTCGTGTTCGGACTGCCGTCGGTCTCGCTCTCGGCCACCGATCCCCTGATGTCCGTGGACACCGCACTCGGCTGGTTCTACTCGATCGTCGTCTCGGTGATCCTGACCGGCCAGACCCTCGACAACTGGCCCTGGAAATTGGCCGGTGGCGGCGGACGGACCGCACTGGCGGCCACCGTCGGCAACGCGGTGCTCGGTACCGCGATCTACTTCCTGATGGTTCCGCTCGCGAAGCTACTCGTCGGCTCGGAAGCCACCGCAGAACTCGGAACGGTGATCAACCAGTTCCCGGCACAGATCGGAGTCTGCTGGGCATTCTGGATGATCTTTTGGGCGAACGGCTTCGGTAATCGCTTCCCGGCGGCGGGACGCGCAGTACTGACTTTCGCGCTGGCCATCGGCACGTTCCTGGCCTACTACTACGTTCTTGCCGAGCACGTGCTCCACGAACCCGTCGTCGCGGCCGGCATCTCCGGCAACGCACTGGGCTTCGTCGACTGGCTGGTGCTGTGGACGTTGATCTACGTCGTCGGATTCCAGTCGTTGGGGTTGAGGAAATTGTCACCGGCATGAGCCGCTGCAACGCATTGCAACTCTCGACCCGGCTCTCCGAAGAGAGTGTGCTGGGTCACATACACGGCACCTCTTCATCGCAAGGAGTTTTCATGACCCAGACCATCGAGCCCGACTCGATCACCCGCACGCACACCCCGCAGGAACGGGTCGACGCCTGGTTGTCGAAGTTCGAGGACGCCCTGGTCGCCCGGGACATTCCTCGTGTTGCCGGCATGTTCGCCGTCAGCAGCTTCTGGCGCGATCTCGTCACGTTCACCTGGAACCTCAAGACGGTCGAGGGCCGGGACGGCGTCGCCGACATGCTCGGTGAAAGGCTCGCCGATACCGACCCGACGGGATTTCACACCACCGAGACCCCCGACGAAGCAGACGGCGTCGTCTCGGCGTGGATCGCATTCGAGACGGCGACGAGCCGCGGCAAGGGACATCTGCGTTTGACGACGGACGCCGAGACCGGTGACGACGTGGCGTGGACGCTGCTGACGACGATGCAAGAACTCAAGGGATACGAGGAGCGGCAGGGCAAGTCCCGCATCAAGGGTGCCGTGCACGGCTCGAATGCGGATACCCAGAACTGGGCCGAGAAGAAGGAGATGGAGGAGAAGGAGCTCGGCTACAGCGTTCAGCCGTACGTCCTCGTCGTCGGGGGCGGGCAGGGCGGCATCGCTCTCGGTGCTCGGTTCCGTCAACTCGGCGTACCGGCGATCGTCGTCGACCGTGCCGAGCGCCCCGGAGATCAGTGGCGTGGCCGATACAAGTCACTGTGCCTGCACGACCCGGTCTGGTACGACCATCTGCCCTACCTGCCGTTCCCGCCGAACTGGCCGGTGTTCGCACCGAAGGACAAGATCGGCGACTGGCTCGAGATGTACACCAAGGTCATGGAAGTTCCGTACTGGAGCAAGACGACCGCAAAGTCCGCGACCTACGACGAGACCGCGAAGGAGTGGACCGTCGTCGTCGACCGCGACGGCGAGGAAGTGATCCTGCGGCCCAAGCAGTTGGTGATGGCCACCGGAATGTCCGGCAAGAAGAACGTGCCCAACTTCCCCGGCATGGACGAATTCGAGGGCGAGCAGCACCATTCCAGCGAACACCCCGGTCCCGACGCCTATGTCGGCAAGCGCGTGGTGGTCGTCGGTTCCAACAACTCGGCGCACGACATCTGCAAGGCGCTGTACGAGACGGGCGTCGACGTCACGATGCTGCAGCGCTCGTCCACACACATCGTCAAGTCGGACTCGTTGTGCGAGATCGCTCTCGGCGATCTGTACTCGGAGCGCGCGGTGGAGTCCGGAATGACCACGGCCAAAGCCGATCTCACGTTCGCGTCGCTGCCGTACCGGATCATGCACGAGTTCCAGATTCCGGTGTATCAGCAGATCGCGGAGCAGGACAAGGACTTCTACGATCGCCTCGAGAAGGCGGGCTTCCAGCACGACTTCGGTGACGACGGTTCCGGCCTGTTCATGAAGTATCTGCGCCGCGGCTCGGGCTACTACATCGACGTCGGCGCATCCGAGCTGGTCGCGGACGGCAAGATCAAACTGGTTGCCGGACAGGTGGAGCGGATCAGCAAGACCGGCGTCGTACTCGAGGACGGGACCGAACTACCGGCGGACCTCATCGTCTACGCCACCGGCTACGGCTCGATGAACGGCTGGGTCGCCGATCTCATCGACCAGGAGACCGCCGACAAGGTGGGCAAGTGCTGGGGCCTGGGCTCGGACACCACCAAGGATCCCGGTCCGTGGGAGGGCGAACAGCGAAACATGTGGAAGCCGACGCAGCAGGAGAACTTCTGGTTCCACGGCGGCAATCTGCATCAGTCACGCCACTATTCGCTGTACCTGGCGCTGCAGATCAAGGCGCGTTACGAGGGCATCGACACCCCGGTCTACGGGCTGCAGGAGGTGCATCACCTTCGGTGACGGTCGTGCGCGGAAACTCGTAGTGGGCTACGAGTTTCCGCGCACATGGCTGCCTAGTCGTACACGCCGGTCCCCTGCGCCTTGGCGATCAACGCGTCCTCGGAGCGCACCTGATCGAGGTTGACCACGCGGGTGGACAGCACCGTCGAGTACAGCCAATCGGTGGCCACGCGCACCCGGGCGGAGGCGGTGGGCAGGGCATAGAGGTGATAACCGCGGGCGACGAACTTCGCGACGGGTCCGGTGAGGGGCACGCCCAAAGGCTTTGCCACACCGTCGAATCCGCCCAGGTCGGCGACCAGTCCCAGATCCTTGTGTCGGTACGGTCGAGCAGTGCCGACACCGAGGGACGCGGCGACGTTCTTGGCCACCGCTGTGCCCTGCCGCTGCGCGTGCTGAGCGGTGGGCGGCGTCGGCTTCGACGGGTCGGCGGCGATATCGGGCACCGCGGCCGCGTCACCGATGGCCCAGACGTCGTCCACGCCGGGGACCGTGAGGTCGGGGTTGACCACAAGCCGCCCCTTTTCGGTCGGCAGGTCGAGTTGCGCGATGAGGGGGCTCGCAGCCACGCCCGCTCCCCACACAAGGGTGCGTGTCGGTACGACGTCGCCGTCCGTCAGCGTCACCGCGTTCGCCGTGGCCGATTCCACCGACACCCCGAGACGCACCTCGACGCCGCGAGCCGCGAGGACTTCCATTGCTTCCTTGCCGAGTCGCTCGCCCAGTTCCGGCAGCACCGCCGGCGCGAGGTCGATGAGCAACCACCGAATGTCCGACGGGTCGACCGTCGCCCACCGGGTAGCGATACCGCGAATCGAATTCTGCATCTGCGCAACGAATTCGGTGCCCGTATAGCCGGCTCCCACAGCGACGACGGTGAGCCGTTCCTTGCGTTCGGCGCGGCCCTCCGGCGTGTCGGGCAGTTCGTCGGCTGCATCCAACTGCTTCAACACGTGGTTGCGAATGAACACCGCTTCGCTCAGGGTCTTGAGACCGTGTGCGTGCTCGGCGACACCGGGGATGTCGAACTGCCTCGTCACCGAACCCGGGGCCAGAATCAGCTTGTCCCAGGCCAGGTCCGAATCACCGTCGGGACCGGCGACGCGAACGCGTCGATTCTCGAAGTCGACGGACGTGACGTGTCCCAGCACCAACTTGGTGCGCCGCAACGTCTGTCGTGTCGACACCGCGATGTCCCGCGGATCAAGCACGCCGGTCGCCACCTCGGGCAGCAACGGGCTGTAGAGCAGGTAGTCGTTGGGCGCAACCAGGGTAAACGAGGCGCGGTCCGGGCCCAACAGCTTCTGCATCTTGCGCAGTGCGTAGAAGCCGCCGAACCCGCCGCCGACCACCACCACCCGGGCTGGGGATGCGGGAGCCGGGGCGGTGCTGCGATTACGGAGTGGTGAGCGCATGGTCCACATTAACGCCGAGTACCGCAGCTCCGCCCCGTCAAACGTGGACCGGTCGACGAATTTCTAGACCAACCGGGCTTCCGGGGAGCCGGTCTTGCCCGCATCACGCTCGACCGAATCGCCGAGGGCTTCGTCGATCTTGGCGAGTACATCCGCGTCCAGGGTGACCTCGGACGCCTTGATGTTCTCGGCGATCTGCTCGGGCCGCGATGCCCCGACCAGCGCGGCGGAAATGTTGTCGTTGGCCAGAACCCAAGCAACGGCCAACTGCGCCATGGTGATTCCGAGATCGTCGGCGATCGGCTTGAGTGCCTGCACCCGGGTGAGCGTCTGATCGTCGAGGTAGCGCGCGATCATCTTGTCGCCGCCCTTGTCGTCCCTGGCGCGCGAACCGTCGGGCAGCGGTTGTCCGGGTAGGTACTTGCCGGTGAGAACGCCCTGAGCGATGGGCGACCAGACGATCTGCGAGATGCCCAGTTCCTTCGACGTCGGGATCACCTGGTCCTCGATGACGCGCCACAGGGCCGAGTACTGCGGCTGGTTCGAGATGATCGAGAATCCGTTCTGCCGTGCCAGTTCCTGGCCGGCGCGGAGCTGATCGGCCGTCCACTCCGAGACTCCGATGTAGAGGGCCTTGCCCTGGCGGACGACGTCGCCGAACGCGGCGATGGTCTCTTCGAGCGGGGTCTCGACGTCGTAGCGGTGGGCCTGGTAGAGATCGACGTAGTCGGTACCGAGGCGACGCAGCGAGGCATCGATGCCTTCGAAGATGTGTTTGCGTGAGAGTCCGGTGTCGTTGGGACCCTTGGGTCCGACGGGGAAGTAGACCTTGGTGAAGATCTCCAGCGATTCGCGGCGCTCGCCCTTCAATGCGTCACCGAGGACCGTTTCCGCAGCCCCGTTGGCGTAGACATCGGCGGTATCGAATGTGGTGATGCCTGCATCGAGAGCCGCACGCACGCACTGGGTCGCGATGTCGTTCTCCACCTGCGAACCATGGGTCAACCAATTGCCGTACGTGATCTCCGAAATCTTCAGTCCACTGTTTCCGAGGTATCTGTAAGCCATGTAAGAAAACGGTACTCCGGTGATCAATTCACAAGTGGCCGACGGCCGAGGAACCGGGTTCCAATACCCGCGAGGACCACCGCTAGCACTGCCGCGCCCGTCGAGAGCCACAGCTCGGCACTGGGCCACGTCGAGTGGTGGAGGGCGGATGTGAGCGGCGTGTACGCCGTCCAACCGTAGGTGACGACCATCGGCACCGTGATTGCCACCGGTACCGCGAGGCCGATGGTCAAGGGCGTGGGGGGCGAGGGAGTGTGAGTAGCCGGCGTGCACGCCACGTACAGGTAGGCCGCAGCGGCCGGGAAGATCACCAGACTTGCCGCGTAGTGCACGTTGTCCCACGGGGGGCGTTCGAACAGCGCGGTCGTACACACCACCGCCAGGGTCGCGAAGCCGAAGATCGGTCGACCCCAGCGCAGCCCGAGTGCCGCGCCCACTGTCACCGCAACTGCCGTGATTGCCACGAGCCCGAGCACCCAGATACCGTCCGACACATCGACGCCCACCCCAGCGGTGGTGGTCGAGGTGAGCAACACGGCTGTCCCGGCGAGCACAAGAATGCCTCCGCGACCCGGTAGCAGAGCGGCAGCACCGAACAACACCGGTACGACGACGAGGCCGAAGTACCAGCTTCCACCGAAGCCGTCTTCAGCTCGAAACAGCATCTGCACGAACAACATATTGAGCAGCAAGCCACCGATCGAGATCAGTAGTATCGCCCCGATCGGTCGGATGCTCCGTTCCGGTGGCGCATGGTCGTCGCTGCGGTCGACAAGAGCTGCCCAGGCCACTGCAATTACGACCAGTACGCACAGCACCGGAACGACCACCGGCGGGCCGATATCGGATTCGGTGAGGTAGTCGGCGTAGCGACGCGGGATACTCGGATGCTGCAAGGCCTCGACCGCGCCTACATTGAGTAGTCCGACGAGGAACGACCCGATCAACAACGCTTGTCGAACTCGTACACCGCTCGCCCGTACTGCAGTGCATCCCAATAGAACTCCGCCTGCCACCACCTCGGCGAGGTCGGAGGGCATCATCAGGGCCGTCACCCCGGCGCCAATGGCCGCAGCGATGGACAGGCCGGCCAAAATACTGCGCCGACGGACGAGCATAGCCAGACCCGACGCCAGAATCACTGCTACGGCGACTCCCCCTCCGCCGCTGGAGAACACCACACCCCCGACGCTGGTGTCGCCGAAGATATCGACCCCGTCGGATTGCGAGAGCAAACCGGCCAGGAGGCCGGAAAGAACGATCGCGAGCGATGACATCCCCGAATTATGCACGGCCAGCCCGATAGGTGCGGGATGCCGCAATAATCTTCTCCAAAGTCTGTGCAAAAGAACGCAATTCGTCCTCACCCACCGCGGCACCCACCGCGTCCGACCACGCGTGTTGAGCATCTCGCAGAGCGGCTACGGTCTCGCGCCCCTTCGGGGTGGGCTCGAGGAGCTTCGCTCGCTTGTGGTTCGGGTTTTCGCTGTAGACGGCCCAGCCCCTGTCCACCATCAGGTTTGCGGTTCGTTGCACACTTTGCCGCGCCAAACCCAGACCGACGCGTCGCGCAATATCGGCCACCGAGAGCGGCTCGTCGAGAGTGGCCCCGAGAACCTGCCACCAGGCCGGCGTCAATCCTGTCGGCTCGGTGATGTCCTGTGCGGCAGCGAGGAATTCGCCGTTGAGCTCGAATACCGGCAGGACCACCTCGGTGAGTGCATCCCCCTCCGGCGTTCGTCGGCTCATGCGCCCGTCAGCTGGTCGTAGAACCTGCGCTCCCCCGTCGTGTAGAGCCCGTACCAAGCGTCGATGATGGGCTGCGGGAACACGTCCAGGCGCTCGAACACCAGCTTGGCGAACTCGATCGGTGCGGTCGCTCCCGCGGTGATGACGGTGCCGTCGGACACTGCCTTCTCCTCACGGTAATGCTCCGCTCCGCGGTATTTCGCAGCCTGAGTGAGGAATTCGGCGGCATTCGAGGTATGTGGCCGGCCGTCGAGCAGGCCGGTC
The DNA here is from genome assembly GCF_002258365.1 of Rhodococcus sp. 06-221-2. Taxonomy (NCBI): domain Bacteria; kingdom Bacillati; phylum Actinomycetota; class Actinomycetes; order Mycobacteriales; family Nocardiaceae; genus Rhodococcus; species Rhodococcus sp. 06-221-2. The sequence goes on from NZ_NOYJ01000016.1 coordinate 58,661, forward strand.
CGAGCAAGCCCGTAGGTTGCCCCGCAGATTGCTGCGACCGGGGTGCCCGCTGCCACGAGTTCGGCGGCCAACTCCAAAGCTGCATCGTTGGCGGATTCCCACGTGCCGGCACCGGGCAGAATCAGCGCGTCGACGGACGGAAGATCGGCCAACGCAACGTCGGGGGTAATCCTCAGGCCGCCCATCGTCGTCACCGCCTCCCCCGACTCCGATGCGACGAGCAACCGGTTGGCGTCGGGATTCTGCTCGCGGGCCATCGCGAGCCCGGCGATGAGGTAGCCGTACTCCCAATCGGCCATGGTGTCGGTGGCATACAGCGCAACGGTGATCACGGAACGGTCCTCACGTCGATTGACAGGATGCTGTCAATATTGCGCGCACGACAGCAGGCTGTCAACCCTTCTGCGATCCTTGTAAACCAATTGGTTGACTACACAGCTCGAGGCGCATATCTTTACTGCATTCGAGGAGGTGGGTGACCATGGACGACCGGATCGAGCAGCTCAATCGAACCTTTGCAGCGTTGGCGGACCCCACCCGGCGCGACATGGTTGCTCGGCTTGCGGGTGCCGACGCCAACGTCAGCGAACTGGCCGAGCCGTACGACATGAGCCTGCAGGCAGTCTCCAAGCACGTGAAGGTGCTCGAGGACGCCGGGCTGGTGACGCGCAGCAAAGACGCCCAGCGCAGACCGGTGCACTTGGATGCGGAGGTGTTCGGCCTGATGGCGAAGTGGATCGAGCGTTATCGCCAGGAGGCCGAGCAGCGCTACCGCCGACTCGACGACCTGCTGGATCACGTTGTAACACAGGACGACTCTCAGAAGGACGTGTCATGACCGAGCACGAAACCGAGATAGTAGCGGACGACAAAGTACCCACAATCGAGATCATCCGGCAGTTCGACGCGTCGCCCGAGCAGGTGTTCCGCGCACACGTCGACCCCGATCTGTATCGGCAGTGGGTGGGCCCACGGTCGGTGACGACGCGAATCATCGCGTGGGACGCGCGAACCGGCGGTGCATGGTCGTTCGCGAACGACCGCGACGGCGAAGAGATCGCGTCGTTCTTCGGCAGCTTCCACGAGGTTCGCGCGAACGAGCGGATCGTGTGGACCTTCACCTACGAAGGCGATCCGGATTCGGTCGCCCTCGAGACAATGGCTTTCGAGGCCCGCGACGACGGCGGCACGCGATTGAGGGTGCTGAGCGTGCTGTCCGACTTCGCAACCCGAGACGGGATGCTCTCCAGCGGAATGGATGTCGGAGTCAGGGAGGGCTACGAGAAACTCGATGCACTGTTGACGGGACCGGCTGCACAGCATGCACGGGACGCCGCCGCGTTCACGGCGTTGGTCGATTCCGTTTCCGGGGACGCGTGGTCTCGGCCCAGTCCGGTACCGGAGTGGAACGCGCTGGGTGTCGTCGAACATCTCGTCGGTTGGTCACGTGGTTTCCTCGGCGGTGTCGAGGGTGTCGAGCTCACCGAACTCGACGTGACGCGCGACCCTGCCGCCGCGTGGGCGCGACACGTCGCCGACATCCAAGCCATCCTCGACGCCCCCGCAGGCCGCATCCTGAGGAATCCGCACATCGGCGACATGCCGGTCGAAGACGCGATCGACCGGTTCTACACCGCCGATGTGTGGATGCACACTTGGGATCTGGCCAAAGCCCTGGGACGCGAACCCGATCTCGGCGAAGAGCGGTGCGCCGCAGCGCTGATCGCCATGAAACCGATGGACCGCGTGCTCCGCGAGAGCGGGGAGTTCGGCCCTGCCGTCGACGTCGACGACAACGCATCCGCCCAGGACAGGTTGATGGCCTTCATCGGACGCGACCCGTCCTGGTCACCCGAGAGTTAGGTACCCACAGCCTCGAGCTGCGGACGAATCTTGTTCAGCGAGAACTCGACCGACGCTTTCGATGGTGTATTGAATCCCACCACCGTCGCGTAGTCGACGACGGCAACTCCGCCGCCGGTCGCCGCGGGCAGGCTGGTGAATCCCGGAAGTTGTTCGAGGTCTTCGCGCGTGCCGCCGTTGGGGAGAATGACCACGAGGTCTGCGGTGAGAACGTCCAGCCGTTCGGGGCTCAGCACGATCCGGCCGTGAGAGATGTCGGGCGAGTTCACCAAATCCTGCGGGACGTCGAGTCCGATGCTGTCGAAGACTTTCGCGGCACCGTCCTCCGGGTCGGCGACGACCGCAAGCTGCTGACTGTCGAAAACGAACTGCGACAACACAGCCGACTTACCGTCGAGCTCCGGGTACTGCTGACGGATGCCATCGGTTACGGCATGCCCCTCGTCGATGATGCTCTGTGCATCGTCCTCGCGATCGAGCACCCGCCCGAGCGTCTCGATCTGCGATTCCCACGTCTCGACCTTCTCCGCCTTCGGAAATATCGTGGGCGCGACGTCGGACAAGCTCTTGTACGGCTCTATCGACGGTATCCCCGACAGCAGGATCAGGTCGGGCTGTAGCGCCGCGATCTGCTCGGTCGGCACCGAAGCCCCCATCTGATCGACGGCGGCCGGGTCGAGCATCTGGGCATCCGTACCCACTGCGGACTGCCAGGGGTAGAGCCCGCGTTCGTCGCCGTTCGATCCGGCGGAGACATACCCGACGGGTTGCACGTCGAATTCGAGCAGAGCGTCCACCCACTGCTGCCCGAATGCGACGATGCGCTGTGGCGTTCCCGTGATCTGCGTGGGTCCGGCGAGTGTGTCGACGGTGACGCTGCGGGTGTCGGAGCCGGCGTCGTCAGCGGTGTTGCTGCTGCACGATGCCAGCGTCAGGGCCGTGGCGACGGCAAAGGCACACCCCAGGAAGGTCCTTGTCATCGGCAGAAATTAGCACAGCCTTGCCTTCCTGAGGTGAGCTACGTTCACATGTACTTGCGCAGCTCCATCTTCGCGATGGACATCTTGTGCACCTCGTCGGGACCGTCGGCGAGCCGCAGCGTCCGCACGTGTGCGTACATCATCGCCAGCGGGAAGTCGTTGCTGACTCCGCCGCCGCCGTGCACCTGAATGGCGCGGTCGATGATCTTCAGCGCCATCTCGGGCGCAGCGACCTTGATCGCTGCGATCTCGGTGCGCGCTTCCTTGTTTCCGACGGTGTCCATCAGGTATGCGGCCTTGAACGTGAGCAGCCGCGTCTTCTCGATCTCGATGCGCGCCTCGGCGATCCAGTCCTGGATGTTCGCACGCATGGCGACCGGCTTGCCGAAGGTCACCCGCGAAACCGCACGGCGACAGAGCAATTCGAGCGCCCGTTCCGCAACACCGATGGTCCGCATCGCGTGATGGATACGACCGGGCCCCAGCCGAGCCTGACTGATAGCAAACCCCTCACCCGGCCCCTTCAGTACGTCCTTCGCCGGCACCCGCACGTCCTCGAACAGCACCTCCGCGTGGCCCTCTCGGTCGACGTAACCAAAGACGGGCAGGTTGCGCAGCACGGTGACGCCGGGCGCATCGATGGGCACGACGAGCATCGACTGCTGCCGGTGCGTTGCTGCCTCGGGATCGGTCTTGCCCATGACGATCAGAACCTTGCAGTTCTTGTGCATCGCGTTCGACGTCCACCATTTGCGCCCGTTCAGGATGAAGTCGTCGCCGTCGCGGTCCATCTTCATTGCGATGTTGGTGGCATCGGAACTGGCGACGTCGGGCTCGGTCATCGCGAAGGCCGAACGAATCTTACCGTCCAGCAACGGCTTCAGGTACTTCTCTTTGTGCTCGTCGGTACCGAAGAGGGTGAACACCTCCATGTTGCCGGTATCGGGTGCGTTGCAGTTGCATGCCTCGGGGGCGAGCAGGCTGCGGCCCATGATCTCGGCCAGCGGAGCGTATTCGAGGTTGGTCAGGCCGGGGCCCCACTCGGGGTGCGGGTGGAACAGATTCCACAGTCCACGCGAGCGCGCTTCCTTCTTCAGGTCCTCGAGAATCGGGGGATGGAAGTGCGGGTCACCGGCTTCGAGCATCTGTTGCTCGTACACCGCCTCCGCCGGATAGACGTGAGAGTCCATGAACTCCAACAGATCCGACTCGTACTTCTTTGCGCGGTCGCTGGTCTCGAAAAATGCCACGTTCAGTTCCCCTGTTGGTTGTCGAGCAAGCTGTCCTGGTAGCGGCGCATGCCGCGCAACCACCGGTCGTAATCGGCACCTTTGTTGCGGTACATGTCCAGTACGTTCTCGTGGGGCAGGATCAGGAACTGCTCCCGGTCCATCGCGTCGAGCACCACGTCGGCGACGTCGAGCGGCTCGAGCACAGCACCCGCGCTCAGCACCGCGGCAGTTGCGGCCGCTCCCAAGGCATCTCCCGATTCGCGGCCTTCGTAGAGCAGCTTGGTATTGACGCCCATCGGGCACAGGCAGCTGACGCGAATGCCCCGATTGCCGTAGGTGACGTTGAGCCACTCGGCGAATCCCACCGCGGCATGCTTGGTCGTCGCGTATGTCGCGGAACCGATCTGGGTGAGCAAGCCGGCTGCCGAGGCCGTACTGACGAAATAGCCCTCACCACGTTCGAGCCAACCGGGCACCAACAGCTGCGCAGCGCGGATGTGTGCGCGCACGTTGACGTCGAAGGACAGGTCCCAATCCTGTTCACTGGCGTCGAGCCCGGGGGCACCGCTGATGCCGGCGTTTGCGAAATACAGATCGACCGGACCGAACGACTCTTCGGCGACCGCGATCAGCCGCTCGATATCCCCGATGTCCGACGCGTCGGCCGCGGCAGCGACGGCTGTGCCCGGCCGGTCTCGCTCGATGGCGTCGACCACGGATCGGGCCGTGGACTCGTCCACATCGGAGACGACGACGCGGGTGCCGTGTTCGGCGAGTCTGGCGGCGATGGCTCCGCCGATTCCGCCACCACCTCCGGTGACGATGGCGACCTTGCCTGCAACCTTCATTACCCAGGTATAGTTGAAGTCAGATTCAAGTTCAACCCTGGTTGGATGAACTGCCAGCTCAGCGCCGGTGTGTCATGCCCTCGGCCGCGTCGGATCGGTGATCCAACCCGACCACGAGCCGGGATACAACGCCGCGTCGATGCCTGCCAACTCCAGTGCGAGAACCTGATGTGCAGCGGTCACGCCCGAGCCGCAGTAGACGGCGACGTCCTTACCCTTCGGTACGAGTCCACCGAATGCGCCGTCGAGTACCTCCGGGGGCAGGAAGCGCCCGTCGGAATCGACATTGTCGGCCGTCGGCCTGTTGATCGCCCCGGGGATGTGGCCGGCCACAGGATCGACTGGCTCGACCTCGCCGCGGAATCGCTCGGGTGCGCGGGCGTCGAGCAGGACGTTCTCGCGGGCGAAGGCCAGCACGTCCTCGACCTCGAGGACCCGGGCCAGCGGTGGCCGCGCCGTGAACGATCCGGCCGCCACGATCGAGGGCTCGGTGCCGACGGAATAGCCCTCGTCGACCCATCGCGCGAACCCGCCGTCGAGGACGCGCACATCCCGGTGGCCGAAGTAGCGGAGCAACCACCAGGCCCGCGCAGCCGCAGTTGCCGGGCCCGCGTCGTAGACCACCACCGCGGAATCGTCGCCGACTCCGGCTCCCCGCATTGCCGCGACGAACGTGTCCGCATCAGGCAGCGGATGGCGACCACGATCGTCCGGCGGTGCCGCCAGTTCCGTACCGAGATCGACGAATTGCGCGGTCGGGATGTGCCCCGCCTCGTAACCTGCTCTGTCGCTACCGTTTTGAAGGGTCCACCGAATGTCCAGGACCACGGGGCCGCGACCCATCTCGAACAGACCGTGCAATTCGGAAGCTGATATCAGCGGCGACTGGCTCATAGTGTTTCGACGCTAACAGTCCGGGAGGGGGAATAGCTCGGACTCCGGCTAGGTTGTGCGCAGGCGTGACCGAAACTGCAACAACAACACCGCACCTGTCCACCGCTGGACTCTTCGAGCCGTTCGAGGTCAAGTCGCTGAAGCTGCGCAACCGCTTCGCCATGGCGCCGATGACGAGGGCGTTCTCGCCCGACGGCATCCCCGGCCCGGACGTGGCGGGGTACTACCGCAAACGTGCAGCAGGCGGCACCGGCCTCATCATCACCGAGGGCACGTATATCCCCGACCCCGCCGCAGGACCGCACACCCGCGTACCGAGGATCTACGGCGACGCCAGCCTCGACGGATGGAAGGGCGTCGTCGATGCAGTCCACGCCGAGGGCAGCGCGATCATCCCGCAGCTGTGGCACCTGGGAGTCGAGCGCGGCACCGAGCCACGCCTGTTCCCCGACGTCACCACCGTCAGCCCGTCCGGCATCGCTCTCGACGGCTCCTCGGTCGGTCGCGCCTTCACCGACGCCGATCTCGACGAACTGACCTCGCACTGGGTTCAGGCTGCCGTCAACGCGAAGAACACCGGCTTCGACGGCCTGGAACTGCACGGTGCTCACGGTTACCTTCTCGACGAATTCCTCTGGGCAACAACCAATGTGCGTGACGACGAATTCGGCGGATCTCTCGAGGCCCGCACCCGCTTCCCCGCACAGGTTGTCGCTGCGATCCGCGCCGCGGTGGGTGAGGACTTCGCGATCGTCTACCGCTTCTCGCAGTGGAAGAGCAACCACTTCGACGCTCGACTCGCAGAGAACCCGGCCGAACTCGATCGCGTCCTCACGCCGCTGGTCGAAGCAGGCGTGGACGTACTGCATGCTTCGACTCGTCGGCACTGGGATCCGGCATTCCCCGAACTGGACGGAGTGGACGGCAAGCTCGGTCTGGCCGGTTGGACGCGCAAGCTCACCGGCGTTCCGACCATCACCGTCGGCTCCGTGGGCCTCGATTCGGTGTTCACCTCGGCATGGTCGGAGGACGCGGCCTCCGGTGTGACGGGATTGGACGCGCTGGCGGGCCAGTTCCAGGACGGCGAGTTCGATCTGGTGGCTGTCGGACGCGCGCTGCTCTCCGATCCGGAGTGGGTGAACAAGGTCGGCGACGGCCGCGTCGACGAGCGCATCGAATTCACGCGCGACCACATTCGGAACCTGGTCTGACGCCCCCAGCCCTGGTCGCCCTCGGGTCCTAGCGCCCGAGAGCGACTCTCACCCCTGCACGACGAGCCCACGATCGGTCGGTCGTGGGCTCGCGTGTTGCGCCCGAGCAGGAGACGGCACACCCCGCGCCGGCCAGCACAATGTTCGCGACGAGGGCGATCGCCCTGCCCGCTGCGGCGCGCGACAATCAGTCGCCCGCTGCCCGAGCACGGTGCCGTCGGGCCTTCATCTTGTTGCCACACGTGGCCATCGAACACCACCGCGCGGTGCCCGCACGGGAGCGATCCAGGAGAAACAGGCGGCACTCGTCATTCGCACACGGACGCAGTGCGCCGGGAATAGTCTCACGAATCTCCGCCCAGGCCAGCACTATTCGCGCAGCCAGTCGGCGATCCTCGGCTACCTGCAGATTCCAGTCCAGCGCGTCATCGGTCAGCACCGGCACCCGCGAGAGGCCATCCAAGTACGTTCTCAGCGACGACGGTGACGCCTCACCCCGCACCACCCGCTGAAGGTCGTCACGCACAGCGCGACACACCTGAAGCTCCTCGGCGCTTCCGGTCCCGCCGCGTGCACTCAGCCAGTCTCGGCCGTCGGCGTCGCCCGCCAAGAGATCGATCGGCTGATCATCCACGACCGGTGTGGTGTTGAGCAGGTCGATCAGCAGCGCTTCGTCGATCGCCCGTGCCTCCGCGGTGTCCATGTAACCATCGTAGACCGCTTGACAGGTTACGGCCAGTGTGGTTCCGTCATGGGAGTAACCACATCAACTACCTATAGGGGTTATTCATGGTCGCCGTTCATCACCACACCACCACCGTCGACGGACTCGAAGTCTTCTACCGCGAGGCCGGCAATCCCGCCGATCCCACCATCGTGCTGCTGCACGGAACACCCTCGAGCTCTTTCATGTTCCGCCACCTCATCCCGTTGTTGGGCAAGCATTTTCACGTGATCGCACCCGACCTCATCGGCTTCGGATACTCGTCAGCTCCATCCGTCGACAACTTCGACTACACCTTCGACACGCTCACCGCGGTGACCGATCACCTCCTCGAGCAGCTGGGTCTCGACCGGTACGCGATCTACACCCAGGACTACGGCGCACCCGTCGGATGGCGTCTCGCCCTCAGCCATCCCGATCGCATCACCGCCATCGTCACTCAGAACGGAAATGCCTACGAGGAAGGGTTCGTCGACTCGTTCTGGGCTCCTCTATGGACCTACGCGAATAACCGCACACCGGAAACCGCGGCTCCGCTGCGCGAAGCGCTCGAACTGGACGCGGTCCGATGGCAGTACGTCCACGGTGTCTCCGATTCGACGCTCCTGAGTCCCGACGCTTGGATCCACGACCACACGCTACTCACCCGCCCCGGCATCGACGAGATCCAACTGCGGCTGTTCGCCGACTATCCGACCAACGTCCGCCTGTATCCCGCGGTACAGCGCTACTTTCGCGATTGTCGTCCCCCACTCCTTGCTGTCTGGGGCAAGAACGACGAAATCTTCGGACCCGACGGCGCGCGCGCGTTCCTGCGCGATCTCCCCGACGCGGAAATTCATCTACTGGACGGGGGCCACTTCCTCCTCGAAAGCCACCTCGACGACGTCGCCACCCTGATCACCACCTTCCTGCACCGATCTTCCGGGGCGCGACACGCAGCCTGATAGAGAACTTGTTCTCGATTCCGCACCAGTTGTTCCCAATAGCCATGTATGCCAACAACCTCGGAGAAAGGCCAGACGTCGTGCGAGCAGATGACGACCACATGCCGAGCCAGTGGCATCCAGGGGAGGAGACGATGCACCGTCTTCTGCAGGTGCCGTACGAGGACAACCCCACTGTCCCAGGGCTGCCCGCCGCATACGGACCCTGGATGAGCCGGAGCCCACTCGTGGCGCTGGGGACGATCGGCGTCGACGGCCGTGTGTGGACAACGCTGCTCGGAGGCGCTCCGGGAACAGCAACCGTGGCCGCGGACAGTGTTCTCCGAGTGAGGTTTCGGACCCGGCTCGAACCTCGTCCCGCAGATCCGGGCGCTCACTGGACGGGTACCGACCCAGTGCTCGAGGGTCTCGTGGGCGACGAAGCCACGAACGGACGAGGAAGGCTGGTCTCGGGCCTCGTCATCGATCTCGAGCACAGGGGCCGGGTCAAGATCGCAGGACGGCTGCACGACGGGATGGTGATGGAAAGGCGAACGAACACAACGCCTTCGGAGACCAGCGAACCTATCGACGTACAGGTGAATGTCGCAGTCGACGAAACCCTCGGAAACTGCCCCAAATATCTGAACAAGCGGGCGATAACACCCTACGCATCATCTCCGCAGTTGATCACCGATTCGCTCCCCCTACCAGCCGACGCCCTCGCCCTCATCGGCAGATCCGACACGTTCCTCATCTCCAGCCGACACGGTGCCCACAGCATGGACACCAACATCCGCGGTGGGGCACCAGGATTCGTCCGGATATTCAGCAACTCCGACACGGAGGGCGTGACCCTGGTGTACCCGGAGTACTCGGGGAACCGCCTCTACCAGACGTTGGGAAACATCACTTCCGACCGGGCAGTGGGACTCACCTTTCCCGATTTCGACACCGGCGACATCCTCTACCTGACGGGACGCGCAGAGGTACTGATCGGAGATGCCGCTGAAAGCGTTCTGCCACATAGCAGTATGGCTGTACGGATCGATATCGAGGCAGTGCGCTTCGTAAGAGAGGGCCTTGCATTCCGAGGCACGCTGCTCGACCCGTCGCCGTACAACCCGCCGGTTCGAAGATTGGCCCGCGAGGTCGGAGGTTCGGGCCGGCGGCCCAGATCAGCGGACAGAATGCTTGCCTCGCTGATCCACAAGCTGCCGATCACACCGACGATATCGCGCTACACATTCCGGCTTTCTCCGGGCGAGTCGTCGACGCCGGTGCGATGGAGTGCAGGGCAACACGTCACCCTCGACTTCTCGCATCGACTCGATCGTGGCTGGTCGCACATGCGCGATCATGACCCGAGCTCCCTCAACGACGACTTCATCAGAACGTTCACGGTGTCCAGCGAACCGAACACTTCGGGCAGCAATGTATTCGAGATAACCGTTCGGGAGCACGGACCGGTCAGCCGCCTGCTGTCGCGGTGGACTCCAGGGTCGGACCTGCCCGTCCCTGTCATGGGCTTCGGCGGCGAGGACGACACCAGATACGCCGATACGCAGCCCGATACCGACGACGTAGTGGTCGTGGCATCGGGGATCGGGATCACGCCCTTCATGGCGCAGGCGCATGCTGCCCACGAATCCGGACTCGCGCTGACCCTGCTGTGGAGCATCCGCGCAGAGGACCTGGCTCTCGCCGTCGACGTCATCGAGCAGGTCGGCCACTTGGGGATGGCGATCACGGTGTTCATCACCGGACAGTTGGACACCGACGGGCATGCCAAGGCACGCACTCTCGAACAGCTCCGAGCCCGGACATACATACGACGAATGACCGAGTCCGACGTCAAAGCCGTAGGCCACGTCGGGCGAAGGCAGTTCTATGTGTGCGCTGTGCCTCCTCTACACGCAGCAGTTCTGGGGTGGTTGGCTGGTGAAGACGTCAGGTTCGAGGCGTTCGACTATTGAACGCTGCATCCAAGAACGCGGCCTCTAGAAGGGCGGTGCTGCCGTGTCGTCTGTCTCGGGCTGTTCGTTGTTCGGTGGGTCGGGGTAGGCGATGACTCCCGATCGTCGCGGTTTGGTGGGGATATAGGGCCGGAGGTCGTTGCCGATGATGGGTACGGCTGTTCCGTTGGCGGGCAGGGTGATTCGGGTGGTCTTCGAGGTGGAGGTCCATAGAACCGCGCCACCGGGGAGCATGACCGCTTTCCAATAGCCTGCGGTTTTGACGCTGTGGTGGTATTCGCAGAGGCATTGGAGGTTGTTGACTGTCGTCCAGCCGCCGCCGAGTGGATTGGCGTGATCGAAGGCGATGATGTGGTCGAGTTGGCAGCGTTCGGCAGGTCGGTGGCAGCCGGGGAAACGGCAATGCCGGTCGCGTAGCCGGACTGCCGCGGTGGTGAGGGCGTCGGGCCGGTAGATCAGGGCTCGGTCGGTGAGTGGGTCGCGTCGGACGGACTTGCCGAGGGTGGGGTCGGCGGCGATGGCGGCTTCGAGGGCTGCGGCCAGGGATGCGTTGCCGAGATAGATGCCTGAGGAAGTGCGCTGTGCGGTGCGGCCTGCGGGGCGGATCGTCGGGTTGTCGGGGCGGACCTCCGAGGATAGGTCGAGGGCAGAGCTGTGCCGTGTACCCCTGCCGACGGGTGTGTGAGTACAGAACAGGGCTGCAGAGGACGCCAAGGCATTCCGACGTCGTTGCCGGTGCTGGGTCTCGTCGTAGCCGGTCGGTTCAGGCGGTGTCGGGTCTGGCTTCGAATGCGATTCTGCGGCAACCGAACCCGAACCCTGGCCCGGCCCTGCGCCGGGATGCGGTCCTGGGTCCGGTAGCGACGGTGGCGGTACCGAAGGCGGCGGTATCGACGGTAGTGGCGCTGCTGTGTTCGTTGCAGTGCCAGTGCCAGTGCCAGTGCCAGTGCCAGTGCCAGTGCCAGTGCCAGTGCCAGTGCCAGTATCCGTCCGCGTTACTCGCGTATCCGGTTTCGCTGCATTCGGTTCCGCGTTGGTTTGTGTCGCGTCAGGCTCTGCCGGCTCGGGCTCTGTCGCACTCGGCTCGGCTGTGGTTTCTGCCGAGCGTTGTTCCCATTCCCCGGTTTCCGGGTTCTGCACTGCCAGTCCGAGTTTCTCTGCCAACGTCACCGCCTCGGTGAGCAGGACCTGCCAGTGACTGTTGCGCGCCAATGCCCGCGCGAGGTCGGGATCGATGGATCCGTGCCCGGCCAGGTACGCCGGGTTCGCGAGCAGTCCGATCAGCGTTGCGATATCGACAGTGACCATCGTCAACGGCACCCGACGATCCGGCAGCTCTGCATCTTTCTTCGGGCAGTCCGCTCGTTGACACAGGCATACCAGCCGGGGTTCACCGTGCATCCGCGCCATGAAGGCGTCACACAGCCGATCCTGTTTTCCGCGTGGGTCTTTCGAGCAGAGCGTGTCGGCCATTTCCTCCAGGAGCTGCCATGCGGCCGCGGCTTCGGGGGCGGTCAATTCTGCTCGGATCCGCGCCAACTCCCCAGCCGGGGCGTAGGAAACATTGCGGAACTTTTTCGCGAACTCCCGCAACGCTGCTGCTTCCTCCGGCGCGACCCGCAGAAGAATGTCCCAGATCTCCTTCTCCAACGGCCCCGGTGACGACCGTCGGGCCGCCTCGACGATCTCGTCCTCGACCGACCTCACGATGTCGTCCGAGAGGTTGTCGAGGATCCGGCACACCACCCTCACTCGCGGAAGGTCGATCTCCCCAGCCTCGAATGCCTTCTTCACCAGCGGCAGTCGAGTGTGCAGGGCGACCCCGACCGAGACATACGCCTCGGCGACCGTCGCCGAACACCCCAACGCCACCGCCATCTCGGTGCGCCCATACCGGCTGTAGTGCTTGTGCTTGGTGTCGAGAGTGATCCAGCTCCGATGGACGTCGTAGCACGCGGAAATCTTGCGGGCCGCCAGCCGATTCTCTTCTCGCGCAGCGGCGGTCAACGCATCCAACGAGACCGTCGGTATCGCCATCTCTTCACCCCCCAGTGAATCGAAACAAGAACGCATGTTCGAACTGCAAGAAGAGTAACCCGACCCACCGACAAGAACGCCGGACCCGTCGAACCCCAGGTCGTCGGACCGACGCGGCGATGATCGCGCACCCGAGCCACATCCCCCGAATACTCGACAACGCCTATCCTCGGTACGTGCCCACCCTCTACACTTCACCGACGAGTACCACGTGACCGGTTCGGCAGTGGCGTGGCTGGAGAAGTTCCAGATCCCGCTGTACCTATTGGCGTTGGCCGTCGGAGTTGTTGTCGGGTTGGCGGCACCGGCATCGGCTCCCGCATTCGAAATCGCCATCAATCCGGTGCTGATAGTCTTGCTCTACGCGACGTTCCTCGCAGTTCCGTTCTCCGCCATCGGTGTATCGCTGCGCGACACGAATTTCTTGCTCAGCGTCGTGGTGCTCAATTTCGTGCTCGTTCCGATCGTCGTGTTCGCACTGACCCGGTTCGTTGCGAGTAACGAAGCGGTGCTCGTCGGGATACTTCTGGTGCTGTTGGCTCCGTGCATCGACTACGTCATCGTTTTCAGCGGGTTGGCCGGGGCGGCATCGGAACGACTTCTCGCCGCTGCTCCGTTGCTGATGCTGCTGCAGATCGCGTTCTTGCCGCTGTATCTCTGGTTGTTCGTCGGACCCGACCTGGTGAAGATCATCGACGTCGCACCGTTCGTCGAGGCGTTCGTCCTACTGATCGCGCTGCCACTGACATCGGCTGCGGCAACGCAGTGGTTGGCACGACGCACACGCCTCGGCACTCGCATCATGGACGCCATGGCAGCGGCGATGGTGCCGATCATGATGGCGACCCTCGCAGTCGTCGTCGCATCTCAGGTCGACGCAGTCCGCAGCGAGGCATCTCAGCTGATCGCAGCAGTGCCGATCTTCGTCGCGTTTCTGGTCGTCATGGCCGTCGTCGGACTCGCGACGGCTCGGATCACCCGCCAGGACGTGCCCGCGACCCGGGCTTTGATCTTCTCCGGGGCGACCCGGAACTCGCTGGTGGTGCTGCCTCTCGCGCTCGCGCTGCCGCCGGCTCTTTCCCTCGCCGCAGTGGTCGTGGTGACGCAGACGTTGGTGGAGCTGATCGGCATGATCGCGTACGTCAGGATCGTTCCTCGCCTCGCACCGGCGACCTAGACTCCGAACATGACCGAACGCACGCCATCCGACCTGACCGCGCTACGTGCACGGGCTGCGGGCGGTGACCAGGACGCGATCGACGAATTGGTGGAGCAGGGCACCGTCGACGACCTGCGTTCACTTGCCGCAGCCGGCAACAGCGACGCCGTCGACATGCTCGTCGAACGCGCCGGAGAGCGCGAGGACCGCGACGAACTGCAGCGGCTGGCAGCCGGCGGAAGCCAGGATGCCGCAGACATTCTCGAAGAACTGGACGGCTAGATCGGATCGGGACGGGTGCCCACCTGCAGGGTGAGCCGATGCGCGGCGTCGAGCAGCATCTTTCCCAACTCCCGACGTCTGTCCTCTCGAAACCTCGTTTCCACACCGGTCAGACTCAACGCCCATGCCGGCCTGCGGCCGCGGTCGAACACCGCTGCTCCCAGTCCCCAGCTGCCTTCCACGAGCAACGCCGGGTTGACGGCGTAGCCCGAGGACCGCGTCAGCTCGATCCGGTGGCGAATGGCCGTTTCCGAATGATCGGCTCCCCACTCGGGCACCAGATCGACTCCGTCGAGGTAGTCGTCGACCTCGCGGTCCGGGAGATGAGCGAGAACGGCCAAGCCTGCGGAGGCCACACCCAGCGGTAGTCGGATGCCCTCGTACAGCACATGCGACCGTAGCGGGAAGCTGCCCTCCACCCGAAGCAGACACACCGTCTCGCCACCTCGACGCGCGGACAGGAACGCACTCTCGCCGCTCCGCATTGCCAAGTCCTGCACGATATCTCGGGCCTGATCGGTGACGTCGTAGCGCAATGCGGCCATGGAACCGAGGAGATAGATTTCCGGTCCCAGTGCCCACCGTCCGGTCGCCGTATCGCGGTCGACGAATCCTTCGTCGGCCAGTTCCGTCAACAGCCGATGCGCCGTCGGGCGCGCAACGCCAGCAGACCTCGCCAACTCGGTGGTCGAGGTACCGGCCGCCTCCGCCGCACTGGCGGCACGCAGCAGAGCACACACTTTGGCGATGACGCCTGCGTTGGCATCGAGCACAGTCACCGCACCACTGTACGTCCGCTGAGTGAACGCCGACGCACTTCATGTTCGACAATCGAGCAGAATTTCCTAAAGCAACCGCGATGCCCCCAGGTTGAGTTCACTGGACCCATCGTTTGCTCAACGAACACATCAGGAGTTCACGTGACAGGAAAGACCTACGACTCCGCAGCCGACGCGGTGGCGGACATCGGTAGAGGAGCGACCATCGCGGTCGGCGGCTTCGGCCTGTGCGGCATCCCCGATGCCCTCATCGAGGCCATCGCCGACACCGACGCGGACGAATTGGAGGTGTTCTCCAACAACTGCGGCGTCGACGGCTACGGATTGGGAATTCTGTTGGCAGCCGGACGTATTCGCCGCGTCACTGCGTCGTACGTCGGCGAGAACAAGGAGTTCGCCCGGCAGTACCTCGCCGGCGAACTCGAAGTGGAACTGACACCGCAGGGCACGCTCGCCGAGCGTCTCCGCGCCGGCGGCACCGGCATTCCCGCCTTCTTCACCCCCGCCGGGGTCGGCAGCCCCATCGCCGACGGCGGAATGCCGTGGCGCTACAACGCCGACGGTTCCGTCTCGATCGAGTCACCGCCCAAGGAAACACGGGTGTTCGGCAACAAACGCTACGTGCTCGAGGAGGCGATCAACGCCGACTTCGCTCTGGTGCACGCCGAGATCGGCGACACCGCAGGCAATCTCGTGTTCGACAAGACAGCGATGAACTTCAATCCGCTGGCAGCGATGGCGGGCAGGATCACCATCGCTCAGGTGGAGAAGCTCGTCGAGCCCGGCGAAATCGACCCGGCCCAGGTGCATCTCCCCGGAGTGTTCGTCCAACGTGTCGTACATACCGGTCCACAGGACAAGCGCATCGAAAAGCGCACCGTCAGTTCAGGAGTTGGAGCATGACCGCAGGATGGACCCGAGACCGGATGGCCGAGCGTGCGGCGGCCGAGATGGTCGACGGCGAATACGTCAACCTCGGCATCGGCTTGCCGACGCTGATCCCGGGCTACCTCACCGACAAGGTGAACGTCACTCTGCATTCGGAGAACGGCATCCTCGGCACCGGCCCCTACCCCACCGAGGACGAGGTCGACGCCAACCTCATCAATGCCGGAAAGGAGACAGTCACCGTCAATCCCGGTGCGTCGTACTTCGATTCGTCGCTGAGCTTCGGCATGATCCGAGGCGGTCACATCGACACGGCCGTCCTCGGCGGCATGCAGGTCTCCCGAAACGGCGACCTCGCCAACTGGATGGTCCCCGGCAAGATGGTCAAGGGTATGGGCGGCGCTATGGACCTGGTGCACGGGGCTCGACGCGTCATCGTGGTCATGGAACACACCGACCGCGACGGCAATCCGAAGATCCTCGACGCGTGCACCCTGCCGCTGACCGGCCAGGGCGTCGTCGACCGCATCATCACCAACCTGGCCGTCATCGATGTCGTCGGCGACGGCACGCTGAAGCTGGTGGAACTTGCACCCGGGGTGACCACCGAACAGGTCGTCGCCGCCACCGGATCAACCCTGAAGCACTGAAGCACTGACAGCCGTTCGAACAGCACTGTGGGCCCGAACGTCCGAAGACGTTCGGGCCCACAGTGTTACGTTCTAGTCCGGGATCATGTCGAACGTGTCCGGATTCGGACCGTTCCGGCCTTCCTCGCCCTTGTCGAGTGCAGTGATTGCATCGACGTCGGCCGAGCTCAGCTCGAAGTCGAAGATGTCGAAGTTGGCCTTCACTCGCTCCGGTGTCACCGACTTCGGGAAGATGATGTTGCCACGCTGAATGTGCCAGCGCAGCACCACCTGTGCGACGGATTTGCCTGTGGCGTCGGCGATTCGCTTCAGTTCCGCGTCGTCGAGAACGTTGCCCTGAGCGATCGGCGACCACGCCTCGGTGGGGATGGCATGTTCGCGGCCGTAGGCCCACACGTCGTGGTTGACGAAGTACGGGTGCACCTCGATCTGGTTCACCGCGGGGACCGTCTCGGTCTCTTCGGCGAGGCGATCGAGGTGAGCGGGCTGGAAGTTCGAGACGCCGATGTTGCGGGCCCGGCCGTCGGCCGCGAACTCCTCCAACGTCTTCCACGTGGAGACGAAGTCGCCGTCGTACCGGGTGGGCAGCGGCCAGTGGATGAGGAAGAGATCGACGTAGTCGGTCCCGAGGTCGCTGAGCGTCTTGTCGAACGCCGAGCGCGCGTCGTCGGGCCGGTGGAAACCGTTGTTGAGCTTGCTGGTGACGAACACCGATTCGCGGTCGATGCCGGAGTTACGAATGCCCTCGCCGACCTGCTTCTCGTTGCCGTACATCTGCGCGGTGTCGATGTGTCGGTAGCCGATCTCGAGCGCCGTTTCGACGGCCTTCGCGGTCTCGTCGGCGTCGATCTGAAAGACGCCGAAACCGAGCTGGGGAATCTGCTTGCCGTTTCTGAGCGTGACGTTGGGTACCTGAGTCATATCGCCGGGGTGCCCGCCCACTGTGGCCTTCAAACCGGGTGGAACAATGCCATCGTGATAGTGCAGCGCATCCGGCGCGTCGTAGACGGAGTTGCCGAGAAATTCGGTCGGTCCACCTCTGCTCTGACAGCTCCAGAGCGCAGTTTCGATCCGGGGCACCCATGGTTCCTGACCGCGCCCGAGCGAGGCAACGACGACACCCGAATTTCGGCCTGGACCGAGGGCAATCGCGTCGAGAACCTCGTGCACGGCAAGACGTACTTCGCGGCACTCGCACGGGCCCTCGAGCAGACCGAGCGCGACGATCTGGTGCTCTTCACCGATTGGCGCGGGGACCCGGAGCAGCTGCTCACCGACGACGGCGTGACCGTCGAGGATGCACTGGCCGCCGTCGCGCACCGCGGTGGCGTCGTCAAGGGCATGGTGTGGCGCTCCCACATGGAAACCCTCGGTTTCACCGGTCCGAAGAACCGCAAGCTCGCGCTGCGGCTGGAGGAGGCGGGCGGCGAGGTCATTCTGGACCAGCGCGTGCTGGTCACCGGGAGCCACCATCAGAAGTTCGTGGTCGTGCGGTACGGCAGGAAAGATCTGCCCGACGTCGCTTTCGTGGGCGGTATCGATCTGGCCCGTGCTCGACGCGACGACGCCGATCACTTCGGCGATCCCGTCTCGCGCCCCTTCCCGCCCGAGTACGGCGAGATTCCGGCGTGGCACGACGTGCAGGTGCAGATCGAGGGCCCCGCAGTCCGGGATGTGGAGGACGTCTTCCGCGAACGGTGGGAAGATCCCGCGGCGCTCTCGCGTCTACCGTGGCATGCCATTCCCGATTTCCTGCGCGGAGTCACGCGTGAACCGTCGGAGTTGCCACCCGCTGCCGCCGCCCCGGAGCCGCAGGGCACGTGCTCGGTTCAGCTGCTGCGTACTTACCCGCGTCGACGCCCCGCCTACCCGTTCGCGACGAGAGGCGAGCGCAGCGCGGCCCGTGCGTACGCCAAAGCCCTCGACCGCGCCACCGAGCTGATCTACATCGAGGACCAATATCTGTGGTCCGTCGACGTCGCGCGCGTGTTCGCCGCGGCACTGCGCCGCAAGCCGAACCTGCGGCTGGTGGTGGTGGTCCCCAAACACCTCGACGACGACAGCAACCTGACCATTCCCTCTGCGCTGCTGGGACACTCGGCGGCGCTCGGGGTCATCCGCGCGGCCGGCGGTGACCGCGTACTGGTACTCGACATCGAAAACGACCGTGGCATACCGGTATACGTGCACTCGAAGGTCTGCATCATCGACGACGTGTGGGCGGCAGTGGGGTCGGACAACTTCAATCGCCGCTCCTGGACCCATGATTCGGAGCTGACCGCGGCCATTGTCGACGAGCAGCGCGACGATCGGGCACCCTTGGACCCAGCAGGCCTCGGCGACGGCGCCAGAACCCACGCGCGCAACCTGAGACTCGAACTGATCCGCGAACACCTCGGGCGGGCCGACGGCGACGACGCCGACCTCGTCGACCCGCAGCAGTTCTTCGACGTGATCTCGGCGAGCGCGACGGCCCTGGACAACTGGCACCGCAACCCGTCCGCGAAGCCCCGGCCCGTCGGCCGACTGCGAATGCACGAGATCACGGTGCCGCCCGTCTGGCAGCAGCGACTTGCCGCACTCGCCTACCGGTTGTTCGTCGACCCCGACGGACGCCCTATCGGGATGCGCCTGCGTCGTCGATTCTGAGTCCACGTTTTCGAGTTGTAGCTGTTTCGGACCTGACATATCGGGCATTCGCTCACGATGTCCACCTCCTCTCGCGCACCGAGCGCGCTCGTCTTCGCGCCGTCCCCACTACTGACGGTGACCCTCGACGCTGCCCCCAACGGCAGTACCGAACTGCACGTGCACGCGGGCGGTCAGGGTCACTGGATCGCCAGGATGGCGTCGGTGCTCGGTCTCGATGTCACCCTCGCCGGGGTGTTCGGCGGCGAGATCGGTGCCGTATTGCGGGGCATCGTCGAGAGCGAGGGCATCTCCGTCGTCTCCGTCGACATCGGCCAGGAAAGCGGCTCCTACGTGCACGATCGCCGAAGCGGAGAGCGCGAGGTACTGGCCACGGTCGATCCGCCGCCGCTGGCCAGGCACGCGCTCGACGACCTGTTCGGCGCGGCACTTGCCACCGGCGCCCGCAGCGACGTGGCAATTCTCGGCGGTCCGCACGCCGACAACATCGTGCCGCCCGAGGTCTACGAGCGACTGTGCGCAGACCTACGTGCGCTCGACGTCCCGGTGGTGGCGGACCTGTCGGGCCCCACCATGCTGGCCGCCCTCGCCGGCGGCCTCACAGTTCTCAAGGTCAGCCACGAGGATCTGATCGCCGACGGCGGAGCCGAGACCGAGGACCCGAAGCACCTGATCGATGCCATGCGAAAGATGCACGACGACGGTGCCGAGGTGGTCGTGATCTCCCGAGCGGGAGACCCCGCCCTGGCGCTGGTCGACGGCGACGTGCTGGAGATCGTCACCCCGGGTCTGCAGATGGTCGACCACCACGGCGCAGGCGATTCGATGAGCGCCGGCATCGCCGCCGGAATTGCTCAGGGGATGTCGATGCCGGAGGCGCTCCGCCTGGGCGGCGGCGCGGGCACTGCCAACGTCACCCGCCGCGGCCTCGGTAGCGGCCGAAAAGACCTGGTTCTCGGACTCACCGAATCGGTCGACGTGCGTCCGTACGGCAAGGCGGGCAAGAAATGAGGGCGCTGATCACCAACGACGACGGCGTGGACAGCGCAGGCATCGCACTGCTGGCGCGGGTCGCGCTCGACGCCGGCCTCGACGTCGTGGTGGCCGCACCCCACGAGGAACGCAGCGGTGCCAGTGCATCGCTGACGGGGATGGGCGTCGACGATCACCTGGGTATCGAGCGAACCGAGATCGAGGGGCTGCGCGGCGTCGAGGTCTATGCGGTACAGGCCTCACCGGCCCTCATCGCGTTCGTCGCCACCCGAGGGGCCTTCGGCGATCCACCCGACGTGGTCCTCTCCGGTATCAATCACGGCCCCAATACCGGTGCGGCCGTTCTACATTCGGGCACGGTGGGCGCGGCGCTGACCGCGTTGACGCACGGGGTTCCCGCCATGGCGCTGTCCTCGCTCGCCACCCGGCCGTCGCACTGGGACACCGCCGAACACGTCGCGCATCTGGCGGTGACATGGATGATTTCGCACCTGACCGTCGATGCCGTCGTCAACGTCAACATTCCCGACGTTCCACGGTCGGATTTCGCCGGGATCGTTCCGGCCTCGCTGGCCCGGTACGGCGCGGTGCAGGCCGAAATAGGCGATCGCGGAGAAGATTTCGTCACCGTCCGGTTCGACGAGATCCACGCGGAGGACGACGACTCCGACGCCTCCCTGCTGGCCCGGAACTGGGCGACCGTCACCGCGCTGCGTCCCCCGAGCGAGGTGGACAGCATCGATCTGTCGACGCTGCGTGAGTGAGCTCGGTGCGGTGGAGCCGATTGTGTCGGTGCCCTCGGGCACACTGGGAATCATCACCGCACATGCAACGGACCTAGGGGGTCACCGCACATGACGACAGATACCGATTCCGGATCGTTCCGCAGGCTCCACTCGCATGGCGTAGTTCCACCGTTTCTGCTCGAGCGTCTGCAGGGAGCCGGTGCCCGCGCGACTCTGCTGGCCGACCGCGAGATGCGGGCGGGCAGAGAGGTCGTCCAGGCACGTACCGCCATCGCACCGCGGACCGGCGGCACCCTCGAACGCACCATCTCCGATGCGAAAGCGACCCGCGACCTCCCGGGTCAGCAGGTTCGCGCCGAGGGTGAGGATCCCACCGGCGATGCTGCGACCGACGAGGCATACGACGGCCTCGGTGCCACGTATGCGTTCTTCGACGAGGTGTACGGCTACTCGAGTCTCGACGGCAGCGGCCTGCCCCTCGATGCGACGGTCCATTACGGCCGGGACTACGACAACGCGTTCTGGGACGGCTCTCGCATGGTGTTCGGCGACGGTGACGGAGAGGTGTTCGCCCGCTTCACCGTTTCTCTGGGCGTCATTGCACACGAGCTCGCGCACGGTTTCACGCAGTACACCACCCCGCTCGAATACAAGGACCAGGCCGGCGCACTGAACGAATCCATCTCCGACGTGTTCGGTGCACTCGTGGAGCAGTACACCGCGAAGCAGAACGCCGAGGACGCGTCGTGGTTGATCGGCGAAGGTCTGTTCCTGCCTGCGGTGCAGGGCAAGGCGCTGCGCTCGCTCCTCGAGCCCGGTACCGCGTACGACGACGATGTACTCGGCAAAGACCCACAGCCGGCGAGCATGGACGACTTCGTCGTCACCACCGAGGACGACGGCGGTGTGCACATCAACTCGGGCATTCCCAACCGCGCGTTCGCCGTCGCCGCAACCACCTTGGGTGGCCCGGCGTGGGACCGCGTCGGGCAGGTCTGGTTCGACACCATGACTGTCGGGGGTCTGGCACCGACGGTCGACTTCGCGGGTTTCTCCGCGGCGACGCTGCTCGCAGCGCAGAAGCGATTCGGTGCCGATTCCGACGTCGCACGGGCCGTGGCCACCGGTTGGTCTACCGTGGGAGTTCAGTCAACACGGGAGCCGAGCGACGATCGGGTGTGATCGAGGGGCATGAGCCTGCGCATCGAGGTACTGCGAACCGGCGGGATCGCCGGAATGTCCAAGCGCGGAGTGGTCGAGACCGACGAGCCGGAATGGCAGTCGCTGGTCGAGGCTGCGCGCCCGTACCTGGCTGAGCCGCCCCCACCCGAGCCGGCCGAGTCGCAGGCCCGCGACACCTTCGTGTGGAACGTGTCGGTGGGCGAGCAATCGTGCCGGGTCGGCGATTCGGCCCTGACCGGGCCGCTACGCGACCTCGCGGAGCGCACACTCCGCGAGGGTCGCGTCAGGTAGTTCAGCAGCTCGGCTCAAGCTTTCCATTCCGCGGAGCGTTCCGGGGACGCCTCGGCCAACGCCTTCACCGTGTCGTCGACGCCGAAGTCCTTGCCGTACACCGGGGTTCCCGGTTGCTGACGCCAGGACTCGGCGAGAGAACCGGCATCGACCGGGTCGAAGCCGAGCTCGTCGATCACCGAGAACACCAACTTCTTCGACTCTGCGTCGTCCCCGGCGATCGGCAGTGCGATGCGCTTGTCGGTTCCGGCAGGAACACCCTTCTCGAGCAGGTGCTTGTACCAAATTCCGTTGAACGCCTTGATCACCGGCTCACCGAGCTGCTGCGACACCCATACGCTCTCGGGTGTGCCGCCTTCGATGTCTTCGATCAGACCGTCGCGCTGCTGCGGGTAGTAGTTGTTCGTTTCGATGATCGGCGCTCCGGGCTTGCGTGCGCCGGCGATACCGGCGGCGAGGTCGGGCACGTTCTTCTGCGGGATGCTGAGGATGACCAGGTCCGCATCCTGCGCCGCGTCCGCTGCCCACACCGCCGTCGCTCCGGTTTCCGACGCCAGCTCCGCCAGAGTCTCCGGGTCTCGTGAGTTCGAGAACCGAACCTCGTGACCGAGCGCCGTCAACCGGCGCACGAGCGTTCCACCGATGAATCCACTTCCGATGATGCCAATTTTCATGTCCGGAACAAACGATCAGGGACTCGATCTATTCCCGTCAGGAAGCGACCGCGACCTTCGATCGAGGCCGCCCGAACTTCATCGCCTTGTCGACGAGCTTGCCGTACCGCAGAACCGGCAGGTCGCGGAAGTAATTCATCCGCAGCTTCCACGGAGTTTCACTGCCCTGCCTCGGGAAGTTGTCCACGGCCCGCAGCACGTAGCCGGCGGCGAAATCGAGGAACGGCTCTTCGTCCACGGACGGGTCGCGTTCGAGCTCGACGGTGCTGTACCCGTTCTCGTCCATGTGGGCGAGCAGGCGCATGACGTAGTTCGAGACCATGTCGGCTTTGAGCGTCCACGACGCGTTGGTGTACCCGACGACAAAAGCGAAGTTGGGGATTCCGGTGAGCATCATGCCCTTGTACGCCATGGTGCTGGGCAGATCCACGTCTCTACCGTCGACGCGGAAGGTCGCGCCACCGAGTGCGGACAGGTTCAATCCCGTTGCCGTGACAACGATATCGGCGTCGAGGTGCTGGCCGGACTTCAACTTCAGGCCGGTCTCGGTGAAGCTGTCGATGTGATCGGTGACGATCGAGACCTCGTCCTTGCGGATCGAGCGGAACAGATCGTTGTCGGGCACCAGGCACAGGCGCTGATCCCACGGGTTGTACGACGGGGTGAAGTGGGTGTCCAGGTCGTACCCCTTCGGCAGCCAGCCCTCCTGCATCTTCCGGATCCGCTTCTTCATGAATTCCGGGTACTTCTGGCTCAACGTGAAGATCAACATGGCCATCGACACGTTCTTGAGCCGAGTCACGCTGTACGCCAACTTCTTCGGCAGACGCTTCCGCAGTGTCTGCGCAATCGGATCCTTCGAGGGGAGCGAAAGGATGTAGCTCGGCGAGCGCTGCAGCAACGTCACGTGCTCGGCCTCACGAGCGAGGTTGGGAGCCAACGTGATCGCCGTTGCACCGCTGCCGATGACGACGACCTTCTTGCCCGCGTAATCCAGATCCTCGGGCCAGTGCTGCGGGTGGATCACCTGCCCACCGAAGTTCTCCTGGCCGACGAACTCCGGGCTGAAACCCTTGTCGTAGTTGTAGTAACCACTGCAGGAGAACACGAACGACGCGGTGATCGTGACGGTCTCGTTCGTGTCGCTGCGCTGCGCCGTGACCGTCCAGAACTGCTGCTCGGACGACCATTCGAGGGCGACGACCTTGTGGTGGTATCGAATGTGCTTGTCCACACCCGCTTCTCGTGCGGTTTCGACGATGTAGTTACGGATGTCGGAACCGTCGGCGATGGACTTCTCTCCTGTCCACGGCCTGAAGCTGTACCCGAGGGTGTACATGTCGGAATCGGAGCGAATACCGGGATAGCGGAACAGATCCCAGGTGCCACCGATCGCCCCGCGGCTTTCGAGGATGGTGTACGTCTTCCCGGGCAGATCGTGGCCGAGGTGACGCGCGGCACCGATCCCGGACAGGCCGGCACCGATGATGAGGACATCGACCTCGGGGGTGGTCAGTACGGCAGTCATGAGCAACGATTCCTTCGGTGGGGGGTCAGCTGATTTTGTTGCGTGCGCTCTCGGACCTACCGAGACGCGCTACTTCTTCGTCCATCTTGGGCAGGATCGTCGGCACGTGCGCCAACATGCTGCGATCGCCGACGCGCGAGGTGATGACGGCCTTGAACCAGGACGCCGCACCAACCCACCGCGGTACGTAGACGCGGCGCTTGCGCTTGGCCAGGCCGTCGACGAACGCATCCACGCACTGCTCGACGGTCATCGTCTTCCCGAGGGGGCCGGGCAGTACCGCGAGCAAATCCTGGAAGGCCGTGAGATCGGACTTCGCGTCCTGGACCATCGGGGTATCGATCCAGGCCATGTGGGCCGAGCCGACGTCGACTCCTCGGTAGTTCACTTCCAGCCGAAGCGCATTGGCGAAATGCTCGGCTGCGGCCTTGCTGGCGTTGTACGCGGCCAAGCCGGGGCACGGGGTGAACGCGGCCAGCGAGGAGACGACGAGGATGTAGCCGTTGCGTTCGATCAGCGACGGCAAGGCCGCGCGGACGGTGTTGAACACGCCCATCACGTTGATGTCCATGACGCGCTGGAACGTGGCCGGGTCCACCTGCAGGATGGATCCGTAGCTGGCGATTCCCGCATTGGCGAGCACCAGATCGATGCCCCCGTAGGCCGCGATGCCGCCGTCGACGGCGCGCTGCATGTCGTCCAGATTTCGGACGTCGGCGACGAACGCCTCGGCCTTCAGCTGCGTCGCGACCTCCCGCAGCGGGGCCTCGTCGACGTCGACGAGTACCAACTTGGCTCCACGACCTGCCAACGCACGTGCGGTCTCGGCACCGATTCCTCGTGCCGCGCCGGTGATCAGAACGACCTTGTTCCGGAGCGTCGATGACGCCATGTCTCCCCCTCGATCGAGATGCATTCCTGCGAACACTTTGCATCTGATACCGAGCGGTGTCAAGATCTGTCTGTGACTACCCATCACAGTGACGTCGGCAGGACGTATCGCGGAGCTCCCCCGCAGCAGCGGCAGCAGGAGCGTCGAACCCGCCTGCTCGATGCCGCCGTCGAAGTGTTCGGCACCACCGGGTACCGAACGGCGACCGTGGAGAAAGTCTGCACCGAAGCGGGCCTGACCAAGCGCTACTTCTACGAGTCCTTCACCAACAGCGAAGACCTGCTGATGGCCACCTACGCCCGCGCTACCGACGCGATGCGCGAGAGCATCCTCGCCGGAGCGGCGTCGGAAACGGAGTCCAGCGAACAGGTGCTCCGAGGAGCCCTGACCGGATTCTTCACGTTCGTCGCCGAGCAGCCGAAATCCGCTCGTATCGCCTTCGTCGAAATCCTCGGCGTATCCCCCACCGTCGACGCGTTGTACCGCAAGACCACCACCTCGTTCTCGGCGACGGTGCTACAGGTCGCCGACACCGTAGGGTCCAGCCGTGGCCTGGCCGGGCCGAACCGTAAAACGCTGGCGATGGGCCTGGTGGGCGCGGTACTCACCATTGCTCAGCAATGGTTGCTGTCCCCCGAACGCGAACCTCTCGACTCCGTGATCGCCAGCGCGCACACCATTCTGGCCGCCGTCGTATTCGGACGCGTCGACGGCTGAGCAGCTGTCATGCTCTGCTCTGCAGCGGCTCCACAGGTTCGTCCGAGGTGACGCGTTCACCTGATTTGACGACGACGACACCGAGCAGAATCAGTGCGCCACCGGCCAATTGGATCGGTCCCGGAGCCTGGCCGAGCAACAGCCACGCGAACACAAGCGCCGCAACAACTTCCATCAGACCCATGAACGACGCCAGCCGCGAGCCGAGGCGTCGACCGGCTGCAATTCCGAGCACGTACGCCAGAGCGGCGGTCACCACACCGAGACCGATGATCGGAACCCACCATGGCACAACGGCATCGACGAACGTGACGTCGGTCAGCGGAGCCGCGAACGGGACGATGCCGACCAGCCCAGCGGCGAGCAGAATGAGTCCACCTGCCAGCAGACCGCCCCCGGCGAGCACGATCGGCGGCAAGCCGTTGCTCTCGTCGGCGGAGAGCACCCAGTAGACGGCGGCTCCCGCCATCGCACCGAGCGCCCACAGCACGCCGACGCTGTCGACGTCCGCGCCGGAGATCAGGTCGAGAACGAGTACCAGCCCCATTGCGGCCAACAGCGCACCGACCAGCGTCAGCCGGCCCGGACGCTGCTGGTGCCGAAACCACATCCAGCCGATGACGGCTACGGGCGAGGTGAATTCGATGAGCAGTGCGACACCCACGTCCATTCGGCCGACGGCGTTGAAGAACGCGAGCTGACAACCGGCCACCGCGAAGGCACCGTAGGCCACGAGCAGCTTCCAATTCTTGACCAACAGGCCCCAGCGTCCACGCAGCGCGAGAATCGACGGAATCAGCAACACCGCTGCCGCGAGCAGGATGCGCGCAGTCACGGCGGCACCGGCGGTCCAGCCGGCATCGAGCAGGCCTTTGGCCAGTGAGCCGGAGAGCCCGAACGATGCCGCGGACAGGAGCGCGAACCCGAGCCCCGAGAGTCGACGCGACCGTGCCGCAGCGTCGTGTGCAGCTGCGCGATCCACCAGCGCGTCATGAGTGTAAGCCGTCATGACATGTGACAGTAGGGAGTGAATTGGTAAGGTGTCAACATGCTTTTTGCTCATGACGCAGAACTGTCGCTTCTGTCCGCCGTGGCATTGGTCAATTCCGCCGAAGACCCGGACACGCTGACCACCCGCGAGGAGCTGGCCGAGTTCTTCACCGACCAGGGCTACTCCGGACGGTTCGACGGCGACGACGCCGAGCTCGAGGCGGTGCGGGCACTGCGTCCGACCGTGCGATCACTGCTCACCAGCAGTCGAGACGATGCCGTGCTCGAGGTGAACCGCTTGCTTGCCGAATCCTCGGCCCTGCCCCGACTGGTCCGGCACGACACTCTCGACTGGCACGTCCATGCCGTCGCCGACGACAGTCCACTGGCAACCCGCATCGTCGTCGAGACCGCGATGGCCATGATCGACGTCATCCGAGCCGACGAGCTCTCTCGTTTCGACGTCTGCGCCGATCCGGACTGCAACGGGCTGGTTCTCGACCTCTCCCGAAACCGCTCTCGCCGCTTCTGCAGCACCACCTGCGGCAACCGCGCGGCGGTCGCCGCGTACCGCGCACGCAAGGCCCAGTAGCACCGCAGGGCTTAGACGACCGGGTTTCGGGTATTCGGCGACGGAACTTAGCGAGAGGAACATCCCCATGGTCGAGAAAAGGCCTTCGAAAACGAGCTGGGCACGTGCAGTCGAGAACATGCTGGCCGTCATCTTGATCTTCGCCGGAATCGCATCCGCGGGCGGTCTGATCGCGGCTCTGGCGGGCGGCTTCGAGGGATGGGCGATCGTCGCCGGCATCACCGTGGTCGTACTGTTCGCAGCAGCGTTCTTCGCCGTTCGCGACGGTGCCCGACGACGCGCGCGGGAAGTCGACACCGTCGTCTACTCCCCCGACAACACCGATCAACTGTTCGACGTGGACCCGAACACCGGTGAGCGCACTCCGCACCGGGAATAGCACTGCCGCACGGTAGTGCTGCTCGGCGTCAACTCGGAACCGATTCGAGACGAACCATCGAATCGGTTCCGAGGAAGAACACACCCGATAGCGTCTGGGCGATAGTGCCGCTGTCGGTGAACCCATCGGACCCAGCCGGGATGGTCCAATGCCACCGCACGTCACCGGAATCCGTGGTTGCGACATACGCCGGACCGTCGATCGAATAACGAGTGTTGCCGATGACCTTGTCCGTATCGAACGGATCCGGCAACTCCCACACAGTAGCGCCGGTGGAGTCGACGACGGTGTCATCCGAGGTCATGTCGAGACCCCCGACGGGTGCTCCGGTGGTCGGATCGAAAAATGTCGCCTCCCCGCCCATCGTGACGACGCCTCGCCCGTCGGCCGTGTGAATCACTGTGCCACTCAGGCCCTCCCACCCCATGGATGTGGTGATCGGTAGCGTCCACATTCGGTCGAGTGCATTCACCGACCCGCCGTGCAACACGGATTCGCCATCCTCAGGGCTGCCTTCCAACAACAGCACCGATGTCCCGTCGCTCTCGATCGCGTAGACGTACCAGTCCTCGGGGACCGGTATCCGCTTCACCACCCCGTCGTTCGTACCGATAGTGACGAGGGACTGCACATCGGAATACGTGTCGAGACAGACGATCTCGCTCTGAACGGGAACGCTCGCGCATACGTCGACTGTTCCGGGCGACGCCTTCCATCGCACACTGCCGTCGTCGGCATCGAGGGCCACGAACTCGACTGCATCGAGCGAAGACGACCGTGGATTCGGCAGGCCCATTGCGGTGACGAGAACATCGCCGGCGTCGATCACGCCCGTGACCCCGAGATCGAACGTCAAACTTGCGGTCGGCGAACGGAATGCAGCGAATTGCCTACCGTAGACGGTCTCTGCGTCGATCCGCCAGCTGGGCTCGAGCGCCGGCCCAGCCGGCGCCTCAATTGTCTCCGTCTCCTCCGAGAACGTCGGCATCTCGTCGAACGCCGACGTCGTTGCATCGTCCATCGACGGCTTTACGGACACGTCCACATTCACCAGCACGACCGCAGCCGCGGCGACGGATACCACTGCCACCATCACCGCGGCTGCAGCGAGAACAGTGCGTGTCGTCGAATCCTTCACGGCCACTCCGTGATCGGAGCTTGGGCCACTGCATCCAGTAGCTCGAGTGGCAGCGGTTCCGGCCGTGTCGAACGGCCCCCGCCAGGAACGAAATCCGCCGTCGACCGAACCGACACCTGCACGCCGGACGGTCGCGTCAGCGTGACCGACCTCGCCAACCGCATGGTTCCGTCCTCCGCGGTCATACTGCTCGACAGATCGACGTCGTACGATTCGAGCACCGAACCGTCGGGCAATGTTCGCAGCTCCACAACCGGACCGTACGCATTCTCCGGATCGTAGGGGTCCCTCGCCACCGGGAGTGCCGCGCCGGAGGATACGGAAATCGACAGCGCTACATCGGATTTCACTACGTCGATGTCCGTACAGGCACCCCTGCCCGTGCGATCGGGTACCAGCGACCCGATCGGCCGGTTCAGGACGGGCGCATCGGGTAGCGCCTGCCAGGTTGTCGTCAACGCCTCGTTCGCGGCGTCCAAGGACACCTCGTCGATATCCACCGCTGTCGCCTCCCCTGCGAGCGAGACCGAGCAATCCTGGCGCGGCGCAGCGCTTCCCGCCGGTGCAGGCGAAGCGACTCGGAGGCCCGGCAGCGCCGCGATTCGGGTCAACTCGGATGTGTCCAAGGGAAATTCGGGACCAACGGTAGTACTCAGATTCGCGGTGACCAGAGTTCCGTCCGGGTGATACGCCGTCGCTCTGCGACTGTTCGTGCGGTCACCACCGATCTCGTACCAACTGTCGTCGGTATCGACCACCGTTCCGTCGGGCTCGGTGGTGCGGGCGTCGAGAACGCCTGCGACACAGGCCGGAATCCCCGTCGACGACGGTCGAACATCGACGCTGGCAAACGCAGACACCCCCGCGCGAGTCAGGTCGCCGCGGGCACTGGTGCTTGCCTCGAGGCCCTCCGGCACATTACCGCCGAAGTCGTCCACCGGTTGGAAGGTCAGCGACTGGGATGGGGCGGCCAACTTCACGGTGACATCCGCTGGAAGTGCGCCCACGAGGGCGTCGGTCATCGCTCCTGCCTTGCTCGCGGTCAACCACGGGTAGGCAGGATTGTCGTAGGACCGAGCCTGACTCCCGATGACCGAGATGAGGCGCCCATCCTCACTGGGCGGGGGCGGCTCGACCTCGGAGCACCCCGGAATGTCGACCGGATACTCGACGGGCTCGGAGACGATGGAGTAGTCACCGTCGCGCGCGGCCTCCCCGGATGACACGGCATTTCCGGGCGGCAGTTCACTTTCCGGCGAATGCAGCAGTCCGGCCGCAACGACACCGAGTGCGACCACCGTGACGATGACCGATACGTCGATGACGGCGTTGTGTCTTCTTCCTTCGCGCACGAGACGACACTACATACCCAACGGACGGTTTTGGTCCGATGCGGCCATTCAGGCCGAGTCCGCCAGCAGCGCCGCCACCATACTCGAGCTGTTCACACCTCGGCTGATCCATGTCGCCTGCACAGCGTGGTACAGGTCCGGCTTTCCACTCCACACCGTGGCTGCGGGCCTGTTGTCCGCGTCGAGTTCGTGATGCCAGGAGCCGTCGACGAGGTCGATGAAGGAGTCGGCGGCAATGTCCCACCAAGTGCGATAGTCGTTGTCGTAGCGCTCTTCTCCGGTCCGACGACCCAGTGTCGCGGCGGCCGCGATCGCCTCGCACAACACCCAGTGCAGACGCTCTGTCTCTACCGGTCGCCCGGTCCAGTCGGTGGTGTAGACGAAGCCGGGCGACGGGCCGGGTTGCCATCCGTCCTGCGCCGCGCGGTGATACAGCGACGCGGCGGCGGCAATGTAATCGTGGCCACAAGGGCTGTAGGCCACGAGACTCGCCTGCACGAGCAGCCGAGCCCACTCGAAACCGTGCCCCACCGTTGCTCCGTACGGCTTGAACTGGTTTGCGGTGTCGCCGCTGTTGTACTCGAGCATCGGCTGCCATTCCGCAGTGAAATGCTCGGGAATGCGATTCTCGTTCGACTGTGACCAGCCGATCACGTTGTCGCAGATGCGTACTGCCCTGCTCCGCCAGACCTCGGGCGCACCCGCATCGGCCGCCGCCAGCAGTGCCTCGACCATGTGCATGTTGGCGTTGATACCGCGATAACCGTCGAGCGCGGTCCAGCTCGCATTCCAGGTGTCTGCGCACATGCCGTGGTTCTCGTCCCAGAATCGCCGATCCACGACCTCGAGGGCTTCGTCGAGAAGCCCCCGTCCACTGGGGTGTCCCGCCGCTGCGGCTGCGGCTGCCGCCAACACCACGAAGGCATGCGTGTAGGCCGTCTTCGTCGCGTCGGGGGACGAGGCGTCGGCGCTGGACTCGAACCACCCGCCGTTCGTGCTGTCCCGCAACGTCGTCAGTAGACCGTCGAACACTCGATCGGCTTTCCTACGAGACCCGGGATACCCCTGCATCGAGGCCAGGAAATGCACGTGCGCCATCCGAGCAGTGATGTAGGTCAGGGCCGGATGTCTCAGGTCCGGATGTCCGCGGTCGTTCAACCACGCCGCTCCCCCGGCAGGATGCTCGAGCGAGCTACCGAACCGGAGGAGCCGAGCCGATTCTGTGTCGAGCCACCGCTGGTGCGCGGGCAAGGTCCACCACTGACGACGATCACCGGATGTCATGAGCCCATTCTGCGCGATCGGGCCGGACGACAGGTCCGCTTACCGAACCACCCTGTACCGCAGATACATCCAGCCCGACGTAGGGAAGTGCCTCTGCTCTTCCAGCACCAGGTTCAGTCGGTGCCCCACGGGGAAGTACGGCTTTCCACCACCCAGGATTGTCGGGACGACAATGAGCTCGAACTGGTCGATCGAGTCGAACAACGATGCGGCCAACGACGCGCCGGCGACGGCCAACGTGCCCTCGGTCTCCCGTTTCATTCGCTCCACCTCCGCGACGGCGTCGGCACTACGGACCAGCCGGCAACCGTCGGGCACGGAAGTGAGGGTGTCCGAGAAGACCACCCGGGGAGTTGCCTTGTACAGCTCGGCGAATTCGGCTTCGACGGGGTCGCCGGCCGCCCGTTCCGGGTCGGTCCAGTAGTCCTCCATGGCCTCGTACAGCCGCCGTCCGAACAGAAAGACGCTCGTCTCCACGGTCTGTCGATTCGAGAACCGATGCGATTCCTCGTCGGGCATCGAGTAGTCGAGGCTGCCGTCGGGATCCTCGATGTAGCCGTCGAGGGAAACATGCAGGTTGTAGGTCAGAATCGCCATGTCACTCCAGAGGTCGGGTGGGTTTGCCGGTATCGACCTCTGCACCGCCGAGAAGTCACCGGCCTATCCGCGGATTCAGTCCAGAATCGCGGTTGCTTCCACCTCTACCCGCACGTCCGGTTCGAAGAGGTAATCCACTCCGATCAACGACGCCGGCGGCATGGGAGTCGGCAGTCCGATCTCGTCGGCGACGCGCGTGACGCCGTCCATGAACTCACCGATCAGCTCGGGAGCCCAGTGCGTGACGTAGAACGTCAGCCGCAGTACGTCCTCGAATGTTGCTCCTGCACCGGTCAATCCGATCGCGGTATTGCGCAGCGCCTGCGCAACCTGACCGGCGAGGTCGTCGGTATCGATGGCCGACCCGTCCTCGTTCCGGGCGATCTGACCGCTGACGTGGATGTGTCGAGAACCCTGACCCACCGCCACGTGGTGATACGGGGTGGGTTGCATCATTCCGGGCGGGGTGAATCGAGTGACGCTCATGGTTGGTCCTTCGTCGTAGAAATTCAGGTATAACGTTGATACCTGGTACACAAAGGACACTTCAAGGGAACCTGGTTTCATGACCGATACCGCCGACGGCACCGCAGAACTCACGATCACTGCCCCGCACCGCGAATTGTTGGATCAGGTGCTCGACAAATGGTCACTGCAAGTACTCAACGAATTGTGCGAGCGCCCCTGCCGATTCAACGATCTCCGCCGCGGGATTCCCGAGGTGACTCAGAAGTCCCTCACCGCAACGCTGCGGAAGCTCGAACGCAACGGAATCATCGAACGCACGGTGCTGAGCACCCGCCCGGTGGCAGTGGAATATCGAATCACTCCCCTGGGCAAAACACTTCGAACTCCCGTCGACGTCCTGCTGGCGTGGGCAAGCACGCACATGGACGACATCGACCGAGCGCGAGACCGATTCGATGCCCTGTGACGGTTCACGTCCAGTACAGCAGCTGCGCGTCGGGCAGAACGTCGCGAAGTTCGTCGACGAACCAGCTGCGCATCTCGGCCATCGTGTCCTTCGGATAGACGTATTTCACGCCGCCGAACTTGTTTCTCTTCGCTGTGCGCGCGCCCTCGTCCATCTCCAGTTTCGTTCCCGGATACCAGCTCAACAACACATCCTTGCTCGACGGCGTGAAGCGGTGAGTGATGATTTCGGCGGTCAGATCGAGATCGGGCACATCGCGCAACGCGTCGGCGACGTTCGCGAGCAATCGACCGTACTGCTCGCGCCACTGCGGGATCGGCATGATCGGCGCGATCGTCAACCCCACTCGGTAACCGGCCAGTGCCAACTGCCGCAGAGCTTCTATCCGAGCCGGCATACGTGCCGTGCCGCCCTCGAAGCGGTGAGCGATGTCATCGGCGTTGACCGACAGCCGAACTCGCGTTCGGCGGCCGTGGTCGAGCGTCACCAACTCGCGGACGTCGTCGAACTTGGTGGTGAAACGCAGCGACACGTCGTCCCCGTACACGCCCGCGCCCACTCTGCGAACGGCCTCGGCAAGAGAGCCCGTCACGTGTTCGATCCCCAAAGGATCGGTGTAGCAGGATAACTCGAATGTGGTGCCTTCGTGCCCGCGCTCATCGGTGCCGGAGGTGATGGAACCGCGGCCTGCGTGAGTGCCGATACCGGCCAACACGTCGTCGAGGTTGGCGAAGACCCTGGTGATCGGCGGACCAGACAACGAGCCGGCGAGATAGCAGTACTGGCAATGCGCCGGGCATCCTTTCGCCAGGTCGATCCGCCAGTCCGCGCTCGGCGGAATCGGTTGCGGTTTCAGCACACTCGGCGGAGCGACCACCACGGCCATCGTCGACTTGGCTCGTGCGTAGGTCTCGCGCTCGGACTCACCACGCAGTCCGGTGAGGCGGTCACCGGACAGAATGTCGATGTCGGCGACGCCTGCTGCTTCGCACCGACGGAGAATTTCCGCGGTGTGGGGTAACTCGGACGCAGACTTGGTGACCAGGACACGCGAGGGTGTCCAGAGTCGAGTGGGGGCAACCAGAAGATCATCCATTACTCGTGTTGAACGCGTCGCAGCGTGCAATGCTTCCCGGTTACCGCAGCTCAGGCGAGAAATTCGTCGAGCACGCCCAGCAGGGCACGTACCGCCGCGCTCGGAGCGCGAGTCGACGAGGTCGCAACCGCGAGCGGCCACGTCAGATCCACTTTCGACACCGTGGTGACGACCACACCGCTCCGCTCGGTCAGGACGAACCGGGGTAGCAGCGATATCCCGAGGCCGTTGCGGACGTAGGCAACGCCGGTGGAGATATCGGTGATTTCGATGCTCACGCGTCGTTGCAATCCCGCGTCGGCGAACGCGCGGTCGGCCACCGCGCGATTTCCGAAGCCGATCGGCGAGTCGATGAAGTCGTACGGTGCAATGTCGTCCAGCGTCAAGGACTCTCGTTCGGCCAGGGGGTGGTCCGACGGGAGCACCAGATCCAATACCGACGACGCGAGTTCTCGCACGTCGATCCCGGCGGGCCGTCGGCCGGAGTCGGAGACGAACGCGAGGTCCAGTCGGCCGTCTGCCACCGATTCGAGTAGCCCCTGAGTGCCCGACGGCGCTGCGCCGGTGATGAGCTGGACGTGCGGAAACCGGCGGTGGTACTCGCCCAGCAGACCGGGAAGGTCGATCAGCTTGATCGAGGTCAACGTGCCGATTCTGACGGTGCCGCGCAGGCCGCCTCGAACGTCGTCGACCGCATCACGGGCATCGCGAGCGGCATCGAGTACCACCCGAGCACGGGGAAGCAGAGCCCGGCCGGCCTCGGTCAGCAGCACACGCTTGGAGTTGCGATCGAGCAGCGATGCACCCAGTTCTCGTTCGAGGGACTTGATCGCCGCCGAAACCGCAGATTGAACGATATGCAGACGGGCAGCGGCACGGGTGAAGTTCTGTTCTTCACTGACCGCGACGAAGTATTCGAGGTGGCGCAGCTCCATCCGTCGATGATCGCATATCGAGATAGTTGTCAGCGTTTTTCTTCGTTGGACGTGATCGTCGAGTCCGAGGACAGTCGTATCCGAACGAACAACACCGACTTCGGAGAACGACATGTCCCACGACACCCTGCCCGCCGCTCCGCCGGAACAGACTCACTCACCGACCTCGACTCGTCGACACGGCGTCGGCTTCTGGGTGGTTGCGGCGGCATTCCTCACCGCGATGGCGTTCTCCACCGTGCCCAGCCCGCTGTACCCGCTCTATCAGGTGCGTGACGGCTTCTCGACGTTCATGGTCACGATCGTGTTCGCGGCCTACGCCGTCGGCGTGATCGTCAGTCTTGTTCTGGCCGGACATGTCTCGGACTGGGTGGGCCGGAAGAAGGTCTTGATCGCCGCGTTGCTGCTCGAATTGGTGGCTGCGGTCATGTTCCTCAGCGGCACTGCACTTCCTCTACTGCTCGTCGCACGGCTCATCACCGGACTCGGCGTCGGAGCACTCACCGCGACCGCTACGGCCTACCTGCACGAGCTGCATTCCACGCACCGGCCGACCGCGTCCGGCCAGCGATTCGAGAAGGTCTCCACCGCAGCGAACATCGGCGGACTCGGCGTCGGGCCGTTGGTAGCCGGGTTCCTGGCGCAGTTCGTCGCGGCTCCCCTGCACACCCCGTATCTCGTGTTCGCGGTACTGATCGTCGTCGCTGTCGTCGGTGTCGCGCTGGTACCCGAGACCGTGGCCGAAATGCCGGAGCGGCCCGCCTATCGCCCGCAGCGAATCAGTGCCGATCACGGTGATCGCGCCGGGTACTTCGCCGCTGCCGCAGCCGGTTTCGCGTCGTTCGCAGTGTTCGGTGTGTTCACCTCGGTGGCACCGGGATTCGTGGCGGGCACACTCGACCATCCGTCCCGCGCCCTCAGCGGTGCCACCGTGTTCGCGGTGTTCGGCACGGCAGCGCTCGCGCAGACGATGACCAGTCGCATGTCGAGCACAGCGAAACTCTCACTCGGCATCTCGGCCGAAGCCCTCGGTCTGATCGCGTTGGTGATCGGAATGCACACCCTGAGCCTGCCGACATTCCTGGTCGGCGGCGTCGTGGCCGGAATCGGGGCGGGCGTCCTGTTCAAGGCCGCAGTGGGAGCCGTCGCCGCGATGGCGGCACCGGCCGAACGAAGCGAGGCCTTGGCCGGACTGTTCCTGATCGCATACCTCGGCCTGGGCATTCCGGCCGTGGGAATCGGAATCGCCACCCTCTCGATGTCCGCAACCGCAGCCATGACCGGACTTGCGGCCTTGGTGCTGGTACTTCTACTGGGAGTGGCAACCCTGGCTCGACGGGCCTCGGCAACCCCGCGGTGAGGCTCAGGGATTCCAGGTATCCGACGCGATCTCGGCAGGCCTGCCCAGCAGATAGCCCTGTCCCTGAACAGAATTGGGCAGCGCTTCGAGTTGGTCGAGAGTTTCGATGCCCTCGACCACGCAGCCCAGTTTCAGATCGCGGGCCAGATTGATGATTGCTCCGACGATGCTGCTGCTCGTCGCGTCACTGGTAATGCTGGACGTGAAGGACCGGTCTAACTTCACAGCGCTCACCGGCAGCGTAGCGAGGTATCGCAGGCTCGCGAAGCCCGTTCCGAAGTCGTCGATGGCGATTCCCACACCCAGTGTGCGTAATTAGCCGAGCTGACGCAGGACCGACGAGCCGGAATCGAGCAACACGGACTCGGTGAGCTCGAGAACGAGGTCCCCCGGAGCCATGCGATGCCGCTCGAGGGCTGTTTCCACTGCCGCACAAATGTCGACGTGTTGAGCCTGTCGGGCACTGAGATTCACGGCCATCGTGACGGGCGCGTCGGACGCGGAGGTAGGCGGGTTCTCGGATCGCCACCGCGCGAGGGTGCCGAGAGCGTCGTCGAGCACGCGCTCACCCAGATCGGAAATGAGTCCCGTGTCCTCGGCCACCGGGATGAATCTGTCGGGTGAAATCGCTGTGCCCGTGCTGTCCCGCAGGCGAGCGAGCGCCTCGAAACTGACCAGTCGACGACTGCCGAGATCGTAGACCGGTTGGTAGGCCACACCGAACGTCGCGGAACCGACCCGATCAGGATCGAGCGCGTCCCTCAGGGTCTGTTCGATGTACGCACGCTCGATCGCGTGCACCCGCAGCGCGTCGTCGAACAGTTCGATTCGGTCCTTGCCCAATTGCTTCGCCCGGTACATCGCGGAGTCCGCATCGCGCAGCGCTTCCTGAGCACTGACGCCCCGGCGGACCAACACCATCCCGACGCTTGCCGACACCACGTACTCACGGCCTCCGTACGCGATGGGCGCTGCGAGTACCGTCCGGATTCGTTCGGCGACCTGTGCGGCAAGCGCGCCGCCCGCAGGCTTGCCTGTCCCGTTCTCCGCAGGCAACGCATCGAGGACCAGAACGAACTCGTCGCCGCCGACGCGGGCGATCGAGTCCTCGGCCCGCAGCACCGAACGCAATCGGCGAGCGACCTCGACCAGCACGGCGTCACCGGCCGCATGGCCGCCGGTGTCGTTGATTCGTTTGAACCCGTCCAAATCGCA
Organism: Rhodococcus sp. 06-221-2; assembly: GCF_002258365.1. Lineage (NCBI taxonomy): Bacteria > Bacillati > Actinomycetota > Actinomycetes > Mycobacteriales > Nocardiaceae > Rhodococcus > Rhodococcus sp. 06-221-2. The sequence goes on from NZ_NOYJ01000016.1 coordinate 96,654, forward strand.
GAACAGCACCGCCGCGGCAGCGCCGGTGCGAGCCGTCCGCCGCACGCACCCGGTACCGGATGCTGACGCTCTCCCCATCCGGCAGGGAGGCAGCGTCCCGGTCCGCTGCCCGGACGACGTCGATGTCCTCGGGCACCACCGACTCCAACCCGTCCTCGGGGGCGGCGGTGTCGCCGGGTGAGCCGTCCTGGTTCGGCCCGGTCAACAACGACCTGACGTTGCGCGAGGCCCACTTCACGGTCCCGGTCTCGACATCGGTGACGATGGTGACGTCCGGCGATGCCGTCAGCACCGCATCACGGAACGCGCGCGCCTGCTCGAGCTCGGCGCGCGCCTCACGCTCGGCAGTGACGTCCTCGGACAGCACCATCGCGCCGACGATTCGACCTGTGTCATCGCGCAGAGGTCTGGTCTTCACGGCGAAGATCGCACCCGTCCGGGAACCTACGGAGTCGAAGGACGACTCCTCCCCATCGATGGCCGCTGTGTAGAACGGCTTCAGCCGGGCATTGACCTCCGGCGGGACAGTGTCTTGCAGCAGCTGCCCCTCCATCCGCCGCGGGTCGTATCCTTCCGCCAGCAGTCCGGCACCTTCGACGAGAATGAATCGCAGGTCGCGATCGACGACCAGCACCGACGTGTGCGGGAGGTTCGCCGCCAGCTGCCGATACCGGGCCTCGCTCGCGTCGTCGAACATCGCAGGTGAGCGGAGCAACGGTCCGTAGAAGCGGCGCATCCCCAGGTAGACGACGCCGGCGAGTGCCGTCGAGGCCGCCACCATCACGTCGACGGTCCCGCCCATCGACTCCCGCATCGCGTCCAGGGGTCCCATGCCGGAATCGGTACCGAGATGCGATGCGTGAGTGCCGAGCCCGGCCGTCAGATGCCACGCATGGATCAAATGGTGGGCGGCACACGTCGTGAAGATCGCGGCGGTGGCGACCGCGAGCCGGTTGTTACGAAACTGCCCGGTTCGCAACAGCCCTCGGACGATGAGCAGCACGATCCCCGAGTACGCAGCAGCGGTGATCCCGTTGAGGATCACCACCCAGAGCCACCCGCTCACCGCGATCGCTCATCGGCTCGGTACACCGGGCTCACGAGTCGGTTCGAGTCGACGACGAGCACGATGCGACCCCCCAGGTTCGTAGCGCGTTGCACAGAATGATCGGACCGAGACCGGAATTCGATACTTCACCACCGAAAACCCGCATTGACCAGCGTTTCAGCACATTGTGTTTCGCGAAGGTAATCGCAGTTCTTTTTACACTGCTGCCGTTCAGGCAGTCGAGAATCGGGTGTTTCGCCGAATAATCCGGACCTTCGGTCCGCCTCCGAACGAACGCGATGCGTCGGGTAAGAAGCTCCCATGCCCTTCGCCGATGAACTACTCGGTCCGGACGCAGCCCACACGCTGTTTCGGACCATTCGTACGGCTGCTCCGAAAGCGGATTTGTCGTTGCTTCGAGAGTCGTCGGACGGGTTGGCTCCACTCGCACTCCGAGCCCGCGCCGACCTGCTGCGTGACGCGCTACTGACAGGGCTGCCGGGCGACTACGCCCAGTTCGCTCGGACCATCCGACTGGCCGCTGCGGATCCCGACTTTCGAGGCTGGTCGGTCTGGCCCGTGACGAGTGCTGTCGCATCGAAAGCCGTCGACGAGCGAACTGCGACCGCGTTCGACGACGGGATGTCCTTGCTCGCCGAGCTCACCGGCCGACTGACCTCCGAATTCGCCATCCGGACCTTCCTCCGAACCGATCTGGATCGGGCTCTCGCCATCGCGGCCGAGTGGACGCAATCACCGGACGAACACGTTCGCCGCCTCGCGTCGGAAGGCACTCGACCGTACTTGCCGTGGTCGGTGAGAGTGCCCGAGATACTTGCGCGCCCCGGCGTGACCGTGCCGATTCTGGACAGGCTGTACCGAGACGACAGCGACTACGTTCGGCGGTCGGTTGCCAACCATCTCAACGACTTCAGCCGAGACATCCCGGATGTCGTGGTCGGGACCGCGGCGCGGTGGCTGGGCGAGCCGGACGCCAACACCGACCGGCTTGCGCGCCATGCGCTTCGGACGGTGATCAAGAAGGGGAACACCGACGCGCTCGCGTTATTGGGTTTCGCCCCGGCCGAACTCGAGGTGACGGGCCCTGCCGTGGACGTGACCGAGTTGCAGATCGGCGAGAGCCTGGGATTCACCGCGAAAATTCGCAACGTCGGCGTCGAGCCCGCAAAGATCGCGATCGACTACGTCGTGCACCACACCAAAGCGAACGGCGGGGTGACGGGGAAGACGTTCAAGCTGACGACCAAATCGGTCGCGCCCGGAGAGAGCATCGAGGTTGCGCGCCGACACTCGTTCAGAACGTTGACCACACGCACGTACTACCCCGGCCCGCACTCGATCGAGCTCCAGATCAACGGCGTGAGTTACGGTCTCGCGGAGTTCGTGCTCGTCCGCTAGCCGCCGGCTTTGTACCACGCACATGCGGCACATCGGCTACGTCCGTACGGTCGATGAGGTGCGTGGACAGTGGCGGTGGCTGGCGGTGGTGCTCGGCATCGCCGTGCTCGTCGCCACGCCCTCGGTGATCGAGCGCCTGCCCGTCGCCGCGTCGGACATCGGTGCGGCGGAACTGCTGTCTCGGGTCCAGTCCTCCACCGCAGCACCGTATTCGGGCTACGCCCAGGCCGTCGGCGGTGTCACCCTGCCGGTCACCGACGGACTCGGCGGCCTACCGGATCTGTTGGGCGACACCACGACCCTGCGCGCCTGGTACCGCGCCCCGGACAGCTTTCGCGTCGACACCGTCCGCCTCGCCGGTGAACGCGGTCTCTACCGGTCCCCGGCTCTGCTGTGGAGATGGGACTACGAGCAGAACACGGCTGTGGCAACCCCGGTCCCCGAACCGAGCCTGCGTCTGCCGCGCGAGGCCGATCTGCTGCCGCCGGAGCTCGGGCAGCGGCTGCTCAGTGAGGCGACCACCGACGAGGTCACCCGGCTGCCGACCCGCCGAATTGCCGGCCGGGACGCCCCTGGCCTGCGGCTCGTCCCCGCCGAGTCGCAGAGCACCATCACCGAGGTCGACGTGTGGGCCGACCCCGACAGCGGGCTGCCACTGCAGGTCGACGTGCTCGCCGGCGGGGCCGCTCGGCCTGTTGTCAGCACTGCATTCCTGGACTTCTCATCCGAGATGCCCGACGCCGACACCGTCCGTTTCGTCCCGCCCCCGGGTACCGATGTGCAGCAGCAGGACGGTCTCGACATCGCCTCGTTCGCCGACGGGATCGACTCTCCCCTTCTTCCGTCGACTCTGTCCGGACTGGATCTGCGGGACCGCGACGAACCGGGATCCGTCGGGATATTCGGCCGCGGAGTGACCGAGCTGATCGCCGCTCCGCTGCCGCGTCGCGCCGCGCGCGGGCTCGTCGACCAGTTGCGGGCCGCTCCCGGCGCAGTCGTGACCGGCGACAGCGTGGCGCTGTCGATCGGACCGCTGAACGTCCTGATCACCGAGCCCGCCGGAGACCGCCGCCGATATCTGCTCTCCGGCACCGTCACCGCAGAAACCTTGGCCACCGCAGCCCAGCAGCTCGAAGGAGCAGCCACATGATCCGCACGACCGGCCTCACCAAGCGTTACGGATCGGTGCGGGCCGTCGACGGCGTCGACCTCGACGTACGCGCCGGCGACATCTACGGCTTCGTGGGCGCGAACGGCTCCGGCAAGACGACGACCGTGCGGATGCTGCTCGGGCTGGTCCTGGCCACCTCCGGGCAGATGCAGGTGCTCGGCGAGGAGATGCCCCGACGACGCAGGAGCGTGCTGCCGCGAGTGGGTGCGCTGATCGAGAACCCCGCCGCCTACCCCAATCTTTCCGGGCGCCGGAACCTCACCCTGCTCGACGCGGCCGGCCCCGGTGGTTCTCGGCGCACCCGCACCGCCCGCGTCGGCGAGGCCCTTGAGCAGGTGGGCCTCGCCGGGGTCGGACGCAGGCCGGTCAAGCAGTACTCGCTCGGCATGCGGCAACGCCTCGGCTTGGCCGCGGCCCTCATGCGCACCCCCGAGCTGCTGATACTGGACGAGCCGACCAACGGTCTCGATCCGCAGGGAATCCTCGAGATTCGAGAGTTGTTGCTGGACTTGCATTCCCGGGGCACCACCGTGTTCCTCTCGAGCCACCTGCTGGCCGAAGTGGAGCAATTGTGCGACCGAGTGGGAGTGCTCGATCGAGGTCGCCTCGTTCTGCAGGATCAGCTCTCTGCGTTCCAGCAACCCACCGGCCGGGTGCTCGTGCGTACCCCCGACCCCGCCGACGCGGTGACGGTCCTGTCCGACGTGAAGGACGCCACCGTGCTCGAGCGTGACGGACAGCAGCTCGTGATCGAACACCCTGACCCGGCCCTGCTCAATCGACTGCTCGTCGAAGGCGGCGTCCGGGTGAGCGAGTTGAGCCCGCAGCAAATGAGCCTCGAGCAGTCGGTGCTGGCGGTCACCGGTGCCAGCGCGGACCGAGTCGACGGTCCTGCTGGCCCTCGCGAAGGTTCCGTCCGATCGGAGGTGACCGCATGATCGGAGTCGAACTGCGCGCGATGCTTCGCCGACCCCGCACCTGGGTCGTCATCCTCCTGCTGAACCTGCTACCCACCATCGTCGCGGGCCTGCTGGCACTCACCGACGTCGGTCCGCGTCCCGGCGACGGACCTGCCTTCCTGTCCGCGGTGACCACGAACGGCCAGCTCTTCCCACTCGCCGCTCTTGCCATCGTGCTCCCGCTGTTCCTGCCCGTCGCGGTGTCGGTCATCGCCGGCGATTCCGTCGCCGGGGAGGCCCAGGCCGGCACCCTGCGTTACCTGCTGGCCCGCCCGGTGGGACGAACGAAGCTGTTGGTCGCGAAGCTGATCTCGGTGGCTGCGTTCGTGCTGCTGGCCGTCGTCATCGTTGCTGCCGTCGCATACTTCGTCGGCACGACGCTGTTCGACACCACGTCGTTGGCCGGCGTGTCCAGCGTGTCCGGCACGGTACTGACAGACGAACAGGTCGCCGTGCGCACTGTCATCGCCGTGCTCTACGTGACCCTGTCGATGCTCGGAGTTGCTGCCATGGGGCTGTTCCTGTCGACCCTGACCGACTCGCCACTCGCGGCGACGCTGGGCGCGTTGGCCTTCCTCATCGCCAGCTCGCTACTGCTGACGCTGGACGCCGCCGACGCCATCGCGCCGTACCTTCCGACGCGGTACTGGCTGGCCTTCGTCGATCTCTTCCGCGACCCGGTGCCGACGCGGGACCTGGTGCGCGGCGTCGGATTGCAGGGCGTCTACGTCGTCGTGCTCCTGGGGGCCGCATGGGCGAACTTCACGACCAAGGACATCACGAGCTGAGACGGCTGCAGTCGGCTGCGCCGAGCTCGACGGTGGAGCTGCCGTCCAACTGGGCCGAGACCATCGCGCCGACGAGAGGATCACGGGGCAGGTTTCCGTGGTCGACGGCCGAGTCCGCGCACACGCTCTGGACGGGGATGTCGAGTGCCCCGTCGAGGCGGGCCGAGTTCGGCGGGGTCACCACCTGATCCAGTTCGGTCCGGATCGACACCCACTGCGGCCCGTCCGGCGTCTCGTCGCCAGAGTTCAGGGCGGCCAGCACAGAGCTGTCCGGGGCCAGCTGTTGGCAGGCGATCGGGCACCGGTCGGGCAGGACCTGGGCAGCCAGCCCCGCCACCTGGGTGCCGTGGTGTGGGGAGCCGAGGGTCACGATGCGTCGGGCCTGCTCGGCACCGCCCAGATCGGCAGCCCAGATCCGGGCCACCACCCCGCCGGCGGAGTACCCGACGACGTCGACCGAGGTCGCTCCCGTCCGAGTCAGAGCCGCGTCGACGTCGTCGCGCAGGGTCTGCGCCTGTGCGGTCAGGTCGCCGACGCCACCATCGGGCAGAGCCACGACGGTGGCGTCGCGGCCGTTCTCCCGTAGTTCCGCCGCGAGCACCTCGAGAGCATCGGTGGATCCGCCGAACCCGGGGACCAGCAGCACCGGGCCGGGAACGGACTGGTCGACGCTCGCAACGGGGTCGCTCGTGAGGCGTGATGCGACGAAGGCCGCCACGGCTACGACGAGACCGATCAGGACGAGAGCGAGTACGACGTACATAAGACGACGACGAGCCGGGGCGAGGGAGGCGAACACCTCGTCCAGTGTGCCCGTCGACGGTGGTGCGGAAGGCCAGGGTGTCTGCGGTTCAGCTTTCGATGGCGGTGATCGCGTCGACAGCGATGACGACGGTGACGTAGGGGGACCCTGTGGGGACCTCGGTGAGGGCGACGGTGATGAAGCCACCGTCCTCATCGTTGTTGTCCACGGCCCCGATCTTGCCGACATGCTGGTGTCCGTCGATGGTGCTGATTCGGACGGGGGTTTCGGTGTCGGAGTAGTTGGTGAAAATGACGGCGTCGATCATGTGGGTGTTCCTGTTCGTTCGGTGATGGATGTCGCGGGGTCCGCGAGGCTGACGGGTCCGATGCTCACCGGAGCGGGATACGAAAAAGCCCCTCACAGATTTGTATCGGTGAGGGGCTGAGTCTGAGCCGCCTAAGAGAATCGAACTCTTGACCTTTTCATTACGAGTGAAATGCTCTACCGACTGAGCTAAGGCGGCGTGCCTTTCGGCGTTGGTGAGTCTAACGGAGCATCGGGTCGAAACGAAAATCGCCCTCCCTGACGGTCAGCCCGCGAGGCCGAGTCCTTCCGCAGGCCCGCTGAGGATCGTCTTGACGTGCCTGGTCAGGTCGTCGGCGAGCACTTCGGTCTCCCCGGCCTCCAGGGCGTCGAGCACCTGGCGCACCACGTCGCGTGGGTCGTTCTTCGGGACGTCGAGTTCGGCGATCATGTCGGTGTCGGTGTACCCGAGATGCACCCCGACAACGAGGGTTCCCTGCGGTGCGAGCTCGAGCCGGAGCGAGTTGGTGGCCGACCAGATCGCCGCCTTCGATGCCCCGTAGGCACCTGCACCGCCGAGCCACGACAGCACCGAGTGAATGTCGACCAACGCCCCGCCGCCGTTTGCCTTCAGTATCGGAGCGAATTCTTGCGCGATTCGCAGCGCGCCGAAGACATTGGTCTCGAACACCGCGCGAATGTCGTCGATCGACGTCGTCAGCAACGGTGTCGTTCCGGGAGCGCCGGCGTTGTTGAAGACGATCGACACATCGGATGCGATATCGGCAAGTGCGGCAACGGAATCCGCGTCGGTGACATCGAGAGCAACGGGAACCACCCGAGGATCCGAGTCCTCTCGCGGGCTCCTCGCAGTCGCGTACACCTTCGTTGCCCCACGCTCGAGCAATGCGTCGACCGTCGCCTTGCCCAGACCGCGCTGACCGCCGGTCACCAATACCGTTGCTCCCGAAACAGACACCATCGAACTCACCCTTACGACAGATGTTAAATGCTTTTGACTCTGTCAGTAGTAGTTGACCAGTCCGACATAGTCAAATATTGTTCACTTATGTCACAGTCGCCGACGGAGCGCTTTCACCTCGCACCGGCACCCGACGGACTGCAGGTGGTTCAGAATCTGCTCAACACGCGAGCCATCGACGCGTACGGCCTCCCCGACCTCCTAGCGGACGGGAAGGAAGCATCGCTCGTATGGGAGACCACGCTGTCGGACGACGATGCGGCCACGCTGCGAGCTCTGCGCTCGGATGTCGAAGCGGCCATTGCCGGCGACCTGCCCACGCGTCCGGCCGTCCGAGCAGAACTCGTACCGGGCGACGACGGCACCGTACGACTGATGCCGACCGGCACCGGGGCCGACTACATCGCGTCGAAGATGTGGTCCGAAGTGCTTCTCGCCCAACAAGCGGACACGTGGCGACGACTCAAGCGATGCAAGAACGAGGCATGCGGATCTGCCTTCTACGACCGCTCCCGCAACAACAGCGGCGTCTGGCACGACGTGAAGACGTGCGGCAATGTCGCCAATCTTCGCGCTTCGCGAGCGCGGAAAAAAGCGAAGGACTAACGCAGCACGTCGCCGAGCGTCGCCACCATCGCATAGATGGCAAATTTCGGTTTTGCGTTGACAGCCAACGACTCTCGGCATTCGAGGATCGCCTCGATGCTTTTCAGCAGAGCCTCGGGCGGTACGGCTTTCGCCATTCGCTCGACCTGCTCGGCCATGTCGGGGTGCGTAGCCGTCGCGGTCGAGCCGTACGAACGCGCGAGCGCGTCGCGGTACAGGCCCACCAGGTCCATCAACGCCCGGTCCAACGAGTCACGGCCGGTTCTGGTGGCGCGAGACTTCTGCCGCTTCTCGAGGTCCTTCAGCACTCCGGCCGAGCCACGCAATGCTCCGGCAGCGCCCTTACCTGTACCTCCGGCTCCAAGGGCCGTGCGCAACTCCTCGGTCTCGGCCTCGTCACGAGTGGCACTCATTTCCTTGGCCTCGTCCTCGGCGGCCTTCACCAGTTCCTCGGCTGCGAGGTACGCCTGATTGGGACGGGCTGCGGCCGACGCCAGGGCAAGTGCCCGCTTGCGTCGCGCCCGCGCGTCCTCGTCGGTCGCGAGTCGGCGTGCTCTGCCCACATGGCCGCCGCTGATCGACGCGGCCCATTCCGCCGTCTCGGCGTCGAGCTTGTCGCGGGTCTGCAGCACCTGCGCGATGGCCGGCACTGTGGGCGTCACCAACGAGACGTGCCGGCAGCGCGAGCGCAGCGTCACCGAGATGTCCTGCGGATCGACCGACGGAGCGCACAACAGGAACACCGTCCGAGCGGGCGGCTCCTCGACGACTTTGAGCAGCACATTTCCGGCACCCTCGGTGAGTCGATCGGCATCCTCGACGACGACCACCTGCCACAGACCGGTGCTCGGCCGACGCGACGCGACCGAGACGATGTCTCGCATCTCCTTGGTACTGATGCTCAGACCCTCCGGGATGACGCGTCGCACATCGCCGTGAGTGCCTGCCATCGTTGTCGAACACGCCTGACAATGCCCACACCCCGGAATGCCCTCGGTGGTGCACTGCAACGCCGCAGCGAAGCACAGGGCGGCGATGGAACGCCCGGACCCGGGAGGGCCGGTGAAGAGCCACGAATGCGTCATCGCCGACGAGTCGACGCCCGTACGAGCAGCCACTGCTGCAGCCGTCAGATCGGCCTCGACATCTTCCTGACCGACCAATCGATCGAACACACCCGCCATGCTGGCAACCCTAACGGTTGGGACCGACTGTTCCCGGCGCACTGTTCCCGGACACTGCCGAACTCGAAGCTATGGACATAATCGCTGCCGATTCCATCCACAACGTCGAGTTCGCGAGCTACTTGCCGTCGGTCTTCTTCGCCGGTGCCTTCTTGGCAGCAGCCTTCTTCGTCGTGGTCTTGGCCGCCGTCGTCTTCGTGGCGGTCTTCTTGGCTGCAGCCTTCTTGGCCGGAGCCTTCTTCGCAGCAGCCTTCTTGGCCGGTGCCTTCTTCGCAGCGGCCTTCTTGGCCGGTGCCTTCTTCTTCACCGGGCCACGAGCACGCCTGTCCGCCAACAACTCCGACGCGCGATCGTCGGTGATCGTCTCGACCTCGTCGTCCTTGCGCAGACTTGCGTTGGTCTCGCCATCGGTGACGTACGGCCCGAATCGACCGTCCTTGATCACCATCGGCTTCTCACTGATCGGGTCGACGCCCAGTTCCCGCAGCGGCGGCTTGGCCTCACCCTGACGGCCCCGACGCTTGGGCTCGGCGTAGATCTTCAGAGCCTCTTCGAGACTGACCGTGAACATCTGATCCTCGTCGGCGAGCGAGCGAGAGTCGGTGCCCTTCTTCAGATACGGGCCGTAGCGGCCGTTCTGCGCGGTGATCTCTTCCTTGGACTCGGGATCGACGCCGACGACGCGTGGCAACGACAGCAGCTTGAGCGCATCCTCGAGCGTGATCGTCGCCAGATCCATCGACTTGAGCAACGAGCCGGTCCGCGGCTTGGGGCCGGTGGCTTTCTTCGCAGCAGCCTTCTTGGCCGGAGCTTTCTTGGCCGCGGCCTTCTTCACCGCAGTCTTGACGCCACCGCCGCCATCACCGTCACCACCGGTCGAGATCGGCACGATGTCGGGCTGAGGCGGCGTCGGCTCGGGTGCCGGCTCGGGCAGGATCTCGGTGACGTAGGGCCCGAAACGGCCTTCCTTCGCCACGATGTCGTGACCGGTAAGCGGATCCACACCGAGCTTGCGGCCCTCTTGTGGTGTGGCGAACAGCTTTTCGGCGAAATCGATCGTCAGCTCGTCAGGCGGCAAGTCGTCGGGCAGGTTGGCGCGCTGGCTGATCGGATCGCCGTCCGGATCGTCGTCGTTCTTGACCATGCGCTCGAGGTACGGACCGTAACGGCCCACGCGCACATGGATTTCGCGCCCCTCTGAATCGTCGAACAGACGAATCGAGTTGATGGTGCGCGCATCGATGTCTTCGAGGTTCTGGCCCACCATCTTCTTCAGGCCACCCGAGCGCGCCACCGAACCTTCGGCACCGGTCTCGCCGCCGAAGTAGAAGCTCTGCAGCCAATCTCCGCGCCGCTCACGACCTCCCGCGATCGCGTCGAGATCGTCTTCCATGCCTGCGGTGAAGTCGAAGTCCACCAGACGTCCGAAGTGCGCTTCCAACAACGCAATAACCGAGAACGCCACCCACGACGGCACGAGAGCGCTGCCACGCTTGTAGACGTAACCGCGGTCGAGGATCGTCTTGATGATCGACGAATACGTCGACGGCCGACCGATTCCCAACTCTTCGAGCGTCTTGATCAGCGACGCCTCGGTGAATCGAGCAGGCGGGTTGGTGGTGTGACCGTCGGGATCGAGCTTGGTGGCCGTCACCGCCTGGCCGGCCTTCAACGCGGGTAGACGCGACTCGGCGTCGTCGGTCTGACCGCCTGCCTCGTCGTCGACGCTCTCGACGTAGGCCTTGAGGAAGCCCGCGAACGTGATGGTGCGACCCGACGCGGAGAACGTGCACTCCTCGCCGGTACCGGCGGTTCCGGTGATGCGCAGGGTCAGCGTGGTGCCGCGCAGATCTGCCATCTGCGACGCGACGGTGCGCTGCCAGATCAGCTCGTAGAGCCGGAACTCGTCGGTCTGCAGCGCCGAATGCAGCTGACCGGGAGTCTGGAACACGTCACCCGAGGGGCGGATGGCCTCGTGCGCCTCCTGCGCGTTCTTGACCTTGCGGGTGTACTGCCGCGGAGTGGGGTGCACGTACTCCGGGCCGTACAGCTCGGTCGCCTGCGCCCGTGCCGCGGAGACCGCAGACGCGGACAGCGACGTCGAGTCGGTACGCATGTAGGTGATGTAGCCGTTCTCGTACAGACGCTGCGCGACACGCATGGTCCGCTCGGAACTGAACCGCAGCTTGCGGCCGGCCTCCTGCTGCAGCGTCGACGTCATGAACGGCGGGTACGGCTTACGCGTGTACGGCTTGTCCTCGGCGGACGCGACGGTGAGGTCGACGCCTTCGAGAGCGTCGGCGAGGCGTCGGGCATGCGGTTCGTCGAGAACGGTGACCGACTCGGTCTTCAGCTTGCCGTCGGGACCGAAGTCGCGGCCGGCGGCGACGCGATTGCCGTCGACGTTGACCAGCCGAGCTCCGAAACTCCGCGGGCTCGCCTCGGCCCCGGCGTCGAGGGTGGCAGAAATATCCCAGTACTCGGCGCTACGGAATGCCATCCGCTCGCGTTCACGCTGGACGATGATGCGGGTGGCCACGGACTGCACACGGCCTGCCGACAGCTTCGGCATGACCTTCTTCCACAGCACCGGGCTGACCTCGTAGCCGTAGAGACGGTCGAGGATGCGGCGGGTTTCCTGTGCGTCGACGAGGTCTTGGTCCAGGTCGCGAGTATCGGCGGCGGCCGCAAGGATCGCCGGCTTGGTGATCTCGTGGAAGACCATGCGTCGAACCGGGACTTTGGGGTTCAGGGTCTCGAGGAGATGCCAGGCGATGGCCTCACCCTCGCGGTCGGGGTCAGTGGCGAGATACAGCTCGTCGGCGTCCTTGAGCAGGCTTTTCAGCTCTGCGACCTTGCCCTTCTTCTCGGGCGAGACGACGTACAGGGCCTCGAAGTCGTGGTCGACGTCCACGCCCAGACGCGCCCAGGGCTCGCCCTTGTATTTGGCGGGCACGTCGGCAGCACCGCGAGGAAGGTCGCGGATATGGCCGACCGAGGCCTCGACGACATAGTTGCTCCCGAGGTAGGGAGCGATCTTTTTGGCCTTGGTCGGAGACTCGACGATGACCAGACGACGCGGCTCGGCGGAGCTGTCCCCCGAGCCGTTGTTACGTGCTGCCACCTTGCTGCCGAACCTTCCCTAGTGCGTTTTCACAAGCAGATTTGCCTGCCCCACTCCTAACAGACTGACATACGTCGAGCAAATACTCGCAGATCAGTCATTCATCTTCCTACTCAGCGTGGGGCCAATTGGTACGTGCGTCCACATTCGCAGGAGCCTCGCCGACGTTCTCGGTGAGGCGCAACAGCCGACGTCGGCCGGTGATTCGAAGGCCAGGATTGGACCCGCGGGTGCCGATCAGAGTCGGCGCGATGCCCGCGCGCATCAACGATTGAGCGAGGACCGCATGAGTCTCCGGCGCGTGCGGATCAAGGCCGAGTACGTAGCGTTCCCCCTCCGCCTCGGGACGCCCCGACGCGAGCACCCATGCCCGCAACTCCCGAGAACCGGGCACCCACCCGGGAGGCACGGCCTTCACCGCGCCCTTGGTCCACAACGACGCCAACGCGGACAGTTCCGGAACCGACGCGGTGCGGACGAGAGGACGGTCTTCTTCGGACCGTCCCAGCTCTGCCGACAGACCACACTGTTCGATCAACTCGGCAATGGCATCGGCCCGCCACTGCGCGTCGACGACGACAGAGATGCGTGCCGATCCCGAGGACGTGACGACATGGCCGGTGGCAGCCAGCAGTCCGCTGAGATCGGTCACCGCGGGCGGCAACGACTCGGCAGAGAAGAAGGACAGCTGGTTCACAGCATGGACATTAGGACATCGACACCGGCAGACACTGCTTTCGACTCTTCCTGGTGGTTCGCCACGAACGAAACATCCCCCTTTCTCGAACGGCTTTTCACGGCCGATCGAGAAAGGGGGATGAAGGTTCTCGTCTCCGAAGAGAAAAGAATCAGACTGCGCGAACGCCCGTTGCCTGAGGACCCTTGGTGCCCTGGCCGACCTCGAACTCGACGCGCTGGTTCTCCTCGAGGGTGCGGAAGCCGCTGCCCTGGATCTCGGAGTAGTGAACGAAAACGTCAGCGGAGCCGTCTTCTGGTGCGATGAATCCAAAGCCCTTTTCGGCGTTGAACCACTTCACAGTTCCCTGTGCCATGCTTTTCCTTCTCTTTCTAACACCGGATTCGATGGAGCGCACTTTCGATCCATCGGGCCGGTTCCGACCGCTGCACTTGTACGAATCCCCCTCAGGATTCCCCCTGATGGACGAGCTCTCCCAGTACCGCGCCCGCAACATAAGATCCTGCGAAGCGTAGAACGAACACAGAAGCTGCGACCGCGTCAAGTGAACCATGAACTCCGCGTTCGCAACAGTCGAAAACCGCCCCTTTTCGAACAAATTGCCCGTCTTGTAACAACACACAACGCCGGACGGGTGGAATGCGGCTCTCACCAGGGCTCGAGCCGCTCGTTTCGGGTCCGCGATAGCATGAGGACCCCAGGTCGCGCCTAAGCAGGAGTGGAGCCTGCGGAACGACCCAGCAAGCCCGAAGGGCTGGCCAGTAGATCGAACGAATGCATGGAGACCGGCAGTGAGCGAGAAGCATCCGCACGACGGTGCGGATGTCCGGAGTTACGGGCAGCGGCTGCTGGATCGAGTGTTGGCCGGTACCCCCGCCGACGACGGCCCCGTCACGCACGTCGCCGAGTTACCGGCTCGATCGTCCAGTTTTGCCCCCTGGCCGTCGTGGGTCGGCCCGGAAGTGGTGCAGGTGATCACCTCTCGGGGCATCGCACAACCGTGGACGCATCAGGCCCGGGCCGCGACGCTCGCCGCCGAGGGCAGTCATGTGGTGCTCTCGACGAGTACCGCGTCGGGCAAATCGTTGGCCTATCAGCTGCCCATTCTGACGACGCTGGCCGCCGACGCCCGGGCGACGGCTCTGTATCTCGCACCGACCAAGGCCCTCGGTGCCGATCAGCTACGCACCACCATCTCGATCACCGACGAGTTACGTTCGCTGTCAGACGATCTCGCCGAGGTGTTTCCCAGCTCGTACGACGGCGATACCCCGATCGAGATTCGGCAGTGGGCCAGAACCAATGCGCGCTGGATCTTCACCAATCCCGACATGTTGCACCTGGGCATCCTCGGCGCACACGAGCGATGGTCGCGTTTCCTGCGCAACCTTCGGTACGTGGTGGTCGACGAATGCCATTACTACCGAGGTGTTTTCGGCTCCAACGTCGCCCTGGTACTCCGTCGGCTGCGACGCCTCTGCGCGCGCTACGGAGCGTCTCCGGTGTTCGTTCTCGCCAGTGCCACCACCTCGGAGCCGGGACGCGCTGCCAGTCGACTCATCGGAGCGCCCTGCGAGGAGATCACCGAAGACGGCTCGCCCCACGGAGCGCGTACCGTCGCACTCTGGGAACCGCCGCTGCTCAAGGAGATCACCGGCGAGAACGGTGCGCCGGTACGCAAATCGGCGGGGGCCGAGGCGTCGCGCATCATGGCGGATCTGTTGATCGAGGGTGCACGGACACTCGCGTTCGTACGGTCCAGGCGCGGAGCCGAGGTCACTGCGTTGGGGACCCAGAGAATTCTCGCCGACGTCGATCCGCAATTGGTCCGACGCGTCGCCGCTTATCGCGCAGGCTATTTGGCCGAGGATCGTCGCAAACTCGAACGCGACCTCTCCGACGGCACCCTGCTGGGAGTGGCCACCACCAACGCCCTCGAACTCGGCGTCGACATCGCCGGTTTGGACGCGGTGATCGTCGCCGGTTTCCCCGGTACCGTCGCCTCGTTCTGGCAGCAGGGCGGGCGCGCCGGACGTCGCGGAGAGGGCTCACTGCTGGTGCTCGTCGCGCGCGACGATCCGTTGGATACCTACCTGGTGCATCACCCGGCTGCCCTGCTGGACAAGCCGGTCGAGGCAACCGTTACCGACCCGACCAATCCGTATATTCTTGCTCCCCAATTGCTCTGCGCTGCAGTCGAACTACCGATCACCCTAGCCGAGGCCGAGGCGTTGAGCGCGGAATCGGTACTCGAAGAGCTCGAGCTGAAGGGCTACGTGCGTAAGCGTCCTCACGGGTGGTTCATCACCCCCGAGGGGCAGCAGCTGTCTCCGCACGGTGCGGTCAACATTCGCGGCGGCACGGGCGTGCAGGTCGCCATCGTCGATGGCGAGTCCGGCCGCATGCTCGGCACCGTCGACGGCGGACGTGCCCCTGCCACAGCACATCCCGGTGCGGTGCACATACATCAGGGCGAATCCTTCGTGGTCGACGAGCTCGATCTCGAGGCCGGCCTCGCGCTGGTGCATGCCGAACAACCCGAGTGGAACACCTCGGCCCGCGAGATCACCGACATCGCGATCACCGCGGTGCACGAATCCGTCGACTACGGCGAGGTCCGCGTCGCCTTGGTGCAGGTGAACGTCACCCATCAGGTGGTGGGATATCTCCGACGCCTCCCGTCGGGTGAGGTCCTCGATTCCATCGAACTCGACATGCCGGCGCAGACCCTCGACACCCGCGCCGTTATGTACACCATCACCCCGGAGTTGTTGGAGCACAGCGGCGTTCCGTTCGAGCGATTCCCCGGATCACTGCATGCCGCCGAGCACGCCGCCATCGGCTTGCTGCCGTTGGTCGCGACCTGCGATCGATGGGACATCGGTGGAGTGTCGACGGCATTACACCCCGACACCGGGCTCCCGACCGTCTTCGTTTACGACGGATACGACGGCGGAGCGGGTTTCGCAGACCGCGGACACGTGGCCATCGCCGACTGGCTCGCCGCCACCAAGGACGCGATCGTCTCCTGCGAATGCCAGACCGGATGCCCGTCCTGCGTGCAATCCCCGAAATGCGGAAACGGTAACGACCCCCTGGACAAAGAGGGTGCCGTTCGAGTGCTGACCGCAGTGTTGGCGGCGGTCACTCGCGAGGGATGAGCCGGCCGATCTCGCAGTCAGGAACCTGGTGGCTGGGTACCAATTGTGGGGTTCGCCGCAAACGCGCGCGCACTTGCCATGCGCACGCAAAATTGCCAGGGTTTCGCGGGGATTGCCAGTCATTTTTCGCAAACGCGCGCGCGTTCAAGGCTTGGATCGAACTGGTGCGCCACCCTGCTTGTCGTTGCTAACACCTCGGGTGGTGTGGTGGGGAGAGGATCAGCCCACAGAATCGAGACAACGTATGCCCATTGCCCGGCAGATACCGAAAGCCACCGACCTGCGCGAGGTCCTCTCGTTCAAGAAGCCCGATCTGAACCTGCGTCGACGACGCCTCAGCGCGGCACTGACCATCGACGATCTCCGCACCATCGCCCGTCGCCGTACCCCGCGCGCGGCATTCGATTACACCGACGGCGCGGCCGACGCCGAGATCTCACTCTCCCGAGCCCGGCAGGCCTTCCGTGACGTCGAATTCCACCCCTCGATCCTGCGAGACGTCTCCCACGTCGACACCTCGACGACGGTGTTCGGCGGACCGTCCGCGCTTCCGTTCGGTATCGCCCCGACGGGCTTCACGCGCCTGATGCAGACCGAGGGTGAGTACGCCGGTTCTGCCGCCGCCGGCGCTGCTGGAATTCCATTCTCCCTCTCGACGCTGGGCACCACGTCGATCGAGGACGTGAAGGCCACCAACCCGAACGGCCGAAACTGGTTCCAGCTCTACGTCATGCGTAACCGCGACATCTCGTTCGGTCTGGTCGAACGCGCCGCGAAAGCTGGCTTCGACACCCTCCTGTTCACGGTCGACACACCGGTCGCCGGAGCTCGCCTGCGAGACAAACGCAACGGGTTCTCCATTCCGCCGCAGTTGACCGCGTCGACCATCGCCAACGCCATTCCTCGTCCATGGTGGTGGTGGGACTTCCTCACCACGCCCAAGTTGGAGTTCGCGTCGCTGACCTCGACCGGCGGCACGGTCGGAGAGCTGGTCGATTCAGCGATGGATCCGTCCATCTCGTTCGAGGATCTCGACATCATTCGGGAGATCTGGCCCGGCAAGCTGGTCGTCAAAGGTGTTCAGTCGGTGGCGGATTCGGCGCGTCTGGCCGAACTGGGTGTGGACGGCATCGTTCTGTCCAATCACGGAGGCCGACAACTCGATCGGGCTCCCGTCCCCTTCCACCTGCTGCCGCAGGTCGTCCGTGAAGTGGGTCCCGACTTCGAGGTGGCCGTCGACACGGGCATCATGCACGGTTCCGACATCGTCGCCTCCATCGCAATGGGAGCATCGTTCACGCTCGTCGGCCGGGCCTATCTGTACGGCCTGATGGCCGGTGGCCGCGCGGGCGTCGACCGCATGATCGACATCCTGCGGGAGGAGATCATCCGCACCATGCAACTGCTGCAGGTCAATTCACTCGCGGAACTGACCCCGGAACACGTCACGCAACTCACTCGATTGGCCCCTCTGCAGTCCGGAGCCCGCACGTTCACGTCGAGCTGACCGCTGCGGACGGACCGTCGCTGCCGGGGTTCGAGGCCGGGGGCGACGTATCGGCCACGGGTTAGGGTCCTCGGGCGGGGGTCGAGGCCGGGTTTCACCGCAAACGCGCGCGCATTCGCTGAACGCGCGCGAATTCGCCGGCTCGAACGGGGCGATTCCGCTCGCACCTGACAAACGCGCGCGCGTTTGCGGATTCGGGCGGGCGGCCGGCGGGCGGGCGTCCGGTCACTCCGGTCCCGCCCGCGCCGAAGCGACGGCGTCGGACATTCCGAAACGTCCGAGGAACACCGGCTGGCCCACAGTCACGATCACGTCCCACTCGTCGATCGTGCACTCCCGCAACTCCGTTCCCATTCGCATCGCCAATCCCCTCGCCGTCTCACACGCATCGGCCACCCCACGATCGAGGGCCCCCGCACCGGCCAATGCAGCGAGATCAGCAGCCGACTGCGCCTGATGACGAGCGCCCACCGCCGACCCGACGTGCATCACCATCACCACCACCGCAATCAACGCCGACATCGCCAGTGCCGCCAACACCGTCGCCCCACCCTCGTCATCACGCACACCGGATTTCATTCCGCTGCAACCGGTTCCGCAGCAGCAACGGCCTCCGCCGACAACGTCAGTCCCGGGAGCGGACTCTCCACCTCCACCCGCGCGACGAAGAATTCACCGTCTTCGCGCACCGTGATCCGAGCACCCTCCGGCGCAACCCGCTCCCCCACCGACACCGCCCGGGTCGCATCACCTCTCGCCGCCAACCGAGCCGCCTCCCGCGCAGCATCGACACAGCCGATGTGCATCGTCACCGACACGATCGCACCGATGCACACCACGATCACTGCGACGATGGACGCGACGGCAATCGCCGCCTCCACCGTCACAGCCCCGTCCTCACCGCCCGGAATCAGACGGCTGTGTTGAGCGCTCGATCGATGATCCCCGTCAGCGCGGTCACAATGCTGTCCCCCGTCACCACCGTGTAGAGCACCGCGCCGAATGCCGCGGCCGCGATGGTGCCGATCGCGTACTCCGCGGTCGACATACCGTCGTCCTCCACACCGAACAATGCGACTCGAGTCTTGATCTCCTGCAGTGCATTTCCCATCATGACGCTTCCCCTCCCAGTATTCCGGCGCGGCGTATCCGCACCGGACGATTCGTAGTTCGGCGGTCACAGCACGCCGCCGCCCAGCACATTGCCCGCAAGGCCGATCACCACGGGCACGATGCCCAGGCAGATGAAAGCCGGCAGAAAGCACAGGCCCAGCGGTCCGCTTATCAGCACACCGGCCCGTTCGGCCGCAGCCGCCGACGCATCCTCGGCCCGAGTTCGTTGGGTGGCAGCCAGTTCCGTCATCGCCGACGCCATGGACGACCCGGCCCGAGCGGATCGTCGCGCCATCCGTGCCAGCGCCTCGGTCTTCGGATCCTTTGCCACTGCATCCCACGCCGTCGCTGCATCGGCCCCCAGCTCGAGCAGATCGGCGGCTTTGCGCAGTGCGACACCGAATGCGGGCGGAGCGGAATGGGCTGCGGCCGCCGCGGCAGTCGAGATCGGGAGTCCGGAACGCAGACACGCAGCGAGAAGGTCGAACGTCGTCGCCACGGCGAGCGGATCGGGTCCGGAGTCGTCGACGGCTTCTGTCGTCGAAAGCCCTGAAACCTCTACTCGCGCCAAACCGCCACGGGCAGCGGGGACGACGACCAAAGCCGTTGCCAGACAGAGCGTGATCGCCCACGTCATGTCGTCACCTTGCCGGTGATCGCATCGGTCCACAGCAGACCTGCGCAACCGAGAGCGGTTCCGATGAGGAGCAGGATTCCGCCCAGCCCGCCGCCCAGCAGTATGCGCAGCGGATCGGCCCCCATCAGTTGTCCGAGCGCGACCCCAAGAACGGGCAGTCCAGCCAACACCAATGCAGTAGCGCGGGCCCCTGCGAGCGACGCCTCGGTTCGTTCCCGGAATCGCCGACGTCCGAGCAGATCCTCGCGCACGGCGTCGAGCAACTCGGCGAGTGCGAGGCCGTGTTCGTCGGCCACCCGCCATGCCGCGGCCAAGCGGTCCAGTTCGGGGTTCAACAGTGGATCCGACGCGGCTATCCCGTCGGCAGCGCGTCCACCGAGTCGCGATCTGGACGCAGCACCGCGCAGCGCCTCCGAGGCGATCCCGCTGCACTCGTCCGCAGCCACCTCGCCGGCCGTCGCCGGGTGCGCACCGACCCGCAGTTCACCGATGACCACTTCGACTCCGGTTGCCAACCAATCCAATTCGGCCGTCCGACGGGCGCGTACGGTGCGACGGCCATGTCGGTACCATCCGGTACCGCCCGCCACGAACAGAGCCGCCGCGCCCCACGGACCGCCGATCCAGAACATGCCCACGGCCAACACCGACGCTACAGCCACAGGGAACGCCCACCCAGGAACGCCGACGGCAACTCGACCGCGGCGCGGTAGTCGGCGAGAGCGGCTGGGCCACAGCGTAAATGCAGCGGCCAGGACACACAGTGCAGCCGTCATCGCATCTCGCCACAGCGCCGAGCGAGCAGTTCGTGCAGCCCGCGCTGCCCGGGCACGGCGTCGGAATCAGCGGACCATGCCGGCACGATATGAACACGACCCGTCGAATCCACCTCCACCAGTCCGATCTCCCGCAATCTGCGCGTGCCGTCGGCGCTCCGGTGGACGTGCAGGACGACCTGGACGGCCGCCGCGAGTTGACTGTGCAAGGCGTCGCGACCCATTCCGCCCAGTGCGGCAAGGGCTTCGAGCCGAGCGGGTACTTCCGAGGGCGAATTGGCATGGATGGTTCCGGCACCGCCGTCGTGCCCGGTGTTGAGCGCCGTCATCAGGTCGATCACCTCGGCCCCGCGCACCTCACCGACGACGAGCCGATCGGGTCGCATCCGTAGTGCCTGGCGAACCAATTGCCGAACCGACACCTCGCCCACACCTTCGACGTTCGGAGCACGGGCCACCAGACGCACCACATGAGGATGGGCCGGTGCCAACTCGGCCGCGTCCTCCACGCAGACGATTCGTTCGGCCGGGTCGACCTCGCCCAGCAGAGCAGCCAGAAGCGTAGTCTTTCCAGCGCCGGTACCTCCGACGACCAGAAACGCCAAGCGCGCGAGCACAATCCGCGCGAGCAGATCGTAGCCCTCCTCGGTCACCGCACCGGACGCCCGGAGCGCGGCGAGTCCCTGGGTAGCAGGGCGGAGCACTCGCAACGACAGGCAGGTTCCACCGCTCGCCACCGGTGCCAGCACCGCGTGCAGACGGACCCCGAACACTCCCTGTCCGACGCCGGGTAATCGGCCGTCGACCCACGGCTGCGCATCGTCCAATCGCCGACCGGCCGAGAGCGCGAGCCGCTGCGCCAGCCGCCTGACCGCGGCTTCGTCGACGAACTGAACTCCGGTGCGTTCCAGTCCTCTACCGCGATCGATCCACACCTGATCCGGCGCCGTGACCAGGACATCGGTCACCCCTGGCTCGGACAGGAGCGGCTCCAACGGGCCTGCTCCGGTTAGCTCGGTCTGCAGAATACGCAGTGCCGCAAGCATATCGGTGTCACCGATGACTCCCCCTGCCTCGGTGCGGATTGCTGCGGCAACGGTGGCGGGCACCGGAGACTGTGCCGAAGCAGCGAGCCGATCTCGTACGCGGTCGAGCAATTCGGCGGTGACGACTGCGCTCATGCTGCCCACCGCTGACCACCGGGCTTGTGCGCGAACGTATCGAGGACCACAGTGGCCGCCGCCGCCAGCGGTGATCGGCGTCCGAAAGCAAGCCCGCCACGCTCGAGACGCTCGGCCAACCCCGGCTCGGCCCGCATGGACGTCAGCAGCGACAGGTCGAGGGCGGCGGCGATGTCCGCGGCCCGCAGTCCCCCGGGTGCTGGCCCACGAACGACCAATCCGACGTTCGGATTGCGACTCGAGATCTCGTCCGCTACTGCTTCTGCCGACGTCACGGCCCGCAATTCCGCAGGCAGCACCAGTACGACGAGGTCGGCTGCGGCGTACAGGGCGTCCGAGAGGTCATCGGAGTGACGCGGGGCGTCGCACACCACGAGATCGCCTCCAGCGCGCCCTGCGTCGAGCACAGCCGCCGCGGCGACGGCCGAGAGTCCGGTTCGCCGGTCGTCGGTTCGCCCGAGTGCCAGCACCGACAATCCGTTCTTCGATGGCAGCGCGCCGTGGAGTGCGTCGCCGGATACTCGCCCGCCCTCGACGACGAGGCCGGACCATCGCAAACCTGGGGCGTTCTCCCAGCCGAGCAGCAGATCGAGGCCGCTGCCGTACCGGTCGGCTTCGACCATGAGTGTGCGTTGCCCCGTGCGACTGCTGCACAGGCCCAGCGCCGCCGCAAACGTGGAGGCACCCGCACCTCCGCGGGCACCGACGACCACGATGACGCCACCGCCGCCCGGCGATGTGGCGACGGGTTCACCGAGAATGCGAACGAGCGTGTCCTCGTCCGAGGGTAACGAGACCACGTGTTCGGCACCGAGCGCTGTGGCCGTCCGCCAATCGTCGAGTGTCGGCGAGGCGGCCGTGACCAGAACGACGCCGGGCCGCCGCGGAAATCCGCCTGCGAGCGCCGACTCGGCAGAAGAAAAATCGATCAAAATAATTCCTGGGAATTCCCAAATCGGGCGCGCCGATCCGATACCGACCAGTAAGTTCTGCTCTTCCACAACACAATCCGCGGCTGCGGCGATTCGATACACGTCCTGACGCAGTCCGTGATGGTCGATCGACATCGACGCCTTCGCATTCGTCCGCCGTGAAATCGGATCCGTTTTCATGGACCCAAGCGTGCGCGAGAATCCGCTCGCGCGGCGCGCGACTTGGGGAAATGTGGATAGATCGGCCCCTGTGGATGAATACCGGTACCGCGGTACCAGTTTTCGGCCTACCCCGAAAAAGAGGACGACCCTCGCCAGGGGGGGAGGAGGCGAGGGTCGTCTGGTTCAGCCCCGGGGGGTCGGGCTGAACACCGCCCGGAATGAACCGGGCTCGTGGAAAATACTACACCCGTGGACGTCCTTGTTTGCAAGTTCAACCGTCTCAATTTGTGGACTTGTTCGGAGCGAGTCGAGAAGAGAAGTTGCGCGACATCCACCGGTCACCACCGGCCACTATGGTGACAATCGTGACCCTCAGCGCAGACACCGACGACGCCCCCGCCGGCCGACGCGCAGCGCGCGTCGCCGCCTTCTTCGACCTCGACAAAACGATCATCGCGAAGTCCAGCACTCTGGCCTTCAGCAAGCCGTTCTTCGACCAAGGTCTGATCAACCGGCGAGCGGTACTCAAGAGCAGCTATGCGCAGTTCTTGTTCCTGCTCTCCGGTGCCGATCACGACCAGATGGAACGCATGCGCGCACACATCGCCGGTATGACCGCCGGGTGGGACGTCGAACAGGTGCGAGCAGTGGTGGCCGAAACCCTGCACGACATCGTCGACCCCCTCGTCTTCGCCGAAGCGGCCGATCTGATCGCGGACCACAAGCTCCGCGGACACGACGTGGTGGTCGTCTCGGCGTCGGGTGACGAGATCGTGCATCCCATCGCCGAACTGCTGGGCGCCGACCACAGCATGGCCACGACGATGGTGACCGTCGACGGCAAGTACATCGGCGAGGTCGACTTCTACTGCTACGGCGAGGGCAAGGTCGACGCCATGAAGTCCCTGGCGGCACAACATGATTACGACCTATCCAAGAGCTACGCCTACTCGGATTCGATCACCGACGTGCCGATGCTGCGGGCGGTCGGCCACCCCACCGCCGTCAATCCCGACCGCGCACTCCGCAAAGAGGCCTCGTCCCTCGGCTGGCCGATTCTGACATTCTCGAACCCCGTTTCACTGCGCTCCCGCATTCCGAATCCGTCCGGGAAGACCGTAGTAGCCAGTGCTGCAGCAGGTTTCAGCGCAATAGCGGCCGGCGCGATCACCTACGGACTACTCCGCAGAAAACGATGAGCCCAAACCCTTGATGTGAGCGGCGTCACGGGGTACAAATGACGTACGGAAGAACGGAAGGCCAAGAACGAACCGGAAGAGAAGGTTCGCTTCTCCCGACCGCGATTCCCAGCACGGACACCGGCACCCACGCGGAGCTTGCCACCTAATGGCAGAAGCGCTGTGGGCCTGCGATATTCGTGGGTGATCAGCAAGAACCCTGCACCGGTTGCAGGGATGACCTCATCACCGTCGAGTTCTCGCCGAGGCCACGTGGTAGTCCATCACAGCCCACCTGTGCACGCTTGGTAACCAGGCGCTCCGTGCTAACGGGCGGCGACGTCGACGCAAGTCGGCATCGCCGCCCTTTTACGTGTGCACAACTCCTACTGTGCAGCTTCGGCAATCGAAGTCGCTTCTGCCGCACCAGCTTCGAATGCTCCGAGGCAGAGGATCACCCAACTACCGACGCCCGTTGCCGTGCCCTCGGCGAACCCGGCGGCTCCATCCCGGTACGCGTTCACTCGACGCATCCAGCTCACCTCGGGCACGCCCAGGTTGTGCGGATCGAATCCCGACGATGCGGCCACCAACCTCGATGCAGCACGCGCCACGATGCCGTCGGCAGTTCCGAAAGGCCGCAGCGTCAACAGTTCACCGTGCACGACTGCCGCGATCACCGGAGCCGGCGCGGAGGTTCCACCCGTCACCAACTGCGCAAGGAGATCGAGCCGCTCGCCGATGCCCGCGTCCGTGCGCGGTCGACCGAGCGAGGACGCGTCGTCGACGAGATCGGCGGCGGCCAACAGATGTAGGCGGGCCAGCGTCTGCAGTGGTGCGCGCTTCCACGTCGACAACGTGTTCTGCAGGGCGTCACCGTCGAGAGCAGCGGCCACTCGCAGCGCACCCGCCAGAATCGGGTCGCCCTCCTCGCCTTCGCGAGGGAAATCCATCGAACCGCCCTCGAGCGCGGAGGACGAACGAGCTGCCCGCACAGCGGCCTCGGCCGCGGTCGCCGGCCACCCACGACGATTGGCCTTGTGCCGATGCACGGCACCGAGGGCATCGCGTGCCCGTTCGGCGGAATCGACAACTCCGGGCAATTCCAGCAGCGGGGCGAGGGGGTCCGTCACGACAGACGACGGTACCCCCTCACCCACCGCGGCTATGCGCCCAGCTGCACCGAGCCACCCGGAATGGCGGCGAGCAGCTTCTGGGTGTACTCCTGCTGCGGGTTGTCGAAGACGGCATCGGTCGACGCCGCCTCGACGATTTCGCCGCTGCGCATCACGAGCACGTCGTCAGCAATCTGACGGACCACCGCGAGGTCGTGCGTGATGAACAGGTACGTCAACCCGAGCTCGGCCTGAAGGTCGTTGAGCAGGGACAGGATCTGCGCCTGCACCAACACGTCCAAAGCCGACACTGCCTCGTCGCAGATGACCATTTCGGGCTCGAGGGCCAACGCACGAGCGATTGCGACACGTTGCCGCTGGCCGCCGGACAGCTCGTTGGGGAACCTGCGCATCACCGACGACGGCAGTGCCACCTTGTCCAACAGATCACGGACTCTGGCTTCCCGCTCGGACTTCGACCCCACCTTGTGGGTGCGCAGAGGCTCCTCGATGGTGCTGAAGATCGAATACATCGGGTCCAGCGTCCCGTACGGATTCTGGAAGATCGGCTGCACTCGACGACGAAATGCGAACGCGTCCTTGTTGTTCAACCCCGCCACGTCGCGCCCGTCGAACTTCACCGAACCCGCAGTGGGCTCGAGAAGTCCCAGAACCATCTGTGCCACAGTCGACTTGCCAGAACCCGATTCGCCGACGATCGCAGTGGTGGTACCGCGTGCGACTCCGAACGACACATCCTTGACGGCCGTGAACACGGACGACTTGAACGGGTTGCCGCCCCGGAGCTTGAATTCCTTGGTCAGCCCCTCGACCACGAGCACAGTGTCCGCGGCCGGCTCGAATGCCGAGTCGGTCTCCTCGGTGACGGCCTCGACCGCCACCTGCTTGGCATGCTCGACGATGTCCTTGCGCACCACCGACGACTTCAGTCGCTGCGACGCCAGAGACGGCGCGGCGGAGACGAGCTTGCGCGTGTACGGATGCTGAGGGTCCTGCAGGATCTCCAGTGCCGGACCGGATTCCACGATCCGCCCCTTGCTCATGACGACGAGGTGCTCGGCTCGTTCGGCAGCCAGGCCGAGATCGTGGGTGATCAGCAGAACCGCGGTTCCGAGTTCCTTCGTCAAACCTTCGAGATGATCGAGAATCTGACGCTGCACGGTCACGTCGAGAGCGGACGTCGGCTCGTCGGCAATCAGTAGTTTCGGACGTGCCGAAAGCCCGATCGCGATGAGCGCACGCTGACGCATACCGCCCGAGAACTCGTGCGGGTACTGATTGACCCGCTTCTCCGAATCGCTGAGACCCGCTTCCTCGAGCAGCTCGGCTGCCCGAACCCGAGCCGCCTTGCCCTTGGCGATGCCGTTGGCAGCGAGGGCCTCCTCGATCTGGAAGCCGATCTTCCACACCGGGTTCAAGTTGGACATCGGGTCCTGAGGAACCAGGCCGATCTGGCTGCCGCGGATGTCGACGAAGTCCTTTTCCTTGGCCTGCGCCAAGTCACGGCCCTCGAACAGGATGCGCCCCGCCGTCACCGTGCCGGTTCCGGGAAGCAGGTTGATGATCGAGTGCGCGGTGGTCGACTTACCGGAACCGGATTCGCCCACGATCGCAACGGTCTGCCCCGGGTAGACCGTCAGCGATACTCCGCGAACAGCCGGGACCGCACCGGAGTTGGACCGGAACGAGACCTCGAGATCTTGGATGTCGAGCAGGGGCTGCTCCACTGCGATGCGTGCTGGATCCGTCATCGCTTCCTCGCCTTCGGGTCGAGGGCGTCGCGCAGGGCGTCACCCATCATGATGAAGCCGAGCACCGTGATTGCCAGCGCTGCAGCAGGATAGAAGAGAATGGTCGAGCCCTGTCGCAGGGTGACCTGGGCGGCACTGATGTCGCCGCCCCAGGAGACCTCGGTGGGAGGCAGTCCGATGCCGAGGAACGACAGCGTCGCCTCGGCCACGATGAACGTACCGAGTGAAATCGTCGTGATGACGATGATCGGTGCCATCGCGTTGGGCAGGACGTGCCGGATCAGAGTTCGCAGTCGCGTCAAACCCAAAGCCTGCGAGGCCATTACGTAGTCGTTGCCCTTCGCCGACAGCACTGCACCGCGAGTGATGCGAGCCATCTGAGGCCAGCCGAACAACGCCAACACCAGAATCACCGTGAAGATCGTGCGATCGGTGAACAGCTGCATGAGGACGATGGCCGCCAGAATTAGCGGAACGCCGAAGAAGATGTCGGTGATCCGTGAGAGCAACGAGTCCGCGATGCCGCCGTAGAAGCCGGCCAGAGCACCGAACACGACGCCGATGACCAGCACGAGGAACGTGACCCCGACTCCGGTCAGCACGGACGCCCGAGCACCGAACAGCACCCGGGAGTAGATGTCGCAGCCCTGGCGGTCGTAACCGAACCAGTGTCCGGATCCCGGGCCCTGCATGCTGAACTGCAGATCGCAGAAGCGCGGATCGGTACTGGTGAACAGGCCAGGTACGGCTGCGACCACGATGACGGCCAGGATGATGATGGCCGAGACGATGAACATCGGACGCGTGCGCAGGTTCCGCCACGCATCCGACCAGATGCTGGCGGGTGCGTCGTCGATGACGACAGCGTCGGTCTGCGACACGTCGATGACCTCGTCGGCCTCGACGAAACGTGCTTGGCGAGTGGCGCGATCGGCGTCGACGCTCTTCGGGGTGATGGGATCAGACATAGCGAATCCTCGGGTCGAGCGCGGCATAGAGAAGGTCGACGATGAGATTGGCGACCAGATAGACGACGATCAGCACGGTCACGAAAGACACAACGGTCGGTGCCTCACCGCGGATGACGGCTTGGTAGATGGTGCCGCCGACTCCGTTGATGTTGAAAATTCCTTCGGTGATGATCGCGCCGCCCATGAGGCTGGCCAGATCTGCACCGAGGAACGTCACGACGGGAATCAGCGAGTTACGCAACACGTGCACGTTGACGACCCGGTTACGCGAGAGCCCCTTGGCCGTCGCCGTCCGCACGAAGTCCGCACTGAGATTCTCGGCCACCGACGTGCGCGTCAACCGCACCACGTAGGCGAACGAGACGGCTCCGAGTACGAATGCCGGCAGCAACAGGTTGGTGAAGCTGGTGTTGCCTCCCACTGTCGGCGGCACCCAACCCCACTTGATCCCGATGAAGAACTGCGCGAGAAAGCCGATGACGAAGATCGGCACGGCGATGATGACGAGGCTGACGACGAGGACCGTCGAGTCGAACAGCTTGCCCTTGCGCAGACCCGCGATGAGACCGAAGCCGATACCGAACACGGCCTCGATCACGAGGGCCATCGAGGCGAGCTTGGCCGTGATCGGAAACGCCTGTACGAGAACTTCACTGACCGGGCGGCCCGAGAAGGACATGCCGAAGTCGAACGTGAAAATGCCCTTCAGGTACAGCAGGTACTGCACGATGAACGGCTGGTCGAGGTTGTAGCGGGCGCGCAGTTGGTCGGCGACGGCGGGACTGATCGCCTTGTCTCCGGCCAATGCCGCGATGGGGTCTCCTGGCAGCAAGAAGACCATGGCATAGATCAAGAATGTCGCCCCGATGAACACGGGGATCATCTGAAGTAATCGGCGTCCGATGTACCAGAGCATCGGATCACCTCCTTTGGAGGAAGGTGGACGTCACCGCAGAGGCGCAAGGATCAGCTGCAGCGGGGCGTCGAACGTAGATACGGGAGTGAGCGAGCACACGAGAAGGGCGGTAGGTGGAAGACCTACCGCCCTTCTCGGTCTCTACAGCAGTGGAGCGAACGTGATCAGTTCTTCTCGATCTGGTTGTAGATGGGGATTCCGTCCCAACCGATCTTGACGTTGGTGACGTTCTCCGACCAACCACTCGCTGCGTTGCGGTACCAGGTCGGCACTGCTGGCAGGTCGTTGAGCAGGATTTCCTGAGCCTGGTTGGTCAGCTCCTGCGCCTTGGTCTTGTCGGTCTCACCTGCGGACTCGCGGAGCAGGCGGTCGAACTCGGGGTTGGAGTACTCACCGTCGTTGGAGCTGCCACCGGTCTGGTAGTTCTGTGCCAGGAAGCCGTACTGCTGCGGGTAGTCACCCTGCCAGCCCGACCGGAAGGCGGTCGCGATGGTGCGGTTGGTGGCTTCGGTGCGCAGCTGAGCGAACGTCGGGTACGGCGCACCCTGCGCCTCGATGCCGAGCGTGTTGCGGATGCTGTTGCTGACCGCATCCACCCATTCCTGGTGTCCACCGTCGGAGTTGTACGCAATGGAGAACGTTCCGGACCACGGCGCGATGGCGTCGGCCTGGGCCCACAGAGCCTTGGCACCCTCGGGGTCGTACTCGACGTTTCCGACGTCGGAGAGATCGCCGGTCCAGCCGTCGATGGCCGGGCTGGTGAAGTCCTTGGCCGGGGTACGGGTCTTGTTGAAGATCTGCTCGGTGATCTGGTCGCGGTTGATCGCCTTGGAGATCGCCTGACGACGCAGCACACCCTCTTCGCCACCGAAGTGCGCGAGGCGGCCCGGAATCGTGAACGTCTCGATCGACGCGGACGGCTGGTTCACCGTGCGGTCGGGAAGATCGGACTCGAAGGTGGTGACGGCCGAGGCCGGAACGTTGTCGAGAACGTCGACGTTGTTCGACAGCAGGTCCGTGTATGCGGTGTCGAGATTGCTGTACAGAATGAAGCTCACGCCGCCGTTGGCGGGCTTGCGGTTACCGGCGTAGTCGGGGTTCGTGACCAGGTCGATCCGCACGTTGTGCTGCCAAGCGCCCTCCTGGGCGAACTTGTACGGGCCGTTGCCGATCGGGTTCTCGCCGAACGCGGCGATGTCCTGGTACGCAACCTCGGGCAGCGGGTAGTACGCGGCGAAGCCGAGACGATCGGGGAACGCTGCTTCGGGCTGCTTGAGCTCGATGGTGAACGTCTTGTCGTCGACGACCTTCAGACCGGACATGGTCTGCACCGTCGGGTTCTCGGCTGCGACCTCGTCGTAGCCCTGAATCGGATCGAAGAACGATCCCTGCAGCTGCGCATTGGTCGACAGTGCGCCGTAGTTCCAGGCATCGACGAACGACTTGGCCGTGACCGGCGTGCCGTCGGTGAACTGCCAGCCGTCCTTCAACGTGACGGTGTAGTTCTGGCCGTCGGTGGTATCGATCGAGTCCGCGACCTCGTTCTCGACACCGCCCTCGGGGGTGTAGGACACCAGGCCGGCGAAGATCGAGTCGACGACACGTCCGCCGGTGTTCTCGCTCGTATTGGTGGGCACCAAGGGGTTCTGCGGCTCGCCGCTCCAGGCGTTGATGATGCCGGAGCCGTCTCCTGACCCTCCGCCGCCGGTCGAATCGCTCGAAGAGCACGCCGTCACCAGCGCCGCTCCGACGACAACTGCGATTGCAGCTGACGCGATGCGTGTTTTACGCAAGGAAATCCTCCATCCAGATGTGAACACGGGGTCGTCCGTGCTCAGTTCCTCGGGCGCGACGCCCGGGGATTCGTGGGCGACCGCAAGACACGGCCTGTGAGCCGTACCAACGATCTGATGGAACGAACTTTAGACACATCCTGAAACGAACATGTGAACTCCCCCGGGTTTTGTTGACCGGCGAGTAAGTCGGAAACATGATCGAAACGTTTCGGCAAGTCGATTTCTCACAGTGCGGGCAGAGCCGCCGAGACAGCCTCCCGTCGACGACGGCGATGACCGTCCATCGTGCGGAAACAACCGATCACCGCAGATCAAGGGGTTGCAGCCGATTGCAACGGTGCGATCGCCATCACATGTGACTACCCTCACTAGGGGCTCGAGACCGGCTAGTGAGTGCCGTTTCATGGGCGAAAAGCATCGGACGAAAGAGAGCTATTCGAGATGACGACCAGTACCCCCGGAACCGACGAGACCGCGGTTGCCTCCTACGCACCCTCGGCCGAGTTCGCGGCGCAGGCGAACGCTCAGGCAGATCTGTACGCCGCCGCGGAGAAGGACCGGCTCGCGTTCTGGGCGGAGCAGGCCCGCCGGCTGCACTGGCACACCCCGTTCACCGAGGTACTCGACTGGTCCGACGCCCCCGTCGCGAAATGGTTCGCCGACGGCGAGCTCAACGTCGCCTACAACTGCGTCGACCGCCACGTCCTCGACGGCCACGGCGACCAGGTCGCCATCCACTGGGAAGGTGAACCCGGCGACAGCCGCGACATCACCTACTCCGATCTGCTCGCCGACGTCAGCCAGGCCGCCAACACCCTGACCGAACTCGGCCTCGTCTCCGGTGACCGCGTCGCGATCTACATGCCGATGATCCCCGAGGCCATCGTCTCGATCCTCGCCTGTGCACGCCTCGGTCTGACCCATTCGGTCGTCTTCGCCGGGTTCTCCGCCACCGCACTGCGCTCGCGCATCGACGACGCCGAAGCCAAACTCGTCATCACCACCGACGGCCAGTGGCGACGCGGCAAGCCCGCCCCCATCAAGGACACCGTCGACGAGGCCGTCGACGGAGCCGCCTCCATCCGGAACGTTCTGGTCGTCAAGCGCACCGACTCCGACGTCGCCTGGACCGAGGGACGCGACCTGTGGTGGCACGAGACCGTCGCGAAAGCGTCGAAAGAGCATGAGGCGCAGCCGTTCCCGGCCGAGCACCCCCTGTTCATCCTCTACACCTCGGGTACGACGGGTAAGCCCAAGGGCATCATCCACACCTCCGGTGGTTACCTGACGCAGACCTCGTACACCCACCACAACGTCTTCGACCACAAGGCGGGCACGGACGTCTACTGGTGCACCGCCGACATCGGCTGGGTCACCGGGCACTCCTACATCGTCTACGGACCGCTTTCGAACCGCGCGACCCAGGTCGTCTACGAGGGCACGCCCAATTCGCCCGACGAGCACCGGCATTGGAACGTCATCGAGAAGTACAAGGTCTCGATCTACTACACCTCCCCCACCCTGGTGCGCACGTTCATGAAGTGGGGCAAGGAGATTCCCGAGGCACACGATCTGTCCTCGATCCGCCTGCTCGGGTCCGTCGGCGAACCCATCAACCCCGAGGCATGGCGCTGGTTCCGCGACGTCGTCGGCGGCGGCAGCGCACCGATCGTCGACACCTGGTGGCAGACCGAGACCGGCGCGATCATGATCTCCCCGCTCCCCGGCGTCACATCCACCAAGCCCGGCTCGGCCATGACTCCGCTGCCCGGTATCTCGGCCAAGATCGTCGACGACGACGCCAAGCCACTGGGCAACGGCGGCAACGGATACCTCGTTCTCTCCGAGCCGTGGCCGGCGATGCTCCGCGGGATCTGGGGCGACATGGACCGCTACAAGGACACCTACTGGTCCCGCTACGCCGAAGAAGGCTGGTACTTCGCCGGTGACGGTGCCAAGTACGACGAGGACGGCGCCCTGTGGGTCCTCGGCCGCGTCGACGACGTCATGAACGTCTCGGGCCACCGCATCTCCACGTCGGAAGTGGAGTCGGCATTGGTGAGTCATCACAGTGTCGCCGAGGCTGCCGTCGTCGGTGCCGCCGACGAGACCACCGGTCAGGGCATCGTCGCGTTCGTCATCCTGCGCGGCGGCGAGGAGAACACCGGCGACGCATTGATCGCCGAACTCAAAGCTCAGGTCTCCAAGGAGATCTCGCCGATCGCCCGGCCACGGGAAATCTCCATCGTGCCGGAGTTGCCGAAGACCCGCTCCGGCAAGATCATGCGCCGCCTGCTCCGTGACGTGGCCGAGGGCCGCGAACTCGGTGACGTCTCCACTCTCGTCGACCCGAAGGTGTTCGAGGCGATCAAGAAGGGCCGCTAGCGCTCCCATGTGAGTGGAACCTCGTAGCCCACTACGAGGTTCCACTCACATGCGGCGCAGCCGCTCAGACGCTGTCGAGCGACTGGTCTCGCGTTTCCTTCATGATGATCAGCGAGATCAGGGTCAGCGCAGCGGCGATGGCGAGATAGACGCCCACCCAGCCGACGCCGTAGGAACTCACCAGCCAGGTTGCGATGAACGGGGCCACTGCAGCTCCGAGGATCGACGCGGTGTTGTACGAAATTCCCGAGCCCGTGTAGCGCACGTTCGTCGGAAACAGTTCCGGCAGAACGGCACTCATGGGCCCGAACGTCAGGCCCATCAGTCCCAGGCCGACGCACATGAACACCAGCATCTTGCCTGCCGACGCGGACGACGGGTCGGCGAACCAGTGGAACGACAGACCGAACAGCACGATCGCCGCGGTGATGACGATGAGCGTGGGGCGGCGGCCGTACTTGTCGGCCAGCAGCCCGGCGACCGGGATCAGCGCCGCGAAGAACAGCACCGCGATGAGCTGGAGTTCCAGGAAGTCCGTGTACGGAATCGCGAGCTTGGGCCCGTTGACGTCGGCCACCTTGCCTGTTCCGTAACTGACCACCCACGTCGTCATGATGTAGAAGAGCGTGTACGTGGCGAGCATGACGAACGTGCCGATGATCAGCTGACGCCAGCTCGTCTTGAACACCTGGGCCAACGGGGTCTTGACCTTCTGGCCGCGCTCGACTGCCAGCTTGAACACCGGCGTCTCCTCGAGCTTGAGGCGGACGTACAGGCCGATGATCACCATGATCGCGCTGAGTAGGAACGGGATGCGCCAGCCCCACGTGAGGAACGCGTGGTCGGTGCCGGAGTTCGCGGAGTCGTAGCCGGTCGCGATGACGATGAGCAGGAAGATGCCGTTGGCGAAGAAGAAGCCGATCGGCGCACCCAGCTGCGGGTACATCGCCGCCCAGGCTCGCTTGCCCGGCTTCGCGGTTTCGGTGGCCAGCAACGCCGCACCACTCCATTCACCGCCGAGGCCCACGCCCTGAGTGAAGCGCATCAGCGCCAACAGAGCCGGTGCCCACAGACCCGCCGCGGCGTAGGTCGGCAGGAGCCCGATCGCGAACGTCGCGACACCCATCGTCAGCAGGGACCCGACGAGGGTGGCCTTGCGTCCGATGCGATCACCGAAGTGGCCGAACAGAATCGAGCCGATGGGTCGCGCGACGAACGCCAAACCGAACGTCGCGAACGACGCCAGCAGCGCGGTCGTGTCGTTGCCTGCGGGGAAGAACAGGCGGGGGAAGACGAGTACTGCGGCCGTTGCATAGATATAGAAGTCGAAGAACTCGATGGACGTACCGACCATCGAGGCGATGACGATTCGGGACCGAGGCACCTGAGGTGCGGGAATTGCGCCGTCGTCCGTGACGGCGTGTGTTGAACTCACGAGTGCTCCTGAAGGGGAAAGTTCCCTGAAAATTACCTGATGAACACCTGAGAATTTCACGCCCCCGGGCCGTTCGTTGCCGATTCGTGCAACATTCCCGTGTTTGTCGCGACGGGCGGAGAGGTAACCGACGACGGGCCGAGCGTCGCTCGGCCGCCGCGGGACAGATAATCTGCTACTTAGGCACTACTGTCGATACGATCTTCCGCAACACCGAGCAGAGCGATCACCGCAATACCGAGCACAGCGATTACAAGGGGTCGAGAGTTGAGCGTCAGCAATGACAAGGGATACGGCAACGGCGTCCCGAACACGATTTCGTCGATACCTCTCACCGATGTCGATGCCCGCACACCCGGCAGCGCGAGCATCGGAAACCTCGTCAAGGACGCCACGACTCAGGTCTCGACGCTGGTGCGTGCCGAGGTGGCCCTCGCCAAGGCCGAGGTCACCGGCGAGGTCAAGAAGGGTCTGCAGGGCAGCGTCTTCTTCATCGTCGCGCTGACAGTGCTGCTGTTCAGCTCGTTCTTCTTCTTCTTCTTCGCCGCCGAGCTCCTCGACGTGTGGCTCTACCGATGGGCCTCGTTCCTCATCGTCTTCGTGTTCATGGTGCTGGTTGCCGGCCTGTTCGGGTTCCTCGGCTACCGCAGGGTCAAGAAACTGCGCAAGCCCGAGAAGACCATCGACTCCCTCAAGCAGGCGTCGACCGTGCTGCCCAACCAGCACGAGAGCATTCCCGGAATCCCCGGCTACAAGAAGTAGACGACGCCCGGCGAGTCGAGCAGTATGAATCATCCCGATCCGTCCACGGTCCGTTACCCGGGACAGTGGATCCATCGCGACATCCATGCCAATGGAATCCGGTTCCACACCGTGGAGGTCGGCGAGCATGCTCCCGACGCCCCGCTCGTGGTGCTGCTGCACGGCTTCGCCGACTTCTGGTACTCCTGGCATCACCAGCTCGACGCGCTCGCGCGTTCCGGAGTTCGAGCGGTCGCAGTCGACCTCCGCGGCTACGGCGACTCCGACAAGCCCCCACGTGGTTACGACGGATGGACCCTGGCCGGCGACATCGTCGGTCTCGTTCGCGCGCTGGGGTACCCGCACGCGACGTTCGTCGGTCATGCCGACGGCGGCCTGGTGTGCTGGGCAAGCTCGGCTCTGCATCCGCGAATGGTCCGCTCGATGGTCCTGATCAATGCACCGCACCCGATCTCGCTGCGCCGCGCCGTGCTGAAGGATTCCGAACAGCGCGGTGCTCTGCTGCCGCACTTCGTTCGGTATCAAATTCCGCTGCGCCCCGAGAAGCTGCTCACGCGCCGAGGGGGCGCGGCAGTGGAGGAATTGATGCGCAGCCGCGCCGGGTCGCAGTGGCAGCGCACCGACGATTTCGCCGATACCGCAGGCAAGATGCGCTCGGCCATCCGAATTCCCGGGGCCGCGCACTGCGCACTCGAATATCAGCGCTGGGCGTTCCGTAGCCAGTTCCGCGCCGAGGGCCGACGCTTCATGGATGCCGTCGACGTGAAGACCTCGATCCCCGTCGCGCAGATCAGCGGTGACCTCGATCCGTACGTCCTACCCACCACCCTCGATCGCGATCGGCACTGGGCACCGGGGCTGACGCGTCGAACAGTGCGGGACGTCGGGCACTACGTGCACCAGGAAGCCCCCGACGTCGTGTCCGAGGAAATTCTGCGCGTCGCGCTCGAAAGCTGACGTCCCGCCGTCAGACGATGCAGTCGCCGGTCCCCACACTGACCGGCGCATCGAAGCTGCGGGCAAGCTCGTCCGAGATCTCGGTTGCGGTCAGGACGAATCCGGTATCGGGGTCGTCGACGGCAGCACCGAACACCACACCGAGTACCTCACCGTTCGAATTGACCAGTGGCCCACCGGAATTGCCCTGCCGCACCGATCCGCGAACCGTATAGACCTCGCGTTGAACAGTTCCGGTGCGGTAGATGTCCGGTCCGCTGAGGTTGATGATCTCGCGAATACGCGCTGGGCTCGCCGTGTACGGACCGCCGCCCGGGTAACCCAACACGATGGCGTCGGATCCGGATTCGGCCGGGTTCGGCGCGAACGGCAACACCGGAGCTTGCAGCTGCGAAACACGAAGCACTGCAACATCTTCTTCGGGATCGAACAGGACGACGTCGGCGTCGAGAGGGCCGTCCGGAGAATCGACGGTCACCTCGGAGGTACCGGCCACCACGTGGGCGTTGGTCATCACCAGATCCGGCCCGACGACGAAACCCGAACCCTCGAGCGCCTTCTGGCAACTCGGGGCAATTCCGTTGATCTTGATGACGCTCGCCTGCAACGCTATCGGGACGGGGCCTGCGGCGATCCCGGAGTCGGGAGCAGCGACGTCGGCGACCGGAGTGCGTCCGAACGGACCGATGACGTCCGGCAGCCCGGACGTGTCGAGCAGCGCCGAGAATTCCTTGGGCACCTGACGCAGCCACTCGGGTGCCACCTCGTCGACCTTGCCCAGGACCGTCGAGCCACGCACGGCACTGGCCACCTCGGGCTGCGACGAGGACGTCAGCGGAATGGCGAGCAACCATGCGGCAGCGAGCACGGCCGCGGCCTGCAGACCTGCCCCGATCGTGCTGTCCACGGATCTGGCTGAGCGCGAATGTATTCCGCTGCGCAACGCACGACCCAGAACCATGCCGGCCACCTCACCGACGATCACCAACACCACGATCAACGCGATACCGACGAACACCCTCGTGCGTGATCCGTCGACGTGTTCGAGCACGTGCGGTGCCACCAGAATCCCGGCGACGGCACCCAGAACGACTCCCAGAAACGCCAACGCCGACGCCACCGCCCCCTGTCGCCATCCCGACGTCGCCGCCAGTAGCGCGACGGCGAGCACCGCGATATCGACCCACCCTGAACCCGTCACCGATCGAGCCTCGCTCCTACCGCAGTCAAGCTGGCCTCCAGATCGCGTATATCCCCCGTGTCCCAATCGGACTCCCAGCCCGACACAGCGAGCAGGCCCGCCAGAATACCGCCCGTGAATCCCCACACCAGCATTCCCTGCACCGAGAAGGCCGGGCCCTGGTAGCCGGCGGGGTGACGCACCTGGAATCGGTTGGCCGGATCGAGCAACTCGCGCAGGGGAACTCGCACCACGCGCTCGGTTTCGCCGGCGTCGACGACGCGGACCGGGGTTGGACTCTGCCAGTACGAGAGCACGGGAACCACGTCGAATCGAGACGGCGGCACGTAGATGCCGGGCATCGTCGCGAGCGGTACGACGCCGGCCGGGTCGAGACCGGTCTCTTCCTGGGCCTCGCGCAGCGCCGTTCCGATGGGCCCGTCGTCACCCGGGTCGGTGGCACCGCCGGGGAAGGCGATCTGCCCACTGTGGTCGCGCAAGGTCGACGCCCGCTGGGTCAGCAGTACGTCGGCCTCGGCGGGTAGCCCACCGGGCGCGGTCGGATCGGCGGCAGCCGGACCGCCGAACAGCACCAACACCGCCGCCGAGCGGGTTCGATCGGCCGGCTGCGCCTGCCGTTGCAGTACCGGGTTGATGCCGGTGGTGTCGGTCAGTCCGTTTTCGCTGCCGGCGACGTCGAGCATGCGCCCGAGCCACTCGGGTGCGCTCACGACGCGACTCCGAGGTTCTCGCGGACTGCGTCGGCTATGTCGTCGACGCTTGTGAAGGGTTCGGTCAGCACCTTGGCGACAGTGCCATCCGCAGATATCAAAACGGATACGGGCAACACGTTCGGCGCTTCCGCCGCCGCGGCGACACGTCCGGCACCGTCCTGAACGCCGGGCAGCGTGACGCCGTACTCGGCCAGACGGGTCAGCCCGTTGGACTCGTTGGCATCGTTGTGGACGGTCAACACCGTGACTGCATCACCCGCCCGCTGCGCGTATTGCTGCAGGTAAGGCAACTCCTGCGCGCACGGGCCGCACCAGTAGGCCCAGATGTTGAGCAGTGCGGGTCGCCCGGCCAGAGCCTGGCCGAGGTCGACCGACGAGCCGTCGCCGATGCATTCGAGGGTGATGCCCGTCAACGGGCCTGCTGCAGCGCCCGACGGCGTCGGACATGCGTCGAGACCGGCGGTCTGCCGCAGCGGTCCCAGAGCCTCGGGAGTATCGGCGGCCCGACGCTCGTCCGTCGACGGTCCTTGCTGCCCCAGACCGGGACCATCGGCGCGCTGCGTTGCCGGAGATTCATTGCGTGGCCAGAGGGCATAGACCATCCCGACGACGAGAATGAGCGCGACCAGAGACCAGCGGAGTGCGGCCTTGTTCACGACACGATTCCGGCGAGAGCGAGCAGATGATCGGTCTCGGGACCTCTCACCAGGGCGGCAGCGGTCGCCGGATCGGTCGGGCCGAGGCCGAACGACGGGCAGTCCTTGGCGAGGACGCACACCCCGCACGCCGGCGTGCGGGAGTGGCAGACGCGTCGACCGTGAAAGATGACGCGATGGGAGAGCACGGTCCACTCTTTCCGCTCGATCAGCGCGCCGACGGCGTGCTCCACCTTGACCGGGTCCTCTTCTTCGGTCCACTGCCAGCGCCGTACCAACCGACCGAAGTGGGTGTCGACGGTGATGCCGGGAACGTCGAACGCGTTGCCGAGCACGACGTTGGCCGTCTTGCGGCCGATGCCGGGCAACGTCACCAGGTCCTTCAACGATGCGGGGACTTCGCCGTCGAAGTTCTCGAGTAACTTCTGCCCGAGCCCGATCAGCGAGTTGGCCTTGTTGCGGTAGAAGCCGGTGGTTCGGATGAACTCTTCGAGTTCGGTGCGGTCGGCTTCGGCGTAGTCGCGAGCTGTGCGGTATCTCACGAACAGGGCCGGAGTCACCATGTTGACGCGCTTGTCGGTGCACTGCGCCGAGAGGATGGTCGCGACGGCGAGTTCGAGGGGCGTGGTGAAGTCGAGTTCGCAGTAGACGTGCGGAAACGCGACCCCGAGCGTTCGGTTCATCCGCCGGGCCCGCCGCACGAGGCCGAGTCGCGTCTCCTCGCGTTTGCGCACGTCGGGGCGTTTCGGGGCTGTCGATTCCACGCCACAACTGTACGGACAAGAATGCGTAACGAACTACGCGAGCGCGCCGAGCTGTGTTTGTATCGAGACCTTTTCGGTGTTAACTGGCCGGTATGCAAGGACTCGCCGTGGTGCTCTTTCCGGTACTACTCATGCTCTTCGCACTCGCGATGGAGCGCGTCGAGTTCCGGCTCAGCAAGCTCGGCGTCCGGGAGCACGAAGTAGAGGAATTCCTCGATCAGGCGAGCAAGTCCGAGGTCGCCACACTGGCGAACGAGGGCTTCCCCCACGCCCTGGCTCGGTTCAACTCCCGCAAGCGTCACCAGACTCCTCCGCGCACGATCGACACGCGCGACGGCATGGTCGACCAACGGGCCAGTTGAGCACCCATTTGTCCGCATTCGGATGAATTTACGGTGAACGCGAACAGACGTACCGTTCCTCTGGCAACCTGTGGTGGCGTCGATCACTCGGTTTCGGCCGAGTCGAAGTAGACTCCCCTGAGGTAATTGTTGTGTTTGAACATTGCATCGGCATCGACGCCTGAATCGCAGCGCGATTCGGTGGTGAGACGAGTGTGTACAGACGCCTTCGGGGGTGCGGGTCACCGCATCACCGACATCCCAAAAGGAGCGCAAGTGGACGACGTCCTGGCACGGGCCGGCATCTTCCAAGGAGTCGAACCCTCTGCGGTTGCGGCACTGACGAAGCAGCTGCAGCCTGTCGATTTCCCCCGGGGACACGTGGTGTTCAACGAGGGTGAGCCCGGAGACCGGCTCTACATCATCGTTTCCGGCAAGATCAAGCTCGGGCGACGCTCCCCCGACGGCCGCGAGAACTTGCTGACGATCATGGGACCGTCGGACATGTTCGGCGAGCTCTCCATCTTCGACCCCGGCCCTCGCACGTCCTCGGCCACCACGGTCACCGAGGTGCGCGCAGTCAGCATGGACCGTGCGGCCCTCAAGGACTGGATCGATCAGCGCCCCGAGATCGCCGAGCAGCTGCTGCGCGTCCTGGCTCGCCGGTTGCGTCGCACCAACAACAACCTGGCCGACCTCATCTTCACCGACGTCCCCGGACGCGTGGCCAAGGCGCTGCTTCAGCTTGCCCAGCGCTTCGGCACCCAGGAAGCGGGATCGCTGCGCGTCACCCACGACCTGACGCAGGAAGAGATCGCTCAGCTCGTCGGAGCGTCGCGCGAGACCGTCAACAAGGCACTGGCCGACTTCGCACACCGCGGATGGCTGCGCCTCGAGGGCAAGTCCGTACTGATCTCGGACTCCGAGCGCCTGGCTCGCCGAGCTCGCTAGCTAGTTCTCCCTGAGGTAGGCCAGCTGCGTCTTGACCGACATCCGCGCAGCCGGCCACAACTTCTTGTCCACGTCCGAGTAGACGTGGCGCACCACCTGCATCGGTTTGGCGTCGTCTCCGATCTCGGCCAACGCCGCCCGCACCTGATCCAGCCGCTGCCGACGGTGAGCGCGATACAGTCGCGCCACCTCGGCGGTATCCGGAACATCGGCCCCGTGCCCCGGCAACACCGTCTTGCCCGCACCGGCGGCCTCGAGTCGATCGAGCGAATTCAGATAGTCCGCGAGCGAGCCGTCCTTCGGGTCGAGCACCGTGGTGCCGCGGCCGAGGATCGTATCTCCCGTCAGGACCGCGTCGTCGAGCACGAAGCTCACCGAATCCGCCGTGTGGCCGGGTGTGTGGAGCACCCGGATCCGTAGACCCGCCGCATCGATGACCTCGCCGTCGGCCAACCGCTCACCGCCGCCGTGCAGGAACTTCTCCCCCACCGCCCGCACCGGTGCCCCTGTCTTGCGGTGAAACCGCTTCAACCCCGCCGTGTGATCGGCATGGCGATGGGTCACCAGGGTCAGCACCACCGTGCCCGACGCGGCGACGGCGTCGAGATGGGCCTTGTCCTTCGGACCCGGGTCGACGACGATACATTCCTCGGAACCCGGTGCCCGCAGAATCCACGTGTTCGTTCCGTCGAGCGTCATCTTGCCCGGGTTCTCCGCGAGTAGAACCGACGCCGTGGGCGTCACGTGCCGGACCAGTCCGTAGGCGGGATGCGTCAAGTTCGAGTCGGCCATTGAAACACTGTAGGACGCCCACTGTTCTCGAGGTGGAACAGGACCGGTGACGACGACTAACGTCGACGCATATGAAGATCGGACTCGTCGGTGCCGGCCCCTGGGCTCGCAAGACTCAGGCCCCCTCGCTGCTCGCTCATCCGGGAGTGGACTTCACCGGAGTGTGGGCACGCAGACCGGACGCCGCGGCCGAGTTGGGTGCACCGGTCTGCGAGTCCTTCGACGCCCTGCTCGATGCCGTCGACGCGGTGGCGTTCGCGGTTCCACCGGCTGTGCAAGCCGGGTTCGCCCTCCGCGCCGCGCGAGCAGGCAAGCATGTGTTGCTGGACAAGCCCATTGCCGCCACCGTGGCAGAGGCCGAGGAACTGGCCGAGGCCGTCACCACCGCCGGAGTTCGTTCGATGGTGACTCTGACACTCCGATTCGCCCCGGAGACAAGGCAATTCCTCGCCTCGACAGCGGGCCGCCCCTGGGCAGCCGGCTCCGGAACCTGGTTCTCCGGCGCCACTCTCGGCGGGGCGTACTCGGAATCGCAGTGGCGACACGACGACGGGGCGATCCTCGACATCGGGCCACACGTCTTCGATCTCCTCGACGCGGCACTGGGAACCATTGCGCGCGTTGCCTACTCGCACCGCGACGTGGCGTCGGACAGTTGGACCGTTCTGCTCGAACACGAGGGCGGCGCGCGTAGCACCGTCCAATTGTCGCTGCGGACACCGGTCATGCCGTCGCTCATGCGGATCGAGCTGTCCGGACCCGCCGGGGTCGACACCTTCACCGACCGATCCACGTCGTCGACCGACTGCTACGCCGTACTGCTGGACGAGTTCCTCGAATCGGTGGAATCGGGTGTCGACCACGAATGCTCGGTGCACCGAGGACTGCACTTGCAGAGGGTGATTGATCGGGCGCGGGAGTGGGCACCCTGATCGTGTGACCACCATGGACGTCAAAGATGCGATGTTCCACTACACCTCGGCCCCGCATCGCTCGATGGACCAGTACACGACGTTCGTCTTCGACTCGGGGGACCACGAGCCACCGACGTTCGACGACGTCGTGGCCCACGTCGAGAGACGCGCTCGATTCGTTCCGAGACTGCAGATTCGCATCGGCGATGCGGTGGGTCTGTTGGAGTACCCCCGATGGATCAGGGACCCGACGCCGCCTCGTGACCACGTGGTCGACCACGATCTCTCCGACGGTCGTCACACACTGAATTCGTTTCTGGCCGAACGCGCGTGCGTTCCGGTCGATGCGACGACGCGGGCATGGACCGTGCACGTCGGCCGGGGCCTGTCGGGCGTCGACGGTATCCGCGGTGCGGCCACCGTCGTGATCGTTCAGGTCAGCCACGCATTGTCCGACGGGTCGGTCGGTACCCGCATCGTTCGAGCTCTCTTCGGACCGGACGAGCCGACCGACAACGTCACGTTCCCCGACGACCCTGCCGTCTCTCGTCCACGTCGCGTGCGAGATGCGGTCGTTGCGACGGCGCTCCTGCCCTACCGCTGGGCGCGGTCGCAGCGGCGGATGGGGCGGGCACAGCAGACGTATCTCGACGCAGTGCGGACCGGGGAGCTGGTTGCCCCCGCACCGGTCGAACCCACGCGCGTCAACGCCCATCCCGACGAAACGAGAGCGGTGCACGTCCTGCAGTTCCCGAAGTCGCAGTGGACGGGCGGGCCGGCCACCGTCACGGCTACCGCACTCACCGCCGTCGGAGCGGCGTTGTCGACGTATCTCGCGGCGCACGGAGAGAGGGTCGGCACCCGCATCCGCGCCACAGTGCCCACCGCGATCGAGACGTCGGCGGCCTGGCCTGCCGTCAACCGAACCGTCCCGGCTGCCGTCGATCTGCATCCCGAGCTCACCGACGTGCCCGACCGAGCATCGGCAGTGGCGCACGCGCTCAACCTGCAGCGTGAACGCGTGAACGATCGCCGCCACATCGACGCCACCCGGTCGGCCGAGCTCTACCCCGCCGCTCTACTGCTCGGCTTCGGTCGCCGCGCTCGGCTCGTCGCGCCTCGCAGCGGTACGCCCGAGCGTGTCACCAGCCATACCGTGGTGACGAGCGTCAATCGAACCGGTCTGGACCTCGAGTTGGGGTCGAGCCGGGCAACCCTGTGCGCGGGGGTCGCATCGCTGAGCCCGGGCTGCAGCATCACCCACGCCGTGTACGGATACGGGGACGTCGTCACCGTCTGTGTGACGGCCTGCCCGACGACGGTCCCCGATCACGCCGTGTATGCCGACCTGCTGCGTT
Organism: Rhodococcus sp. 06-221-2; assembly: GCF_002258365.1. Lineage (NCBI taxonomy): Bacteria > Bacillati > Actinomycetota > Actinomycetes > Mycobacteriales > Nocardiaceae > Rhodococcus > Rhodococcus sp. 06-221-2. The sequence continues at coordinate 140,126 of NZ_NOYJ01000016.1, forward strand.
CCGCAGTCGACGAGACCTGCGGTGCACTTCATGGGACGTCGACTACTGCAGTTCGACGATGAGCTCCACTTCCACCGACGCACCGAGCGGAAGTTCGGCGACACCCACGGCCGAGCGGGCGTGCTTGCCTGCGTCACCGAAAATCTCGCCGATGACGTTCGAGGCTCCGTTGACGACACCGGGCTGACCGGTGAAGCCCTCCGCGGAAGCGACGAAGCCGACGGCCTTGATCACGCGTGCGACCGAATCGATACCGACCAGCGCATGCACCGCGGCCAGCGCGTTCAACGCACAGATCCGCGCAGCTGCCGTGGCGTCCTCGGCCGACACGTCGGCACCCACCTTGCCCACGGACGTCAGGTTTCCGTCCACGATCGGCAGTTGACCGGAGGTGTAGACGAGCGAACCCACCTGTACGGCGGGGACGTACGCGGCCAGCGGCGGAACGACGTCGGGCAGCTCGATGCCCAGCTCGGAGAGGCGTTCGCTCCAGTTCGCCACGGCGTCAGCCCTTCGGACGCTTGAAGTACGCGACCAGTGTGTCGCCGCCGTTCGGTCCCGCCATGATCGTCACGAGCTCCCAGCCCTCGGAGCCGTAGTTGTCGAGAATCTGCTTGGTGGCGTGAATCAGCACCGGTGCGGTGAAGTACTCCCAGATGATCTTTTCGCTCATGACTCGAAGCCTATCGCCCACCGGAGTACGAGGGGTGCGTCACTGCGATCGGGTGATTCTCGGTTCTGTCGGACGACCGGCATCGCGTCTCTATATGGTCGAGGCGTGGGTACATCGAAGCAAGAGGGATGGCCGGCGAAGGCGGATGCCGCGCGGCTGCATTTCGTGTCCGGCAAGGGCGGTACCGGTAAGTCGACGGTCGCTGCCGCGCTGGCGTTGGCGCTGGCCGCGGGTGGCCGGCGAGTGTTGTTGGTGGAGGTCGAGGGCAGGCAGGGCATCGCGCAGCTGTTCGACGTGCCGCAGCTCCCGCCGGTGGAGACCCGCGTCGCCTCGGCGGACGGCGGCGGCGAGGTCTACGCGCTGGCGATCGACATCGAGACCGCGTTCCTCGAGTATCTCGACATGTTCTACAACCTCGGTTTCGCCGGCCGCGCGATGCGCAAGATCGGTGCCATCGAGTTCGCGACGACCATCGCGCCCGGCCTGCGTGACGTACTGCTGACCGGAAAGGTCAAGGAGTGCGTGGTGCGCACCGACAAGAAGGGCAACCGCGCGTACGACGAGGTGGTCGTCGACTCGCCGCCCACCGGCCGCATCGGAAACTTCCTCGACGTCACCAAGGCCATGGCCGACCTGGCCAAGGGCGGCCCGGTCCGCTCGCAGAGCGAGGGCGTGGTGCGGTTGCTGCATTCGTCGGACACCGTCGTGCACCTGGTCACCCTGCTCGAAGCATTGCCGGTGCAGGAGACGGCAGATGCGGTACGCGAGCTCGAAGCAGCCGACCTCCGCCTGGGCACGGTGATCGTCAACCGCACCGAGCCGACGTACCTGCCTGCCGACTCCCTCGAACCCATCGCCGAGGGCGAGATCGATGCCGTCGCAATTCAGGAGGGTCTGGCCAAGACCGGAATCACGTTGTCCGAGGCCGACTTCGCCGGTCTCCTGACCGAATCGATCGAGCACGCGTCGACGCTGTCCGCTCAGGTGGAGAGCGCAACACAACTCGACGAACTCGACGTCGCACGCATGACGCTGCCGATGTTGGCCGACGGCGTCGACCTCGGCGGCTTGTACGAGCTCGCCGCCACGCTCGCAGAACAGGGTGTCCGATGACTCGACCAGCAGCAACCGAACTCGACGTCGACCGCATCCTCACCGACCCCGCGTCACGAATCGTCGTGGTCTGCGGCGCAGGCGGTGTCGGGAAGACCACCACCGCAGCGGCGATGGCTCTGCGTGCCGCCGAACAGGGCAGGCGTGTCGTCGTGCTGACCATCGATCCGGCTCGCCGGCTGGCCCAGGCCCTCGGGCTCGGCGACCTCGACAACAGCCCGCAGCCGGTGAAATTGGGTGCCGACGCCAAGGGCGAACTGCACGCGATGATGCTGAACATGCGGCGCACGTTCGACGAGATGGTCATCGAACATTCGACGCCGGAAAAGGCGGCGCAGGTTCTGGCCAACCCGTTCTATCAGACTGTGGCGTCGTCCTTTTCGGGCACGCAGGAGTACATGGCGATGGAGAAGCTGGGGCAGCTGTCCCTCGACGCGTCGTGGGATCTGATCGTGGTGGACACTCCGCCGTCGCGCAACGCGTTGGATTTCCTCGACGCTCCGCAACGGCTCGGGTCGTTTCTCGACGGTCGTTTCATCCGGCTGTTGACCGCTCCCGGACGAGGAATCACCCGCGTCGTCACCAGCGCGATGAGCCTGGCGATGCGCGGCGTCTCGACCGTCATCGGCAGCCAAATGCTGTCCGACGCTTCGGCTTTCGTGCAATCGCTGGATTCGATGTTCGGCGGGTTCCGCGAACGCGCTACGCGCACATACCAATTGCTCCGCGAGGACGGCACCAGTTTCCTCGTCGTCGCTGCCGCCGAGCCCGACGCATTGCGCGAGGCCGCGTTCTTCGTCGAGCGACTCTCCGCCGAGAACATGCCGCTGGCCGGACTGGTGGTAAATCGGACGCATCCGACGTTGTCGTCGGTGCAGGCCGATCACGCGGCCACTGCCGCCGATCTCCTGGACAGAATCGACGACCCCGGTGCCGAACTGACTGCTGCGGTGCTGCGTATCCACGCTCAACGCGCGGTGACGGCGGCGCGCGAGGTGCGGTTGCTCAAACGCTTCACCGGCGCGCACCCCCGCGTGCCCATCGTCGGTGTTCCGTCCCTGCCGTTCGAGGTCTCCGACCTCGCCGCACTACGCGCGGTGGCCGACCAGCTGACCCGCAGAGGCTGATCGGCCGTTTCGGCAGGCGGTCAGATCGCCGCCTGCTGCTGACGCTGGGTCTCGAAGAATTCGGACCACGAGTCGACCTCGGGGTGCTGCTTGAGCAGTGCCCTGCGCTGACGCTCGGTCATGCCACCCCACACACCGAACTCGACGCGATTGTCGAGGGCATCCGCACCGCACTGCATCAGAACCGGGCAGTGCCGGCAAATGGTCGCGGCCTTGCGCTGCGCTGCACCCCGGACGAACAGCTGGTCCGGATCCGTGCCCTTGCACCGAGCGTGTGACACCCAAGCGATACGTGCTTCTGCTTCCTCTACATCGAGTCGCGTCGGCGCGGTTGTCGTGTGCATGGCGGATCCCCTTTACGTCTCGGTCGCCCTCACTGGGCGTCCTGGAGGCTCCGAGCAGTTTGTACCTCGGTGTCGAAGCACAAATTCTAGGAGCTGCCCCACATTCATTATCAAGTGTTATGCGAATCACACTGTGCTCATAATTTAGGTAAACCCGGCCCCGAATGCAAGACGGTGAGGTCACATTTCTGGTACGGGCGTCCCGAGCAGGGGCGCAGCGCACAACGCATGCGGGGCACTGCCGATCCGAACGAGGCACACGTACGCTGTGCTCTGTGTCAGTTGGAAAAACCGTGGCGAAGCTCGCCGGATGTTCAGCACTCGCCGGTGCATTGCTCGCCGGCGTGATGTTCCCCTTGGCCGGCGGGTTCGGGTTCGCGTCCAACCGCGCCGCCGATACCGTCGACAACGTCTCGGCCGAGTTGGTCGAGGGTGCCGTACCTGCTGTTTCGACGATGACCGACGTCAACGGCAACCCGATCGCGTGGCTGTACGAACAGCGCCGCTTCGAGGTACCGAGCGACAAGATCTCCAACGAGATGAAGCTGGCCATCGTCTCCATCGAGGACCGGCGCTTCGCGGAGCACCAGGGCGTCGACTGGCAGGGCACGCTGCGCGCGTTCCTGACCAACACCACCAGCGGCCAGGTCCAGCAGGGTGCATCGACCATCGACCAGCAGTACGTGAAGAACTACCAGCTGCTGGTCGTGGCGAAGACCGACGCCGAGCGACGCGCCGCCATCGAAACGACGCCCGCCCGCAAGATCCGCGAGATCCGGATGGCGTTGACCCTCGACAAGGAACTGACCAAGGACGAGATCCTCACCCGCTACCTCAACCTGGTGCCGTTCGGTAATGCCTCGTTCGGCATCCAGGACGCGGCTCAGACGTACTTCGGCATCGATGCCAGCCAGCTCAGCGCCGTCCAGGCCGCGATGCTCGCCGGCATGGTCCAGTCCAGCTCCGCCCTCAACCCGTACACCAACGAAGAGGGTGTGATCGAGCGCAGGAACACCGTGCTCGACACGATGATCCAGAACCTCCCCGAGCGTGCGGCCGAGCTCACCGCACTCAAGGCCGAGCCCCTCGGCGTGCTACCGGTCCCCCAGACCCTGCCCCGCGGCTGTATCGCGGCAGGAGACCGAGGATTCTTCTGCGACTACGCGTTGCAGTACCTCGCTCAGGCCGGAATCAGCCAGGAGCAGATCGACAAGGGCGGGTATCTCATCCGCACGACGCTCGACCCCGCGGTCCAGAACTCCACCAAGTCCGCCCTGGTCAGCAACACCAGCCCCTCGCTCGACGGCGTGGCGACGGTGATGAACGTCGTCGCCCCGGGCCAGGACCAGCACCGCGTCCTGGCGATGGGCAGCAGCCGCACCTACGGCCTCAACGCCGACGCCGACGAGACCGTGCAGCCGCAACCGCACTCCCTCGTGGGTAACGGAGCCGGCTCCATTTTCAAGATCTTCACCACGGCCGCCGCCATGGAACGCGGACTGGGCACCAGCGCAACGCTGCAGGTCCCCAAGCGCGTGGAGGTCAAGGGCGTCGGCGACGGTGGTGCTCGTAACTGCCCGGCCTCCACCTACTGCGTGGAAAACGCGGGCAACTACCCACCCGCGCTGTCCATAACCGACGCGCTGGCTCAGTCCCCCAACACGGCCTTCGTCAAGCTGATCGAGTCCGTCGGCGTCACGCCGACGGTCGACATGGCCGTCCGTCTCGGCCTGCGCTCGTACACGGACCCGGGTTCCTCGGGTGCCGAGCAGTCGATGGCCGATTTCCAGAAGAGTCAGAACCTCGGCTCGTTCACCCTCGGACCCACCTGGGTGAACCCGCTGGAGCTGTCCAACGTGGCCGCGACCTTGGCTTCCGGTGGCAAATGGTGCCCGCCGACCCCGATCGACTCGATCTTCGACCGCGACGGCAAGCCCGTCCCCGTCGCTCACCAGGCCTGCGAGCAGGTCGTCGAACCCGGTCTGGCGAACACCCTCGCCAACGCTATGAGCAAGGACGACCAGGCAGGTGGCACGTCCGCGTCCGCCGCTGCCTCGGCCGGCTGGAACCTGCCGATGTCCGGCAAGACCGGTACCACCGAGTCGAACCGATCCTCGGGCTTCCTCGGGTTCACCAACAATTACGCCGCCGCCGTGTACACCTACGGCGACTCACCGACGCCCAGCGAGATCTGCTCGTTCCCGCTTCGGCCCTGCGGTTCGGGAAACCTGTACGGCGGTAACGAACCCGCGAGAACCTGGTTCGACGCGATGAGCCCGATCGCCACCAACTACGGGCCCGTCCAACTTCCACCGGTCGATCAGAAGTACGTCCGCGGTTCGGCCAACGGACAGGTACCCGACGTCACCGGCCAGAGCCAGTCGTCCGCGACGTCCACGCTGCAGGGTGCGGGCTTCCAGGTGACAGCGGTGACGACGGCCGATCAGGCTGCGCGCGGAACCGTGGTGTCGACGTCACCGTCGGGCAGTGCGGTTCCCGGATCGAACATCACGATCTACGTCAGTGACGGATCGGTTCGCCCGGCACCGGCTCCGGCCCCTGCCCTGCCGCCGGGTATCCAGATACCGGACCTGCCGCCGGGTATCCAGATACCGGCGATCCCCGGGCTCACCGCTCCTCGCTAGTGCCTGCGGCAGTGGTGTGGTTACGGCCCTCCTGGGGCACATAACCGCACCACTGCGCGGAGCGCACTACAGGCGGTCTTTGACGGCCTTCGACAGGCGGGATCCATCGGCCTTACCGGCAGCGAGTCCCGACGCGATCTTCATGACCTGGCCCATCTGCTTCATGGCCGGTCGCTCGCCCAATACTTCGGCGACCTGGGCGATGGCGGTATCGACGATGGTGGCCAGTTCCTCGTCGGTCAGCGGAGTGGGCAGATACTCGTTGATGATCTGCGCCTCGGCGTGCTCGTTGGCGGCGAGTTCGCCGCGGCCGTTCTGCGTGTAGATCTCGGCCGATTCGCCGCGCTTCTTCGATTCCTTTGCCAGCACCTTCAGGACGTCGTCGTCGGTCAGTTCGTGGGCCTCCTTGCCGGAGACCTCCTCGGTCTGAATGGCGGCGAGGATCATGCGCAGCGTTGCCAGCCGGAGCTTGTCCTTCGCTTTCATCGCTGTGGTCAGGTCGGTTCGGATACGGGCCTTGAGTTCGGACATGGCAGAAACGCTACGCGGCCCAGCCGTCGGCTCGCGCGTCCATATCGGCTTGCTGCCGTATCGTGGACTGGGTGGCCGTTCACTTCAGTTCCTCGTTACTGCCAACCTCGGCGCAACTGCGCAGCGCTTCCACGCAACTGCGGTCGGTTGCCGAGCACACGCGCGACGTCGTCAGAGCGGCACCGCTCAAGAGCTCGGTGATCGGGACGGCGGGTGCTGCGGCCTTGGGCATCGGCTACGCCACCCTCGTCGAGCGCAACGCGTTCACGCTCCGTGAGACGTCGATGGCGGTGCTCGAACCCGGCTCCGCGACGCTGCGAGTACTGCACATCAGCGACCTGCACATGATGCCGGGCCAGCGGATGAAGCAGAACTGGCTCCGCGAACTGGACCGCCTCGAACCCGACCTCGTGGTCAACACCGGCGACAATCTGTCGCACCAACGCGCCGTTCCCAGCGTCGTGCAGGCTCTCGGGCCGCTGCTGTCGCGTCCAGGGCTGTTCGTGTTCGGCAGCAACGACTACTTCGCACCCAAGCCGAAGAACCCCTTCAGGTACTTCGACAAGAACCACAAGCGCACGACGGGCGAGTCGCTGCCGTGGCGTGATCTGCGGGCTGCGTTCTCCGAACGCGGTTGGCTCGACGTGACGCATGTCCGCCGCGAACTCGAGGTCGCCGGAGTCCGGATCGCATCGGCGGGCGTCGACGATCCGCACCTGAAGCGCGATCGCTACGACACCATCGCGGGCCAGCCGAACCCGTTGGCGGATTTGCGCCTCGGCATTACCCACTCCCCCGAGCCCCGGGTGTTGGACAAGTTCGCGCAGGACGGTTACGACCTCGTCCTCGCCGGGCACACCCACGGCGGCCAGCTGTGCCTGCCGTTCTACGGTGCGCTGGTGACGAACTGCGAGATCGATCGCTCCCGGGTCAAGGGTCCGTCCAAGTGGGGTGCGCACACGCAGCTCCACGTGTCGGCCGGTCTCGGGACATCGCCGTACGCGCCTGCCCGCTTCTGCTGCCGCCCCGAAGCAACCCTGATCACGCTCACTCCTGCCCCCAGAAAGGGCCCGAAGGACGTCTCCGACGAGGGCGTTTCGCGTTCTGAGGCAGTCGTGAGTTAGACTTCTCCAGCGGTACACGGGGTGTGGCGCAGCTTGGTAGCGCGCTTCGTTCGGGACGAAGAGGTCGTGGGTTCGAATCCCGCCACCCCGACAGTTGGACCACGAAAAGGGACCCACTCGATTCAGTCGAGCGGGTCCCTTTTCTTTGCCTGATCGGCGCTACTGTGAGGCATGCCGACCCCCACCCGCGTTCATGTCACCCATCGGTTCGCTTCGTCTCCCGACGTCGTCTTCGCGGCGCTGTCCGAACACGAGAACCTCGGCCCGTTGTTCCTGGCCAAGATCCGCCGGGTGCGCGATGGAGACACCTCACGCAACGGCGTCGGATCGGCTCGTAGCCTGAAGCTGGGGCCACTCCCCGCGTTCGAGGAGACCACAACCGTCTCCGAGCCGAACACCCTCATCGAGTACCGCATCACCAAAGGTGGCCCGCTACGCGGTCATTGGGGTGTGCAGAAGCTGACCCCCACCACTGACGGCGGTACCGAACTCGACTACACAATCGGATTCGACGCCCCGATCCCCGGTCTCGCCGCGATCGTCGGCAAGGCGTTGACGTCGAGCATCTCGAAGAACCTGCCGCGCTTGGCTCGGTAGCACTGCCGCACAACGACAAGACCCCGATCGATGGTCTCGATCGGGGTCTTCTCGTGTGTGCTCAGCTGGACGCAGCGCGCAGCTTCTCCAACAGCGGGCCGGCCGCCTCGGCCAGGAAGCGCTCCTGAGTTTCGTCGCCCACCTGGACCAGCGCGATGTCGGTGTAACCGGCCTCCCAGTACGGCTTCACGGCCTCGACGATGGCGTCCAGGTCCGGTCCACACGGGATCGTGTCGGCCACATCCTCTTTCCTGACGAACTTCGTCGCACCGGCGAAACCGGCCGTCGTCGGCAGATCCGCGTTGACGGCCCAGCCGCCGGCGAACCAGCGGAAGCGGTCGTGTGCGCGATCGATGGCGGCATCCTTGTCGGGATCCCACGAAATGGGGATCTGGCCGATGGAGCGCGCCGGGCCCTCGTGGTTGTCCGACCACGCCTTGACGAGATCCGCATCCGGCTCGGTGGCGATGAGGTGATCGCCGTACTCGGTGAACCTCGCCACGGCCTTCTCGCCGCCGGCTGCGATGCCGATCGGGACGCCGCCCTCGGGCAGGTCCCAGATCCGAGCCGAGTCGACGCGAAAGTGCTTGCCCTCGTAGGTGACCAGGCCACCGGCGTGCAGTGCGCGGATGATCTCGAGTGCCTCGACGAACATGTCCTGTCGCTTGTCGATGGACGGCCAGCCTTCACCCACGACGTGCTCGTTGAGGTTCTCGCCGCTGCCGAGGCCGAGGGTGAAACGTCCGTCGGCCAGGATCTGCAATGTCGCCGCCTTCTGGGCGACGACGGCCGGGTGGTACCGGATGATCGGGCACGTCACGTACGTCATCAACTCGACGCGCTCGGTGGCCTGCGCGACCGCACCCAAAGTGGTCCACGCGTAAGGAGAGTGGCCCATGGACGAGAGCCACGGCGAGTAGTGGTCACTGCTGACCTCGAAGTCGAAGCCGACCTTCTCGGCTCCGACGGCGTACTTCACCAGCTCTTTGGGACCGCTCTGCTCGGTCATCAACGTGTATCCGAAATTGGTCATGCTGTTCTCCTAAATTGTTGCGACGGAACCGGCGTCGACTCGGTAGTTGGATCCGTTGACGAAGGACGCGCGGTCCGAGCACAGGAACGTGATCACCGAGGCCACTTCCTCGGGTTCGCCGCGGCGTCCCAGTTCCATGTACGGGCGCTCCTCGTCGAGGAAGCTCTCGATGGCACCGTCTCTGTCGGTGCCCTTCTCTTCGGCTCGCTTGTCCATCATCGCGTCGGTCATCGGGGTGTGAATGAATGCCGGGGAGACCGCGTTGACCAGCAGGCCCTCCGACGCATAGCTGCGCGAAAGCCCCTTGGCCAGAGCCAGAACTCCGGCTTTGGCCGAGCAGTAGGGCAATTCGTCGTCGTACGGCTGCACGGCGTCCTCGGACGTCAACAGCACGATGCGCCCCCATCCACCGCGCCGGAGGGCGGGGAGAAACGCGCGCAGTAGGCGGACCGGGCCCATGAGGTCGATGTCGAGGGTGGAGCGCCACCCTTCCTCGTCGATCTCGTGGAACAGCCCCTGAGCGCCGGTGACGCCGGAGGACTGCACCAGAATGTCGATGTCGCCCACGGCCTGCTGCGTGCGCACTGCCAGGTTCTCGACGGCCTCGGTGTCGGTCACGTCCGCGGCGAACGCGAACAGCTGTCCTTCCGCTGCACCGAGTTTCGCGGCGGCTTCGTCCAGCGAACTCTGGTCCTTGTCGCTGACGACCACACGGACGCCCTCGGCCAGCAGCAGCTTCGCAGTGTGCCACCCGATGCCGGAGTCGGCTCCGGTCACCAGTGCGGCTCTACCGTCGATTCCCAAATCCATTCGATCCCACTTTGCGCTAGAGGTCGGTTGTCAGGCTGTGGCGTCGTGCGAACGCGCGATGGTCAACGCCGCATTCACCAGGGCCAGGTGGCTCAAGCCCTGCGGGAAGTTACCCAGAAACGACCCATCCGAAGCATCGATCATCTCGCTGTACAGCCCGACGTCGTTGGACATTTCCACCAACTGGTCCATCAGGGCCGTGGCCTCGTCGTCTCGGCCGACGCACGACAGCGCCGACACTCGCCAAAACGCGCAGGCCACGAACGTGACCTCTTCCTCGGCCACTCCGCTGTAGCGGTACATCAACGGCCCGGCACCGAGCTCCTCGCCGAGCGCATCGATCGTGGCCGAAATACGTTCTCCGCGATCGAAATTCATCTCCGCTGCCAACAGCACCGACGCGTCGAGCCCGTCGGCTCCCGGGTACGCGAGGTATGTCTGCCGCTCCTCGGACCAGCACTCGGTTTCGATGTACCGCCGTATGCACTCCTTCTCGGCTTTCCACCGATCCGGTATGCCCGGGATCTCCCCGGCTTCGGCCAGGTGCACCGCGCAGTCCAGTGCCTGCCAGCACCCCAGCTTCGAGCTCGTGTAGTGCTGCTCCACCTCGAGCTCCCAGATACCGGCATCCTTGCGCTGCCACGAGTCGCAGGCCTCGTCCGCGATGGTCGCCAACAGCCGACCGGTTTGCGCGTCGAGAATGTTGCCCGCGTCCACGTACTGCCGAATGATCGAGAACAGGTCTCCGAAGATCATCAGCTGGAGTTGGTCCGCCGCGGCGTTGCCGTTGACCACCGGTCCGATGCCGCGCCAGCCGGGCACGTCGGGCTGCTCTGTGCCGCCCGGCAATTCGCCGCCGAGGGTGTAGAACACGTTCACCAACGGATCGTTGACTCGAATGACCTTCAACAGCCACGCGACCGCCGCATGGATTTCCTCACGCAGACCGAACCGTTGCAGCGCCCGAATGGTGTACGCGGCGTCGCGAACCCAGGCGTAGCGGTAGTCCCAGTTCTTGCCACCGGTGCGATTCTCGGGCAGTGACGTGGTCGCTGCCGCCGCGATAGCACCGGATGGGCTATGCAGCAACAGCTTCAACGCCAACGCGCTGCGAGCGACGTGCTTCGCCCACGGGCCCTCGTACGAGAACTCGTCCGACCAGACGCGCCAATTGTCGATGGTCCGGTCGATGCCCTCGTCGAGGTGTTGAGGATCCGGCAGAGGCAGTGGCTCGTTCTCGGTTCCGACCACACCGATGACGTGACGCGAACCCGAGCGCGTGGTGAAGATGCCGCTGATGTCGCGATCCGCGAGCTGCACGTCTTCGATCCCCAAAGTCCGGACTGCCAGCGTCAATCCGTCGACGCGCAGGACGGTTCCGTGCTCGGTGTCGTACGCCCACGGCGACGCGATACCGAGCATCGTCCCCGGTGCGACGGACCACGTCATGTCCACTGTTCCGTCCAGTCCGTCGATGCGGCGCGCCAACTCCACCCACGGCAATCGCCCGGCCACACCTGTGTTGAGCGAGTCGGTGATTCGGACCGTACCGCCGTCGGTGCGGAACGTGGTGGTCAGAACGTTTGTGCCGGGCACGAATTCGCGCTCGACGGTGAACTCGCCTCTGGGCGTCAGTTCGATGTACCCACCGTGCGGGGCGTCGAGCAGCGAGGCGAACGGCGGTGGCGAATCGAGATTCGGTACCGGGAACCAATCGATGCGGCCGTCGTCGGCGATCATCGCGACGGTCCGGCCGTCACCGATCGCGCCGTAACTTTCGATGGGGACGTACCCGTCGACCCTCGGACAAGGCTTTCGGAAGTTGCTCAAGCACTTGCCTTGCCGGCAAGGATCGGGCTCTCGGCGAGGTGTTCCAGCAGATCGGCCGGGTCGTCGAACACTGCCACCGCACCCGCGTCGAGCAGCTCTGCGCGTGAGATACCGCCGCTCAGCACGCCGATGGCCCGCACCCCTGCCCGGCCCGCGGATTCGATGTCCCACACGCTGTCTCCCACCATGATCGCGTGTTCGGCGTCGACGCCGGCGCGCTCGAGCGCAACACCGATGATGTCGGGCTCCGGCTTTGCCACCTCGGCGTCCTCGCCGGATGTCACCACCGCTACCGAATCCTCGACCTCGAGCAGATCACGCAACGTCGACAGCTCGGACTCCGGAGCGGACGTCGCGAGCACCACGGTGACCTCGCGAGTGTTCAGCTCTGCCAACAGCTCCCGTGCACCCGGCAGAATTTCCAAGGTCTGCGACGCGGCCGCGTAGTACTCCCCGTGCAGGGTTTTCGCTTCCTGCGCGAGCGCGCTGTCGGACGAACCGACCAACGCCTCCAGCAACTTCGACCCGTCCATCCCGATACTGCGATGAATGCGCCACGACGACACCTCGTGCCCGGCATCGCGGAACGCGCGGGACCACGCGTCGACATGGACGTAATTGGAATCGACGAGCGTGCCGTCGATATCGAACAACACCGCGTCGACCTTCGGAGCACTTTCAGACATGGGCGTACGAATACCCATGGGCTGTACACGCAAACAAAACGGGCCCCTCACCACCGGTGAGGGGCCCGCATCGAATTCAGGTTTCAGCTGGCCTGGGCCTGCCACATCCAGTGCAGCTGCTCGAGCCGAGCAGTGATGGCGATGAGCAGGTCCTGCGTCACCGGGTCGGCTTCCGCGGTATCGGCGACGCGTCCACGCAGCCGGTCGACGACGGCAGCGATGTTGTCGACGATGGCCGGCACCACTTCGCTGTCCTGGGTCCACCCGGCACCGAAGCCCTTGGTTCCGGCCGTCGAGGAGACGGTGGCTGCCCGGCCGTCCGGGCTGACACCGATCGCGGTGGCGCGCTCGGCCGCCTGATCGGTGAATTCACGTGCAGCAGTGACCAGTTCGTCGAGCTCGAGGTGCACGGACCGGAAGTTCTTGCCGATCACGTTCCAGTGCGCCTGCTTCGCGATGAGCGAGAGATCGATCAGGTCGACGACGGTGCCCTGCAGAGCGTCGCCCGCGATCTTCTGCTGACCTGCGTCGAGGGTGCTGGTGATGGGGTTCGTCATGATGTGGCCTCCCTGCCGTTGTACGACGGTGTGCATCGCACGCCATTATTGTGCTTCCGTCTGTATTGCACAACGGCGGCGCCGCGCCGGTTGTTCCGGGATCGGCGTCGTTGTGACGCCGATCCTAGGAACGTCCGGATCAGACCTTGGCGGCCTCGTCGGCAGGATCGTCGATCGCGCCGGCACCGGTGGTGGGAGCGGTCTCGTTCTGCTGCGACCGAACACCTTCCTCGACCTTCTTGCCGAGCTCGGGGTCGACGTTGGTCCAGTACTCGAACACTCGGCTCAGAACCGGCTCGCTGACGCCGTTGAGGACGTGTCCGACGATGTTCCCGACCAGACGCTCGCGCTGCGCATCGTCCATGACCTCGCGGACGAGGGCTCCAGCTTGGACGAAGTCGCCGTCCTCGGGGTGCTCGATGTAGCCGGTGCGGACGAAGCGAGGCTCGAAGTCCCACGCTCCGTCGTCGCCGTACTTGTTCGTGTCCGCCGACGGACCGCCGAAGGAGTTCGGCGCGTAGACGGGCGTCTCCGGAGAGTTGAACGAGTACCGCATGTTGCCGTCCTTGGAGTACGAGTTGACCTCGGACTTCGGGGCGTTGACCGGCAGCTGCGCATAGTTCGCTCCGATGCGGTAACGATGCGCGTCCGCGTAGGAGAACACGCGGCCGAGCAGCATCTTGTCGGGGCTGAAGCCGATGCCGGGCACGGTGTTGGACGGCTCGAACGAGCTCTGCTCGATCTGTGCGAAGAAGTTCTCCGGGTTCCGGTTCAAGGTCATCTTGCCGACCTCGATGAGCGGGTAATCCTTCTGCGACCAGACCTTGGTGAGATCGAACGGGTTGTACTTGTAGTTTTCGGCCTCGTCGTACGGCATGAGCTGGACCTTGAGGGTCCAGCTGGGGAAGTCGCCGTTCTTGATGGACCCGAACAGGTCCTGACGGTGGTGGTCGGGTGACGTACCCGCAACCTCGTCGGCCTTGTCCTGCGTCAGGAAGTCGATGCCCTGATCGGTCTTGAAGTGGAACTTCACCCAGGTCTTCGTTCCGTCCTCGGCGATGAGCTGGTACGTGTGCGAACCGAAACCGTCCATGTGGCGGAACGACTTCGGGATGCCGCGGTCACCCATGAGCCACGTGACCTGGTGCGCCGACTCGGGCGAGAGGGTCCAGAAGTCCCACTGCATGTTGTTGTCACGCAGACCGGAGTCGGGCATGCGCTTCTGGCTGCGGATGAAGTCCTGGAACTTGATCGGATCCTTGACGAAGAAGATCGGCGTGTTGTTGCCGACGAGGTCCCAGTTGCCTTCCTCGGTGTAGAACTTCAGCGAGAAGCCGCGCGGATCACGCCAGGTGTCGGGGCTACCCTGCTCGCCGGCGACGGTGGAGAACCGTGCCAGCATCTCGGTCTTCGCGCCGGGCTGCAACGCCTTCGCCTTGGTGTACTTGCTGATGTCACCGGTGATCTCGAGCTCGCCGAACGCGCCCGCGCCCTTGGCATGCACGACGCGCTCCGGGACTCGCTCGCGGTTGAACTGCGCCATCTTCTCGATCAGGTAGTGATCGTGCAGCAGGATCGGGCCCTGTGCGCCGGCGGTGAGCGACTGATCGTCGCTGGCTACGGGGATTCCCGAGTTACTGGTGGTGGGCTTGCTGGTGGTCGGCTTGGTCATACGAAGCCTCCTGATGGCTGTATCGAGTCCGAGAGGGCTGTCCCGGACGAAATCTGTGCGGCCGAGGGCGCGGCCGGATTCTCATGGGGAATGCCCGTACTCACGCGGCATAAACCCTCGAGCTCGACCACCAGCATGCCATCAATCTGTACTAAGTCAAGAAAAGGATTGCCGTCAGGGCACCAGCCGCGCCTCACCCGTCCGCATCGAACCCGACACGATCTGCAACCCGAAATACGTGCCCGACGGCATCCAGCGATCGAGCGTCGGCCCCGACGCATCCACCTGCACTCGGGCCAACCTGGCTTTCCCCTTCAAGCTCGCGACGCCCAGAGCCGATCCGCCGGGCACCGGCTGCGCGAACCCGATCGATCCGCGCATCGGAAATGCGGGCCCGAAGCCGCGGGAGCCGGTCCGCACCGACCAGTCCCCACCGCTGACCCCGGCCTTGTTCAGCACGTCGCCGTCGAACTCGGCCAGCACCTTGGGCAGATGCCAGTTGGTCCTGCCGCCGTGCACCGACGTCGCGGAATCGACGGCGATGAACGGCACCGACATGCGCGGAATCTTTCCGACGTCCCGGCGCAACACCGGGCTCGCCAGTATCTCGCGGTAGGGACCGACGGGTGACGTCATGTAGTCGACGACCATGCACATCGTGATCGGCAACGTCTTCGCGCCGGCGGGAGCGAAATCCGACGACCGGGCGCGATGCCACCAGATCGTGGCCCGGACGTTCGCCGGCCACGGCGCTGCGGGGCTGACCGGCCAATCGGTGCGCTCGGTCTCCGACTCGGCGACGCTCCACATCAGGAGTCCCTCCCCACGACGGTCAGCGGCAGGCGCAGCGCGCCCGGCGCGGTCACCGGCACCACCGGGTTGGACGGCTGAACCGGTGCCACCTCGACATAACCCGAGCCGACGGCAGGCCTACGGTCCGGCTCACCCTTGTTGGGCCACAACGCCATTGCCCGCTCGGCCTGCGCGGTGATGGTCAGAGACGGATTGACGCCGAGGTTGGCGCTGACGGCAGACCCGTCGAGCACGTGCAAGCCCTCGTACCCGTACACCCGCTGGTAGCCGTCGATCACACCGGTGTTCGGTGAATCACCGATGGCGCAGCCGCCGAGGAAGTGCGCGGTCATCGGAATGTTGACGATCTCGGCGATCGACCCGCCCGGATCGCCGCCGATCTTGTCGGCGAGCAACCTGATGGCCGTGTGCCCCTGCGGAATCCACTGCGGCGGGGGATCGCCCGCCCCGGGCCGACTCGTCAGTCGACGCCCGAACGGCCCCTTCTTCGAGCCCAGCTCGAGGGAGTTGTCGTCGGTCTGCATCACCAGAGCGATGACGGTGCGTTCGGACCACCTGTGGACCGACAGACTGCGGGCCGCCGCGCCGGGGTGACGCAGCGCCACTCCGAGCGTCTTGAGAATCCGCGGCACCTTGCCGCCGCCGTCACTGAGAACGGTTTGCAGCAGCCCGATCGCGTTGCTGCCCTTGCCGTATCGCACCGGTTCGATGTGCGTGTGATCGTCCGGGTGGAACGACGAGGTGATCGCCACTCCCTCGTGGTAGTCGACCTCGCGTCCGCGCGCCGTTGCGGCCAGTACGGCCTCGGAGTTGGTACGTACCAACGAACCGATCTTGTTCGACAGCCGCGGCAACGAGCCCTTCTCCTTCGCGGCGAGCATGAGCTTCTGCGTTCCGTAGGTGCCGGCCGAGAAGACCACCTGATCGGCGGTGATCGTCTTCTCCTTGCGGCGCAGCTTGCCGCCGGTGCGGCGCGTCACGACGTCGTAGCCGCTGCCGTTCGGGCGGACGTCCACGACGGTCGTCAGCGGAAGGATGTGTGCGCCTGCACGTTCGGCGAGGTAGAGGTAATTCTTGACGAGGGTGTTCTTCGCGCCGACGCGGCAACCCGTCATGCACGAACCACACTCGGTGCACCCGGTCCGCTCCGGGCCGGCACCACCGAAGAACGGGTCGGGTGCAGTCTTGCCACGGTCACCGAAGTAGACGCCCACCGGAGTAGAGGTGAACGTGTCGCCCACGCCCATGTCCTCGGCGACCTCCTTCATGACCTTGTCCGAGGCAGTGATCGTCGGGTTCGTCTCGACCCCGAGCATCCGACGCGCCTGGTCGTAGTACGGATTCAGTTCACGCTTCCAGTCCGTGATGGCACCCCACTGCGGGTCCTCGAAGAACTTCGTCGGCGGCTGGTACAGCGTGTTGGCGTAGTTGAGCGAGCCTCCGCCGACGCCTGCCCCCGCCATCACCAGCACGTCGGGCAACAGGTGGATACGTTGGACGCCGTAGCAGCCGAGCGCCGGAGCCCACAGGTACTTACGCAAACGCCAACTGGTCTTGGGCAATTCGTGATCGGCGAACCGTCGGCCGGATTCCAACACCGCCACCCGGTAGCCCTTCTCGACGGCCCGCAGCGCGGCGACGCTCCCGCCGAACCCGGAGCCGATGATCAGTACGTCGTAGTCGCTCATGCGGAAACCGCCTTCTTGTCTGATTCACGGGTGTCGGAGACGAGTCGGTAATTCGAGGTGTCGAACGTTCGCGTCTTGTTGCGGAACCGGAACGTGTACGTGGGCCACATCGTCGAGTTACGTCCGTTGGCGTCAAGGTACCAGCTCGAGCAGCCGCCGGCATTCCAGACTGTGCCGTCGAGAGAAGAGTCGACCCACGAGTTGTGCTGCTGCTGAGCGGATTCGGACACCTCGACGGCGGTTGCATGATGGTCCCGCATCTCGCTGAGCGCCGAGACGACGTAATTGGCCTGCGACTCGAGCATGTAGACGATCGAACTGTGCCCGAGATTGGTGTTGGGGCCGTACATCAGGAAGAGATTCGGGAACCCGGCGACAGTGGTACCCAGGTGGGCCTGCGGGCTACCGCCCCAGCGCTCCGCGAGAGTACGACCATCGCTGCCGCGCAACAGATGCGACACCGGCGGTTCGGTCGGGGTGAACCCCGTCGCGAAGATGATGGTGTGCACCTCGTAGTTGCGGCCCGACGCGTCGACGACGCCGTTCTCGGTCACCGACGTCAGGCCCGATGTCACCAGGTCGACGTCGGGTCGATCCAGCGTCCGCAGCCAATCATTGGACAGCAGAAGACGTTTGCAGCCGGGTGCGTAGTCGGGGGTCAGAGCCGCCCTCTTCGTCGGGTTCTTGACCTGACGCTTCAGATTGGCCTTCGCGAATGCCTTGACGGCGGGCAACATCCACGGGTTGTCGGCCAGAACGGTCACGTATGCCTCGCGGTACCCGTAGATGATGCCGCGAACCGCGCGATGAGCCGCGGGGACCTTCTCGTACAGAGTCCGCTCGACCCGGCCGATGGTGCGGTCCAGGCGCGGGATGACCCAGGCCGGTGTGCGTTGAAAGACGGTGAGCCGCTGGGCCTTGTCGACGATCTCGGGCACGAACTGCACCGCCGACGCTCCGGTGCCGATCACGGCGACGCGCTCTCCGGTGAGATCGTGCTCGTGGTTCCACGTCGCGGAGTGGAATACCGTTCCCTGGAATGTGTCGATGCCCGGGACGTCCGGGATCTTCGGCGTCGACAGTGCGCCGGTGGCAGCTATGAGAACTCTGACGCTCGCCGCGCCCTTCGAGGTCTGCACGGTCCACCGCTGGTCCGTGTCACTCCAATCGGCCGACAGCAGTTCGCAATCGGTGACGATGCGATCCCGCAGGTTCAGCCGCTCGACCACCGATTGGAGGTAGTCGAACAGCTCCGGTTGGCGCGCGAAGGTGTGACTCCACTTCGGGCTCGGCGCGAACGAGAACGAGTACAGCGACGTCGGGACATCGCACGCACACCCGGGGTAAGTGTTGTCCCGCCATGTGCCGCCCACCTCCGACGCTCGCTCGATGACGGTCACGTCGGCACTCGGATCGGCGGCGAGGATCTTCGCCACCGCGGCGAGGCCGGCGAAACCGGCTCCGACGACGAGCACGTCAAGTTGTTGGGGCAGTGCGGAATTCACGAGTCCATCACCTTTTCGGACCAGACGGGGAGGAGCCGTCCGCGCAGCTGCGCGTCGGCTTCGGGGGTACGGAACAGAGCCGATACAGCGAGCCCACGTGCCAGCTCGACGCTGAGCTCGATGGACTCGGTGGACATGCGGCTACCCATGACGATCTGAGCGCCGCTCTGGATGGCCTCGGCGACGCGGCGCTCGAGCGGAACCATTGCCTCGTGCAGAGCCGGATCGGTACGTGCCGCGACCCACAGCTCGAGCGCGGCATAGAACAGCGGGCCCGAGAACGCGTCGACGAGGATCTCGGGTCCGCGTTCCGGATCGGGCTCGGCTTCCAAGATTTCGGACAGGCGGCGGTCGACGAGATGCTCGACGGCAGCGGTCACCAACGTCTCCTTGGTCGGGAAGTGGTGCAGCTGCGCTCCACGGGATACTCCGGCACGCCGCGCGATCTCCTGCGTGCTGGTCTTCGAGAAACCCAGCTCGACGAGGCACTCGATGGCTGCATCGAGCAACTTTGCGCGGGTCCCCGCGGTGCGTTCGGCCTGCGTACGGCGCGGGGTAGGCGCGCCGTCGTTGAGCCCTGTGTCGGTAGTCACACTTCGCACAGTAGCGTCAAAACAACAAACAGTCCAGCCTGACTTTAAGTTTTGTCACAACTGCGCTCATCCGCCTCCACGACCGCCGACAGACCCGCGCGAAGGTCCCGGACGAAGTAGTCGCGCCGTTCGAGTGAAGGGAAGTGACCGCCGGCGTCGGGTGCCCGCCATCGAACGATGCGCCGGTACCTCTGCTGGGCCCATGGCAGCGGGCACTTCGCAATGTCCCGGGGATATGTCGTGATCGCGGCCGGGACATCGACGCGGAGGTCCGGGTCGAGTGAGTGGTGGCTTTCGTAGTAGATGCGGGCCGACGACGCCCCGCTACGTGTCAACCAGTACAGGGTGACGTTGTCGAAAAAGTCCGTGCGAGAGATCGTCTCGAACGGACTGCTCTCGGTGTCCGTCCACTCCGCGAACTTGTCGAGAATCCAGGCCAACAGCCCGACCGGGGAATCGACGAGTGAATACCCGATCGTCTGCGGCTGCGTCGCCTGCAGTGTCGCGTAGGCGATGCGATCACGGTCGAACTCTCTGGTGTGCTGAACCCAGCCGAGCTCCTCGGCCGTCAGTCCGTCCGTCGACAACCCGGGCGGCGCTTCGGCGTAGGTCGTGTGGATTCCGATGACCTGCTCAGGGAATCGGCCGCCCAGGATCGTGGTGACGACACCTCCCCAATCGCCCCCGTGGGCGAGGAACCGGTCGTAGCCGAGACGGCCCATCAGCTCGACCCACGCGGCCGCGATCTTCTCGGTGTCCCACCCGGTCGTCGCAGGTTTGTCGCTGAACGCGAAGCCCGGAAGAGACGGGACCACGACGTGGAATGCACGTGCCGAGAGGTCCGACGGATCGGCCAGTTCGTCGATGATGTCGAGGAATTCGACAACGCTGCCCGGCCAGCCGTGCGTCACGATCAACGGCGCTGCGTCACTCCGCGGTGAACGACGGTGCAGGAAATGAATCCCCACGCCGTCGATCGTCGTGCAGAACTGCCCGACTCGGTCGAGCCTCGACTCGAGCGATCGCCAGTCGTATTCGGTGCGCCAGAACTCGATCGCGTCCGTGAGCTCGGTGAGCGGTACCCCCTGCTCCCATCTGCGCGCGCCGGCCACGGTCTCGGATTCGGGCAGGCGAGCCGAGTCGAGCCGTGCGACCAGATCGGCGAGGTCGGCGTCGGTTGCGCGCCACTCGAACGGGCGGGCATCGGGCTTGTCGACGCGCATCATGAAGCTCCTTTGTTTAGTTGAACCGGCTAAGGCAGTTCTAACAGCGCAGACGGCTTGGCGCAACCGGCTAAGGTGGTTCTATGGCAAGGAGCTTCCCCGATTTCCGACCCGGCAATGTCCTGTCGACGGCATTCACCGGAACCCTCACCGAGCGTCGCGGCGATGCCGTCGAACGAATCCCTGTGCCGGAACGGCTCGCCGACTGGTTGACTCTCCACGGACTCGCCGTCGAATCCTGCACCGACTCACAGCTCGACGCGGCTCGGAAGCTACGGGAAGCGATCCACCTCTGCGCTACTGCAGCCGCGACTGGAGATCGACTGCCCACTTCCCCCGTTCGCATTTTGAACGACCACAGCCTTCGGGGTCGGGCGTCGGCAATCCTGTCGCCGTCGGGTGTCCGGCAGTGGCAGTTGACGGCTACGACGGCGGTCGAAGACGCCCTCGGTGTCATCGCAGCCGACGCAATCGACATTGTCGCTGGTGAGCGAGACGGCACGGTGGCGTTGTGCGCATCCCCTACGTGCCGCGCGGCGTTCTTCGACACCAGCCAGAGCCGCAGTCGAAAATGGTGCGACATGAACACGTGTGGAAACCGTCAGAAGAAGGCCCGCATGGCGGCCAGCCGTGGCACCACATCGTCGCGCTGACGTCGACCACACTGGCATTCGTACGCTGCTTCGACGGAGGGAATACACGATGACCGGTCATTCCGTGCGCCCCGAGGACATACTTCCCGACGGAGCCGAAAGAGCGTCGTTCGACGGGCTCCCGATACGGAAAGGCACCGTGGCGGCGTTCGTCGCGAATGCGCGCGCGCTCCGCGACGTGGAACCCGGGACCGAGGCTCACGACGAACTGATCGCGACGCTGAAAGAGCTGGCACCGCAGCTGGCGGCAATCGGAGTGTTCGAGGTGTTCGAGCCACGGGACCCGCAGATCGCCCACCTGGTGGACGTCGCGACTCACACCGACTGACCGACAGTTTGTGCCGACTCGCCGCGGGCAATACCCCGGCCATGGCTCTCCCCTCGCACGGCCGCTTCGAGTACTCCCCCATCGTCGATCGGCCTCGGTTCGAGTGGCCCGGCGGCGCGCGTCTCGCGGTGTATGTCGCGGTCAACTGCGAGCACTTTCCGTACGACGACGGGCAGCCCGGCCTCGGTTACACGCCTGCGATGGACCAACCCAACACGTACAACTGGGGCTGGCGTGAATACGGCAATCGCGTCGGCGGCTTCCGCATCGCAGAGACACTGCAGCAGTGCGGAATTCGACCGACATTGCTGGTCAATACCGAGGTGTACGAGCACGCCCCGCAGCTGACCGCGGCGTTCCGAGCACTCGACGCCGAGGTCGTCGCACACGGCCGAACGAACGCGGTGCAACCGAACGATCAGGACGAGGACACCGAACGTCGCTCCATCGAGGATGTCACCGCCGCGATCGAACGACACGAGGGAGCACCGCCCAGAGGATGGATGAGCCCAGGTGCCAACCCGAGCCGCGTCACCGAGGACATCCTCGCGGAGCACGGTTACCAGTACACCTTGGACTGGCCCGTCGACGACCAACCGGTGTGGCTACAGACCCGCGGCGGCCCGCTGCTCAGCGTCCCGTATCCCCACGAGATCAACGATCTGCCGATGTTCGTCCATCACCATCAGACCGCAGAAGCGTTCGAGCACAACATCATCGGCAGCTTCGACGAGCTGAAGGAGAACTCGGCAAGGCAACCGGTGGTGCTCGCGATCTCCGTGCACACCTTCCTGACGGGACAGCCCTACCGACTGCGACGGTTCCGTGCTGCACTCGAGCACCTGACCGCCAACAACGACGGCGTCTGGTTCACCACCCCCGGCGACATCGCGGCGCACTACCGCACGGTTGTACCTCCCGTCCGATAGATCGGCTGGACCGCTGTCGGCGTGGAGTCAGGCTGCTCGTTGTTTTCGTCGGTGGTAGCTGGGGAGGGGTTCCTGTCTGGGGTCGACGGATTCGGGTGGGATGGCGTACGGGTGTCCGTCGTCGCCCATGAGCAGTTGCCAGTCGCCGTGATGGACGAGGCGGTGGCATTCTCCGCAGACCAGCGCGAGGTTGATCAGGTCGGTGCGGCCGCCGTGTTCCCAGAATCTGATGTGGTGGGCTTGGCACCACTGGGCTGGGCGGCCGCACATGACGCAGCAGGTGTCGCGAATGGTCAGGGCGATGCGTTGGTCGTCGGAGGCGAGTCGGGTGGTTCGTCCGAGCGCGAGTGGTACGCCGTGGTGGTCGACGATGACGGGGGTCAGGTCGGCGTCGCAGGTGACCAGCTCGGCGAGGAAGCGGCTGATGGGGCCGGTCCAGTCGAGGTGGAACGGCCAGTCCGCGTCGCCCGGCTCGGGGACAGACTTCTGCCCGGCACCATCACCATCGGCTGAAGCTTCGCCGCAAGCAGCAGCGACTCCCCTCTCGGGCACAGACTTATGCCCGGCGTTACTGCCACCGCCGCGAGGACCAGCGTCGCCCGGGTCGGGCGCAGTCTCCTTCCCGGCACGGTCGAAATCGCCACCGTCACCACCGGACGCTGCTTCGCCGCGAGCAACCATACTCCCTGGGCTGGAGGCAGACCTATGCCCGGCGCTACTACCACCGCCACCATGGCCACCGGCTGACGCTTCGCCGCAAGCAGCAGCGCCTCCCCTCTCGGGCACAGATTTCCGCCCGGCACCACCACATCCGGATGTCGTTTCGCCGTGAGCAGCGATATCCCCTCGAGCCACTCCATGCGGACGCGAGCCGTTGCTGTCGCCGCCGTTCGAGGAGCTCCCCGCGCCCGTACCGGTGTCGCCCGATTCGGTTGCGGTGCTACCCGATTGCTTGTTGTCGCCGTGGGCGAGCAAGTCCCGCAGGGGGACGATCAGGTGTACCGACGCCCGCGACCCGCCCGCCGACCCCCGGGTGCCGCCGCGGAGGTGTCGGTCGAGGATCTGATCGAGTGCATCGGCCCGGCGCTTCGACGGGCTGCGTGGGTCGCGCTCCCCGCCGGGACCTGGTCGCGGTGCTGTCAACTGCGACAGAGCGGTGAGAAGTTTCTCGGCGAGCAACCGGTCGATGTCGCCACCGAACTGGAAGCGGCCGTTGGCCAGAGCATGCAGGTCGAACCGGTTCAGTGCCGAGTTCTCCGACACCGGTCGCGGTGCAGGTGTCGGCGGAACAGGCTCGGGTGCAGGCGGTTCCGGATCGGGCAGCCGGCCGGTAGCGGTCGCACCACCATCTTTCCGCCGCTCCTGATCATGACGCTCGCGTTCCTGCTGTTCCTGCTCGCGTCTTTGTTTCTCGGCTTTCGTGTGTCGTGCTCGGGCGTCGTCCGCGGCCGCATGCGCCAAAGCCTGCGCGCGGGAGGTCACCTGCCCCGCGGTGTTGCGCATCGCGGTGTCGAGCAATTCGTCGACAATTCCGTAGCGCCGGTCCTGATCCAACGTCGGGTCGGCCACCAGGACGACGTCGTATCCCTCGGCAATCGCGGCGGCATGTGCGGCATGGATGCGGCCGTCGGCGAGGGCGTCGAGCACGGTGGGGTGATCGAACAGCCAGTACCCCAGTGCGTTCTGGCGGGCGGCGGATCCGTCGGTGATCCGCACCGACTTCGCGTACCAGCGGGTGACGGACGAGTGCCCGAGTTTCATTGCCAAGCCGCGGCGGTCTATCTCGGCGAGCAACGTCAATCTAGTTGCGGCGAGAGCGTTTTCGAGTGAGGTCACGTCAGCAAGCTCGGAGACCAATTCCTGGTCCCCGAGCTCGAACACATCCCCCCATGTCTTCACCCCACGAAAGCTATACCCACCCACCGACAGACTTTTTCGATGACTCCGTCACAGCGCGCGCATGCTGTTGTTCCGCGCATTGTGGGTGAGCTCTGCAAGGCCGAGCTCTTCGAGTAGCGGTGGCAAATACATGCCGAAGCGGCCGCGGTATCCGTTCCTGAGCCCGTACCAACCACCGACCGGGTTGTCCGGCGAGCACCCCCATGCTTCGACCGTGTCCGGCGCAGCCGGCTTCTTCTCGTCAGCGGCACCGAGCAATACCCAGTCGCCACGTTCGGTGAGCCAACCGTGCAGGTCTTCGATTGCCTCGATGCGGTATCGAAGAGTCGTCGACCCCACCTGGCACACGAGGGCAGGTGGCTCGTGGTCGGGATCACGGTACATGGTGTACGCCGAGGTGCCGGGGGCGGTGGTGAGAGCCCACGGGTCGGATTTCGTTCCGCTGGTCATGGCCTGGGTCCGTTCAGTTGTCGCAGTCAGCCGACGGGCAGAAAGACCGACCGAGCACGGTGATTGCCTTACACGGCACGGTCAGTGTGGGCCGACCTGACGGCGAATACAACCAACTCTCGACCCGGGACAGGTTCGGGGTCGTGCGTCACGGAGCGACGGTGCGGTACCGCAGCATCATTTCGTGGTCCTCGTGGTCGAGCATGTGGCAGTGCCACATGTACCCCTGCAGTTCGGACGGACCCGCAGCCGGCATGTCGTGACCGCTCATGTCGTGACCGCCGTGGTGTGCGGCCGGTCCCGCGAACATGGCGTCGGGATCGAAGCCGAGTTCGTCGGCCGTCGGGAATCGAACGAGGATCTGGGTAACGGTGCCCGGGTACGTGTTGACGGTGTCTTTCCACCCGGCTTCCCAGGTGGCCGGCGGCACCGAGGGTCCGGTGAGGAACTTCTCCACCGGCGGAGCCCATTTGGTGCCGAACGTCGGCCGGGGGAAGTCGCGTTGGTACGCCGCGAGGTCGATGGGGATACGCCCCAGCGTCCGGAAGTGCGCCAGGTGCAGGTGAATTGGGTGCGGCTCCACCGTCGTGTTGACGATGTTCCACATCTCCACGGTGCCCTGCTTGGGCATCTCGATGTCCGGGTCGGAGTACCGCAGGTTGTTCAAGTTCATCAGCGTCATGTCGAGGTTCAGCCCACCGGAGGGCTGGTTGACGGTAACGGTGCGCGTGAAGGTGGGTGTCGGCAACGCGGGCAACAGATCCGGCTGCCCCTTTCCGCCGCGCAGCAACGACGGCATCCCGCCCCGGAACCCCGCCGCGGACGCGACGCGGAACTGGCAGAACATCGGCATCGGGACGGCTCCGAGGGACGCGGCCTGCGCGGGCGGAGGCTCGTCGTTCAGCAGCTCGACGAGGGCACCTGCCTCGACGGCTCCGAAGTCGACGAGGATGTCGGCACGCTCGGCGGGCGCGAGCCGGATGCTGGTGGTCTCCACCGGAGCGTCGAGCAATCCACCGTCGTTTCCGATGACCCAGAATCGTAACTTGTTGGTGAAGAAGAGGTTCCACACGCTGTACGACCCGGCGTTGACGAGCCGCAGCCGGTACATGCCCCGGGCCACTTCCATCGTCGGCCAGATCTTGCCGTTGACGACGCCGACGTCGCCGGTACCGCCGCCCTCCCACTTACCCTGCGGCACAGTGATATTGGAGCGGATACTCATGCTGCCGTCTGGATTCATGATCTTTTCCTGCAGCACCAACGGCAACTCGAATTCGCCCGAGGGCAGACCGAGGGCGTTGTCGGATGTGCCGGTGTCCCACCGATCACGGACGAGGTTCATCCCGAGCAGGCCCGCGTAGACGTTGATGCGCGTCATCGACATAGCGTGGTCGTGGTACCACAGCCCGGCAGCATCATTGAGCCCGGAAAAATTGTGAGTCATCGACTCACCCGGGCGCACCAGCATCTCGGAGTGCCCGTCGCTCGCGGGTTCGGTGACGGCACCGTGCAGGTGCAGTGCCGTCGGCGTCATCGTGCGATCCATCTCGCTCATGCCGTGCAGCGAGGTGTCTACGTCGGCGGCGAGTGGGTTGCCTGCGGTGGTGTTGGAGTACTTCAGCGTCCACGGCTCGCCCTGCTGCGATTCGATGGTGGGCCCGAGGTAGTCGCACTGACCGTAGCCGAACGTAGGCCCGGGCCTGAGATCGGCGTGGAAAGAGTGGGTGGCGCTGTGCGCGTCGAGGGAGATCTCGGTACCGCTGATCAGCGGCAACCGCGGTAGCTCGTCACGGAACGGCGTCAGCTGCGGCGAATGGAACAGCAGTGGGCTCTGCCCTCGGAGGAAGTCGTCGGCCAGCGCTCGACGCGTCGTCGACGCCACGGGTATCGCGGCTGCTCCGGCTGCCACTGCGGCCGCCGCCAGCCCACGTAGGGCGGTGCGTCTGGACACGGAGCCGCTCACCCGGCCACCTTCCTCCTGGTTGTGATGGGGCCCATACTATGTGCTGGTCGGCTACCGCCGTCACCCCACACTCGGATCGTCCGGCACGTTCCTGCCGGTGGAGGGATCTATTTCGTCATGGCAACAATCTCGTTCGAGCGCACGACCAGGCTTTTTCCCGGCTCCGACACCCCCGCGGTGAACGAGCTCGACCTGCACATCGAGGACGGTGAGTTCCTCGTTCTGGTCGGCCCCTCCGGGTGCGGCAAGTCGACGTCGCTCCGGATGCTCGCCGGGCTCGAGGAGGTCAACTCGGGACGCATCCTCATCGGCGGCAAGGACGTCACCAATTCCGAACCCAAGGATCGCGACATCGCGATGGTGTTCCAGAACTACGCGCTGTACCCGCACATGACCGTCGCCGAGAACATGGGGTTCGCCCTCAAGCTGGCGAAGGCGAACAAGGAGGACATTCGCACTCGCGTCGAGGAGGCCGCCAAGCTACTCGACCTCGAGCCGTACCTGGACCGCAAGCCCAAGGCGCTCTCCGGCGGCCAGCGGCAGCGAGTTGCCATGGGGCGCGCCATCGTTCGGCAGCCCCAGGTGTTCCTGATGGACGAGCCGCTGTCCAATCTCGACGCCAAATTGCGGGTTCAGACGCGGACGCAGATCGCTCAGTTGCAGCGTCGGCTCGGCACCACAACGGTCTACGTCACGCACGATCAGGTCGAGGCCATGACGATGGGTGATCGCGTCGCCGTACTGAAAGGTGGTGTGCTGCAACAGTGCGCCACACCGCGTGAGCTGTACCGAACCCCGGTCAACGCATTCGTCGCCGGGTTCATGGGCTCACCGTCGATGAATCTGTTCCGCGCTCCGGTCACCGACGGCGGCGTCCGCCTGGCCGATCAGGTAGTCCCGGTCCCACGTCAGACCCTCGGTTCCGCGACCGAGGTGATGTTCGGCATTCGTCCCGAGCACATCGAAATCGCCGACAGCGGAATTGCTCTCGAGATCGACGTCGTCGAAGAACTCGGCTCCGAGGCCTTCGTGTTCGGCCGCGCGGACATCAACGGCCGGACCGAAACCATTGTCGCTCGGGCCGATTGGCGCAGCCCGCCCGAGAAGGGCGACCGCGTTCACGTCCGCATCGACGAGGCCCATGCGCACATCTTCGACGCCTCCGCCGAAGGTCACCGCCTGAACTGACCGTCGTGCGCGTTGTGCGTACCCCTGGGTACGCACAACGCGCACGACGTCAGACCAGCAGCTCGGCGATCTGAATGGTGTTGAGCGCGGCACCCTTACGCAGGTTGTCGCCCGAGACGAACAGGGCGAGTCCGCGGCCCTCGGGGACGCCCGGATCCTGACGGATGCGGCCGACGAGGGAGTCGTCCTTGCCTGCGGCTTCCAGCGGCGTCGGTACGTCGACCAGCGAGACACCCGGTGCGGAGGCGAGCAGTTCACGAGCGCGTTCCACTGACAGCGGTGAAGCGAACTCGGCGTTGATCGACAGCGAGTGCCCGGTGAAGACCGGAACGCGCACGCAGGTGCCACTGACCAGCAGGTCGGGCAGTCCGAGGATCTTGCGCGATTCGTTGCGTAGCTTCTGGTCCTCGTCCGTCTCGCCGGATCCGTCGTCGACCAACGCGCCGGCCAGCGGCAGGACGTTGAAAGCGATGGGCGCGACGTACTTGTTCGGGGCCGGGAAATCGACCGACGAACCGTCGTGCACCAGTTTTTCGACGTCGTCGATGACGGCGCGTGCCTGAGTGGCGAGCTCGTCGACGCCGGCGAGGCCGCTACCGGACACCGCCTGGTAACTCGAAACGATCAACCGCTGCAAGCCGGCTTCGTCGTGCAGCACCTTGAGCACCGGCATGGCGGCCATGGTGGTGCAGTTGGGGTTGGCGATGATGCCGCGGGGCGGGTTCTTCGCGGACTCGGGGTTGACCTCGCTGACCACCAGCGGCACATCGGAGTCCTTGCGGAACGCCGACGAGTTGTCGATGACGGTGGCACCTGCGGCAGCGAATCGCGGTGCCTGCTCACGCGAAAGCGTGGCACCGGCCGAGAACAGTGCGATGTCGATACCGGTGAGGTCCGCGGTGGACGCGTCCTCGACGATGATCTCCTCGCCGCGGAACGGCAGCTTCTTGCCCGCCGAGCGTGCGGAGGCGAAGAATCGAACGGTGTCGGCGGGAAAGTTGCGCTCCTCCAACAGGGTTCGCATAACGGCACCGACCTGGCCGGTGGCTCCTACGACTGCAACTGTGGTCATGGCTATCGTCCTGTTCCTGCGTGCACGACGGCTTCTTCGTCGCCGCCGAGATCGAAGGCGGCGTGCAGTGCGCGTACGGCGTCGTCGAGCTGAGTGTCGCTGCACAGCACCGAGATACGGATTTCGGAGGTGCTGATGAGATCGATGTTGATGCCGGCGTCGGCGAGGGCCTCACAGAACGTCGCGGTGACGCCGGGGTGGCTCTTCATACCGGCACCGACGAGCGAGACCTTGCCGATGTGGTCGTCGTAGAGCACCTGCGCGAAGCCGATATCGGCCTGCAGCTTGGTGAGCTTCTCCACTGCCGTCGGGCCGTCGGCCTTGGGGCAGGTGAAGGTGATGTCGGTCTTGCCGGTGTCGATCTTGGAGACGTTCTGCAACACCATGTCGATGTTGATCTCGGAGTCGGCCACGGCGCGAAAGACCTTGGCGGCGTAGCCCGGTGTGTCGGGCAGACCGACGACGGTGACCTTCGCCTCGCTGCGATCGTGTGCGACGCCGGTGAGAATTGCTTCTTCCACTGGAATGTCCTCCATAGATCCGGAGACGATCGTTCCGGGTTTGGTGGTGTACGACGAGCGCACGTGAACGGGAACGTTGTAACGACGGGCATATTCGACGCAGCGCAGCATGAGCACCTTCGCGCCGCAGGCTGCCATTTCGAGCATCTCCTCGAACGAGACGGTCTCGAGGTGGCGTGCGTTGGGGACGATGCGCGGGTCTGCGGTGAAGATGCCGTCGACGTCGGTGTAGATCTCGCAGACGTCGGCGTTCAATGCCGCGGCGAGCGCGACGGCGGTGGTGTCGGACCCACCACGACCGAGCGTCGTGACGTCCTTGCTGTCCTGGCTGACGCCCTGGAAGCCGGCGACGAGCACGATCGAGCCCTCGTCGAGAGCGCTGCGGACGCGGCCGGGGGTGACGTCGATGATCTTGGCGTTGCCGTGCACGCTGGTGGTGACGACGCCTGCCTGGGAACCGGTGAACGACCGTGCCTCGGCGCCGAGCGAGTGGATGGCCATCGCGACCAGTGCGTTGGAGATGCGTTCACCCGAGGTGAGCAGCATGTCCATCTCGCGAGCAGGCGGGGCCGGGCACACCTGCTGTGCCAGGTCGAGCAGTTCGTCGGTGGTGTCGCCCATCGCCGATACGACGACGACAACGTCGTTGCCCGCCTTCTTGGTCTCGACGATTCGTTCAGCGACGCGTCGGATACGTTCGGCGGTCCCCACCGACGATCCACCGTACTTCTGGACGATGAGAGCCACGCGTTTTACCTCCGCTGGATAGCCGACAATCGTTCGATTGTCCGCGGGTCACCTTACCGAGCGAATGCCCCGAGCAGTGGGCCGGGTAGCTCCGAGCTGGGACTTTAGGGCCTCTCGCCTGCCTTAACATGTTCGAGTGACCGTTCCCGAACATCTCCCACCACCGCCGGCTCGAGGCCTGAAGGTGCTCTTCGGGCTCCCCGCCGTCGGCCGGCGCTGGCCCGGTGGACTGCGTTCGGCGCTGGCGTTCGGTGTTCCGGCGATCCTGGCGTGGCTGCTCGGCTTCCACACCGAGGCACTGCTGGTGGTCTCGGGCAGTTTCGCGGTGATCTACGGCGAGGGCCGTCCCTACCGATCGCGGTGGTGGGTGGTGCTGACCGCAGGGGCCGCCCTGGTGGCCTCGGTGTGGCTGGGCGCGACGGCCGGTCGGCTCGCCCTCGACTTCGGCGAGACCGGGTGGGCGCGGATGATCCCGGTGACCGTGTTGTCCGTTCTCGCTCTCGTCGCGGTCTACGTCGTGGCAGCGCTGCGACTCGGCCCGCCCGGAGCCTTCTTCTTCGTGCTGGTGTGCGCGGTGGCGTCGTACCTCCCTGCCGCCGACATCAGCGCGACCCGCGGTGCCGTGTGCGCGGCGATCGGGGTGGCGTCGGCGCTGGTGGTCGCGATGTCCGGGGTGGTGCGTGACCCGAGGGGTCCCGAACGGGCGGCCGTCGGTGCGGCCGTGACGGCGATCGAGAAGTACACGGCATCGCCGACGGCGTCCGTCGTCGATCGGCACACCGCCGCCTCGCGTCTGCACGCGGCGTGGGCCGCGGTGTACGAGGCCGGGTCGACGCGCGGGACCTCGCGCCCCGCGCTGGTACAGACCCTGTTCGACGCCCATCTCGCGTTTGCGGCCGCCACGAGGGCGCGCGCCGGCACCCTTCCGGATCCGGAAAGTGCGGTGGAATCGCCACGAGATCAGCTGCCGCTGGCGCGTCCGGGCATCGGGTATCGGTTGAAGCGGTCGTTGCATCGAGATTCGCACGCGGCGTCCACGGCGATCCGGGTGTTCTGCGCGGCGGCAGGTGCCGGCGGCATCAGCGTGGCGCTGGGTTTGAGCAGGCCGGATTGGGCGATCCTCGGCGCGGTCCTGGTGCTCCAGCAGGGGCCGGATCGTGTGCACGGGACGTACCGCGGCATGCAGCGGCTCGGCGGAACGCTGGCCGGAGTGGTGCTGTTCTCGGCGATCTATCTCTCACCGCTGACGGGTCTTGCGGTGATCGTGGTGTTGATGGTGCTGCAGTTCGCGATCGAGATCAGTGTTGCGCGCAATTACGGTCTCGCCGTCACGTTCATCACCCCACTCGCGTTACTGATGGGTACCATCTCGCATCCGGGCGCTCCGCTCGGCGGCATCGTCGTCGATCGGGTGGTGGAGACCGCGGTGGGTGTCGCCCTTGCCTTCGCGGCGCTGTGGTTGTTGTTACCGGGCGCTTTTCGGCGCGCGCTGCTGTGGTCCGATCGGCGGGTTCTGGAGTTGACCGACCGATTGTTGACGGCCCTCCGAACCGAAAAAGCCTCGGCGGCAGCCACTATGGAGCTACGGCGAGATATCCAGTTCGAGCTGGTCGGTGCCGCGCTCGCGGGAGCCGAAGCGGCGCACAACGATCGCCGCTGGGCGCATCGAATGTGGGAGAGGCATGCAGAGGTCGACCACCTCGGATACGAACTGCTCGCACGGTGTTGGACCGCGGACGATGTCGGACGACCGAACGACATCGATCAGTGGCAACGCAGGCACGACACCGTGACCGGAAAATTCGACTCCCGAACCCTGGGGTAGGCGGTCGGTCTGCGGTAGTACACTCACCCCATGCTGCGAGCTCTCCTTCTTAACAGCCGCGACGGGGTCTGAGACCAGACTGGCTTCCCGTCGCGGGGTTCGTTGCGCCGGTCGAACACCATTGCTCTGATCTGTACGGAGAGACGAAGACCATGTCACCAGCCGACGCATTCACCTCGGGATCTCGCACCATCACCCCGCCCTCGCGGCCCGCTCCCAGCGACCAGCCAGCGTGGAACACTCAGAAGAACTCCTCGATGCCCACGTTCCGTTATCGGCCGTTCGCCGAGGAAGTGGAGCCCGTCACCCTCCCCGACCGCACGTGGCCGGACAAGATCATCGACCGGACGCCACAGTGGTGTGCAGTCGATCTGCGCGACGGCAATCAGGCGCTGATCGATCCGATGAGTCCCGCGCGCAAGCGCCGCATGTTCGACCTGCTGGTCCGCATGGGCTACAAGCAGATCGAGGTCGGCTTCCCGTCCGCCAGCCAGACCGACTTCGACTTCGTCCGCGAAATCATCGAGGACGGCGCGATTCCCGACGACGTCACCATCCAGGTTCTGACGCAGTGCCGCCCGGAGCTGATCGAGCGCACGTTCGTCGCGTGCGAGGGCGCTCGCAGCGTCATCGTGCACTTCTACAACTCGACGTCGATCCTGCAGCGCAAAGTGGTGTTCCGGGCCGATCGTGACGTCATCAAGAAGATCGCGACCGACGGTGCTCGCAAGGTACTCGAAGAAGCGGCCAAGTTCCCCGATACCGACTGGCGCTACGAGTACTCCCCCGAGTCCTACACCGGCACCGAACTCAGCTACGCCAAAGAGGTGTGCGACGCGGTCACCGCGGTCATCGACCCGACGCCCGAGAAGCCTCTGATCCTGAACCTGCCGGCCACCGTCGAGATGGCGACGCCGAACGTCTACGCCGACTCGATCGAGTGGATGAGCCGCAACCTCGATCGCCGCGACAGCATCGTGCTGTCTCTGCACCCGCACAACGACCGCGGAACCGGTGTTGCCGCAGCCGAACTGGGCTACCAGGCCGGTGCCGATCGCATCGAGGGATGCCTGTTCGGCAACGGTGAGCGCACCGGCAACGTCTGCCTGGTCACGCTCGGCCTGAATCTGTTCACCCGCGGCGTCGATCCGCAGATCGACTTCTCCAACATCGACGAGATTCGTCGCACGGTCGAGTACTGCAACCAGTTGCCCGTCGCCGAGCGCCACCCCTACGGCGGCGACCTGGTGTACACCGCGTTCTCGGGCAGCCATCAGGACGCCATTAACAAGGGCCTCGATGCCATGAAAGTCACCGCGGACGAACAGGGTTCGGACATCGGCGACATCACCTGGCAGGTGCCGTACCTGCCCATCGACCCCAAGGACGTCGGCCGCACCTACGAGGCCGTCATCCGCGTCAACTCGCAGTCCGGCAAGGGCGGCGTCGCGTACATCATGAAGTCCGATCACGGACTGAACCTGCCGCGTCGCCTGCAGATCGAGTTCTCCCAGGCAGTCCAGCGCATCACCGACGGTGAGGGCGGCGAGGTCTCGCCGAAGGAGATGTGGGACGTCTTCGCCGAGGAGTACCTGACGCCGATCCGTCCGCTCGAGCGCATCAAGCAGTCGGTACAGGCCGCCGAGATCGACGGCGGAACCGACACCATCACCGCCACGGTCAAGGTCGACGGCGTCGAACAGGAAATCTCCGGCTCCGGCAACGGACCACTCGCTTCGTTCGTCGACGCGCTGTCCACCATCGGTTACGACGTCAGCGTCCTCGACTATTCCGAGCACGCACTGTCCGCAGGCGACGACGCCCAGGCCGCCGCCTACGTCGAAGCCTCGGTCACCTCGCCTGCAGGTGTCGCCACCACAGTCTGGGGTGTCGGCATCGCGACCTCGATCACCACCGCGTCACTGCGCGCTGTGGTCTCGGCCGTGAACCGCGCGCTGAAGTAACTTCGCTGCTCGACGACACGCCGCTCACCTTTCGGGGTGGGCGGCGTGTTGCGTTGTGGGGCCCTCACGAAACGAAAGCGGGCGCGGTCGATGTGTGGCTCACGCGGACTTCCGGTCGACGAAAGGGACCAAAGACCCGTGTGCACGGGGTGCCGCAAATGCCACACTGAATCAGCCGTCGGGGCACCTTAGAGAATGGAAGTTCGCCATGGATTCTTTCTGGGATTTTCTTTGGCTTCTCATCGTCGGGTTCGCCTTCGTGGCCTACCTCATGGTGATGTTCTCGATCATCGGAGATCTTTTTCGGGACCACAAGACATCCGGGTTCGTCAAAGCCCTGTGGGTGCTCTTCCTCATCGTTGCGCCGTTCCTCACCGCGCTGGTCTACCTCATCGTGAACGGCAGCAACATGGCCAAGCGTCAGGTTGCCGCCCTGAAGCACGCACAGGACCAGCAGGAGGAGTACATCAAGCACGTCGCCGGTCGATCTGCGTCCGAAGAGATCGCACACGCAAAGGCGTTGCTCGACAATGGAACCATCGATCAGGACGAGTTCACGACGCTGAAGGCCAAAGCGCTGTCCTGAACGTAGCTTCCGCTCCGAACGCATCGAGCACAGCGGCGATCGCGGGTAGTCGCCGCGCATCCGTCCTCGTCGCGAGTTCGTAGATTCGCCCGGCTCGAACGCCGGCGAGCTCTCGACGTACCAGGCCCGGATGCACAACGGCGTAGCGCGGCATCAACGCCACTCCGTGCCCGGCCGCGACGAGTGTTTCGGTCACTCGAAAGTCGTTGATGCGTTGGACAACTCGCGGCTGCACTCCGGTCACCGAGGCCACGGAGAGCAACACGTCGTCGACCGGAAAACCGCCGCGAACGCTGATCCACCGCTCGTCGATCAAGTCTCGCAGATCGATCGAGCCTTGCTGCGCCAGTGCGTGATCGAGAGGCAACACCAGATCGATGGGCTCGCGCATCAGGGTCGTCACCTCGATCCGTGGACCCGCCGTCGACGGAGCTCGGTCGTCTCGGTGGGTGAGCACCACGTCGTAATCGGCGAGTAGCTCGGGCACCGAGGAGGCGGGCAGGTCCTCGTCGCGCGCATCGATGTCGACGTCCGAGTCCGCCAACCGCGTCAGGACCCCGGGCAGCAGCAGTGCCGCACCCGACGGGAACAGGGCAACTCGGACGCGTCCCCGCGGAGACGCTCGATAGCGATCCATTTCTGCTGTGGCGCGGGCGAGGGCAGCGAGAACCTCGTCGGTTCTGAGTACAAGCGCCCGCCCGGCGTCGGTGAGGCGCAGCCGACGCCCGTCCGGTTCGAGCAATGTCACGCCGGCCTCGCGCGCCAGCAACTTGAGCTGTTGAGACACCGCCGACGGAGTCATCGACATCGCCTCGGCGACCGATGCAACGGTTCCGCGGTCGGCAAGCTCAGCGAGGATCCGGAGCCGCTCCACATTCATACAGAAAATCTTAACTGTTGGTGCGGATATATTCGATTGTGCTGATTGTTTGCGCCCGTCACGATAAATGACATGACCACACGCGACCGCCTCCTCGGACTGACTGTCGCCGTTCTGTGGGGACTGAACTTCCTCGCCATCCGCGTCGGGCTCGACCACTTTCCGCCCTTCTTCTTCGCGGCACTGCGCTTTCTGGTCATTGCCATTCCGGTCGTGATGTTCGTTCCGCGACCGAAGGTGCCCCTCAAATGGTTGCTGCTCTACGGTTTCGGCTTCGGCTTCCTGCAGTTCGCCTTCCTGTTCGCGGCGATGGCGGCAGGCATGCCCACCGGATTGGCGTCGCTCGTCCTGCAGTCGTCCGCTCCGTTCACCGTCGTTCTCGGCGCGCTGCTGTTACGCGAACACGTGAGCCGCAGGCAGGCAATCGGCATCGGTGTGGCCGTCCTCGGCATGGTTCTCATCGGGTGGGATCGCGCCCAGAACGCCACCCTGCTTCCTGTCGTCCTCACCCTGCTCGCCGGTCTGGGCTGGGCCTTCGGCAATCTCGGAAACCGACTGGCCAAATCCGACTCCCCGATGACACTGATGCTCTGGATGACCGTCGTACCGCCGGTGCCGATGTTGGCTCTGTCGGCGGTCGTCGAGGGCCCGAGCACGGGCTGGCATGCGCTGGCCGACTCGTTCGGTTCGCAGGGCTGGCCCGGGCTGGTCGCGTTGGCGTACATCGTGATTCCCGCCACGATCGTGGGCAGCGGCCTGTGGAGCATCCTGATGAGCCGCAACCCGGCCGGTCTCGTCGCACCGTTCTCGCTGCTGGTTCCCGTCGTCGGTATCGCGGGTGCCTGGGCGTTTCTCGACGAAACCCCGTCGCTGTTGGCCCTGCTCGGCGGAGCGATCGTCATCGGCGGCTGCCTGGGCGGAATGGCTGCCAGGAAGCCTGCCCCAGTTCTGGAGAAAGTACCGGTATGAGGGCGGGAGTGGAGCCTGCGGAATGACCCAGGGGTAGCGGGAGTGGGGCCTGCGGAATGACCCGGGGGGGCGACGGGAGTGGAGCCCGCGGAATGAGCGAGGGGTAGCAAGCGTCGACGTGAAACTGCACGCTCTTCTGTGCCAGACTCGGCGGATGGCTGAACTGGGTGAGCGCAGACGTATCGGCGCCCGTGGCCGCGTGGCATTACGCGCGGCGGAGCTGGCGACGTGGGCGTCCCGCAAGGCGGGCCGAGGCAAAGGCTCGATGATCGGTGGTCTGGTCGCGCTCAAGATCGATCCGACCATTCTGGGCGGCCTGGGCCGTGGGCGGCGCACCGTCATCGTCACCGGCACCAACGGCAAGTCCACCACGACGCGGATGACGGCCGCAGCGCTGGCTACTCTCGGCGACGTCGCCACCCAGGCCGACGGAGCCAACATGGATGCCGGCATCGTCGCGGCACTGCACGCTCATTTCGACGCCGAGCTGGCCGCCCTGGAGGTCGACGAGCTCCACGTCCCCCACGTTTCCGACGCGGTCGATCCCGCGGCGATCGTGCTGCTGAATCTCAGCCGCGACCAGCTCGACCGTGTCGGCGAGATCAATATGATCGAGCGAGCCCTGCGCGCCGGGTTGGCCCGTCATCCCGACACCGTCGTCATTGCCAACTGCGACGACGTCCTCGTCACCTCGGCGGCATTCGATGCGCCGAACGTCGTGTGGGTCGCCGCGGGCGGCGGCTGGGCCGGCGACTCCGTCAGCTGCCCGCGTACCGGCGAACCCATCGTCTGGGACGGCGAGCACTGGTACAGCACCGGAAGCGATTTCAAGCGTCCGACGCCGGATTGGTGGCTCGACGACGAGAATCTCTACGGCCCCGATGGGCTCGTTCTACCGATGACATTGGCGCTGCCGGGAAAGGCCAACCGCGGCAACGCAGCTCAGGCCGTGGCCGCAGCCGTCACTCTCGGCGCAGCACCAGCCGACGCCGTCGCTGCCGCATCGGGAGTCGACGAGGTGGCCGGGCGTTACTCCACCGTCCAGTACGGATCGCATTCCGTCCGAATGCTTCTGGCCAAGAATCCCGCCGGATGGCAGGAAGCGCTGTCGATGATCGACCCCACGTGCGACGGTCTCGTCATCGCCGTCAACGGGCAGGTTCCCGACGGTGAAGACCTGTCGTGGCTGTGGGACGTGCGTTTCGAGCACTTCGAGGACGTCGCCGTCGTCGCGGCCGGTGAACGCGCGACCGACCTGGGCGTTCGCTTGCTGTACGCCGGTTCGCAGCACACCACCATCGCAGATCCGTTGCAGGCCATCGCATCCTGCCCGCCGGGACGCGTCGAAGTGCTGGCCAACTACACCGCGTTCCGCGATCTCGGTCGCGCACTGGCACGGGAGACCAAGGATGTCTGAGTCCACCGTTCGCATCGGCCTCGTTCTGCCCGACGTCATGGGCACGTACGGCGACAACGGCAACGCCCTCGTTCTCCGCCAGCGACTGCGGATGCGAGACATCGACGCCGAGGTCGTGCACATCACGCTCAACGATCCTGTCCCGGATTCGTTGGACGTGTACACCCTTGGTGGAGCAGAGGATTCGGCTCAGCGCCTCGCGACGCGTCACCTCACCCGATACCCGGGCCTTCAGAACGCAGCTGCTCGCGGTGTGCCGGTACTCGCTATCTGCGCCGCGATTCAGGTACTCGGGCACTGGTACGAGACCTCCGCAGGCGAACGCGTCGACGGCATCTCCCTCTTCGACGTGACCACCGCGCCCCAGGCCACCCGATCCATCGGTGAAGTCGTCACCGAACCCACGCTCGACGGTCTCACCCAGAAGCTCAGTGGATTCGAGAACCACCGCGGCGGAACGACACTCGGTCTAGACGCGGCACCACTCGCCAAGGTCACGCACGGGGTGGGTAACGGTGTCGGCGACGGACGTGAAGGCGTCGTGCAGGGTTCGGTGCTGGGCACCTACATGCACGGGCCGGTACTCGCCCGAAACCCGGAGTTGGCGGACTACCTACTCGAACGGGCGCTGGGCACTACTCTTGCTCCCCTCGACCTCCCCGAGGTCACGCAACTCCGCAGGGAGCGGCTCCGCCGCACGTGAGTGAAACTTCGTAGCCCACTACGATTTTCCACTCACGACGTGCACCGTTCACAGGGGTAAGACGAGTCGTTCCATCCCTCTCTGACCAGCACCTCGCGGACTTCGCGGTACACACCGCACGGGTCTTCGGTCACTTCGTGCCAGCCGTACATCAGCCGCGGCAGGTTTCGTAGTTCCGCGGCAATGTCGCGTCGTCGATCGCGAAAACGCCGTTGCTTGGCGGAGTGGAAAGCCTGGCCGTCCAGCCTGACGATGAGGTCGCATATTTCGTAACGAATGTCCTCGAAGAGCTGACGGCCGTCGACGAAGACCGGTGCCTGTCGCTTCCCGGCCGGAAGTCCGTGCGCCTGTTCGACATCGAGCACGTAGCGGTGCTCCAGCGCAGAATGGACCCCGTCGCGCATGAGAGCCAACGTGTGCAGAATCGCCTTCAGGTAGCGCATCGGCCGTCGGACCTCGATCTTGCGTGTCATTGCCGCAACGTTCACGCCGCCCGATGACATCGCTGAAACCAGCGTGATCACCGCCTGCCTCGACGACGGTTCCGCGACTGTCAGATCCAGCACCGTGTCGGCAGAGCTCGTTCGCGCCGGATTCGTCTCGACGCCGATGTGGCTCATGGCTCGGGAACGGTGCACGATCACGCCGGGATGAATTTGTTCATTGCTCTCCGACGTGAAGTTCTGCTTGGCGTGTCGCATTGTCGGCGGCCTGCTGATTGCCGAGCACCCGTAGGGAACGGTGAGATGAACCGGCCCAGAACTGACCCGCCGCCACCCCCACTCCTCAGCGGCGGTGGTGTGGCTGAGCAACGCTCCCCGGCCCGCGAACAACAATGCCGCCGACAGCTGCATCTCACGAGTCAGCGGTCCGTTGGTCACCGATATGACTCCACGAAACACCCGGAGCCACTGCCCGGTTTCCACACAGTGGTCGATGGAGTCCTTGTTGACCCCGTTCTCGTGCATTTGTTTCGTGGTGATGATTCCGTGCTGATCGTCCAGTAGTCGCTGCCAGGCACCCGCCGGTCTCGTCCTCATGTATCTCAGGATGGCCGGTTTACGGTGACCGCGTCAGAATCTATCCACAGGCTGTGGATAGAAAGGGTCGTGAGTGGAAACTCGACCCCTGCTACGAACTTCCACGCACGTGCGGCGAAGCCGCTCTACATACGACGCCTACCGGTGAGAGCTCGGCCGAGTGTCAGTTCGTCGGCGAATTCGAGGTCTCCGCCCATCGGCAGGCCGGAGGCGAGACGGGTGATGGCGAGACCGGGGAAATCGCGCATCATCCGAACCAAATACGTAGCCGTTGCTTCGCCCTCGGTGTTGGGGTCGGTGGCGATGATGACCTCGGTGACGTCGACGCCGTCGTCCTGAGTTCCCACGCGGGTCAACAACTCTCGGATGCGCAGCTGGTCGGGGCCTACTCCGTTGAGTGGGTCGAGCGCTCCGCCGAGTACGTGGTATCGGCCTTTGAATTCGCGCGTACGTTCCACGGCCTGAACGTCTTTGGGCTCTTCGACGACGCAGATCATGGACCTGTCGCGTCGGGAGTCGGCGCAGATTCGGCACAGTTCCTTGTCCGATACGGTCCCGCAGACGATGCAGAATTGCACGCCGTCGCGGATGCGCTGCAACGCGCGCATGAGGCGATCGACCTCGGGTGGCTCGACGGCCAGGAGGTGAAACGCTATACGCTGAGCGCTCTTCGGACCGACTCCGGGAAACTTTCCCAGCTCGTCGATCAGATCCTGTACGGGACCTTCGTACACTCGTCTCGCCTAGAAGCCGGGTAGTCCGAGGGAGCCGCCGCCGAGACCGCCTGCGAGGGGGCCGAGCTTCTCGCTCGCTACGTTCTGCGCTGCCTTCGACGCGTCGGCGATGGCACCGATCACCAGGTCCTGCAGTGTCTCGACGTCGTCGGGATCGACGATCTTGGGGTCGATGGTCAGTCCGACCACTTCGCCCGTTCCCTTGACGGTCGCCACGACGAGTCCGCCGCCGGCCTGGCCGGTGACCTCGGTTTCGGCGATCTCCGCCTGTGCCGCCATCAGTTGCTGCTGCATCTGCTGAGCCTGCTGCAGAATCGAGGCCATGTCGGGCTGTTCACCGGGTTGCACTGTGCCGTCCTCTCGCGTGGGTCGAAGCAACCTCCAGCGTAGTCGCACGGTGTCGGAAGACGTTCGACCGCACGATCGGGTTCGACACTCGGCTGACGTTCCGTCAGTTCTGAGCCCACGTAGCCTGAGGGCATGAACGCGCCGGCGAGCTCGACCCCTCGCAAGCGCCGAGTGACTCCCGAAACCATGGCCGAGGCGGGCATCGCTCTGACGCTGCCCAAGGTGACGGTGAAGTCGGTCGCCGACGCGCTGGGCGTATCGATCGTCGCGATCTACAACAACATCGACGGCCCGACCGCACTCAAGGCCCTGGTCGCCGAGGAGATCCTGCGACGCTGGTCGCCGCCGCTCCCCGGAGACGACGAGTCGATGCACGACGCGTTGCTGGGACTTTCTTCCGCGTTGCGGGTGCTCGTACTCGAGAACCCGGGCATCGCCGAGTATCTGATCGGACTGACTCCCAGTTCCGTCGACGCGCTGCGCATGGCCGACACCGTGCAGACCCGATATCGAGTGCGGTACGAACTGACTTCCAAGCAGGCTACGTGGGCCGTCATCACCGTCAGCGAACATGCACTGGCGTTGGCGCAGATGGTGTACAACGTCGATCGCCGCGACCGTGAGTACGACGACGCGATCGCGGCGCGCACCGACCTCGACACCCTGCCGGGGGCCTACGACACGGTCGACCGTGGACCCGACGGGATGTTTCTGTGGTCGATGCGCACCGTGGTGGTCGGCACGTTGGCGTTGATCGAAGAGCCGGATTTCGAGCGGGTCTAGATCAACTCGCGGCGCAGGTTGTCGAGGGTCGCGGCCTGGATCTTCTTCAATCCGAGGGGCGCGAACGTCTTCTCGAAGAATCCGCCGATTCCTCCGGCGCCCGTCCACTCGGTCGTCGTGGTGACGACGGTGCCGTTGCCTTCGGGGGCGACGGTCCAGGTGGTGACCATGGAGGAGTTGGCGTCGCGTTCGGTGATGGTCGAGCCGGAGACCGTGACGGATGCGCTCACGTTGCGCGCTCGCTTCTCGGTGGCCTGCAGGGTCCATTCGGCCACGGTGCCGTCGCCTTGTCCGCCCTGCACCACCCGGTAGTCGCGATACTGCTCGGGAAGGATGCGGGGCCGCACGGTTTCGTAGTCGGCGAGCGCGGCGAGCACCTGATCGGGTGTGGTGGCGATGGTGGCGGAACTGGATGCGCTGACCTGAGCCACGAGAACGTTCTCCTTCGAGTCGATTGGGGTTGCGTTCTCCATCCTGCCTCGCGTCGCTCCCGATCTCGGCACTGCCGCCGAGGGTGTGTGAGGTGGTTCACATACGATGAGCTGTCATCAAAAAACACATGCATGATGCAACCATTTGTCCGAATAGTTCTGTTTGAGCCAGCCGATTCGACAACAGTTGCGTGAAGTTTCACCGGACCGTCGGCAGCTTCGGTGGATACCGAGCAGTACGAGATATAGCGTCTACTCGTGGCTTCAGTGAATGCTCTTCTCGGACGCCGGCCAGAACCGAGGGAGAGCGGTTACGCAGCGCATCGGTCGGGTGTCGAGAAGTTGCTTCGCAGCTATCGCGCAATACCGACCGACGCGACGGTGCGTCTGGCTAAGAAGACGTCCAACCTGTTTCGGGCCAGGACGACCTCGAAGACGCCGGGACTCGACGTCTCGGGATTGAGCAAGGTCGTCACCGTCGATCCCGCGGCTCGCACCGCCGACGTGGCGGGGATGTGCACGTACGAGGATCTGGTCGACGCGACGCTGCCCTACGGCCTCGCCCCTCTCGTCGTTCCGCAGCTCAAAACGATCACCCTCGGCGGCGCGGTCACCGGACTCGGCATCGAGTCGACGTCGTTCCGCAGCGGGCTTCCGCACGAGTCGGTACTCGAGATCGACGTCCTCACCGGTAGCGGTGAGATCCTCACGGCAACACCCGAGGGCGAACACGCGGACCTGTACTGGGGCTTTCCCAACTCGTACGGCACTCTCGGCTACTCGACGCGGCTGAAGATCGAACTCGAGCCGGTACTTCCGTTCGTTGCCCTGCGCCACTTGCGATTCCACGATCTGGACGCGCTTCAGGCCACGATGGACACCATCGTCGCTCGGCGTGAGTACGACGGCATCGACGTTCAGTACCTGGACGGCGTCGTCTTCAGCGCCGACGAAAGCTACCTCACTCTCGGGGTTCAGACCGACGAGCCCGGACCCGTCAGCGACTACACCGGTGCCGACATCTACTACCGTTCGATCCAGCATTCGTCGGACACTCCGAAGACCGATCGGCTCACCATCCACGATTACCTGTGGCGCTGGGACACCGACTGGTTCTGGTGCTCGCGTGCGTTCGGAACCCAGAACCCCCGGATCCGACGCTTCTGGCCGCGCAAGTACCGGCGCAGCAGCTTCTACTGGAAGTTGATCGGCCTCGATCGCAAGTACGACATCGCCGATCGACTCGAGAAGCGCAAGGGACATCCGCCGCGCGAACGCGTCGTACAGGACGTCGAGGTTCCCATCGAACACACCGCCGGATTCGTACGCTGGTTTCTCGACGAGATTCCGATCGAGCCGTTGTGGTTGTGCCCCTTGCGTCTTCGCGAACCGGCCGCCCCCGGAGCCGATCCGTCCCGGCCGTGGCCGCTGTACCCGCTCGAGCCCAAGCGCACCTACGTCAACATCGGCTTCTGGTCGTCGGTGCCGATCGTGCCCGGTCGACCCGAGGGTGCCGCGAACCGCGCCATCGAGAAGAAGGTCACCGAGTTCGAGGGGCATAAATCGCTGTACTCGGATGCTTACTACACCGAGGATGAATTCGCCGTTCTCTACGGCGGCGAGAAATACAGAGAACTGAAGAAGAAATACGATCCCGAATCCCGATTGCTGGATTTGTACTCGAAGGCGGTGCAGCGCAAATGACGACGTTCAAGGACTCCGGCAATCGCACGGTGAACGGGCCACAGAAACTCAAGATCTCCGAGATCCTCGAGCTGATCTCCGACGGCAACATTCCCCTGCGTTTCACCGCGTACGACGGCAGCGTGGCCGGCCCCGAGGATGCCAAGATCGGCCTCAACCTCAAGAGCCCACGCGGAACCACCTATCTCGCAACAGCTCCCGGTGATCTCGGCATGGCCCGAGCCTATGTCTCCGGCGACCTGGAGGCCACCGGTGTTCATCCCGGTGATCCCTACGAACTGCTCGCGCTGATGGGCGACGAGCTCCATTTCCGCCGCCCGTCGGCCATGACCTTGACCTCGATCGCTCGGTCGCTCGGCTGGGACGTGCTGCGTCCCATCGCTCCTCCGCCCCAGGAGGCGATTCCGCGGTGGCGTCGCATCGCCGAAGGTCTGCGGCATTCCAAGACACGCGATGCCGAAGCGATCCACCACCACTACGACGTGTCGAACAGGTTCTACGAGATGGTCCTCGGTCCCTCGATGACGTACACCTGTGCGGCATTCGAGAACGTCGAGCAGTCTCTGGAGGCCGCGCAGGAGAACAAGTATCGGTTGGTGTTCGACAAATTGGGTCTGCAGCCCGGTGATCGCCTGCTCGACATCGGGTGCGGCTGGGGTTCGATGGTGCGCTACGCAGCGCGACGCGGAGTTCAGGTCATCGGTGTGACACTCTCGCAGGAGCAGGCCTCGTGGGCGCAGAAGGCCATCGAAGACGAGGGTCTTGCGGACCTCGCCGAGGTTCGCTTCTCCGATTACCGCGACGTGCCCGAGACGAATTTCGACGCGATCTCGTCGATCGGGCTGACCGAACACATCGGAGTCGGCAACTACCCGGCGTACTTCACGTTCATCCAGTCCAAGCTGCGTGACGGTGGTCGACTGCTCAACCACTCGATCACCCGGCCCGACAACCGCGCGCACGCCAAGGCAGGCAGCTTCATCGACCGGTACGTCTTTCCCGACGGGGAGCTGACCGGATCGGGTCGCATCATCACCGAGATCCAGGACGTCGGCCTCGAGGTCCGGCACGAGGAGAACCTGCGCGAGCACTACGCGCTGACCCTCGCTGGGTGGTGTCAGAACCTGGTGGACAATTGGGATGCGTGCGTCGCCGAGGCCGGC
Source organism: Rhodococcus sp. 06-221-2 (assembly GCF_002258365.1). NCBI lineage: Bacteria > Bacillati > Actinomycetota > Actinomycetes > Mycobacteriales > Nocardiaceae > Rhodococcus > Rhodococcus sp. 06-221-2. The sequence continues at coordinate 184,990 of NZ_NOYJ01000016.1, forward strand.
GAGGGAACCGCCCGTGTCTGGGGACTGTACATGGCCGGGTCCCGTCTGGGATTCGAGCGCAATGTCGTTCAGCTGCACCAGGTTCTGGCCGTGAAACTGGGACCGAAAGGTCAGGCCGACGTACCTCTGCGTCCGTGGTGGAACGGCTGAGCCTTGTGAGTGGAACTTCGTAGCAGGGGTCGAAGTTCCACTCACATGGGAGCTAGCGACCGGTCGCCCGCAGGATGACTCGGACGGTTTCGGTCGGCTGGTCCCAGTGCGGGAAGTGTCCGCATTTGTCGAACCAGTGCAGGGTGGCGTCGGGGAAACGCTGCATTGCCACCTCTGCCTGGCTGGGCGTCGTCACCTTGTCCTGACGGCCCCAGCCGATGAGCAGCGACCCCTGCAGGGAACCTTTCGGGGCACCCTGCTGCTTCGGCCCGTGGGTCAGCGCCTTGCGAGCGGCATCGAGCGAGGGTGAAGTCTTGGCAGAGAAGCCCTTCAGCTCCCGTTCGACCAGTCCGCTCGGCAATTTCCACGGCGCGGCCGAGAACTGCGCCAGTGCAGCGGTTCTGGTGATCGGGTTCCCGGCCAGGAAGGGCACCAGCGGTTGCGCCCGCTTCATCAACGCCAGCGATGCGGTGATGGTCGCCCCGAACACCTTGACCTGACGGTCGTTCCAGAAGCCGCCCGGGTCGAGGGCGACCATCGACCCCCGGTGACCCCGTCGGGCCAGCTCGACGACCATCCGCGCGCCCATCGAGCTGCCGACGAGATCGGCGTCGGACAATCCCTCGCTGTCGAGGTACGCGCGCAGGGCATCGGTCAACGACGCGATGGACACGTCGGCCAGCGGCGGTGTCCGTCCGAACCCGGGGAGATCGAGGGCGATGACCTCGCGGTGCTCCGCGAGTGCCGGGACGATCGGATCCCAGTTGCGGTGCGAGGACCCGAGCCCGTGGACGAGGACCAGCGGCGACCCGCTGCCAGTTCTGACGTTGTACATACCCGCGTTGTACCCGGAGACCGGAAACCTACACTTTCGGGCTGTAGTGCGACGGGTGCGAGCGACGCTGCGCCGGCGGCAGATTGCGGGCAGGCGTGTGCACCAGAGGAGCCGTTGCCGGCCTGCGGCCCGCCACGCGATCCCAGCCGGCCCGGGCGCGCGGATGGAGTCGGCGACGACGCGGCACCAGCCCGAACGCCAGGTTCACCGCCCCGCCGAACACCGCGAACCGTCGTGCGTCCCGCTCCGACCACGTGTATCCCAGTAGCTCCCGGACGGGCGGGTCGTAGAGCCCGACGGTGATCCAGACGAACAACGATGCCACCGGCCTGCGCAGCACGGCCCACACTCGTTCCGGCAGCCAGGAGGCATACGGTGGCGGGCCGAGCGCGGACAGATCCAGCACTCCACGTGCAGCCATGTTGTCTTCGAGCACGTGTGTGCACATGTGCTCCCAGTACTTCTGGAATTCGGCCCAGGTCTCGGGCACCGATCGCATGCTCATGCCGTAGAGCCGATACCACTGCACGTGTTCGTCGAACAATTGCACTTTCTGCGTTTCGGTCAGTCCGCCCATGAAACGGTCGGCGGTGAGCACCGTGCCCATGAAGAACGTCGCGTGTGCCCAGTAGAAGGTGTCGGGATCGAGGGCGTGATACGTGCGCCCTTTCGAGTCGATTCCCTTGATGTCGTTGTGGTAGCCGCGAACCTGGCGGGCGGTTTCCTCGGCGCGGTCGCCGTCGAACACCACTCCCCCGATCGGATACAGGGAGCGGTAGAGGCGCTGCCATCGCTCGTCGAAGAACGTCGAATGCTGTTCGACGCCCGCTCCGAGGCCCGGGTGCATGTTCTGCATCGACCCCGCCCACACGCCCTGCAACATCCCCCGCCAGTCACCGAAGTACTTCCAGGTGAGCGAGTCGGGACCGAGTGGGACAGGTCGATCGAACTGACTACGCATGTTGTCAAAGTAGCCTCGACAACATGCGTGGTCAACAGTTGGAAGAGCGCAGATCCATGCGATACGACGCGTTGCTCGATGCGGGGATCGAACTCCTCGGCGCGCAGGAGGGACCTGCGGTCAACGTGCGCGCCGTGTGCCGCGCAGCCGGACTCACCGAGCGCTACTTCTACGAGAGCTTCACCGATCGCGACACGTTCGTTCGCGCGGTCTACGCCTGGGTAGGGGCTCGGGCGCAGGAGGCCCTGGAGAACGCCGTCGCCGGAGCACCACCGAAGGACGCCGTGGCCGCGCCCGTCCGGGCGTTCGTCGAAATCGTCGTCGACGAGCCTCGGATGGGACGAGTGCTGCTGATCGCTCCGTTGGCCGAACCTGCGCTGAGCCGACGCGGACTCGACCTGCTGCCCGGGTTCGTCGAACTGGTTCGTGCCCGGCTACCCGAGTCCGCCGACCGGCAGCTCGTCGCCGTCGGAACCGTCGGCGCGTTGACGGCTCTGTTCATCGGTTTTCTGGACGGCACCCTCGACGCCACTCGCGACGCTCTGGTCGCGCACTGTATACGCATCCTCGAGCAGGCCGCCGTGCAAGGATGACGGCACCTACAGCCGAAGGAGCTCGTTCATGTCCGATCTCGACCAGTCGTTCGCCGATGCGCAGGTTGACGTCAAGAAGCTCACGTCCAAGCCGAGCAACGACGATCTGCTGCGCCTGTACTCGCTCTTCAAGCAAGGTTCGATCGGAGACGTGACGGGTAAGCGTCCCGGACGGCTGGACATGGTGAACCGCGCAAAGTTCGATGCCTGGGCGAAGCTCGAAGGCACGAGCCAGGATTCGGCGAAACAGCAGTACGTGGATTTGGTGACCGCACTCCTCGCCGGCTGAGCCTACGGCTATGGTCGAGGGCGGGGGTAACGCAACGAAGGGACCCGCATGAGACGCACCGACAGCGACGTCGACGAGGCCGAGCTCGACATCGAGAAGCCGAAGACCCATGCGGCAGGTGCCACCGCCGTCGCGGTGTCGATGAAGCGCGCGCTGGGACACATGGGTCCCAAGCGCACCGCGCAGACGCTCCTCAAGCTGAACCAGGCCGAGGGCTTCGACTGCATGAGCTGCGCGTGGCCCGATCCCGATCCGGGTCATCGGCACGCCGCCGAGTTCTGCGAGAACGGTGCCAAGGCCGTCGCCGAGGAGGCGACGACGACGCGAGCCACTCCGGAGTTCTTCGCGCAGCACAGCATTGCCGAGCTCGATGCGCACACCGAACACTGGTTGGGTCAGCAAGGCCGCATCACGCATCCGATGATCAAGCTCCCCGGCGGCAGCCACTACGAGCCCATCGAATGGGACGATGCGTTCCGTCTGATCGGCGACGAGTTGAAGAGCCTGGCCAGCCCGGACGAGGCCATCTTCTACACCTCGGGTCGTGCGTCCAACGAGTCCGCGTTCATCTACCAGTTGTTCGCTCGGTCGTTCGGCACCAACAACATGCCCGACTGCTCCAACATGTGTCACGAGTCGACGTCCATCGCGCTGCAGGAATCCATCGGCATCGGCAAGGCCAGCGTCACGCTCGACGACGTTCACAACGCCGAACTGATCATCCTGGCCGGCCAGAATCCCGGCACGAATCACCCGCGTATGCTCTCCGCCCTCGAGCTGGCGAAGCAGAACGGCGCAAAGATTCTGTCCATCAATCCCCTTCGCGAAGCGGGACTGCTGAACTTCAAGAACCCCCAGACCCCGCGCGGCATGGTCGGTCCCGGTACCGATCTGTCGGATCTGCACCTGCCGATCAAGCTCAACGGCGACCTCGCTCTGTTCCAGGCCCTCGGGGCGCTGTTGGTGAAGTGGGACGCCCTCGATCACGAATTCCTCGGCGAATACACCGTCGGATTCGACGAGTGGAAGGCACACGTTGCCGAGGTCGATTTCGATCTCGTCACCGAGGTCACCGGTCTGTCGATGCAGCAGATCACCGAGGCCGCCGAGATGCTGCGCGACTCCAAGGCCACCGTCTTCTGCTGGGCGATGGGTCTGACGCAGCATCGCAATGCCGTCGCCACCATCAAGGAAGTCACCAATCTCGCGTTCGCGCAAGGAAACATCGGTAAGGCCGGTGCCGGTTTGCTTCCCGTCCGTGGCCACTCGAACGTGCAGGGCGACCGAACGATGGGCATCTGGGAGCGCCCTCCGGTGGCCTTCCTCGACGCCATGGCGGCGGAGTTCGACTTCGAGCCGCCCCGTGAGCACGGCTTGGACACCGTCGACTCGATCCGCGCCATGCGCGACGGCAAGGCCCATTTCTTCCTCGGCCTCGGCGGCAACTTCGTACAGGCGACGCCCGACAGCGACGTCACGTTCGAGGCGCTGCGCAAGATGCGCATGACCGTGCAGATCTCCACGAAGATCAACCGTTCGCATCTCGTGTGCGGCGAGACGGCTCTCATTCTGCCGACCCTCGGACGCACCGAGAAGGACGTGCAAGCCAGTGGTGAGCAATGGATTTCGGTGGAGGACTCCACCTGCTCGGTGCACTCGTCACGAGGACCGCTGAAGCCCGCGAGCCCGTACCTGCGCTCGGAGGTCGCGATCGTCAGCGGAATCGCCGAGGCGACACTCGGTGATCGATACGGTCTCGATTGGAAGGGTTTCCGCGACGACTACCGCAACATTCGCACGCACATCTCGCGCGTCGTCGCCGGTTGCGAAGGGTACGAGGTCAATGTTCGACGACCCGGCGGCTTCGTCCTTCCGCATCCCCCTCGCGACAGCAGGACGTTCGAAACCAATAGCGGCAAGGGCGAATTCGCCGTCTCGCCGATCGACGTGCTGCAGGTTCCGTCCGGCCATCTGATTCTGCAGACGCTGCGCAGCCACGATCAGTTCAACACGACGATCTACGGCCTCAGCGATCGCTACCGCGGAATCGAGAACGGCCGACGCGTCATCTTCGTGCACCGAGAAGACATCTCGACGCTCGGCTTCCGCGACGGCGACATGGTCGATCTCGTCACCAAGTGGGACGACGACGACGTGGAACGGTGCGCGCCGTCGTTCCGCATCGTCGAGTACGACACCCCGCGTGGGTCGGCTGCTGCGTACTACCCCGAGACCAATCCGCTGATTCCGTTGGATTCGACTGCGCTGCAGAGCAACTGCCCTACTTCGAAGTCGGTGATCATCTCGATGGTTCCGGCGGGAACAGGAGCGCAGGGCACGTCGAACGGTCATCAGGACAACGAGGGCTCGGACGAGGGGCACAAGTCGCACCCCCAGCCGCATCACCTGAGCTGAGCGGACTCAGCTGAACGATCGAACCAGGGTCGCTGCGTCGGTGAACTGATGTCGCATCAGTTCACCGGCGGCCCGGTGATCGGCTCGACGCATCGCCTCGATCAATTCCTCGTGGCCGCGTACCGCCCGTCGTCCCCAGTCGGTGTCGGACGCATGTAGATGCGTCGGGGTGTACTTGACGGCACCGAGCAGAAACCACGCCAATGTGGTGCCGCCTGCGATCTTGTTGATGGCGCGGTGAAACTCGAACTCGCACCGTTCGACGGCATCGGCGTCGGTGCGTGTCACGGCGTCGCGTAGGTCGTCGTTGAGGGTGGTCAACTGCTGGAGATGCTCCGCGGTGACCCGGCGGGATGCCCGCTCGGCCAAGGCCGCGGCGATCGTGCCCTGCAACCAGAAGATGTCGTCGATGTCCTGCCGTGTCAGTTCGACAACGCGGTAGCCCCGATGCGGGACCGATTCGAGCAACCCTTCGCCGCGCAACGACACCAGCGCCTCGCGTACCGGGGTGGCACTGACTCCCAACTCGGCTGCGGTCTCGTCGATGCGGACGAACGCCCCCGGCTTCAGCGCACCGGCGACGATCCTTCGGCTGATGCTCACTGCGACGTCCTCGGACAGCTGCGGTCGTCGCGCAATCGGCTGTTTCGAAGACGCCGTGCGTGTGAGATCGAGGCTCATTCCACATCTCCTGCACAGCGGGGCTGCGGGGGTTGTTGCAACGGTGGCGGGCGCATAGTGTGTCCTGGACAACATTGAATCACATCAAATATATGTGATGCGATCTGCTGGAGGATAGAGCCCGTGACGGACCAGATCGAACGAACGAACGAGAGCACCTTCGAAAGCCTCGATCCCAGAACGGGTCTCGCACTCGCCACGTACCCGATCGCCGACGGCGCCGAGGTCGAGATCGCCGTGGCCCGCGCCCGCTCGGCCGCCCGGTGGTGGGACGCGCAGGGATTCGAGGGCCGCAAGCGGTGGCTCCTCGAATTCAAGACCGCGATCGCCCGCGACGCCGCGAGCCTCGCCGCCGTCATCGCCGCCGAAACCGGCAAGCCGGACGAGGACTCCCTGCTGGAAGTCATGTTGGGCGTCGAACACATCGATTGGGCGGCGCGCCACGCCGGCAAGACCCTGAAACAGCGCAGGGTCGGATCGGGTCTGCTCGCCATCAACCAGAAGGCCTACGTCAGCTACCGCCCGTTCGGCGTCGTCGGCGTCATCGGGCCGTGGAACTACCCGCTCTACACGCCGATGGGGTCGATCGCGTACGCCCTCGCCGCAGGCAACACCGTCGTCTTCAAGCCCAGCGAACTCACTCCGGGTGTCGGGGTCTGGTTGGCCGAGAAGTGGCAGTCGCTCGCCGCTCCCCACCCGGTGTTCCAGACGATCACCGGCGACGGTTCCACCGGCACCGCCCTGGTCGAAGCCGGCGTCGACAAGATCGCGTTCACCGGCTCGACCGCGACGGCCAAGAAAGTCATGGCCACCTGCGCGAAGTCGTTGACGCCACTGATCGCCGAGTGCGGCGGTAAGGACGCGATGCTCGTCGACGCCGACGCCGATATCCCTGCGGCCGTGGAGTTCGCGACGTTCGGCGCGATGGGCAATGCCGGGCAGACCTGCGCCGGAGTCGAACGTATCTACGTCGCCGCCCCGGTGTACGACCGGTTCGTCGTCGAATTCACCAGGGCGGTCAAGGAATTGAAGCCCGGTGGATCGAAGACCTCGTCCTACGGCCCGATGACGCTGGGCAAGCAGAGCGACATCGTCCGCGGCCAGATCGAGGATGCGTTGGCCAAGGGCGGCACGGCATTGGTGGGAGGTCTCGACTCACTGCACGGGCCGTACATCGACCCCGTCGTCCTCACCGACGTTCCCGAGGATTCGACCGCGATCACCGAGGAGACGTTCGGGCCCACCGTCGTCGTCAACAAGGTCCGCGACCTGGACGAGGCCATCGCCCGTGCCAACGCGTCCTCCTACGGTCTGGGTGCATCGGTGTTCACCAAGGACACCGCGGTCGGGCGACGCGCCGCCGAGAAGCTCGATTGTGGTGTCGTGACGGTCAATTCGGTGCTGGGCTTCGCCGGCGTCCCGGCCCTACCGTTCGGCGGAACGGGCGACTCGGGCTTCGGGCGCATCCACGGCGACGACGGTCTTCGTGAATTCAGCACCGTCAAATCACTGACTGTGCAGGGCTTCGCGGCACCGATCGATCTGCTGACGATGAAGCGCAAAGCACGAAACATGAAGCTCTCGGTGCTGGCGCTCAAACTTCGCCACGGACGAGGCTGACCATGGACATCGCGCCGGGTCGGGGTCGATACGGGTGGTTGCGCCGCGTCGAGGAACTCGACCCGGTCCGCGACTGTCACACCATTCACCGGATCACCGCGGGGTACGAGTTCCCCTGGGATTATCAGCGGGCCCTCGAATTCGCCTTGTTCCGAACGTATTGCGTGCCGACGATCTCCGCTCTGCTGGCCCGGACCGGCGAGTTCGAGAAGCGACCGCAGAAGCGGTACGACGACACCTCGCTGCTGATGTCGGAAATGGTCGAGCACGGATACGACTCCGAACGAGGTCGTCAGTCACTGCGGACGGTCAATCGAATGCACGCCCAGTACGACATTTCCAACGACGACATGCTGTACGTGCTCACGACGTTCATCTACGAGCCCATCGAATGGATCGACACCTACGGGTGGCGTCGTCTGCATCCCCACGAGCGGCTCGCGACCTTCCACTTCTACAGCGAAGTGGGTAAACGCATGGGCATCAAGGACATTCCAGAGTCGTATACCGAGTTCGCACAGTTCAAGCTCGATTACGAAGAACGAACGTTCCGCTTCAGCGAGGACAACCGTCGCATCGGCACCTACACCCTCGATCTCTACTGCTCGTGGTTTCCCGCCGCGCTCACCCCGGCCGTCCGGCAGGGCGTGTTCGCGTTGCTCGACGATCGGATGGCGAACGCATTCGGCTTCCCCGCCGGCTCACCCACGCTGGAACGGGCCGCGGTGCGGGCGCTGCGGACCAAGGCCCGCGTGGAGCGTTTCCTGCCCTCGAGAAAACACTCACGCACGACAGCCGACGCGGGCAACAAGACCTACCCCGGCTATCCCGTCGGGTACAGCCCGAAAGATCTGGGCACCCAGGCCGCATCACCGATTCGCGGTTGTCCGGTAGCGACGACGTAACTGCCAACTCGACGGGTCAGAGTCCGTCCACCCACCGCCCGAACGCATCGCGAAACTCCCCCGAGAGCGGCAGCGGTGCCAGGGCAGTGTTCGGATCGGCGGGCAGCGGGCCGAGCTCGCCCAGCATGTGCGAGCTGTTGGCGAAGTGCGCGAAGTGGAGGTCGGTGTGGCCCAGGGCCACTCGCACGTTCTCGACCTGGCCGCAGGACACGTTCAGGTCCTTGTCCGAGCAGGTCAGGAACGAGGAGTACGAGTCCGGTAGCGCGGCAGCCAGATCCGCCGGGTCCGTGGCATCCGCTTCCCGCAGGAAGGTGGCGCTCTGCCGCAGTCCCAGACCGTCGACGATCGGGTCGGGCTCGGCAGACAGCGGTTGTCCCGCGCGAATATCGGCGACGGCCTGGGCGAAGCGATCCCGCGACGACGCGGCCTGCTCCTCGGTGAACTGGCCGACCGCCACGGCCTCGCCGATGTTGCGATCGACCTGCGCGGTCAGCAGGTCGAGGTAGCGGATGGACAACGGCTCGAGCAGGCCGACATGGGTGAACGCCGCACTGTCGGCATCGGCCAGGCGCAGTGCCGTCAGTGCGCCCTCGCTGTGCCCGATCACCGTCGTGCGATCCGCCCCGACACCGGTGCGCTGCTGCAGGAAAGCCAGTGCGTCCGCGGCATTGTCGACCTGCGCATCGAAGCCGGGCGGGTTGTTCGGATCCACCCCGGCCAGCCCGGTGCGGCCGCTCCCGAGCTTGTCGAACCGCAGGCTCGCAATACCGCGTCGGGACAACTCGTCGGCGACGTATGCGGTCGTGTTCAGGTGCAGATCACCCGAGTTCCCGTTGCGATCGGTCGGCCCGCTGCCCGGCAGCACCAAGGCCACGCCGCGGGTGTCGCCGACCGGCATGCGGAGGCTGCCGTAGAAGGTGACGCCGCCGGACTCGAAGCTGACCTCCGAATCGAGCGCGTCGTCGGGTGACCACGGAACGTTGATCGGAGCAGCGGCCGCGGTACCCGCGCCGACGAGCAGGAGCATCGACGCGGCCAGTCCGGCCAGCAGTCCTCGGGTGCGCATCATGCCGCCAGAATAACAATCCGACCGACCGTTCGGATATGGGTACGCTGCCCGTAACCCGCGGCACGGCACTCGACGTCGCCCATCGAAAAACGCACGCGACCGCTCCCGACCGAGCCGGCTCGAGGCGTCGAACACCCAGCACACACCGGCTCCGGAAGGCCGAAGTGCTGGTCGGGGCACACCCCGAATCGGATAGGACGTAGCCTGGCGAGGGAGGTTCGGTGGTTCGACCGTGAATGACACCCGTGTTGTTCGGTTAGATTGGAAGAGCCACCAGGCACGATGCAAGAGGGTCGAGACCTGTCAACGAGCGACGGGTCACCACAATCGAGGAGAACAGGCCATGGCTTTACCAGTATTGACACCGGAACAGCGCACCGCGGCGCTGGCCAAGGCGGCCGAGGCACGCACTGCGCGGTCGAAGCTGCTCGCATCCGTCAAGTCCGGCGAACTGAGCGTCGCTGACGTCCTCGCCAAGGCGGAGAACGACGAGATCGTCAAGAAGACCAAGGTGTCCGCGCTGATCAAGGCCCTGCCGGGCGTTGGATCCGTGCGCGCCGCACAGCTGCTCGAGCAGCTGTCCATCGCAGATACGCGCCGCATCGGCGGCCTCGGCGCAAACCAGCGCGAAGCGCTGCTCGCTGCCGTCGCATCCTGATTCACATTTTCACGGGTCGTTCCTGCAGGCTCCACGCCTGATCCTGCGATAACGCGTTGCCTGCAGGGCTAGCATTTCGACCATGAACGTCGAAGTGACCCTGCTGCCCGGAATCGGGGTGCGGAAAGATTTTGCCCTCGCTTCCGGGCGCCGCATCGGCGTCATCACCCGCAAGGACGGCGCGAACGAGTTGATCGTTTCGCGCAAGGACGACCCCGATGCGACGCAGGCGTCCATCACCCTGAGCAATGAGGAAGCGGCGGCCCTGGGCAATCTGCTCGGGTCGCCGCAACTCATTGCTCAGCTCGGGGAAGAGCATCGCGATCTCCCCGGAATCAACACTCGTCAGCTCCCCATTCGCGCGAATTCACGGTTCGTCAGCCGCACACTCGGCGACACCGCCATGCGCACCAAGACCGGAGTATCCGTCGTCGCTGTCATGCGCGCCGGCCAGGTACAACCGTCACCCACCCCCGACTTCACGCTCGCCGCAGGTGACCTGCTGGTCGCCGTCGGCACCGCGGACGGACTGGACGCAGCAGCCAAGTTGCTCGGCAATGCCTGAGATCAGTCGGGGCTGACCCGTGGCCGAGAGCGCGCTCGCCCTCACCGAGCTGGGTGCCGTGTTCTTCGTTCTCGGACTTCTCGCTCGTCTCGCCGGCCGGATCGGCGTCTCCCCCATCCCGTTCTACCTGCTCGGCGGACTGGCCTTCGGCAACGGCGGATTCGTCAACCTCGGCGGCATCGACGAGTTCAGCGAGATCGCCAGCGAAATCGGCGTCATCCTGCTGTTGCTGCTGCTCGGCCTCGAATACACCGCAACCGAGCTCGTCACCGGCCTGCGTCGATCGTGGATGGCCGGTCTGGTCGACATCGTCCTCAACTTCGCGCCCGGTGCCGTCGTCGCGCTGCTGCTCGGCTGGGGCGGAGTCGGGGCGCTCGTGATGGGCGGCGTCACGTACATCTCGTCGTCGGGCATCATTGCCAAAGTTCTCACCGACCTGGGCCGACTGGGAAACCGCGAAACCCCGGTCGTGCTGTCGATCCTGGTGTTCGAGGACCTGGCCATGGCCATCTACCTCCCGATCCTCACCGCCGTCCTGAGCGGAGTCAGCTTCCTCGGCGGACTCGAAGCCCTCGGCATCTCACTGTTCGTCATCACCTTCGTGTTGGTCGTCGCGCTGAAATACGGCAGATTCGTCTCGGCGATCGTCGACAGTCCCGACCGTGAGGTCGTGCTGCTCAAAGTCCTCGGGTCCGCCCTGCTGGTGGCCGGCATCGCGTCGGAACTGCAGGTCTCGGCGGCCGTCGGTGCGTTCCTGCTGGGAATCGCGATCTCCGGGTCGACGGCCGACAACGCGACCCGCGTCCTCGAACCCCTACGCGACCTGTTCGCTGCGATGTTCTTCGTCGTGTTCGGTCTGGGCACCGACCCGTCGACCATCCCGCCCGTGTTGGGCTGGGCCGTCGTACTCGCCGTCACCACCGCCGCGACCAAGATCGCGACGGGCTGGTGGGCAGCAGGTCGGCAGGGAATCGGCAGGCCGGGACGACTACGCGCCGGTGCGGCTCTGGTGGCGCGCGGAGAGTTCTCCATCGTCATCGCCGGACTGGCCGTCGCCGCGGGAGCTGTCGAAGGCGAACTGGCGGCCCTGGCGACGGCGTACGTGCTGCTGATGGCCATCCTGGGGCCGATTGCTGCCCGCGTCGTCGAACCCGTCGCGAAGGTTGTGCTCCGGACCAAGCCCGCGGTGTGATTGGCTTTTCGACATGGCAGACAAGCGGACGGCTCTGAGGCGACGGCCGCAGTTGTCCGAGGAAGTCGCCAGCCACGTCCGGCACCTGGTGATGTCCGGAGAGGTGAGTCCGGGAGACTTCATCCGGCTCGACGAGACCGCAGCCCAGCTGGGCGTCAGCGTCACCCCGGTGCGTGAGGCGCTACTGACCTTGCGCGGTGAGGGCATCGTCGAGCTCGTCCCCCACCGCGGCTATGTGGTGTCTGCGCTGACGCCGAGCGACATCGTCGACATCTTCTGGCTGCAGGGTGAGATCGCGGTCGAACTCGTGCGCCGGGCGGCACCGAAGATCACCGAGGTCGAACTGGATCGACTCACCGAGCTCACCGACGCACTGTCGGTCGCCGTCGAGAACGGCAAGGCCGAGGACGTCGAGAACATCGAGTTCGAGTTCCATCGTGTGCTGAACCGTCTGGCCGAGTCGGCCAAGTTGGCGTGGTTTCTCAACAACGCCACCCGCTATACCCCGACCCGTCTCTACGCCACCGACCGTGACTGGGGCCGAGCAGCCGTGCGCAATCACGAGGAGCTGATCGCGGCCCTGATTCGAAACGACATCGACGCCGCCTGCGAATTGATGAAGCAACAATTCACAGACGGCGCCGAGAGGTTGATCGCGCATCGCGGGTGACAGCGCTACGCGCACGTGAGTGGAAACTCGTAGCCTGCTACGCGTTTCCACTCACATGGGGTCAGCGCAGCGAGGCCGGAACCTGGAAGCGCTCTCCGTACTTCTTGGCCAATTCGTCCGCGCGAGCGACGAATCCGGCCTGACCACCCGGGTAGCCGACGACGTACTGGTGCACGCCACCCGTCCATGCCGGGAAGCCGATGCCGAAGATCGAACCGATGTTGGCGTCGGCGGTGGTATTCAGGACACCCTCGTCGAAGCACTTCTGCGTCTCGATGGCCTCGATGAACAGCATGCGTTCCTTGAGGTCCTCGAACGGGATGTCCGCCGAACCCGACTTGAACGCATCACGCAGTCCGGGCCACAGGCCGGCGCGCTTGCCGTCTTCGTACTCGTAGAAGCCCGCACCCTTGGCCTTCGACGGACGCTCGAACTCGTCGACCATCTTGTCGATGACCTCGCCGGCCGGATCCTCCGGAGGCGTTCCACCGGCAGCCTTGATGGCGTCGTAGGTTTCCTTGCGGATCTTCTGCATCAGGTTGAGCGTGAGCTCGTCCGAAAGCTGCAGCGGCGCAGCCGGGTAACCGGCCTGCAGACCGGCCTGCTCGATGGTCGACGGCTCGACGCCCTCGCCCAGCATCGCAATGGCCTCGTTGATGAACGTACCGATCACGCGAGAGGTGAAGAATCCACGACTGTCGTTGACGACGATCGGCGTCTTCTTGATGAGCTGCACCAGGTCGAATGCCTTGGCCAAGGCCGCATCCGACGTCTTCTCGCCGCGAATGATCTCCACCAGCGGCATCTTGTCGACGGGTGAGAAGAAGTGGATGCCGATGAAGTCTTCCTGACGCTTGATGCCCTGAGCGAGGCTCGTGATGGGCAGCGTCGAGGTGTTGGAACCGAGCAGCGCCGTCGGATCGACGAGGTCCTCGATCTCCTGGAAGACCTTCTGCTTCAACTCTTCCGACTCGAAGACGGCCTCGATGACGAGGTCGGCACCTTCGACGTCCTTGGCATCGGCGGTCGGGTGGATGCGTGCGAGCAGAGCGTCCGACTTCTCCTGGGTGGTCTTGCCACGCGAGAGTGCCTTGGCCTCGATGGCCTCGGAGTACGCCTTGCCCTTCTGCGCCGACTCGATCGCAACGTCCTTGAGCACCACGTCGATTCCGGCCTTGGCACACACGTACGCGATGCCCGCGCCCATCATGCCTGCGCCGAGAACCGCGACCTTGGTGAAGGTGGTCTTCTCGATGCCGTCGGGACGAGACTTACCGGCGTTGATCGCCTGCAGGTCGAAGAAGAACGCCTGAATCATGTTCTTGGACACCAGACCGGTGACCAACTCGGTGAAGTACCGCGACTCGATGGTGCACGCATTGTCGAAGTCGACCTGCGCACCCTCCACCGCCGCAGCGAGAATCGCGCGCGGAGCCGGCATCGGTGCGCCCTTGATCTGCTTGCGCAGGTTGGACGGGAAGGCAGGCAGGATCTGCGCGAGCTTCGGGTTCGACGGCGTGCCGCCGGGGATCTTGTAACCCTTGACGTCCCACGGTGCGACGCCACCCTCGGGGTTGGCCTTGATCCATGCCTTGGCGGTGGGCACCAATTCGTCGATGCTGCCGACCAATTCGTGAACCAGACCGATTTCGAGAGCCTTGGCCGGACGGAACCGAGTGCCCTGAGCGAGGACCGTCATGAAGCCGGTCTGGATGCCGAGCAGTCGCGTGATGCGGGCAACGCCGCCGCCGCCGGGCAGGAGGCCGAGCGAGACCTCGGGCAGACCGATCTGCACGCCGGGAACATCGGCCGCGATGCGGTGATGCGTTGCGAGAGCGATCTCGAGTCCGCCGCCGAGTGCCGCACCGTTGATGGCGGACACGACCGGCTTGCCGAGCTTCTCGAGCCGACGCAGCTGTCCCTTGACTTCCTGGACCTCGTCGAACACCCGCTGGGCGTCCTCGGGCTTGGCTTCGATGAGGGTGTGCAGATCGCCGCCGGCGAAGAACGTCTTCTTGGCGGAGGTCAGCACGACTCCGGTGATGCTGTCCTTCTCGGCCTCGAGGCGGTCGACCGTCGCGCCCATCGAGTCCTTGTACAGCTGGTTCATCGTGTTGGCGCCCTGGTTGGGGTCGTCCATCGTCAGAACGACGATGCCGTCGGCGTCCTGGTCCCACTGAATCATGTTGTCAGACATCGTTCTACCTCAGACTCGCTCGATGATGGTGGCAACGCCCATGCCGCCGCCGATGCACAGGGTGATCAAGGCGTACCGGCCGCCGCGGCGCTCGAGCTCGTCGAGCACGGTGCCGGTGATCATGGCTCCGGTGGCACCGAGCGGGTGGCCCATGGCGATGGCGCCGCCGTTGACGTTGAGCTTCTCGTTCGGGATCTTCAGATCCTTCTGGAAACGCAGCACCACGGAAGCGAACGCCTCGTTGAGCTCGAACAGATCGATGTCGTCGACGGTCAGGCCGGCGGTGGCGAGAACCTTCTTCGACGCCGGGGTCGGTCCGGTCAGCATGATCGTCGTATCGGCACCACTGGTGGCCGTCGCGACGATGCGGGCGCGCGGGACCATGTTCAGGTCCTTGCCCGCCTGCTCGCTGCCGACGAGGACGAGGGCTGCGCCGTCGACGATGCCGGAGCTGTTTCCGCCGGTGTGGACGTGATCGATCTTCTCGATCCAGTGGTACTTCTGCAGCGCCACGTCGTCGAATCCGCCCATGGCCGCGATACCGGTGAATGCCGGGTTCAGCTTGCCGAGCGACTCGACGGTACTGCCCGGACGCATGTGCTCGTCCTGATCGAGGATCAGCAGACCGTTCTGGTCGGTGACCGGAACGACGGACTTGGCGAAGTAGCCACCGGACCACGCCGCTGCGGCGCGCTCCTGGGACTGGACGGCATACGCGTCGACGTCCTCGCGGGTGAATCCTTCGATGGTGGCGATCAGGTCGGCACCGATGCCCTGCGGGGCGAAGTAGGTGTCGTAGTTGGTGGCCGGGTCCATGGCCCATGCGCCGCCGTCACTGCCCATCGGCACGCGAGACATCGACTCGACGCCGCCGGCAACGACCAGTTCGTCCCAGCCCGAGCGCACCTTCTGCGCGGCCAGGTTGACGGCCTCGAGGCCCGACGCGCAGAAGCGGTTGAGCTGGAAGCCGCCGACGGTGTCGGGCATCTTGGCTGCGAGCACGGCCGTGCGGGCGATGTCGGCACCCTGATCTCCGACGGGCGAGACCACGCCCAGGATGAGGTCGGAGATTCGGTTCTCGTCCATGTCGGGGAAACGTCGACGGAGCTCGTCGATCAGCCCGGTCACCAAGGAAATCGGCTTCACCGAATGCAGGGAGCCGTTCTTTCCTTTACCTCGGGGAGTCCTGATGGCCTCGTAAATGAATGCCTCTGTAGTCACAGCGCGCAGTTCCTTCCACATACTCGATCTTGTCGCGATCGCCGTGCCGGCCGATCGCGTCGGTGCGAGGCCATGACAGACCTCAGCTCATGCCACAGTAAGTTGGCATACCGATCCGACATAAGGACCGAAACGAGCGTTTCGCATGACCCACGATGCGGTTCAGGTTTGAACGACCCCGTCATGGGAAATTACGATGCGTCAGATCGACCGAAGGCGAAAGAAGACCGACCATGGAAACCGACAACGAACCGACCGTGGGCGCTCGCGTCAAGGTACGCACTCGCAACGACGACAAGTCCGGAGCCGACAGTTCTGGATCCGACGCCTACGAGACCGGCGCTATCGTCGACGACTTCGGAGTCCAAGCGACCGACAGCACCTCGCGGGACTGGGCCGTCGCCAAGCGTTGGGCCGTCGCTCTCGACAGCGGCCGACTGGTATTCGTCGACACCGACGATCTCACGCTCGCCTGAGCCTCAGATCTCCTTGAGCGGTACCGCTCCGAGTTCGCTCACCAGCAGCTCCATGGCGACCGTTTCCGGGTCCCGACGAACCGACGGGTCCGCGGGTTCGGCCGCGGCCTTGAGCAGTTCTTCCTCGTCCTCCGGCGTCTCCGGAGGCGGCGGACCTACCGGCTCGGGATCATCGGGATAGTCCGGGGCCTCGGGCATCGGAATATCTGCGTCCGATCCATCGCCCGCTGAACCGAAACCGTCCGACGTCGGACGGGGAGCCCCTGCCTGGCTCGGCCTCGAGAACTTCGGCAGCGACGCGGGTTTCGCTGCCGGTTCATCTTTTTTTGCTGATGACGGTTCCGGTGGTGCCGCAGCACCCACCAGACAGACCACCGACCATTCGACGCCGAACACGTCACGCAACGCGTCCCGAATGACGTCGGCGTTGCGGGGTTCTTCGAGTCGCTTCGCGAGCGGTGCCGAATCGTGGCCCAGTGTGATGGTGCCGTTCTCGACGGTGCGTACCGACGCACCGGACAACATCACCTCGACGGTCCTGCTTCGCTCTCGTACCTTGGTTCGCACCTCGGACCACACCGCGCGGACGGCCGCCGCATCCGGCTCGTTGGAGGCCGCCGCGGGTGCCGCGACAGGCTCGGGCTCGGATTCGTACACCGGCTCGGGCTCCGGTCCGTACTCGTCCTCGGGCTCCGGCGGAAAATCCTCATGGGACAGCGAAGTTTCCGAATGCTGTTGCGCTGCAGCGGAAGTCGTGACCGGTGCGGGCTCGCGCGCCGGTTCGGGTGTGGGTGCCGGTTCGGGTGTCGGAGCTGGCTCGGGTGTCGGAGCTGGCTCGGGTGTTGGAGCCGGTTCGGGTGTCGGAGCCGGTTCGGGTGTCGGAGCTGGTTCGGGTGTCGGAGCTGGTTCGGGTGTCGGAGCCGGCTCGGGTGCGGGAGCTGGCTCGGGTGCGGGAGCTGGCTCAGGAGCTGCAGGCTCGGGCACCGGAGACGTTTCCGGGACCGCCATGGGTTCGGGTGCCGCGACAGGCGCAGGCGCAGGTGCCGGAGCCGGGGCCGATGCTGGTGCCGCGGGTGCGGACTCGGCGGCCGGCTGTCGCTGGGACGGTCGCTGGAATTTGTTCACCGGGGGCGGGCCGGAGGGTGCAGGCTCGTCGGTCGCGGGCAGCTGTGGTCGTGTCGGGTCTGCGGCTGCCTGTGCCACTGCCGCCTGCTCACCGGCAGGAAGGGTGACGTCCAGGCGACGTTCGACGCGTTCGAGCCTCTGCAGCACCGCCGATTCCGCATCGGAAGCCGAGGGCAGCAGCATCCGTGCGCACATCACTTCGAGCAGCAGGCGCGGCGCGGTGGCCCCTCGCATTTCGCCGAGGCCCGAGTGCACGATTTCGGCGTAGCGAGTCAGCGTCGCCGAGCCGAGCAGGTCCGCCTCGTCGCGGAGCCGTTCGAGGACGTCGCCCGGCACGTCGACCAGGCCACGTTCACCGGCGTCGGGTACGGCCTTCATCAGGATCAGGTCTCGCATGCGATCGAGGAGGTCGATGGCGAAGCGACGTGGGTCGTGGCCCGCGTCCATCACCTTGTCGACGGTGCCGAACAGTGCGCCGCCGTCTCCCGCGGCCAGGGCGTCGACGGCCTCGTCGATCAGCGCGACGTCGGTGACGCCGAGCAGCGACAGAGCTCGCGGGTAGGTGACGCCTTCCGGTCCGGCTCCGGCCAGCAACTGGTCCATGACCGACAGCGAGTCACGCGGAGAACCGCCACCCGCGCGGATAACGAGTGGATAGACCGCGTCCTCGACCGGTACCTGTTCCTGACCACAGATCTTCTCGAGCAGGCCGCGCATCGTCGACGGCGCGAGCAGTCGGAACGGGTAGTGGTGGGTTCGCGAGCGGATGGTGGGGAGCACCTTCTCGGGCTCGGTGGTCGCGAAGATGAAGACCAGGTGCTCCGGCGGTTCCTCGACGACCTTGAGCAGCGCGTTGAAGCCGGCCGGGGTGACCATGTGCGCCTCGTCGATGATGAAGATGACGTAGCGCGACTCGGCCGGGGCGTACACGGCTTTGTCTCGAAGATCGCGTGCATCGTCGACGCCACCGTGGCTGGCTGCGTCCATCTCGACGACGTCGAAGTTGCCGGGCCCGCCCGGTGCCAGTGCGACGCAGGAGTTGCACACACCGCAGGGGGTGGAGGTCGGTCCTTCGGCGCAGTTCAGCGATCGGGCGAGGATGCGTGCCGAGGACGTCTTTCCGCAGCCACGAGGGCCTGAGAAGAGATAGGCGTGGTTGATTCTGTTGGAATCGAGCGCCACGCTGATCGGTTCGGTGACGTGCTCCTGACCGACGACTTCGGCGAACGTCGCGGGACGGTACTTCCGGTAGAGGGCCACGCCCGAAAGGGTACCGGCGACCGACGACAGAGTTGCATCGTGCATCAGTGCGGACCGGCGGACACCGCTCTGATGTTCATGATCGCGAAGCTTTCCCGGCTGCCGGTGGACGTCGACAGCGCGAGTAGCCAGTTGCCGTCCTGCAGCGCGTCCGAGATCGCGTGCCGCACGATTGCGCCTTTGGAGTTCTGATAGTCGATCGAGACGGGTGCGCCGCGCGCTGCGGCGTCGGTCAGCGCATCGAGCTCCCGTGGCAGCAGTCTGCTGTGCCGGCTGAGCGCGGAACGCACCCGTGCGTCGTCGACGGTGCCGGGGTCGCCTGCTTGCAGCAGCCGTGCGAGCTCGCGTGATTCGCGTCGACGTGGTGCTGCGGGTGCGGGGTGCGAGATGCGGGTGGTGTTGGCGCGGACCCTGGTCGCGCTGTCCAGCTCGAGCCGACCGGTGTCGGAGTGCCGCACCGGGGAGTATCCGTGCCTGCGCAGCACCGCGAGAGTGTCGATGGGTGTGGCAGAACTGATCAGGACTGTCGGCGCGAGCCGCTGGAACTGCAGCACCGCCAATGCCTCGTCCGTCTCGATGTTCGTCAGCAGTACGACGTCCTCGGAGACGATGGCGCACGGGATCTTGCGCACGGCCAGTGCGCCGTAGGTGCGCCAACAGTCTCGGATCGTATAGGCCAGGGCTTGGGGAACGTCGGTGTCGGCCATCTCGGCGAGGGCGTCGATCAACTCCTCACCGGTACCACCGGTGTCGAAGAAGTTGCGGATCGTCGCCGGCGTGAAGCGCCAGACCGACGCCACTTCCCGCGACTCGGGTTGCGCGGCCGCACCGAGTATCGACGCCACCTCGGTGCTCGGCGGCCCGGTGACCACTGCGGTCGAATCGGGCAACAGGCGCACCGAGAACGGCACCCATTCGGCCATATCTTGTAGCTGCGTTGCCAGCGCGGAGGCGATCTGGCGCGGATCGCCGTCTCGGCCCACTCGGAAGTCCGTCAGGGTGGCGCACAGATCGGTCGGTGCGCCGTCGACCAGAACTCCGAGGCGGGTGGCCTCGGCCCAGAGTGCGCGCACGTGGCCAAACCCGGCGCTCGTCGAGACGACCGGAATATGCCACTCGAGGTAGCGGGCGAATTCGTCGGGATCGGACAACACCGGCGTCGGGCTGTCGGATCCGCCGAGGCGCAGAAGAGCCGCCAAGGCAGTCGAACGCACGTCTGCGGCCGCGGGATCGTCGAGCATCTTCTTGAGTACCGGCGCGGTCTTCTGGGAGGATCGAGGCACCCGGTGGGTCGGCGTGAAGGGCGAGCACCACCACGCGGCCAACAATGCTGCCGCCTGTTCGGATCGCGAGCTCGTCGACCAGGTTTCGTAGGTCGAGGTCAATGCGACGCCGGTCTTTCCCCGGTCGGCGAGCAACCCGGCTTCGCGCGCCAGCATCAGCATCAACGCGGTGTGATGCTCGTCGGCGAATCCCAGACGAGAAGTCAGCGCACGGAGTTCTTTGGTGCTGATGCCACCGGTCTTCATCATTGCCAGGCCATCGGTGTCGATTGCCGTCAACAACGCCTGCGTGTGCTCACAGAACTGCAGCAAGGCGATGGAGCGCGCTCGCCGCGAGTCATTGTGCGACAGAACACGAGTGGCGAATTCCGGCGGCCTGAGCTCGATGGGCAATCGCCACCCGTCTCCTCGCAGCGCGATGCTCACTTCCAACGGCATCTCGACGCGATGCCCGTCCAATCGATACAGCAATCCGCGCTCGAAGGCGGCGGTACCTGCGGTCGGCGGCACATCGAAGATCAATGACGCCGGTTGTCCATCGACGAAGCGAGACAACATCTCTCGCATCTCGGGCGGGCCGTCGTCGAACAAGGCTCGGATACGTTCGGGGGTCATCGCGGCCGCGACGGCGTCGGCGCGTTCGGCTCGATCGAGCGAGGAGTCGACTCCAAGGCGGGTCAACAAAGCAGGTCGGTCCTGCTCGACGGCGCAGTGCAAGAACAACTTTCGCTGCCTACGGGCAAGACCGAATGGGTGCGAGAACACGCCGGACAGATCGACGGGGCGGTACTCGACCGCGTCCGAGCCCTCTGCCGTGTGCGGCCAGATCAGGCCGTAGGCCATCAGCGTGTTCAGGGCCGTATCGATATGCGCCGTCTCGTTCGAGATTCCCTCGCCCGTCCAGTGGCCGATCTCGGCGCGGCTGAGATCCTCCATGAGCGCGAACAACTCGAGCAGGTCGAGCGCACCTCTGTCGAGTTTTCGAGGTAACGCCGCCACCCGCCAGGGCGAGCCGAGCAGTTGCGCGAGCAACCCGAACGAGCGGGGTGGCGGGTCGGTTGCCACGTCCGGTCGACGTCGCAGCAGATCCGTCAGTGCGTCCTCGTCGAGCGAGGCCAGCCACCCCTCGTACGTCCCGATCGTCTCGGTCATCTCGTCCCCCCGGTGCAAGTTCTGCCACAACGTACCGACGGGCACCGACAGACTTATTTGTTCTTGGCTGCCGCTTTCGCTGCCTTCTTGAATTCGCGTACCTCGAGCAGGGACTTCTCGTCGACGACATCGGCGATGGATCGACGTGCACCCTCGTCGCCGTACGCTCCGGCAGCCTTTCGCCACCCGTCGGGCGTCACGCCCATCTGCTTGCCGAGCAGCGCGAGGAAGATGCGCGCCTTCTGGTCGCCATAGCCGGGAAGTGCTTTGAGACGCTTCAGAACCTCGGCACCGTCGGGGTCGTCGCGGGTCCAGATTTCCTGCGGCTTGCCGTCGTAGTTCTCGACGAGAAATGCGGCGAGTCCCTGGATGCGCTTGGCCATCGAGCCGGGAAAACGATGCACGGCCGGGGTCTGCGCGCACAATGCGGCGAAGTCGTCCGGATCGGCGTCGGCGACGGTATCGACTTTCAGATCACCGAGGCGGTCGACGAGCTTCTTCGGCCCGGCGAAGGCGGATTCCATCGGCACCTGCTGATCTAGAAGCATGCCGATCAACAGCGCGAACGGATCCTCGGCGAGCAATGCATCGGCCTCCGGATCGCCGACGAGGTTCAGAGTGCGAGACATGGGCTCGATCCTGCCATGTCCGGCAGTAGCGACCCGATCAGGTGATGGACACCAATTGGGTGATGTCGTCGAAGGGCAGCGGCCCATCCACGACGGCTCCGACGACGGCGCTGTTGAGGATGATCGATCCGCCGTGATTGTCGAGGAATGCGGTATCGGCTGCGTCGCGTCCGGTTGCGATGCGCACCAGGGTCGATCGCGGCGCGAGGCAGGTGGCGTCGACCACTCGCCATTGTCCTTCGACGAAGGCTTCGGCAACTGCGTGGAAGTCCATCGGATCGCAGCCCGGCGCGTACACGGCCACAAGTCGAGCGGGCACGTTCACTGCGCGGAGCAGTGCGACGACGAGGTGGGTGTAGTCGCGGCACACTCCGGCACCGGCGAGGAGGGTGTCGACGGCGCCGTCGATGGGGTCGCTGCTTCCGGGAACGTAGCTCAGCCGAGCTCCCACCCAGGACGACACCTCGGCGAGCAGCTTCTCCGACGGCGGGTACGAGCCGAATTCCGTTGCTGCGAAACCGAAGAACTTGTCTGCCTCGGCGTAGCGGCTCGGCCGCAGATACAGCGACAGGTCGTAATCGGACACCGGTGCCGGGTCGGTGTTGCCGTAGATCGTCGCCGAGTACGACGCTTCGAGCTTGCCGACGTCGGCGTGCAGCTTGTGGATGCGGGTGCCGTGCGCGCCGCTGATTTCCTGCGCTTCGACGGGCTGGCCGTCGAGTGTGAACGAGAGTGCTTCCCACACTTCGGTTCCTGGATGCGGCGCGATCGCGATCTGGAACTCGAGGGTGCTGGCCTCGGTCACATCGACATCGAGGTACGCGGAGACGTCACGTTTCATCGTGCCGATCCTGCCATCTCCGAGCGGTTCTCGCAGACTAAGACTCGTCGGTGGGGCGAGCTCCGGTCACCAGGAAGATGACCCGTTTCGCGACCTCGACGGTGTGGTCGGAATACCGCTCGTAGAAGCGGCCGAGCAACGTGATGTCGACGGCGGCCGGTACACCGTGCGGCCAGTCGGGCGCGGAGGTCAACATGAACAGGCTGCGGTGCAGTGCGTCCATCTCCTCGTCCTGCGTTCGCAGACTCGCGGCGAGTTCGGCGTCCCGCGTCTCGAGCACTCGTTGGGTCGCCTCCGCTTGAGCGATGGCTACCCGACCCATCTCGGTGAACACGCCCTCGACCTCGGGCGGCAGCACATGTGCGGGGTGACGGCGGCGGGCCAACTCGGCGATGTGCACCGCAAGTCCACCCATGCGCTGGAGGTCGGCCACGATGTTGATCCCGGATACGACACGGCGCAGATCGTGAGCAACCGGTGACTGTCGAGCGAGGAAGGCGAAGGCCTCGTGTTCCCATTCGACGGCGAGAGTGTCGATCTCTTCGCGGTACTCGATCGTCTGCTCGGCGAGCACGATGTCGGCGGTGAGCAGCGCGCGCGTGGCGTCAGCCATCGCTCGTTCCGCGATTCTCGACATTTCGGACAGCTCCGACGCCAACGTGTCGAGCGCCTCCGTGTAACTGTCCCGCATGTTCACTCACCCCAACCGCTCGACAGCCCAACCTCAGGGCATTGCAGGGCAGTACCCTGCTGCGCATCCTTCTACACCCTCACACCGCTGTGGGCTCGTTGGAGAACTCGACGGTGTGACGTCGGTCATGCCTGCTGAACACGAACCGATGGCCGACATGGGAGGGAACGCCGAACGGCCCGCGCTCGGTGAGCGCGGGCCGTTCCATCATCGGTTGCCGATCAGCAATTCGACGGGGCGGGCACTCCGTAGAAGCGATCCTTGATCCAGCTCTGAGCTTCGCCGAGACCGAGGATGTCCGGGATCAGATGCCCGGCACCGGAACCCGGCACGATAGCCGGGACCTGCGCGGAACTGAGCTGCACTGTTGCACCCTTGCCGCACCAGTCGCCGGCCAGTTCGACGGCCTGACCGTGGGGCACGATGTCGTCGGAGGTACCGGACTGGATCAGCACCGGGGCATTCGGCGTACGTTCGCCGATCTTGTTCTTGGCCAGGATTTCCTGCGCGACGGGCAACCTGTCCAGCACGACCGACAGCGGCTCGCCGGTCTTGGTGTACTCGTTGGTGCGGTGCAGCCCGACGTTCAGAATCGTCTCTCCGACACACTGATTCGCGACCAGGTTGAGCATGGCCTTGCCTGCGTCGTTGATGTTCTCGTCGACGATCGGCTGCAGACCGGGGTCGGAATTGAGCAGGCCGTTGAGGGTGTAGCCGATCACGCCGGTGAGGATGGTGCCGTCTACCTGCTCGAGGGTCGCCTTCAGATCCGCGGGCGGTGCTCCTGCGTAGGTGCCGACCAGATCGAGTTCCGGGGCGTATTCGTCGGCGATCTCGGCCGCCGCTGCGGCAGCTCCGCCGCCCTGCGAGTAGCCGTAGGCCGCGACCGGGCCGTCGCCGGAGATCTTGGTGCCCTGCAGCTGCTGAGCTGCGCGGGCCGCGTCGAGCACGGCATGAGCCTCGGACGCGCGGTTCACATAGGTGTGCGCGCCCGGCGTGCCGAGACCCTCGTAATCGGTGATCACGACGCCATAGCCCTGGGAGAGAAGCGAATACGCGGCCAGTACCTCGTACTCGACCATGAATCCGAGCGGCGGGGTGTAGGTGATGACGTTGTTGAGCATCTTGGACGGCGCGCACTGATCGCCCTGCCCCTGCGTTCCCGGTGCCAACACCACGAGCGGGCGCGGCCCCGGACCGGTCCACGGCGCGGCCGGGTCGATGTAGGTACCCGTGACAGCGTTGGCGTCGTCGTTGGAATCGGTGCTGCGGTACATGATTCGGGTTGCCTCACCCGGCAGGGTGCCGCCGATGCCCGGCACCGACAGCGCGAGATGCGAAGGCTCGGAACGAATCACGTCGCCCGCCGCGCCGGCAGGCAGCGGGCTCGGCGGAATGTAGAAGTCGGATTCGACGGTCGAACCCGTCGACGGTGCTGCCGACACGGCCGGCGCAGTCACCCCCATGAACACTGCCATCACTGCCACGGCCGAACCGAAGACACGCGTCGAACGCAAATCGAACCCCCAACGTCTGAACACCTGCTGCCAGGTGTGCGCTACCCCGCGTAGCACTTACCGTGACGCACCTTACGTGACGGCGCACACAACGTACAGACCGAAGTTGGACGAATCACCAGTCAGCGGCGGCGACCGTGCATGGCCGCCTTCGCCGTATCCACTTCGTCGTCGGTGAAGGGACGTCCGGGGAGCTCCGATCGGGGTACCGAATCACCGCGCAGGCCGTCGAGCAGCACCGTGAAGTACCGACGCCAGTTCGCGGGATCGACATGACTGGAGAACTCGACGGTCGAGCCGATCATCCCCAGCACCGGATAGAAGTCGGTGACGGCCACATCGGGACGCAGCTGACCGGATTCGAGGGCGCGATCGACGATTTTCGCGAAGAACGGATCGATCCGTCGGCGCATCTCCGCGATGCCGCGGCACCCCTCGTCCGACCCGAGGACCACATCACCGAGCCCGCGGTCGGAGGCCATTTCCTCGCATACGTCCGAGAGAAAGCCCACCAACCCACTCCAGGGATCCTCCGCTTCGAGGGCGCGTTCGGCACTGGCGAGCATTCCTTCGAGGCGCTGCTCGAAGACGCCGTCGATGAGCTCTTCCTTGCACGAGAAGCGGCGATAGACGGTGCCGACGCCCACCTTGGCGTGTGCGGCGACGTCGTCGAGCGTGATGTCGATACCGCGGGAAGCGAACAGGTCGCGAGCCGCGTCCACGATGCGGCGTCGGTTGCGTTCGGCATCCGCCCGTAGGGGCTTCGATGCCGCTGTGTCCGCTCTCACACTCATTCGATGTCCGTTTCACCCGATAAGCGGAGGACATTCCTCCACTTAGCTGCTACCTTTGCCCTACAACCGGAGGATACACCTCCGCATAGTCGAACCGAGGACACCATGACCACCCTTTCATCGGAGAACGTGGACGGCGCAACGTCGACCACGACGCCGGCGGACGAGCGTGCGCACCGGAATCGCTGGTTGATTCTCGCCACTCTCGGACTGGCCCAGCTCATGGTCGTGCTCGACGCGACCATCGTGAATATCGCACTCCCCGCCGCCCAGCTCGATCTGGGCTTCGACAACGCCGACCGCTCCTGGGTCGTCACCGCCTACGCACTCGCGTTCGGCAGCCTGTTGCTCCTCGGTGGACGCTTGAGCGACCTCTTCGGTCGACGTAACACCTTCCTCATCGGCCTTGTCGGCTTCGCGCTGATGTCGGCAGTGGGCGGTGCGGCCGTCAACTTCGGCATGCTCGTCGCAGCCCGCGCCGGTCAGGGCGTCTTCGGTGCACTGCTGGCACCCGCGGCCCTGTCACTGTTGGCCACCACCTTCACCGACACCAAGGAACGCGCCAAGGCCTTCGGCATCTTCGGTGCCATCGCCGGCGGCGGCGGCGCACTGGGTCTACTGCTCGGCGGCATGCTCACCGAGTGGGCCAACTGGCGCTGGAGCCTGTACGTCAACCTGATCTTCGCTGCGCTCGCCTTCGTCGGAGCCTTCCTGTTCCTGGCCAAGCACAAGGTCGACGTCCGGCCCAAGCTCGATATCCCCGGAACGATCGCCGTCTCCGCCGCGCTGTTCTCGATCGTCTACGGCTTCGCCCACGCCGAGTCCGACGGCTGGAGCAACCCCGTCACCCTCGGCTTCCTTGCGGCAGGTGTCGTTGTTGTCGCTGTCTTCGTAACCATCCAGAATCGCGTCGAACACCCTCTGCTGCCGCTGCGCATCGTTCTGGATCGCACCCGGGCCGGATCATTCCTCGCGGTGTTCGTCACCGGCGCAGGCATGTTCGCGGTGTTCCTGTTCTTGACCTACTATCTGCAGAGCACGCTGAAGTACACCCCGATCACCACCGGGTTCGCGTTCATGCCGATGATCGCGTCGCTGATCCTCACCGCGACACTGTCGACGGCACTGATCCTCCCCCGGTTCGGACCACGCATCCTGATGACGACCGGCCTGATCGTCGCGTCGATCGGAATGGGACTGCTCACCCAGATCGATCTGGACAGCAGCTACGTCACGCACATCCTGCCCGGCTTGATCATCATGGGCCTCGGACTCGGTGCCACCATGGCACCGGCCATGCAGGGCGCAATCTCGGGCGTCGCCCCGGACGACTCCGGAGTCGCGTCGGCAACGGTGAACACCATGCAGCAGGTGGGCGGCTCGATCGGCACCGCACTCCTGAGCACCGTGGCAGCCAACGCCGCCACCAGCTACGTCAGCTCCAACATGGCGACGGCAACCGATGCGGCTCTGCTGCAGGCCAACGCCGAAATCGCGAGCTACACGACCACCTTCTGGTGGGCGTCGGGCATCTTCCTACTGGGCGCGGTGCTCTCGGCCACGCTCCTGAAGAAGGGGCCGTTGCCCTCCGCTCCCGAAGGTGCGGTTGTCGTCGGGCACTGAGAGCGGCTTCGCCGCATGTGAGTGGAAACGCGTAGCCTGCTACGAGTTTCCACTCACATGCGTTCAGCCTTCGAGCAGCTTCTCCGTCGCGGCCAGCAGAACGCAGGTTGCGACGCCGTCCATCGACTTCTCCAGCTCACCGAGCGACGGGAAGCTCGGGGCGAGGCGAATGTTCTTGTCTTCCGGATCTTTTCCGTACGGGAAGGCCGAGCCGGCGGCCGTCAGAGCAATTCCGGCATCCTTGGCCAGCGCGATCGACCGCGCAGCCGTCCCTTCGAGCACGTCGAGGCTGATGAAGTAACCACCCTTGGGTTCGGTCCACGACGCGATCTTCGAGGCACCGAGCCGGTCCTCGAGAATCTGCTGCACCAGCGCGAACTTGGGCTTCAGGATCTCGCGATGCTTGGCCATGTGCGCCCGCACCCCCTCGGCGTCACCGAAGAAACGCAGGTGCCGCAGCTGGTTGAGCTTGTCCGGTCCGATGCTCTTCTTGCCGAGGTGCTTCTGATACCAGGCGAGGTTCTCCTCGGAACTGCCGAAGAAGCTGACGCCCGCACCGGCGAACGTGACCTTCGAGGTCGACGCGAACACGAACGCACGATTGGGGAAACCTGCCTTGGCCGCCATGCCGATGACGTCGTAGGACGGCGCGAACTCGTCGGTCAGCGGATGCACCGCGTACGCGTTGTCCCAGAACAGACGGAAATCGGGTGCGGCTGCGGGCATCGTTGCCAGCGCGCGAACGACTTCCTCCGAGTAGACGGCACCGGTGGGATTGGCGTAGTTCGGCACGACCCACATGCCCTTGATCTGCGGATCCGACGCCACCAAGTTGGCGATCTCGTGCACATCGGGTCCGTCGGGACCCATCGGCACCGAAATCATCTCGATGCCGAAGCTCTCGGTGATCGCGAAGTGACGGTCGTAGCCAGGGGCCGGGCACAGGAAGCGAACGTTCGGCTCAGCCGACCACGGGCGCGGCGAATCCGACAGCCCGTGCAGCAGAGCCCAGACCACCAGGTCCTGCATGATCTCGAGGCTGGCGTTGTTACCGGCCACCAGGTTCTTCACCGGGATGCCGAGCAGTTCACCGAAGATGGCACGCAATTCCGGCAGACCCGCGAGGCCACCGTAGTTGCGGCAATCGGTGCCGTTGCCGTCCTTGTAGTCCGCGCCGGGGAGCGTCAACAGATCAGCAGCGAGATCGAGCTGCTCAGGCGACGGCTTGCCGCGGGTGAGATCCAGCTTCAGATCCTCGGCTTTGAGCTGCGTGTACTTCGCGCTCTGCCGCTCGTGCTCGGAGGCGAGCTCCTCATGGTTCATCAGACCCAACTGGGTTTGCGCTGGCATGCGGAGCGGCCTCTCGGTGACTGGGTTCCCCGGACAGTGTCTATGTCACTGAAATAAAGGGGACCCCGCGCACCCGGCAGAGCCCATTGACCCTTGCTGCCTTCCGGCCCTGGGGGAGTTCACAGGATGCGCGCCGCGCGGGATCCGTTAGGAAGTGTAGCCGCCTCCCGTCGAGCAACGCATCACCACCCTTCGCGCCTCCCGATTTGGGAGATGGTGGGGGTAACCGGGTAAGCTCTCCCACGGAGGATTCGCCTAGTGGCCTATGGCGCTCGCCTGGAACGCGGGTTGGGTTAACGCCCTCAGGGGTTCAAATCCCCTATCCTCCGCCAGAGAAGCCCCCGTGACCTGTCACGGGGGCTTCTTGCTGTTCGGGGAGGGGTGCTCCGGTTCGCGCCCACCCGTCTCCCGATCAGCCCACCCGTCTCCGGATCAATGGGCGTTCGAGTCCGTCTGAGTGCAACAAAGCCGCATTCATCCGGTGGGGTGCGGCGACCCGATCCGGATGAATGCGACTTTGTTGCAATCTGAGCGACTGAAACCCACATTGATCCCAAAGTGGGGGGCGCAGCAGACGGGCGGCAACGAATCTAACGAGCCGACCAACCACCATCCATGGTGTAGGACGCCCCGGTGACCATGCCTGCGTTCTCGGAGGTCAGCCATCCCACCAGTGAGGCGACTTCGGCCGGTTCGACGAGTCTCTTGATGGCGGCTTCGGTCAACAGCACCTTTTCGAGTACTTCGTCCTCGGGAATCCCGTGCGCCTTGGCT
Organism: Rhodococcus sp. 06-221-2; assembly: GCF_002258365.1. Lineage (NCBI taxonomy): Bacteria > Bacillati > Actinomycetota > Actinomycetes > Mycobacteriales > Nocardiaceae > Rhodococcus > Rhodococcus sp. 06-221-2. The sequence continues at coordinate 214,526 of NZ_NOYJ01000016.1, forward strand.
TGATCGGCGATCTGTTTTTCCACCAGCGGTGTGCGGACGTATCCGGGGTTGACGCAGTTGCTCGTCACGCCGTGCGCGGCACCTTCGAGGGCTGTCACTTTCGACAGTCCTTCGAGTGCGTGTTTGGCGGTGACGTAGGCGACCTTGAATTCCGATGCCCGCAGTCCGTGCACCGACGACAGATTGATGACTCGGCCGAACCGGCGGGCATACATCCCAGGCAACGCCGCACGAATCAGCAGGAACGGTGCCTCCACCATCAGCGTCTGAATGCGGCGGAACGCGCCCGGGTCGAAGTCGACGATCGGTGCGACGGTTTGGATACCCGCATTGTTGACGAGGATGTCGACGTCCAACCGAAGGTCGTCCAGCGCGGTGGTGTCGAGCAGATCGACCGACCACACCTCACCGTCGAGCTCGGCCGCCAATTCCTTTGCTGCGACGTCGTTCACGTCGGCGATGGTGACGCGGGCACCGCGGCCGGCGAGCTCACGTGCGCACGCGGCCCCGATGCCGGACGCTCCCCCGGTGACGAGGGCGGAGCGTCCGGTCAGGTCGGTCACCGCTTTACACTCGGATCGAGCAGACCGGCCTTGGCCAGCTCGGCTTCGGTGGCCAGGTTCTTGGCGTCGGCGATGTCGATGCTTTCGAGCGCCAATCCCTTTGTCTCCCTGGCTACGATGACGGCAACCACGGTGATCGCGCAGGCCACGGCCAGGTACACCGCGATGGGCACGGACGAGCCGTAGATGTCGAGCAGCTTCACCGCAATGATCGGGGCCAGCGAGCCGGCGACGATCGAGGTGACCTGATAGCCGAGGGACACACCGGAATACCGCATCCGCGTCGGGAACATCTCGGCCATGATGGCCGGCTGCGTGGCGTACATGAAGGCGTGGAACATCAGGCCGATGATGATGGCCAGCAGGATCACGACGTTGTGGCCGCTGTTCATCATCGGGAAGGCGAAGAAGCCCCACGTTGCCGCGGTGAGGGCACCGGCGAAGTACACCGGACGGCGGCCGATGCGGTCGGCGAGCCTGCCCACCAACGGAATTGTGCAGAAGTGGATCGCGTGGGCGATGAGCATCCACCACAGGATCGTGGAGGTGTCGGTGCCGACCTCCACCTTGAGGTAGGTGATGGAGAAGGTGACGACGAGGTAGTACATGACGTTCTCACCGAAGCGCAGACCCATCGCGGTGAATACGCCACGCGGGTAACGCTTCACGACCTCGAAGACGCCGTACGACGCGGCCTTGATGACCTCGGCCTGCTTGTGTGCCTCGATGAAGATCGGGGCGTCGGAGACCTTGGTACGGATGTAGTAGCCGACGAAAACGATGACGGCAGAGAGCCAGAACGCGACGCGCCAGCCCCAGCTGAGGAAGGCTTCGTCGGACAGGGTTGTCGTCAGGACGAGCAGTGCGACGGTGGCGAGGAGGTTACCGGCGGGGACGCCTGCCTGCGGCCAGCTGGCCCAGAATCCGCGGCTCTTGTTCGGGCTGTGTTCTGCGACAAGGAGAACCGCGCCACCCCATTCGCCGCCGACGGCGAAGCCCTGAATGAATCGCAGGGTCACCAGCAGTGCCGGGGCCCAATAGCCGATGGCCTCGAATGTCGGTAGGCAGCCCATGAGGAACGTGGCACCGCCGACGAGGACGAGGCTGAACTGCAGCAGCTTCTTTCGGCCGTACTTGTCGCCGTAGTGTCCGAAGACGATGCCGCCCAAGGGGCGTGCGACGAAGCCGACGGCGTAGGTGACGAAGGCCGCGAGGATGGCGTCGAGCTCACTGGTTCCGGCCGCGAAGAAGATCTTGCTGAACACCAGTGTGGCGGCGGTTCCGTAGAGAAAGAACTCGTACCACTCGACGATGGTGCCGGCCATCGATGCTCCGACGACCTTCTTCAGGCCGGTGGGGGTGGCATCGGGGTCCGGCTCGGACCTTTCTGCCAGCGGTTGGTCGACGCTCATAGCTTCTCCTGTGTTGCTCGGCACTGCGTGCTCGTGTTTGTGACAGACCACACATGTAGCGGGGTTGGTCTGAGTATTGGTGCAGATCTTTTTCTGCGCAAGAGGCATGGACGCAGGTTCGATCTGCAAAACTGCACACATGACACGCGGTGACGGGAAGGTTCCCAGTGCCGACGACTTGCTGGTCCTGCTCGCCGTCAGTCGAACCGGACGCTACAGCTCCGCTGCCGACGACCTCGGCATCAACCACACGACCATCTCCCGACGCATCGCCGCCCTCGAGGACACCCTCGGCGGACGGGTGCTCACCCGCGCCGGCGGAGGTTGGGAACTGACCCAACTGGGGCACGGCGCACTCGCCGCTGCCGAGGCCGTCGAGAATGCGCTGCAGACGCTGGTCTCGAGCGACGCGGGTGCGCTGAAGGGCGTCGTACGCATCTCGGCCACGGACGGTTTCAGCGCTTACATCGCAGCCCCTGCGGCTGCTCGCGTGCAACGCACCCATCCGCTGGTGTCGGTGGAGATCGTCGCGACCACCAGACGTGCGTCGAGGCAACGGTCCGGACTGGACATCGAGATCGTCGTCGGACAACCGCAGGTGCATCGCGCGGAGGCCATCCGGCTGGGCGATTACGTGTTGGGTCTGTACGCGTCGCAGACCTACGTGGACGAGCACGGCACACCGCAGGTGCCGGCCGACCTCGCCGCCCATCCGTTCATCTACTTCATCGACTCGATGCTGCACGTCGACGATCTGGATCTGGCCCCCAACTTCACTCCGACGATGCGCGAATCGGTGACGTCGACCAACGTCTTCGTCCACGTCGAGGCCACACGAGCCTCGGCAGGCATCGGATTGTTGCCGTGTTTCATGGCCGACCGACACCCCGACCTGCAACGAATCCTGCCCGACGCCATCGCGGTGACCCTGACGTACTGGCTCGTCACCCGCACCGAAACTCTCAGACGACCCGAAGTGTCGGCGGTGATCGACGCGATTCGCGCGGTGGTCACCGAACAACGCTCGGCTCTGCTGGGCGAGAAATGAACGCACGGAACCTACGCCCCACTAGGAGACTCCCCTGATGTCCGATATCGATTTCTATTTCGATCCGGTATGCCCGTTCGCGTGGATGACCAGCAAATGGGTTCGCAAGGTACAGGCCCAGCGCGACTACACCGTCGACTGGCGGTTCATCTCACTGCGCCTGCTCAACTCCCACATCGACTACGACGCCCATTTCCCACCCGAGTACGAGGCCGGCCACACCGCAGGTCTGCGACTGTTGCGGGCCGCTGCCTCTGTTCGTCGTGAGCATGGGTCGGACGCTGTCGGGCCGCTGTATCAGGCCCTCGGAACGCACATCTTCGACACCGAGGCGGTGCCCGACGACGCTGCGAGCCACGGACATCGCGGCACCGCGGCATTCCTCGGGCCGATCCTCGAGGAAGTCGGGCTGCCCACCCATCACACTGCAGCACTCGATGATTCGACGATCGACGACGAGATCCGGGCCGAAACCGATCATGCGCTGTCGCTGACCGGTAAGGACGTCGGCACACCCATCATCGCCTTCGAGCCGCCGGACGGTGTCGCGTTCTTCGGTCCGGTGATCAGCAGGCTCCCCAGCGACGACGAGGCAGTGCCACTGTGGGACAACGTGATCGGACTCGCACGATTCCCCGGCTTCGCCGAGATGAAGCGCAGCATGCGTGAACTCCCCCAGTTGAAGGCACTGGGGGTTACGGAGGACGAGGTTGGCGTACAACAGGATTGGCACGGCGGGAGCCGACGGCAGAAGAAGTGAATTGCCCTTCGAGCTAGTCGGCCAGTACGTCGTCCATGTTGCCGACGTCCGGGGTTCCGGCATCGAGGCCGTAACGCAGGTAGACGGTGCCCTTGCCGTCGACGGCCGGGGGCTCGAGCAGCGTCAGGTTGCTGGGCACGGTGCCGTCGGCGAACACCTTCTTTCCCACTCCGAGAAGAATGGGATGCACCCACAGATCGAGTCGATCGAAGAGCTTCTCGCGCAACAGGGTCTGCACCAGATCGAGACTTCCGACCACCTTGATGTGGTCGTGTCGATCTCGGATCTCACGCACCGCCCCGGCCAGGTCCGGTCCGAGTTGAGTCGAACCGTCCCACCGCAGATCGGGTGTGCCGCGCGAGGCCACGTATTTCGGGATGGTGTTGAACAACGTTGCGAACGAATCGTGTTGATGCGGCCAGTACGCGGCGAAAATGTTGTAGGTACGCCGCCCGAGTAGGAGCGCATCCGTGCCCTCGTATGCGGCGGCGACCTGTGCCCCCGAAACCTGGTCGAGCAAAGGAGCCTGCCAGCCGCCGTAGGGAAAATTCTCGGGGTCTTCCTCCGGGCTTCCGGGTGATTGCGCGACGAGGTCGAGGGTGGCAAAAAGCTCCAGCGTGATGAGGCCCATGATTGCTTGGCTCGATCGGATATCCGGGTGACGATGCACCCGATGCGCGGACACTGGTGGTATGGCCGCACGAATTGACTCGATCGCCGTTCGACGAGGCAGACCTCGCGCGACGAGGAGCCGTTCGACGCCACCGTTCATGAACTCGGCTCTGCCGAGCCAGAGTTGACAGTCCCGACGCGAATCTGGATATGGCCTCCGCGGACAGCGCGGGCCGAAAGATCCTGCAGCAGTGGCGTCATCGCTGTCCACGGATGCGCCTCGATGTCCGCCCCTCCGAGTCGACACGCAAGCTTCGCGAGCGGCGTCCACGCTGCGGCTCGTCCGACGGGCCGCTGCATGTCGACGACGGCAACAACGCCGCCCACCCGCGTAGCCGAGGTCATCGATTCGAGCGCCGCCTGCCATGGCGTCATCAATGACAGCGCGTAGGTGCTGAGGGCCGCATCGAACGGGGCCTGCTCCCCCAGATCGGCGGACGTCAGGGCGGTGGCGTCGGCGGGGATCAATGTGACATTCGTCCACCCCGCGCGGGCAGCTCGAAGTCGGGCCTGTTCGAGCATCTGCGGGCTGGCGTCGATTCCGGTGATCGAGCCGGTCGGGCCGATCATCCGCTGCAACCCGGCGAAGTTCAGCCCCGTCCCGCAGCCGAGGTCCAGAACATGGCTCCCCACAGGCAGATTCATCAGCTCAAAAGCCGCGTCCCGTCCGGCTCGATACACCGGCCATTCGGCGGAGATCACGTCGTAAAGGCGCGCCGAGAAGGTGTACTTGGTCGGTCGTCTCATCTCGGGTCTCTCCAAGGCGCGGGCATAGTGGGAGGTATGGGAATTCGTCGTTCGTCTTCGAGTGTGCCCGAGAACCGCGCCGACGTGGTCGTGGTGGGCGGCGGTACCGCCGGCATCGTGGCAGCGAAGACCGCGGCCGGCTTCGGCGTTCGCGTCGTGTTGATCGAACGGGACCGCACCGGCGGCGACTGCCTCTGGACCGGATGCGTGCCGTCGAAGGCCCTGCTCGCGGCGGCCTCGGTGGCACAGACGGTTCGATCCGCGTCCCGGTTCGGCATCGACACCGAGCCGCCGCGCGTGGATTTTGCACGCGTGATGCAGCACGTGCACGGGTCGATCTCCGAGATCGCGCCGATCGATTCACCGGAGGCACTCACTGCGGCCGGGGTCGACGTCATCAGCGGTGACGCCGTGTTCACCGGTCCGAACACGGTGAATGTCGGCACTCGGATGCTGCATTTCGGTCAGGCGATCGTGACCACCGGCGCGCATCCCACGGTGCCGACGATCGACGGTATCGATAGCGTCGACTACCTGACCAGCGACACTCTATGGGATCTGACGACCCTGCCCGAGCGGCTGCTCATTGTCGGAGCCGGATCGGTGGGTTGCGAAATGGCGCAAGCATTCTCGCGTCTCGGATCCGACGTCACCCTTGTCGGACGGTCAGCGACGATCCTTCCCCGCGAGCACCCTGAGGCCTCGTCGATACTGACGCAGGCCCTGACCGACGAGGGCGTGCGCGTGCTGACCTCTACCGCAGTCGTGCGCATCGGCGACGGTTCCGCAGTTACCGACTCGGGCGTAGACATCGCTTTCGACCGGGTCCTGATCGCCACCGGGCGGACTCCACGAACCGCGTCACTCGGCTTGGACTCGGCCGGTGTGGAATTGGACGGCAACGGATTCGTGCGGGTCGACGAGCATCTACGAACCACCAATCCCCGCATCTGGGCGGCCGGAGATCTCACCGGTCACCCTCAGTTCACCCACACCGCCGGTGTGCACGGCAGCCTGGCCGCGAGCAACGCGGCGCTCGGCCTGAACCGAAAGGTGAGTACGACGGGGATGCCGCGGGTGACGTTCACCGATCCCGAGATCGCTTCGGCCGGAATCGATGTGCGGACTGCGCGGCAGCGTGGACTTCGATTGCAGACGCTCGATCACCATCACGTCGATCGAGCCGTCACCGAGGGCAGAACTACCGGATCGACGACCCTCGTTCTCGACGCGAAGCGTCGGATCGTGGGAGCGTGTGTGGTGGGACCGCGAGCGGGCGAGACTATCGGGGAGCTGATCATCGCCATCGAGCAGGGCCTGCGTACCCGCGATCTCGCCGGGGCAACGCACCCGTATCCGACGTACAACGACGGGCCGTGGAACGCGGCGATCGCAGACGTGAAGGCGCAGTTGGGTTCTCCGGTGATTTCTCGGGCAACCGCCGCACTGGCGAAGGCGCGCGGTGCGTGGTTCGTCAGGAAAGAGCGCGATACCCGGCGATGATCCGTTGGGTAGAGCTCACCGCGACCACGGCCGCCCACACCACCGCGATCTGCCACGAGATGCCGGGGAGCAGTAGCCAGAGACTGTGCACCGCAATTGTTTCGGCACCCTCGGCCAGGCCCCCGAGGAACGACAGCGAGCGGCCGTCGTCGATGGTACGACCGGTGCGTTCGGCAATCGAGGAGAACGCAAGAAACGCGGTCCCGTTGATGTAGTACGCCAACAGCACCAGCAGGAACGGCCACCAGGGGGCGTCGTACGCGGCCGAGGCACCCACCGCGACGCCCACCACAGTCGTTCCGTACACCACGAAATCGGCGGTGATGTCGAAGAATCCGCCGGCCCCGGCTGTTGTCGCCCGCCTGCGTGCCAGCGGTCCGTCCAGACCGTCGGCGATGCGGGAGACGATCCACAACACCAACGCGAGCAACCAGAATTGCAGGCCGGCGGCGAGTGCACTACCCAAGCCCAGTACGAGTCCCGCGACGGTGATCCGGTCCGGGGTGATCGAGGGACGGTCGAGCGCGCGGGCACAACGATCGAGTGGGCCTTCGAGGTGGCGGCGCAGAAAGCTGTCGATCATTCGGCAGCTCCGGTGAGCCCGAGACGGCGGGCCAACAGGGCCGAGCCGGCCGCGATCGCCAGCACCGCGAGCAGTGCGATGGCGAACGGCCACGACAGCGGTGAGGTTCCGTAGGCACCGAGCGCGGTGTAGGCGACGGTCGCGGGCACGATGCCGATCATGGTGCCCACCACGTAGTCACGTTGCCCCACGGCACTGACTCCGGCCGCGTAGTTGACCAGGGAGAACGGCAGCGGCACCAGTCGCACGACCAGTACTGACAGCAGTCCCCGTCGCCCGAGCATGGCGTCGAGCCGGCGAAGCCTGTCCCATTCGGTGCGGGCCACCTGTCCACGGCCGAGCGCCCGCGCTCCCCAGTACCCGAGATATGCCCCCGCGGTGGCAGCGAACACCACGACGGTCGCGCCCACCGCCAACCCGAACAGCAGTCCCGACGCGATGGTCAACGTGCTGGCGGGGAACGGGGTGGCCGACAGGACGGCATAGAGCACGACGAACAACGCGATGCCCCAGGGCCCGGCCGACGCCACGCGATCGCGGATGAACGACGGATCGGGAAGATCGACGGTGCTCAGCACGATCACCACAGCGATGACGATCACGGCAGCCGCGAGCAATTTCAGGGTCGTGCCGCGGCGACTACGCGTCGGGCGGTCCTGCGTCACGGTGTGTGCCTCTCGTCCGACGGTTCACGATCCATTGTGCACACGGCCGGTCTGCCCGCGTGTTCAGCGGTTGTCGCATTCGACCGATTACGGTGGTGAGGGCAGCGTCGACGACGGCTGCTTCGGTTGATCTGGAGGCCCCCGGGTGATTCGTTCAGTACGGTGCGCAGTGGCGATTGCGGCGAGCGCAGGGCTGCTGCTTACCTCCTGTGCTGCGCCGGATTCGGAAGCACCGATAGCCGAGGCGCAGTCGTGGAGCGAGATCGAACAGCAGGCGCAAGGACAGACCGTCTCGCTGTGGATGTACGGCGGCGACGAGCAGGGCAATGCCTACGTCGACGACGTGCTCACCCCCGCGGCCGCCGCGGAGGGCGTCACATTGCGTCGCGTGCCGGTGGAATCGACGACCGATGCCGTCAACCGCATCCTGTCCGAGCGGCAGGCCGGGGTCACCGACGGTGAGGTGGACCTGGTGTGGGTCAACGGCGCGAACTTCGGCACCGGTAAGCAGGCCGGCGCGTGGCTGTGTGGGTGGACGCAGAATCTGCCGAACATGGAACTGACCGATCCCGAGGATCCGCTGTTGCTCGACGACTTCGGCACCCCGGTCGAGAACTGCGAATCACCCTGGCACAAGGCTCAATTCACCCTGGTCTACAACGCGGCAGCCATCCCCGATCCGCCGACGACATTCGACGGCGTGCTCGACTGGGCGCGGGCGAACCCGGGCCGCTTCACCTACCCCGCTCCCCCGGACTTCACCGGATCGGTGTTCGTGCGTGAAGCGTTGATCAATGCCTCCGGCGGTGTCGACGAGGTTCCCGCACAGTTCGATCAGGACTCCTACGATCGCCTCGCCCCGGCATTGTTCGACCGACTGAACGAGCTCGCCCCGTCGCTGTGGCGCGAGGGAACGACGTATCCGCAGTCCTCCTCCGAGCTCGACGCCCTCTACGCCGGCGGTCAGGTCGACATGACGATGACGTACGGCCCCGCGACCCTCCCGAAACTCGTCGCCGACGGCACCTTCCCACCGGAGACCCGCGTCCTGACTCTCGACGAGGGAACCGTCGGGAATGCGAGTTTCCTTGCCATTCCGTCGACGTCGGGGAAGTCCGCCGCGGCGCAGGTGGTTGCCAATCTCGCGCTGTCGCCCGAGCAACAACTCGCAAAGGCGACGCCGGAAGTGTGGGGCCAGTTCACCGTGCTCGATATCGACCGATTGCCCGATGACGCCCGCGCCAGGTTCGAGGCGTTGCCGAGTTCGACGGTTCTGCCGTCCTACGAAGAGCTGTCGGCCAACGCGCATCCAGAACTGTCAGCCGACTGGGTCTCGCCGGTCGACGAGGGTTGGCGTCGAAGCGTGCTCGCCGGTCAGTGAGCGCGTCCACGAGGAGCTTTCTCGGCACAGCGGCGGTCCTCCCCGCCGTCGTCTTGGTTGTTCTCGTCGTCGGCGGCGGTCTCGGAACCGTGGTGCTGCAGAGCCTAGGTCTGATGCCGTTGGTCGGAACCCCCGAGCTATCGGTCGACGCGTACTCCGCGCTGGGCGGTGACCTGTGGCGCTCGGTGGCGTTGACGCTGTCGATCGCCGTCGTCTCGACGGCTCTGGCCACGGTGATCGGGCTTGCCGCGGCGCTGACGGCCTTGTCGGGTGGACGCGCCGCGTTGGTCGCTGCCGGGTTGACGATCACGGTGCCGCACCTGATCGGTGCCGCCGCGATGGCATTGCTGTTGGCGGATTCGGGCATGCTGCCCCGCATTCTCGGCATGACCGACGGCGGCTGGCCGGAGTTGGTCGGTGGGAAGTGGTGGATCGCCGTCGTCGCCGAATATGCCTGGAAAGAATCGGCTTTCGTGGCCGTTGTCGTGGCCGGGACTCTCGCCACCCGTGTAGCGGCATTCGACGAGACGGCCGCGACCTTGGGCGCCGGCCGGTGGGCTCGGCTCCGTTTGGTCACGCTGCCGTTGGCTCGGCCCGCACTGATCGCGTCGGCGGCCATCGCGTTCGCCTACACGGTTGGCTCGTACGAGGTGGCCCGCATACTGGGTCGCCCGTATCCGGAACCGTTGTCGGTGATGGCGATTCGCCTGTTCACGTCGATCGATCTTCAGACGCGTCCGCAGGCAGCTGCTGCCGCGACGATCGCCACCGCTCTCACGGTGGTCGTGGCCGCGGTGGCACTGCACTATCTGCGCAGATCGGCAGCGTGGAAATGAACAGGGTGGAAGTGAACAGGATTCTTCCCGCTGTCGGCAGGTCCGTTCTGGTCCTGTGGTTCCTGTTGCCGCTGATTCCGGTTGTCTTGTGGGCCATCAGCAATCGCTGGTCGTTTCCCGGCTCGGTTCCGCAAGAATGGGGATTCGACGGCGTCCGGAGTGCCCTCGACGCCGGGGGCTTCGATGCTTTCGTGAGGTCTACCCTGCTCGCTCTCGCCGTCGCCGCCATCGCAACGCCATTGGGCGCGTTGGCTGCTCGCGCCCTGGTGAACGGCAACGTGCGCTTTCCCGCTTTCGTGGCCGGGGTTCTCTTCGCTCCGCTGGCCCTGCCCCCGTTTGCGGTGGCGTTGGGACTCGATGTTCTGGTGCTGCGCTCCCGCATTCCGAGCACGGTGGCTGTGATCGCGTTGCTGACCGTTGCGGCCATTCCGTATACGACGTACCTGATGCGAGTGGCGTTCGGCGCATACGACATCGGCTACGAGGAGGAGGCCCGCACGCTCGGTGCGTCGAGTGCCATGGTGCTGCGACGGATTCGCATTCCCCTGCTGGCTCCGGCGTTGGCGGGGGCGGCGTTACTCGCCTTCCTCGTGGCGTGGAGCGATTACGTCATCACCCTGTTGATCGGTGGCGGCAGACTGGTCACCGTGCCGATACTTGTCGCCTCGTTCGCTGCGGGGACCGGTAACGATTCGGTGGTGGCTGCGCTGTCGGTCACCGCCGTCGTGCCGCCGTTGTTGCTGGTGCTCATGCTCGCCCGGTTGCGTCGTAGGAGTGCACGATGAGCGTCGAACTGTCCGTTCACGGACTCACGAAAGTACATGCCGGTCAATCGGTTGCGGCTCTGGATTCGTTGGATCTCACCGTGCCACCGGGATCCTGCACGGCGATTCTCGGGCCGTCGGGCTCGGGCAAGAGTACGGCGCTGCGGCTCATCGCGGGATTGGATTCACCCACCACCGGCACGGTGCAGATCGACGGCCACGAGGTGAACGGTGTTGCGGCCGAGAACCGCGGCGTCGGGATGGTGTTTCAACGTCCGATGTTGTTCCCGCACATGTCGGTACTGGACAACATCGGTTTCGCGTACCGCGCGGCCGGGGAAAGTCGCAAGCGGTCGCGCGAACGTGCCCGGGAGTATCTCGATCTGGTTCATCTCGGTGACATCGGGGATCGCGCGGTGTCGGAGGTATCCGGCGGGCAGGCCCAACGGGTGGCGTTGGCACGCTCACTTGCCGGTTCACCGCGAGTGTTGTTGTTGGACGAGCCCTTCAGCGCTCTGGACCCTGTGTTGCGCAGCGAGATGCACGACCTGGTTCGCGAATTACGTTCGACGCTCGATCAGACCCTGCTGCTCGTCACCCACGATCAGCAGGAAGCTGCGGTGCTGGCCGATTCGGTCGCAGTGCTCATCGACGGGCGATTGGAGCATCACTCCGATATCGCAACGGCCTACACGCGTCCGAGCACGCTCGCAGTGTCGCGACTGATGGGTGGGATGAACGAAATCGAGGGGCAGTGGGACGGGGTTGGGGTGCATCGCTCCGAGCTCGGGGAGCTGGAGGTCGAAGGAGTTTCTTTGCCGGCTGGGCGTGCCGTGCTACTGCTTCGACATGAGTTGATCACATTGAATGACAACGGGATTCGTGGGGCTGTTTCTGCCTCGAGGCCTACCGGATTTCGCAGCATCGCCGATGTGACGGTGGGATCGACAGTGCTGAAGGTGGAGCTGGCGGCGGGATCTGCTGTGCGGGTCGGGGACGCCGTGGGATTGCAGATTCCGGGTGGGGCGAGGTTTGTCACGGGTTGAGGTCGAAGATGTGGCTGTTCGCAGTTCTCGCACTCCGGGGCCGGCCGAAGTCCCCATACCGCTGAGACGGTCGGCAGATCGGGCGTACCGGTCGCCGTAAGGTGAAATAGCTACCCTTGTGGTGTTCGATCCGACGTGTCGCAGGCCGGGTCTTCGATGTCGGTCGTCAAGGCTCGCGATCGAGGTCTGACCGTTCTCACAGCCGTCTTTCTGCCTGTCCGGTCCTCAACGGCTGTTCGAGTGGAGTTGTGAGCTGACGGCTCGTAGCGAGGACAGGTACGCGAACAGGGCGTTGGCCGCAATGACGCCGACTGCCAGCGACAGCGTTGCGGGCAGGCCGATCGGACCCACGAGGGCTCCGGCGAGGCCGGCACCGATGGGTTGTCCGCCCCACGCCAGCATGCGGGCCGTGGTGTTGACGCGGCCCTGAAGTTCGTCCGGGGTCACCAGGTGGCGGACGGTGATGCCGTTGATGATCACCGTCGATGCTGCGGCTTGGAAGACGACCAACGCGCACACTCCCAGCACCGGTACGGTGGCCAGAATCCACACGCTGATCGCGCCTGCTTGTGCGAGCAAACCGGCGATGGCGATCGTCCCAGCTGTGAACTTTCGGGACAGGCGCGGTAGTAATGCTGTCGAGATCAGCGTTCCAACTCCGAGGGCTGCGAAGAACAGACCCAGCTCGCCGCCGTCCTCGTCGACACCGTACCGCTCGACGGCGGTGACGACGAGGAGGCCGGTCATGATGCCGCCGGCCACACTGTTGCCGGTCCCGATCAGGGTGAGCAGGCGGACAAGTGGGTGACCGTAGATGAAGCGCACCCCGTTGCCGATATCGCGCCACAAGTGGGGTTGTTCCGTCCGCGGCGCGGATGTGGGTTCACGTACCCACAGCAGCAGGATCGCGGTCACTGCGAACGTGGCCGCGTTGAGGGCCAGCGCGGCGAACGGCGAGGATGCGGCAATTAGCACACCACCCAGTGCGGGCCCGGCCATAGTGATGACCGTTGCCATCGCAGTTTGTCGCCCGACGGCGTCGGCCAGTCGAGCGCGTGGCACCAGTGAGGGCAGCAAACCGAAGCCGGCGGCGTCGAAGAACACCATAGCGGCGGCGCTGACGAACGCTGCAACGAACACGTGTGCCGTCGACAGAGTCGCCATCCAATGCGCCGCCGGTATGGATGCCGTTGCAGCGCATGCGGCGAGCGCGGTGACGACCATCGTCGGGCGACGCCGCCAGCGGTCGGCAACGGCACCGGCGAACAGCCCGAACACCAGGTACGGTGCCGATTCGACAGCGGTGAGAAGCGCAGTGGCCGCGGCACTTCCGGTGGTGCGGTAGATGACGAGCGGGAAGGCTACCAACGCGACGGCAGTTCCGAACCAGGCGACGGTGCGCGCGAGCACCATCAACCGGAACGCGGACCCCAGCGACGTCCGAGCGTTCGTCGAGCTCACTTGCCGAACACGTTGTCCGCGGTGTTCTCGATGGCGTCGACGATGCGGACTCCGGCAGCCTGGAAGTCCGCTTCGTTCTGCGGGTACACCCGGGAGTTCCGCACCGCTGGTGAGTTCGCGAGCAGAGCCGATATGTCTGTCACGGCGGCCGCGGCGTCCGCCTCCGATCCGGCGTATTGCACCAGGACGACGTCGGGTGCAGCGCTCAAGGCTGCCTCGGGGGTGATTTCGGCGAAATTGCCGTCGATGTCGGCGAATTCGTTGGTCATGCCGAGTGCGTCGACCACTGCGCTGTAGTAAGACCCACTCAAGGCGTAGAGCTTGCCGTCGAAGCTCTGGACAACCGCTGCCGACAGCGGCGCACTGTCGGTGTTCTTCGCTCGTGCTGCGGTGACGCGATCGCGCAGCGAGGTCACGACCTCTGCTGCTTTGTCCGGGACGCCGTAGATGGTGCCGAGGTTGTCCACGTCGGTGTAGACCGCGTCGATTGTCTTGGGCGCGGGCGTGTTCTGGCAGTATTCGCCGAGGACGTAGAGGTTGCCGCCTGCAGCGGTCAGGTCATCGGAGCTCGCCGATCCTTGGCCGCCGAGTTGCCCTTGGTCGTTGGACAGGAACAGATCCGGTGAGGCCCCGATAAGGAATTCGCGTGAGGGTGCATAGTCGTCGGTGTTGGAGGTCAGGCCAGAGAATCGGTCGAGTCCGTCGAATGCGTAACTGCCGTTGGTGTATCCGATCGCGCTGTCGGCGACGCCGAGTGCATCGAGCGTGGCGATGACTCCCGGAGCTCCGAGGAGTACCCGCTCGGGTGGGGCGTCGTAGGTGTAGTCGACGCCGCAGCTGGCCACGGTCACCGGGTATGCCGAGGTGCCGCTGTCGGTCTCGGTGCCTGCGGCAGTGGGTTCGGCCTGTCCGCTCGCGCAGGCGGACAATAGGAGAATGGTTGCGGCGGCGCAAGTTCCGGTTCGTACGGCGATCTTCATGGTTGGCTACTTTCGGTGCGGGTGTCGAAATTGGGTTGAGTAGCGGTGCAGCTCACGGTGGATGGGCGGTGCGAGGTGGCGGGTCCGAAATGGACGCACGGTCGGCCGGTGATCGGGTTGACGGCGATGACCGAATCGACGCCGTAGACCTCGCGAAGCATGTCCGTTGTCAAGACGTCGGTGGGAGTTCCGTGGGCGACGAGGGCACCGGATTTCATGACGAACAGGCTGTCGCAGTAGGCGGCAGCGAGGTCGATGTCGTGTAGTGCGACGACAACGGTGGCTTCGGTTGCGGTGAGCAGTTCGAGGAGGTCGAGCTGCGCCGAGATGTCGAGGTGATTGGTGGGTTCGTCGAGGATCAGTATCGGAGCTTGTTGCGCGAGGGCCCGAGCTACGAAGACGCGTTGCCGCTCGCCTCCGGACAGGGTCGAGATCTGACGGTCGACGAGGTGCGCGATCCCGGCGGCCATCACGGCGGCGTCCACTGCGGCGACATCGACCGCGCCGAAGCGTCGCAGACCGGTGTTGTGCGGGATGCGTCCGAGTTCGATGATCTCCCGTGCGGTGAACTCGAATTCCGGTGAATCGTCCTGCAGGACAACCGCAGTCCTGGTCGCCGATTCACGAGCGCTGAGGCGGCGAAGGTCGTCCTCGCCCAGCACGATCGTTCCGCCTGAGGGTATGAGGGCCCGGTAGAGCGTGCGCAGCAGCGTCGACTTTCCGCTGCCGTTCGGTCCGAGAAGTCCTACAACCGAGCCTGATTCGGCGTGTATGACCCCGTCGGTGAGAATCTTGGCACCGTCGATAGCGACGGCGACGCCCTGTGCGTCGAGTTTCATCGAGCCCTCGCCGTCCGCCCGGAGGAGACCAGCAGGTACAGGAAGAACGGAGCGCCGATGGCCGAGGTGACCACCCCGATCGGAAGTTCGGCGGGGGCGCGGAGCACGCGGGCCGCGATGTCCGAAAGCGGTAGGAAGCATGCGCCGAGCAGTGTTGCGGTGACAACGACGCGGCGGTGATCGGCACCGACGAGCAGACGCGCAATGTGCGGGATGACCAGGCCGACGAACCCGATACCGCCGACTTCGGCAACGATGACGCCGGTCAGGACCGACACCACGACCATCAGCGTCAGCTGGAATCGCGCGACGTCGATGCCGAGGGAGTAGCCGAGGTCGGTGCCGGAAGCCAGGGCGTTCAGGCGGGCACTGTTCCACATCAGCCACGTCGTGGCCGCCGCGATGACGACCGCGGGCAGCAGCAGGCTCGCCCACGATGCCCCGGCGATCGAACCGAGACTCCAGAACAGCACGCGCTGAGATTGATTGGGAGTGGCGATGGTTTGAAAGAAGAACGTGAACGAGGAGACGAGGTACCCGACGGCGACCCCTGCCAGCACGAGCCGGGTCGGTGGCCATTGCCCTCCGCGGCGGGCGAGGACGAACACCAGCGCGAACGCCAGGAGGCCGCCGATGAAGGCTGCCGCGGACAGCGATACGCCGCCGAGTACCCCGGCGCCGAAGACAATGACGATAACTGCGCCCAGGCTCGCGCCCGGCACGATCCCGATCAGGTAGGGGTCGCCCAGCGGGTTACGTACAACGACTTGGATGACCACGCCCGCTATCGCCAGACCCGCGCCGACGACGATGGCGAGAATGGTGCGCGGCACGCGGACCTGCCAAACGATCTGATCGTTGACCGGTGTCGAGGTGTGTGCGCCCGCCATGCCGAGGTGTTGGGCGACCGAACCCCAGATGTCTCCGAGTCCGATGGTGACAGCGCCGATGCTGACCGACGCCACCGCGATGATCACGATGGCGAAGCCCGAGATCGCCAGCAACACGCGAAAGCGTTGGGGCGAGGCGAAGGGCGGTGCGCCCGTGCTGCGCACCGCAGTGGCCGGCGATCGTTTCATCAGGTCTACATCCCGACAGCTAGTTGTTAATGACAATCAGTGTCGATACAGTAGCGAATGCAGTGCGGAGACGACACCTCGGGCTGTGCGTACTGGTGAAGGAGCCGACCCTGATGCACACGGAGATCGCCTCTCTCAGAAAGATTCACGATCGGCTCAACGGCGCAGTCGATCCTGCGCCGACTCAGAGACCCATGAATCGAAACGGTGCCTCGATTCACCTCCCGAAGCCACGCACACTCGACTCGCCGTTCACAGCGCTGGTCCACGCCCGGCGTTCGCGGTACGACTTCGACCCGAGTGGCGAACTGAGCGTGGATTCGGTAGGAACCCTGCTCGGCACCGCGCTCGGACTCGGACGCCGGATCGAGGCCTACGGCGACCGCGAATACCCGCTGAGCGTGGCACCGACCGCAGGCGGCCTCCGCACCCGCGACACGTTCCTGTTCGCAACCCGCATCGCCGGCATCCGGCCGGGAATCTACCGATACGACATGGCCGATCACTCTTTGCAGCTCGTGTCCGCGGTGCACCCTGCCGTTGCACTGGCCGAGCTGTACGCCCAGAGCGAGTTCGCGGCGTTGCCGGCGGCGAGCCTCGCTCTGACTGCAAGGCTGGATGTCGCGCTGGCCAAATACCCACCGCGCCACTACCGCACGGTGCACGTCGATGCCGGCATCGGGGTCCAGAATCTGTATTTGACCGCCACAGCGATGGGCATGGCGTGCTGCGCAGTCTCGGGTTTTTCCGATCCGGCGGCGGAATCGGTGCTCGGACTCGATGCTGCTGCGATAGTGACGATGCTGGTGGCTGTTGGGCCGCCGCGCATCACCGGGCTGGAAGAATCGTCAGTGTAGGAGTTGGTCTCAGTGTGGGAGGGGCGTAGTCGGCAGCGTGGTGCCCGCGGCGGCTGCGGCGGCGACAGCAGCGGGCATACGGCTCCCGCCGAGGAACGGAAGGCCGATCGGCGAGCTCGAATACAGCCCGGTGGCAACGACCCGAACTACGTGTAGTCCGGCCGCTCTCACGTCCGCGGTGGTGACATCGACTTCGACGACACGGTGCCCAGCGCTGTTCAAGACCTTGACCAATGCCGCGATTCGGTCGGTTGTCGGTGCGGCGTCGGCCGTGTCGAGGTCCGACAGGTCGACCGAACCGAGTGTGGCGGCGGCAAGTTCACGACGGAACTGTTCTTGCACTTCGGGATCGAGGTGTATCTGGAGGTGGCAGACGTAGTCGACCAGATCGCGCCGATCGCTTCGATAGGACATTCCGTAGGCGCGGTCCGCGCGCCAGGGTTTGAGCGGGCTGGCCGGTGACTGCGCGGCCTGCATATAAGCCGAGGTCGGGTCGTCGTATTCGGAGACGAACAGTTGGAGTTGCAGGGCTTCGGCGTATGCCTTTTCCGCAGTGCGCACCGCGTCTGTTCCCACACCCATCCCGAGCGTCAGAAATCCCGTCGAGCGGTCGTGCACCAAAGAACCGAGTACCGGAATACCGAATTCGGTGGTGAACGAATAGAAACGAGTGTCGAGTCGCCCCTGTGGTCCCCTCGCGAACTGGCGTAGCCACGTCGGTACGGACACTTCGTGAACGCCTTGTCCGCCGTACCAGGACAGTGTCATCGCATCACGTTCGAGTATTTCGCATAGTGCGCCCCAGCAGGCGAATTCACTGCTGGGGCCCGCGGCGAGACCTGCCTGGATGATCGGGTTCGTCAGCGGGCGGTCCTCGCCCACCGGGCGTGTGTGCGATCCGAAGTACGAGGGCCACACCAGTGACGCCGGCACCCACACCGAGCTCCCGGTCGAGAGGTCGGTGCCGTCGATCCATTCGACGTCGAGGCTTCCGGTGAGCTCGGACGCAGGGAAGCGCGGTGCCGCATGCTGTTCGGCGGAGTACAGGCACACCGTGGCGGGGTCGAGAGCGTCGACACCCTCGGCGGTCAGAGAGAGGTAGCTGCCGCGGCGGAGGCCGTCCGGAACGAGGTTGCCGCAGTATCGTTCGACGCCTTCGCCGATTGCTGCGCCCAGCACACGGTCCGGGGAGCCGAAGCCGTAGCCGGCTCCGGAATTGTCCGCCGGCCAGTCGCTGAATCGGCTGATGTCGCTGATACGGGAATGGGTCAGGGCGAAGGAGGAGGGAAAGTGCTCGGGAATGCAGCGGGGGTCCAGTCGGGTGAGAACTCCGAACCGGGGGTCGACCAACGCGTCGTACATGTCTTCCTTCTTCTTGCAGTCGGCCACAGGGCAAGCAATGCTAGGCAAGCGGTAGGGGGACTCTGACCAGTTCAGAGCTGTTGCGCGGGTGCGCGTTCCACCCGAGAGCGGTGGGTAACTCGAGTAGACGCGGTGACCCGTGGAGCGGGAATGCCGGCGGGCCGTTGCCGACCAGTTGGGGTGTCAGCACTCGAACCACCGTCAGACCGGATTGCGCGATGTCGTCGGTGGTGAGATCGACGACGACCGCGTCGATGCCGTGGCGTGCGAGTGCGGCGAGGTAGGTTTCCCGCACCGAGCCCGTGACCGCGGGGATCTCGTCCATCGCGACCAGGTCGCGAGGTTCGAGGCGAAGGAGCGCGGTGCCGGCCTGCATGCGCCGGTCCTGGTAGAGCTGTGCGACGGCGGGGAGGTCGACCAGGTTGCGGAAGTTCTTTCCGGCCGCGTCGAGGTAGTTGCGATCCTCGCGGTACGGAAGGAAGACGTGGTCTGGCATCGCGCCGGTACGGACGGACTGCCAGGTCTCGCTGTCCGGGTCGGCAAGTTGACGGGAGAGTTGCATCGATCCCAGCGCTTCGACGAGCGCTTTCGTCGCAGCGGCATGCGGGGTGGCGCGGCAGGCGCTGCCGAAGGCGACGAGTTCGCGGGCACGGTCGCGGACCAGTGCCCCGACGACGGGCACACCGAATTGCGACGGGATGTTAATCAAAGTCACGTCGAGGTCGAATCCTTCAGCAGGGCAGCCCATCTGGCCTATGACCCGCCCCCCGTCGTCGAGTCGGTGAGCGTCGGCACCGCTGGCCCACCAGATCGTTGTGGCATCGCGCTCGAGCAGCTCCTCGATGGCGGATTGCTCGGCCCGCTGCCGGCTCGTGCCGGTGGCGATACCGGAGTACATCAACGAGTGCAGCGGCGGCTCCGACGTGCGGGAGCCACGAATGTAGTTGAGATAGACCGATCCTGCCGGGGCTCGTACGGCCCGGCCATCGTGCATGTCAACGCCTTCGACCCATTCGACAGGGGTATCGGCCGTGAACGGTACGAACGGGAAACCACGGCTTGCGTATTGCTCGGGCGAGTACAACGCGAAGGTGCCGGGATCGAGCGCGTCGATTCCGCGGGCGCGCAGTTCGCGGTAGCTCGCACGGTCGAGATGCGGGGGAACAGCATTGCCGCAATACCGTTCGACGGCTTCCCCGATCGCGGCACCACGTGCCGCTCCGTGATCTCCGAACGAGGCACCGAAGCCGATCGGGTCGGCGACCCAGTCGACGACCCGATCCATGCATGCGACATGAGCGCGATAGCCCACCCACGCACTGGGCAGCTCGACATCTCGTTCGAGCGGACCCACACCGGTTAGGACGCCGAGCCGGGATCCATGAAGGCTCGATCCGTGAACGCTCACTGCTTTTCCTGTCGGATAGGGAGACGGACGAGGGTACGGGCGGCACCGACATGCACTGTTTGCGTTGCCTTCTCGATTGTCGTGCCGGTGTAGCGGTTGCCGCTGTTCAAATTCCGCGTGAGGGCGGGGAAGTCGCTGCCGGTGATGTGCAGGATCAGCTCCGACCCGCGTTCGAGATGTACAGCCGTGCGAGAGAGAGGAACGCGCACGGCGTCGGCGCTGGCACCGGTCACCGCGACGCCGTAGCCGATTTGGTGCAGCGAACCGCGGGCGCTGCGGCGGAGCAGCCGCACGATCCAGTCGGCTTCCGGTGCTGTGGTCGATGCGGTCAGGTGTGCTTCTGGGATGCCGTCGATGTGCAGGTCGGCTGCCAGCGGGCCGGTGGTGAAATCGACGAAGTCACTGCGGACGACAGCGCTGCGGTCGTGGTGGGTGGGGATGGTGGGGTACGGGTCGGCGGGGTTGTACTCGAAAGACAGTGCTGCCGAGCCGGACTGCGGCGCGGTTTCGAGCCGGCGACGGTCGTGTGCATACAGCAGGATCGACGATTCCGGTTCTTCACGTGTCTCGTTGTCGATCCACGTATCGACCCCCCGGTGAAAGATCGACACGGACGCCGATTTGGATTCGGCGGCGCGGTGGCCGAGGACCGAATGCAGCCACTGCACGCATATCTTCCCCCACTCGATCGACGCCACCGGGCCGTGGCGGCCGGAAGGATCGACGAACAGCTCGTGGGTCCACGGCCCGATCATCAGCCGCCGGGCCGGGCGGGGTTCGACGTTGGAACCGACAAGGTCGAAATGGGCGATCGACGTCTCGGTCACCAGGTCGTACCACCCTCCGACGTGAAACGAAGGCACCGTCAATTCAGCCAGTTCGTTGTCGGTGATGCGTTGGTCGTCGAGATGGTCTGGGCCTCGATCGAGTACCCCGCCCCACGTCGGGAGGTGCACCCCGGCGGTGTCGGGTAGCTGCTTGACCGGAAGTGCGAGATACGACTCGAGGTCGGGTAAAGCATTGCCCGGCATGTCCGTTCGGCTCACCCGGGCGTCGCCGTGCTGCAGCCACCACCCCAAGTGCTCGTACAGGCGCAGAATGCCGGACGGGTCGAATTTGGTGCGAGCGAGTTCCATCGAGGGACACAGGCTCACCACCGCCCGGACCGCGATCGGGCGTTCTACGGCCATCGCCCATGCGGTGTAGGCGGAGTAGGAGCCGCCGTATGCGACGACGCCGCCGTTCGCCCATGGTTGACCGCATACGAAGTCGACCAGTGCTGCGCCGTCGTCTCGTTCCGAGTGGTAGGGAGTGAAGGTTCCGTCGGAGTCGTACCGTCCTCGTACATCGGCGACGACGTAGGCGAAGCCGTTGCGCGCCCAGCCGAGGCCTTCGGAGCGGTGGCGCGATCGTCCGTACATCGTGCGTGTGATGACAGCGGTGGCCGGGAAACATCCTGGCTCGGGAAGGTAGATGTCTGCGACGCAACACGTTCCGTCGCCGTTCGGCACGCGCAGGTTGTGCTGCGATCGTGGACTTTTCGTCACAGCGTAGCGGTGCTGCGCCGAAACGGGATGGGCAGAACGGGATGATGAACGATGTGCGCCGATGCCGGGTCGACGTCGAGTTGCACCGAGCCGATTGCAGTGTCGCCCGTTGCGAGGTATGCGCGCACCTCGGCGGCGATGACACCGGCGACGACGGCGATACCGCTGCGGTGGGGCCACCGAACGGGAGGTAGGATCGAGTGGGGATCGTCGAGGTAGCGCCAATGATTGAGCAGTTGGTCGGCGACACCGGACGCGGCGAGACGGCGGCCCCGGACGTCGTGGTAGTCGGCATTGTTCGATGCCGGTGACCACAGCGGACCGATGAAGAACCGTTCGCCTTCGGCGTGGCAGCGGTGCCATGCCGTTCGGTGGGCAGTGCACCAGTTCTGCAATTGCGACCAGCGGGCGTCGGGCAGCCATGTAGCGCAGCTGACCACGACGTCCGCCGTCGACACCGAGCCCTCGTCTGCAATCCCCACCGTCACATCGCCGCAGTCCTCGAGCAGAGAAGCCACCGCCTCGGCGATCGGAGTGTCTCCGTCGACGAGAACAGACGACGCCGTCGATACAGATGAAGCTGTCGACTCCTCCGCAAGAATGCCGCGCTCATCCAGTAATGCGATGAGCTGCCGAGTCAGGTCGGCATCGTCGCCGAGCGAGTCGAAATCGATTTCCCTCCCCATATGAGCCGACTCCTGCAGGAGTTTCACCACATGAGGTGGCCCGCTGAGGCGGACGAAGCGATCTCCCGGCCTCGAGCACAACCAGGTGCCGTCGACAGCCGGATACAGATGATGTCCGGCGGCAATACTTGGCATGACAAGCTCCGTCAGAGTGGGCCCGCGATCACAGGCGTGAGTAGTTCGGTGTCAGTTCAGTTGTCCGCGAACGTGTGTCAGTCCTCGAAGGCGAACGGATTGTGCACGATCGAATTGGTGGTCGGGCTCTGCGGGGCGCTCTGCGCAGCCGACGACTCGATCTCCTCGAAGGCAAACGGATTGTGCACGATCGAGTTCGTGGTCGCACCCTGCAGTGCGCTCGTCGTGGGAGCGCCGGCGATATCGGTTGCGGTGAAGTTGGACATTACGCATACCTTCTTCCATTGTTGAACATGATTGTCGTTGTCGATCGACTCCCGCATCATCCGCCGCTCGGTCAGGGTTGTCAAGGTTGCGACACTGCATACGTGTAGCGCTACGTGATCCGGGGCAGACAAAAAGCAACCGGCACAATACAATCGGTCGACGCCGAAGGCGACGCCCTACCCGAACCAAGGCCGCCGAAAGAACCGCGGAACCGGCAAGCCTCGATGATGGGTCCAACCCAGCCGACCTGGCCCGTCAGCCACTGCCGCCCCGCACCTACCGAAGTCTTCGCGGCCGATACCCCGATACCGCAATCGGTTGGTCAGTTATGAACACCCTGAAACTAAGCTGTTCCCATGCCCGCCGGCCGCTTCGCTCCCAGTCCCTCCGGCGACTTGCATCTCGGCAATCTACGAACCGCCCTACTGGCATGGCTATTCGCCCGCTCCACTGAACGGCGTTTCGTCATGCGCGTCGAAGACCTCGATCGCGTGAAAGCCGGCTCCGAGCAACGTCAACTCGACGACCTCGCGGCCATCGGACTCGACTGGGACGGGCCGATCATGCGGCAATCCGAGCGTCGGGATATCTACGACGCCACGATTCGCACGCTCACCGCCGCCGGGCTGACGTACGAATGTTTTTGCACGCGTCGGGAAATCCTGCAGGCCGCGTCGGCTCCGCATGCACCCGACGGCGCATACCCGGGGACCTGCAGAAATCTGACCGCTGACGAGAAAGCAGCCAAAGACCGACCACCTGCCATCCGATTGCGCTCGCAGACAACCGAATTCACCGTCGTCGATCAGCTGCACGGTCTCTTCCGAGGCCAGGTGGACGACTTCGTCCTGCGTCGATCCGACGGTGTACCCGCCTACAACCTCGCCGTCGTCGTCGATGATGGCGCGCAAGGCGTCGACCAGATCGTGCGCGGCGACGACCTCCTCACCTCCGCGCCGCGGCAGGGGTATCTCGCTCAGCTCCTGGGACTGACCCCCGCGACGTACGTCCACGTGCCCCTCGCTCTGAACGTCGAGGGCAAGCGCCTTGCCAAGCGCGACGGTGCCGTAACACTGCGCGAACGGCCCGATGCGTGGACGCTCATCACAGCATCCCTCGGCATGCCGGACGTGAAGAACGCCGAGGAACTGCTCGAACAGTGGAAGCCGAGGCTGGTGCCGCGCGAACCGTGGGTGTTCGACCCCTCGATCGTCTGACCACGAACCGATCGAGATCACGTCGCAACGCGACAGGACCCGACTCGGGGACGAATCGGACGTACAGTGACTGCGACAACTCATCCCGAGGGAGAAGGACACCATGACCTCAGGCGGCTACGACCCCGACAAGGATCCACAGAACCCCGGTGGTTATCCCCCGCCGCAGGGCGGCGGCTACCCACCACCCGGTAACTACCCACCACCCGCGCAGGGCAACTACCCGCCGCCCGGGAACTACCCGCCTCCTCCCGGCGACTATCCCCAGCAAGGTGGCTACCCACCACCCGGCAACTACCCACCTCCCCCACAGGGCAACTACCCGCCGCCTCCGTCGTTCGGTAACTCACCGATGCCGACGCAGCTATCCGTGGGAACGGCCATCGGCTACGCGTTCGAGAAGTTCAAGCAGAACGCCCTCGTCTGGATCGGCATCGTCCTGATCGCCGCGATCATCCAGGGCGTCCTGAACTTCGTTCTGAGCTCCGACAGCATCGTCCTCAGCCTGGTCTTCAGCATCATCGTCGGTGTCGTCGCACTCCTCATCCAGGCGGCGCTCGTCCGCGGCGCTCTGCACGAGGTGGACGGGATCAAGCCCGCGTTCGGGTCCTTCTTCCAATTCGGCAACGTCGCCGCCGTCACCATCGCCGGCATCCTCGTCGGCATTGCAACGAGCATCGGCTTCGTCCTGCTGATCATCCCCGGCATCGTCATCACGTTCTTCACGTGGTGGACCTTTCAGTTCGTCATCGACCGCGGCGACGAACCCATCCCGGCTATCAAGGCCAGCGCGCAGGCCATTGCGTCGAACGGTGGAACACTCTTCGTGCTCGCTCTCGCCCTGGTAGGCCTCAACATCGTCGGTGCGATCCCCCTCGGCCTCGGTCTGCTGGTGACCATTCCGATCACGATCATCGCCGGTACCTACGCTTACCGCGTCACGGTGCGTGGCAACGTCGCCTGACCCGTAATCCGCCTCGATGGGCGCGAATCCCCTACCCCGGGATTCGCGCCCATCGTCGTCTCGGTGCTTGGATTGTCAGGTGACTACTACCCAACACACCGCCCCTGACGGCGGCACCGAGTCTGGGCAGGCCACGTTCGCTCACATCAGCCGGGGCTACTACCCCACCATCGTCGCGTTGTTCGTCGCGACGCTGCTGATCTCGAATGTGGCCGCCAGCAAAGGTGTCGCCTTCTTCGCCTCGTCCGACGTCATGCTCGGACCGTTCCAAATTCTGCCGATCAATACCGACGGCGCATTCTTTCTGTTCCCCCTCGCCTACATCCTCGGCGACGTGCTCAGCGAGGTCTACGGCTTCAAAGCCACGCGCCGCGCGATCTATCTCGGCTTCGGCTCCCTGCTGCTCACCTCGGTGTGCTTCTGGATCGCCATCGAACTCCCCGCCGCCTCGTTCTACGAGAACCAGGCCGCCCTCGAGAGCGTCGTCGGCGTTGTCCCCCGACTGGTCCTCGCCGGTCTCGCCGGCTACACCGTCGGGCAACTACTCAACTCCGTCGTCCTGGTCAAGATCAAGGAACGCACCAAGGAAAAGCACCTGTGGGCGCGACTGATCGGCTCGACCATCGTCGGCGAATTCTTCGACACGCTGATCTTCTGCTCCATCGCCGCCGGAGTCATCGGCATCACCACGTGGACCGACTTCGTCAATTACGTCATCGTCGGATTCCTGTGGAAGACGCTGGCCGAGGTCATCGTCATGCCCATCACCTACCGCGTCATCTCGTACATCAAGAAGCGCGAGCCGTCGTACCAGGATCGCTAGAACGCGACCCATTCCATACTCAGATCGAAGTAGCGCTCCCGGGCCGTCTCGAACGTGGCGACGGCCCGGGTGCCCGGCCAGTCCTCCGGTGTCATACACGGCGGAAGACCCGGGTCGACGTAGGGAATGACGCGCCATTCGTCGAGCAACGGCACGAATGTGACAAACGCGTCGCGCGGGTTCCGCGCCGGCGACCCGCCGTCGAAAGCGTCGAGAAATGCCCGATGCCGATCAGCGATGCCGGCCAGATCCCACCACTGCTCGGCACTTTCGCGCAGCGTGCCGGGAGGCGCGACCTCGGACGCGACGAACGTCGTGACGTACTGCGACAACTCCAACGCGTCGACGATGGCAATGGCCTCCGCCGCGAGATATTCGGGCGCGATCCACAATCCTGGTGAGACGGTCCCACAACCTATCGACGTGAGCCGACGCCTCAGCTGGTGCCGCGCCGCGCGTTGCGTCTCGG
Organism: Rhodococcus sp. 06-221-2; assembly: GCF_002258365.1. Lineage (NCBI taxonomy): Bacteria > Bacillati > Actinomycetota > Actinomycetes > Mycobacteriales > Nocardiaceae > Rhodococcus > Rhodococcus sp. 06-221-2. Next base: position 240,600 of record NZ_NOYJ01000016.1, read on the forward strand.
GAATGGTGAACGAGATCAACCGAAATGGATCGCCGTCGGCCATCCGCCGGAAGCCGAAGATGCGTCCGTCTCCCCGAGCGAACATTGCGTCGGCCTGCTCGGTGATCCGATAGCCGGTGCGGCCCTCTCGATTAGCTGATTCGACGACGCCCTTCTTCTTCAACCTCGTCACCGCAATGCGCGTGCTTTCCGGTGGCACTCCCAGCGTGTCCATCCAGACGACGAAATCGGCGATGGCAAACCACCCGCCGAGAGGGCGAACGTAGGCACCGAGCACCGTGCGCACCAACGACGTCGCACTACCCGGACGCGACTCGAAGTCGTCGAGGATGGCCCCGGCAGTGCTAGGCGCGGAGTTCGTCACGAATCGCCACGATACCCAGGTACACCTCGCGATACGAGGTACTCAGTGGGCTCAACCCCAGCCGAATACCCTGTGGTGCGCGGTAATCCGGGATGACACCCTGCTCCCACAGCCGAGCAGTGATGGCCTTGAATTCCGGATGGTCGATGGTGACGTGACCACCGCGCCGATTCGAATCCTTGGGTGAGGCGATCTCCACCCCGAGCGGTACCAGCATCTCGCGCACGAGCTCGAGGGCGTATTCGGTGAGCGCAACGGACTTCGCACGGATCGCGTCCATCCCCACCTCGGCGACCATCTCGATGGTGTCCTGCATCGCGATCATGCCGAACACCGACGGCGTGCCACTGATGACGCGTCGAATACCCTGCGCCGGAACGTAACCCTGCGCCATCTCGAACGGATCGGCCCGGCCCATCCAGCCCCAGATCGGCTGCACGAAGTCGGCCAGAAGGTCACTACGCACGTACGCGAAGGCCGGCGAACCCGGACCGCCGTTGAGGTACTTGTAGGTACACCCGACGGCCAGATCCACTCCCCACGAATCGAATTCGAGCGGAACCGACCCGACGGAATGGCACACGTCCAACAGCATCAGAGCGCCGGCCTCGTGCGTGATGCGCGTCGCCTCGGCCACGTCGACGAGGAAGCCGGACCGGTAGGCGACGTGGGTGATCACCACCAAGGCGGTGTTCTCCCCCACCACCTCGGCGAGTTGTTCCGGTTCGATGCCTCCGCGGCGGTCCGTCTCGATCCATCGGAGAGTCATATTCATCTCGGCCGCAATACCTTCGAGTAGATAGCGGTCGGTCGGGAAGTTGTCGCGGTCGATGACGATCTCGGTGCGGCCGGGCCGCATGGCGATGGCCGCCCGCGCCAGCTTGTACAGCAGTACCGTCGTCGAATCGCCGATCGTGGTCTGCCCGGCCGCTGCCCCGAGGGTGGCGTCGGCCAGGGCGTCGCCGATGGTGACGGGGAGGTCGAACCACTGCTCGTCCCAGCCGCGGATGAGGCGACCACCCCAGGCGTCGGTCATGAAGGTGTTGATCCGTTCGACGCTGGCTTTGGTGGGCCGGCCCAGCGAGTTGCCGTCGAGATATGCGGTGATCGACGGGTCGTCGCTACCGAGGAACTTGTCGCGATAGCCCCGAAGGGGATCATTGTCGTCGAGTTCGAGTGCGCGTTCCATCATCGACCGATCTCCGTTCTCACAGCGAGCAATTCGGGGAAGAACGTGAGTTCGAGTGCTTTCTGCAAGAACCCGACGCCACTCGACCCTCCCGTCCCGCTCTTCATTCCGATGGTGCGCAGCACCGTGCGCATGTGGCGGAATCGCCAGAGCTGGAAGTTCTCCTCCAAGTCGACGAGCTCCTCGAATGCCTCGTACACCGCCCAATGTTCGGTGTGGTTCTCGTAGACGAACTTGATCAGCGGCATCAGGTCCTCGTTGACCGTGTATGCCGTCGTGACATCACGGTCGAGGGCCGATGCCGGTACGTCGTATCCCTGCCGCGCCAACGACCGCCAGAAGGCGTCGTACAGGCTGGGTTCGCGCAACAGAGTCGAAAGCAGCTCATGCGCAGCAGGATCGGACTCGAAGACCGTCAGCATGCCCGCATTCTTGTTGCCGAGCACGAACTCCACGGCCCGGTACTGGTACGACTGGAAGCCCGAGGAGTTCCCGAGAAAGTCACGAAACTGGGAGTACTCCGTCGGCGTCAGAGTGGCCAGCACAGACCACTGCTCGGTCAGTGTCTTCTGAATGTGCTTGACCCGGGCCACACACTTGAGCGCGGTACCGATGTCGTCGGCATCGAAAGCTGCTCGCGCGGCCAGCGTCTCGTGCAGCACCAGCTTGAGCCAGAGCTCGGTGGTCTGGTGCTGAATGATGAACAGCAGTTCGTCGTGATGCTCCGGGGTGCTCACCGGCTTCTGGGCGCTGAGCAACGTATCGAGGTCGAGGTAGGACCCGTAGCTCATGCGGTCGCTGAAATCGGTGACGACGCTCTTCTCGATCGCGCGAGTATTGGATTCGACGCTCATGGCTGATCCTCGAGGTGATGGGCTGATGAGTCCACCGTATTACACATATGTGCCGACCGCCAGATATCCGTAAGTCAGTGATTCGCGACCGAACCTCGAGAAGTGGATCGGTGCGTCCATCAACGATTGACAACAGTGGTGGTGCGCTCGGCGAGGTTCTGTGCGACCCACTCGCGGAGCGTTGTGGTCGGGATCCCGCGCCGGGCATTGAACGTGTCGGCCTTGTCCCATGCGACACCGCGTCCCTGCGCGAAGACGGCACGATACTTCCGAGTCATGTTGTCCGGGTCTGCACCGAGTTCTGCCATCAGGAGCGGTTCCGACCACACCCGGAGCGCGAACGGACGACCGAGGACTGTTTCGAGGGTCTCGGCGAGTTGGCCGTAGGTGATCGTGTCCCCGGCGACGAAGACGATCTCGTCACGGATGCGCGGCTCGGCGAAGAGGATCTCCGCGGTGAGCGCGCCGATGTCCTCCGGCGTGGTCACGGTCACTGCAGTGTCGACGGTCCCGAGGGCATTGACGGTGTCGTTCGGGAGGTCGACCATCCCGGAGCCGGCGTCGAAAAGGTAGTTCATGAACATGCCGGTGGAGATGATGACCCACTCGGTGTCGTGCTGTGAACGGAGGAGATCCCGCACGTCGAGCTGGGAGTCGAAGATGTCCTGGGGGCTACCCCGGCCGATGACATCGAAGTCGACACCGAACTGCCACGGGAAGTATCGCGGAAGCTTCGCTTGCAATGCCGCCTGCGCGACTTTCATCGGAGTGTCCAATCCTGCGGTGATCCCGGTGCAGCCGATGACGGTGTCGTAGTCGGCGAAGACCGCAGCGAGGTCATCGACGGTGTTCTCGACCAGGTCACCACGAACGATGCCTATCCCTAGTTCGCGGATCTCCGCGACGTCGTGCTGCTTGGCCGGGACGGTGGAGTCGATGGTGGTCCCACGGAGCAAGACATCGACGACAGATTCCGCGACGCCAGCGGCTCGACGGACGACGTTGCGTAGCACGGGCATGCCGAGTTCACCGGCTCCGATGACGAGGATCTTCCGTGACGGGCCATTCCAGTCGTTGGTCATGTGTTCCTTTCTTCGGCTCCCCCGAGGATCGGGCGCCGAACACGTCTGCGACCATAAACGTTGACATCACTGTCAAGGTCAAATCGGTGGCCACCGACGGAAGGACCCCGGCATGAAAATCAGTGAGGCAGCGGATGCGATCGGAGCGCCGGCACGGATGCTGCGGTACTACGAGCAGCAGGGACTCATCGACGCTGCACGGTCGGCAAACGGGTACCGCGATTACTCCGACGAGCAGATCGAGCACGCACGCCACGTGCGCGCGCTCGTCGAGGCGGGTCTTTCCACGCGCATGATCAAGATCGTCCTCGACATCGAAACTCCTGAGCCGAAACAGTATTCGACGATGGGTGGTCGCGCGGCTGCAGAGGAGCTCGCGCGTGAGTTGCGGGTGGTGGAGAACCGAATCGTGTGCCTCGAGAAAAGCCGCGATGCCGTCATCGACTTCCTCCGCAGCACCGACCACGCAGACCTCCTTACCTAGAAGACGCACTGGAGGACCACGGCCGAGTCGCCCTGATCTGGACTCCGCGGTAGTCGACCTCGATTCGGGTGTCGATACCGCTGCCCGCTGAACTATCCTCGAGGTAGCCGAATCGAGTGAGGAATCGCAGTGCGTAGAGCGTCCGGACAGTTGGAGGAGTCGATCCTCGATCTGCTCGGCGAGCACACGGAACTTTCAGTGGCCCAAGCCCGCGAGCATCTGGGCTCGGATCTCGCGCACACCACCGTCATGACCGCATTGGTGCGCTTGCACGGCAAGGGGCTGGTCGATCGCGAGCGCCGAGGACGGTCGTACGTCTACACCCTCAACGCCCCGGTCGACGAGATCCCGGCGCTTCGGGCCGCGATGCGAATGCGCACCGAGCTCGGCACACGAGCCGAGCGCGCCGACGTACTGGCCAGCTTCGTTGCCGCACTCGACCCTGAGGACGAGGCGACGCTGCGAGAGTTGCTCGCCAAGTCGGACGCAGCCGAGCAGCATCGATGACCCTGCTACTGGTCGTGGCCGTGCTGCCGTGGGTGCTGTCGCTGTTGCTGGGATTCGGAGCCGAGCACGTCGACCGCCGACTCAACCCGTCGACCGCCGTGGTTCTGCTCCCCATCCTGTCGATGGTCACCGCGTTTGCGGTTGCCGCTTCCCTCGCAGCGCTTGCCGCGGTTCTTCTCGCGTCGGCTCAGGTTGTGTGGGTGTCGCTGGGAATTGTGATCTGCGCGTGGATGTTCTGGCGCTCGGTCGAGGTGGCTCGCCATGTTCGACGCGCCCTGGTCGGTGCGTCCATCGCATCCGAATTCGGTGACGAGGCGCGGGCGACAGGCGGCATCGTCGTGGTCGACTCCGATGTTCCCGACGCCTTTGCCGTCCCCTCCGGTGGAGGTGCCGTCGTGATCACCACCGGTTTGGCGGAAGCGCTGTCGGACAACGAGTTACATGCGGTGATCGAACACGAGCGCGCTCACCTGCGGCACCGTCACAGCGTGTGGATCCAGATGTGCGAGATCGCAGCCCTGATCGATCCTATTCTCGGGCCGTTGACCGCCAAGGTGCGGCACGCGGCGGAGCGTCAAGCAGACGAGAGCGCCGCGGCGCTCGGCCGTCGAGATGCGTTGTCTGCCATCGCCAGAACTGCTCTGCTTCGGAGCCATCTCGACCAGGGAACCCACACTCTCGCCAGTACCGGCGGCGACGTCGTGCGCCGCGTACAGGCACTGAGCGAACCACCACGACACCACCCCGATCGCGGAATCCTCGCCGCCGGAATGGTTCTCGTCCTCGCGTTCACCGTCATCTCGGCGGCGTTGTTCGACGTCGTCCAAGATGTGGTGGCACCCGAAACCGGAGAAGTCGCCACCTCGATCTTCCGCTGACCTCGGTCAGATGCCTGCGACGCCCGCCAGTTGGCCGATCGCATAGGTGACGGCCATCGCGATCGCACCACCGATCACGATTCGAGTCACCGCCGGGCGACTCGGCGCGCCACCGAGGCGTGCGCTGATAGTTCCGGTCAACGCCAGAGCCAGCAACACGACGACGAATGTGACCGGAATACGTTGCGAAGCAGGCAGAAGCAGGATCGAGAGCAACGGCAAGAGCGCACCACTGATGAACGACACCGCCGACGACGCGGCCGCCTGCCACGGATTCGTCAGCGCATCGGGGTCGATTCCCAATTCGACGTCCACGTGTGCGGCAAACGGATCGTGTTCGGTGAGTTCGCGAGCAACGGTCTGAGCAGTGTCGGCCGAGAGGCCCTTGGCCTCATACAGTGCCGCGAGCTCCGCCAGTTCCTGCTCGGGTTGCTCGTCGAGTTCCCGGCGCTCCTTGATCAACAGCGAACGCTCGGCGTCACGTTGTGTGCTCACCGAGACGTACTCCCCGAGTGCCATGGACACCGCTCCCGCAACAAGGCCGGCAACGCCCGCGGTCAGCAGCGACCCACGGTCGGTGGTGGCGGCCGCGACACCGACGACCAGACCGGCGGTGGAGACGATCCCGTCGTTGGCACCCAGCACCCCGGCCCGTAACCAGTTCAGTCGACCGGAGAGAGCTCCGTGCGGTTCGTGCTCGTGCAGGCTCGGCTCGGGCTCACTCATCGCCGGCCGTCGCCGATACGTCGTCCCACGCGGCGCGAGCGCCGGACTCACCGATTCTGTACACCTGGACAATTGTGGTCGCTCCGATCACCACTGCCAACACCACCACCGCAATGGACTGCCACCGGACGGGCGTATTGCCGCGACGCTCACGCAGATGCAGGAACACGAGGGCCGCGGCGACGACGACCAGACCGACGGAGAAGTAGATCATCCAGTCGCCGATCTCGGTGTGCTGTTCGACCGCCGCGGTCTTGGGTACGCGCTTCTCGAGCCACTCGCCCGCCTCGGTCGTCAGCGGCGTCAGCACCAGCGTGAACACCGCCAGGGCTGCGATGAGCCACACGAGCCTGCTGCGTACACCGGACCAGATGCTGGCGGCGATAGCGAGGATCGCAGTGAGCGGTGCCAGGACCACGATGAAGTGAACGAGCAGAATGTGGGCCGGTAGGCCGTTGAAGGTGGACATGCGTTCTCCTGCTGGCTTCGAAGTCGCGTGCACGTCACGCACCGCACATGCTACACACCATGTAGTAGTTGCGCCGACGGTTCGCGTGCTGTCATATCTCGCCACGGCGAGCTCGGTCCTGCGACCATCGCCTGCACGATATGCTCGAGCCGCTGCCCCAGTGCGACAACGGTATTCGCGTCGAACAATGCCGTGGGATACACGATATCGACCGCAGTCTCGATAGCGCCCCTGGGTCGTTCCGCGGGCTCCACTCCTGTCTTATCTTCGCCGTCTCGATGTTCGGTGACGTGGAAATGAAGGTCACATTTGGCGATGTCGATCGGCCGAGGCGTGATCTCGAAGCAAACGTCCCCCATAGTGAGCGTCTGGGTCGCAAAAACGTCCAACGACAGCGCCACCTGAAAGATCGGGTGCCGCCCATCCACCGAGTCAGCAGCGAGATCGGCGACGACATCCTCGAACGGCACCGATGCATGGTCGAAGGCCAGTAGTTCACTCGCTCGGGCCGACTGCACGACGTCCTCGACGGTCGATGCGGCCGCGATGTTCGTCCGGATGGCGACGGTGTTGGTGAAGGTACCGACGAGTTGCACGAGTCTCGGGTCGTCTCGACCGGCAACCGGGGTTCCGACGACGATGTCGGTGGATTCCGTCGTCTGGGCGAGCAGGATCAACAGCGCTGCGCGCAGCACGGTGAATCGGTTTGTCCCGCAGCGCTGTGCCAGATCGGTCATTCTCTCGGTGGCGTCCGCGTCGAACCGAAGCGAGGTGCGGGCGCCGGAGAAGTTCCAGTCCTGCATGCGAGGGCGGTCCAACGGCAAATCCCTCGAGCCGGGTGTGTCCGCCAACTCCGCGCGCCAGAAGTCGAGATCGCCCGACACGTCGCGCTCGGCAGCCCAGACGCTGTAATCGGCGTACTGGAGCGGCAATTCGGCCCACGTGGGTGCGCTGCCGGCAATCCTGGCGTGATAGGCCATGACGAAGTCCGACGCCAACAGCCCCAGCGACCAACCGTCCGCTGCACTGTGGTGGACGGCGCACGCGAGCACGTGATGACCGGGCGCCACTGCGAACAGTCGAGCTCGGATCGGGAACTCGTTGCGCATGTCGAAGGGGTGCTCGAGAGTCTCCACCACTGCGGCGTCGTCGAAGTCGACAACGTCGAGGTTCGGTACCGCCCTCGCCGAATCCGGCTCGACGACCTGCGCCGGAACCCCGTCGACATCCGGGTACCGCGTGCGCAAGGTGCTGTGTCGATCGATCAGGTCGGTCAAAGCCTGCGAGGCCGCCGCCGAGTGGAACTCCCCGGAAATCGTGACCGTGAACGGCAGGTTGTACAGAGGTAGCTGCGCATTTCGATCGATGTGGCGTTGCTGCGGCGCGAGTGGGATTGCGGATACTCTCGCCGACGTTCCGCGTTCGGGCCGGGAATTCTGCTGCCGTCCAGTGAGTCGACGCTCGTCTACGCATGCTGCCAAGGCCTGAACGGACGGGGCACCGGCGAGGTCACGCACACCGATGTCCACCGCGGCCTCGGCCCGCACCGTCGACACGACCCTGGTCGCCGCCAGCGAGTCGCCTCCGAGGTCGAAGAACGAAGCAGCGCAATCGATGCCGCCCCTGCCGAGCACACGCGCGAACGCTGCCGCCACCATCTCCTCGGTGGCACCGGCCGGCTCGGTTCGGGCGCCGGTCGTCGACGTGGTGAGGTCCGGCGCAGGAAGTGCGCCGCGGTCGGCCTTCCGATTGATCGTCAGCGGAATCTCGTCGAGAACAGAGAGCGTCGACGGCACCATGTGGGCAGGCAAGCGCCTGGTGAGATCCTGGCGGATGCGCTCGGTGTCGAGCAAGTGTCCGTGGGGTGCGGCCACCACGTACCCGTCGATACGCAGATCTCCAGTGTGACTGCGGCGCAAAGCCGATGATGCCGCAGCGACGTTCGGACAAGCCCGCAACGCCGCGTCGACCTCACCCAGTTCGACGCGATTTCCCCGGATCTTGATTTGATCGTCGGTGCGACCGAGAAACTCGAGCGTGCCGTCGCCGCGCAGACGCGCCCGATCTCCACTGCGGAACATCCGACTCACATTGCTGCCGAACGGGTTCGCAACGAAGCGTGCCGCTGTGTCCGCGGTGCGGCCGAGATATCCGCGCGCGACGCCGGGAGTCTCGATGTAGATCTCGCCGACTGCTCCCGACGGAACGGGCCGCAGAGTGCGATCGAGAAGGTGAATCACCGCCCCCACCATGGCTCGACCGATTCCGTCCGCGCTACCCGAAGTCAGTGGCGCGGTCATCGTGACACTGCACGTCGTTTCGGTGGGGCCGTAGGCGTTGAGCAGTCGGCGACGCACCGACCAGCGGTCCACCGTGTCCTGCGGCGCCGCCTCACCGCCGATGATGATGGTCCCGACACCCGACAGCGCTGCGGGATCCAACGTGGCCAGCGCCGAGGGCGTGATGAGCAGATGTGTAATTGCCTGCTGAGCAATCAGTTCCGTCAGTTCGGCACCCGCGTAGCTGCCTGCCGGCGCGATCACCACTGCTGCGCCCGCGGTTGCCGCGGCCAGCACCTCGACGATGGCGGTGTCGAATCCGGGCGAGGCGAGGTGACAGACTCGTGACTCGACGTCGAGGTGGTAGCTGCTCCCGATCTGTTGTACCAGAGCGGCGATGCCACCGTGGGTGACAACGACGCCTTTGGGGGTGCCGGTGGACCCGGAGGTGTAGATGACGTACGCCGCGTGACCTGGTGCCGTCGGCGCGGCAACGTCGTCCAAGCCTCCCTCTGCAACAACGGCATCGAGGTCCAGCCACTCCACGCCACCGAACTCGCCGCCGCCGCCCGTGCACAGGCCCAACACCGCACCGCTGTCCCGCACCACGAACTGGGCTCGCTCACGGGGGTGATTCGGGTCGACCGGAACATAGACCGCGCCAACTCGTGCGATTGCCCAGAACGAGACGATCCCCGCAACGGACCGGCCGATGCGCACGGCGACCCGATCCTCGGTACCGATTCCTCGGGCACGCAATATGGACGCAAGTGTGTCGACTCTCGCGGCCGACTCTGCATAGGTCACCGAGACATCTGCATCCTGAATCGCAATTCGATTGCCGTGCTGTGCAATTGCCGTCGAGAACACGTCGTTCAGGGATCCACGCTCGACCACGGTCGCGCCCACCGATGCGGGCACTGCATCGGGCTCTCCGGGCAGGAACAGGTCGAGGTCTGCCACCGCGGTGTCCCCGCAACCAGATTCGCCGAAACGATCGAGAAAGTACAGGAACCGCTCGTGGTGGCGAGCGAGGTCGCTCGGCGTGTACGCGGCAGGGTTGGCTTCGAAGTCGATGCGCGGACGAGCTCCGCCTCGACCGGGATAGATGTTGACGGCAAGATCCGAGACCGGGCCCGTGGTCAGAATGTTGATCTCGCCGTCGAAGTCCCCGACGGCCACGGTGTTCGCGAACATCATCACGTTGATGGTCGGACCGAAACGCCCTGCGTGCAGAGCATTCCCGCTCTCGGATACCGGCGGCCTGCTGCGCTGGTGTCGGAGGACGGCACCGATCGCCACCTCGGCCGACTTGATCACGTTGTTCACCGTTGCCGATCCGACGCCCGGCAACCGCAACGGCACCACATGCGACAACGACGACCCGGCTCCGCGCAGCACTGCTGTCGGCCGCGCCGAGACCGGCAGCGACAGATCGACGTCGTCTACATCGTTCATGCGCGAGAGGAAGGCGGCGAGCGCCGCGATCACCACGGTCGACGTGGCATGACCCCGAGCGGTCGGAGAAATCGACCGATCCTCCCCGACGACGATCGGCACCGACGCAGGCTGAGCACTCCGGCCCCACGGTGCGCCGTAGCCCAGGTCAGCGGACTCCCAGTGCGCCCGATCGCGCAGGGCACGGGCAGATGCGCGGTAGCGCTCGTCCTCGGCGAGCAGTGCCGCCGGAGTCGTCGGATCGATCCGCGGCGGCTCGACGCCGTCACAGACGGCCGCATACAGGGCCGCCGCCCGCGTTATCTTCTTCCCACCCTCGCAACTTGCGGGGGGTGGGTCGTCTGCTCCGGTATGGCTTCGGCCGCCCGGACGGAAAGCACGTCTACTCGAGTGTTGCCGCCGGAGCAGAGGGCGTCGGATCACCGCTGATAGAGGCGTGGCCGAGAGGGAGCACACGGCCTGCATAACGTGATTGCCGGGAACCGATGCCAGGACCGCCGCGAAACATGTTGATGCGGAGGGTATGTGAACAAGCGTTACGCTATCTACTGCGGTATCGACGTCGGCAAAAGTGCGCATCACGCGATCGCTCTCACCGCAGACGGGCGCCGGATACTCAGCCGAGACCTGCCCCAGGACGAAACGATGCTCCGTGCGTTGTTCTCCGAGCTCGCGGCACACGGTTCGGTGCTGATGGTGGTCGATCAACCGCGCAACATCGGGGCACTACCGATCGCGGTGGCCCGAGACAGCGGCCTCGATGTCGCCTACCTGCCCGGTCTGCGGATGCGGCGGATAGCTGCGCTCTATCCGGGGCAGGCGAAAACCGATGCGCGCGATGCGTTCATCATCGCCGACGCCGCCCGCACACTGCCCGACACACTGTTGCCCGTCACCCAGGACGACGACATCGTCGAAGGCCTGCGGATGCTCGCCGGGTTCGACGCGGACCTGGCGACCGAGGAGAACCGCATCACGAGCCGCATCCGATCGGTGCTGCTCTCGGTGCATCCCGCCCTCGAACGCGCCATCGGCAAACACCTGTACCGACCCGTCGCACTGACACTGCTTGCCGAGTTCGGTGGCCCGATCGGCTTCGCCGCAGCAACCCCCGCATCACTGCGACGCGTCGCGAAACGGTCGGCACCACGTATCGGAGACACAATCGCGGAGTCGATCATCGCTGCACTCGCCGAGCAGACCGTGATCGTGCCGGGGGCGGAGAAAACGAACTTCGTACTGAAAACCCTTGCGCGACAGCTGAGCGAGGTACGTCGTGCCCGCGCCGAACTCGAGGAGCAATTCGAGTCCGAACTGAACAAGCACCCAGCCGGGCCGATCCTGACCTCGATGCCGGGCGTCGGGGCTCGGATCGCAGCGACGATCCTGGTGGAAATCGTCGACGTCGACCGGTTCGACAGTGCAGGCAACCTCGCCGCGTATGCCGGTGTCGCACCACGCACACACCGCTCCGGAACATCGATCCGCGGTGAGCACCGACAACGCGGAGGAAACACCAGACTCAAACGTGCACTGTATCTTTCGGCGTTCGCCTCGCTACGTGAACCACCGTCTCGCGAATACTACGACCGAAAACGAGCGGAAGGCAAAGACCACCGGTCCGCGCTGATCTGCCTCGCTCGACGCCGCTGCACCGTGCTGTTCACGATGTTGAAGACAGGGTCGGTGTACGAACGCCGGGAAGGGCGGCCGGGTCGAGCGGCTGCTGTTGCTGCGGCGTAGCGCCTCGCTCAGGCGGCTTGACCGTGTGAGCGGCCGGGCGAGTTGTGGAAGGTGTCCGATCTTGCCCTGGTGAAGTCCCAACGGTTTCTTCTTTGGGGTGACCGGCGTATCGGGCGGTGAACTAAATCGGGTAGGTGACTCCGGTCAGTTTCTCCGAGACGGCCCACAGTCGGCGTTGTAGTTCGACGTCGTGGGATTGGTCGCTGGAGGCCACGACTTTGGGATGCCCTCGCGTCCCGCCGATACCGCTCGGGCCGTAGTACTGGCCGCCCAGGACGCCGGCATCGGTCGCCGCACGCAGGGTCGGTAGTGCGCCCATTTCGGAGGTTTGGGAGACGAGTGGGTTGATCAGTTCCAGGACCTGACGCAACGGCGTGACTATGTTGCGGGTGAGTTCGGTGTTGGACAGGCCTGGGTGAGCGGCGGCGGCGATGGTCGTCGTGCCGAGCAGTCGGCGCTGCAACTCGTAGGTGAACAATAGGTTGGCCAACTTGGCTTGGCCGTAGGCACCGGACGAGGAGTACGTGCGTTCCCACTGCAGGTCGTCGAAATGAATGGCAGCTCGCATACGGTGACCGACGCTACTGACGGTGACGATTCGAGAGCGAGGCGTCGACAGTATGCGGTCCAGCAGCAGCCCGGTGAGCGCGAAATGACCGAGATGATTGGTGCCGAACTGCAACTCGAAGCCGTCTTCAGTGGTGATTTTCGGCCCGAACATGACTCCAGCGTTGTTGATCAGCAGATCGATCGACTCGTGTGCGGCACGTAATGCCGCGGCGGCAGCCCGGATAGACGTCTGCGAACTGAGATCGAGTTCTTGTAACGAGAGGTGCGCACCGGGGTTCTTCGCGACAATCGCGTCGGCCGCTTGCTGACCTTTGGCAAGGTTACGCACTGCCAGCACGACGTGAGCGCCGTGTGCAGCCAGAGCAGTGGCAGTCCGGAAACCCAGACCGGTGTTCGCCCCTGTGATGACCGCAGTGCGGCCGGACTGGTCGGAAATGTCGTCAGTGGTCCAGCTCATGGCCGTCCTCTCGAGAAGATTAAGCGGGGCGCACGCCCCGCTTAAATCAATATAGAGAAGATGCGCCGAGATGGCGGTCGAATAGTGGCGTAGATAACAGCTGTTGGGTTGCGGTCTCAGGGGCGCAGGCCGGCGATGGCCATCTCGGTGACACGGTCGGCGACCTCCGCGTCGTATGCCTGCATGGCGTGGACGCCGACGATGAGCGCTTTCAGGTCAGACGCTGTGACGGTGGTCTTGATGGATCCGGACTGCTGCGCTGCAGTGAGCAGCTCGCCGAGCAGGGCGCGAAATTCTTCGTCGGCCTCCGGTGCTGCGAGGTGGAGGTCGATGCCCATGCCGGCCATCGCATCGGCGAAGGAACGGTCGAGGAAGCCCTCGGCGATCACCGCGCGAAGAAAGTGAAAGATGGCCTCGCTGGAGTCGCCGTTGTCGAGCAGTTCTCGGGCGATATCGACCAACTTGTGCACACGGCCGACGATGACGGCGCTCAACAGGGCTGCCTTGGTCGGAAAGTGGCGCCACACCGTCCCGGCTCCCACACCTGCCCGCCGGGCTATCTCGTCGATCGACACCGACGTGCCCTCGGTGGCCAGCGTCTCGTACGCAACTTCCAGGACCCGTGCGCGATTGCGGGCTGCGTCGGCGCGCATCGGGCGTCGCTTGGAGCCGTCCATGCCACTTCCTCCGTTCGCGGTCGGTGGCGTTGATGCCCGAACATACCGACGGTACCTGCGGACGGCGTTGCACAGGGGACTGCTCACGAAGCGCCGGCCCCGATCACAATTCGAAGGCGAACATATCGACAGCTCTTCGACCTGCAGGCTCGTGGGAAGTCCTGCGGCCGCGTGGCGGACTGCGGCACACTCGGGGCGGTGAGCCCACGACGAAGCTGGTTGGACCAGCAGACCGACGTATTTCTTGCAGAGGCATGAGCGCACGGACTCAGCGCACCCCGCACCGCCGTGTCGTCACTGATCGACAACACGGTGAACCGGGTGGCGTTGCGCATGAGAATCACCCCGGTGACAGCCCGAAAGTACTTCTCCGACGACGATGTTCGCGCCCTGGTGCACACCACCGCCGCATCCATGGCTGCAGAAGCTCCCGGCGCACACCTAGCCGACCTCGCCCCCACTCACACTGTCCCGGTTGCTGCCGCTGGGCGCACGGTGGCGGGGCTGGCGATCATCACCGAGCTTGCCGCCTCGGCGGGCATCGAGCTTGAGCACCACGAACTGATGCACGCGTTGAACCAAACCTTGTCACTGCTGACCGAATGGGGAGCTGCCATCGAGGAGGCTGCATGGTCCGAGCAGGCTTCGGTGTCTGTGCACGAGGCCGTCATTCACCGCACAGTCCGGGAACTCGAACGAGGCAAGACCCACCTCGCATCCGGGACAGCTCCGCTCGACGGCGGTGACCCGGAGGCCCTCGCACGGGCCTTCAACAGCAACATAACCGCCCTCTCCGCAGAACTCTGACGGGTGGGGCTCCACTTCGCCGCCAGTGCTCTACTCGGTGGGAGAACCTGCGACCAAGCCCGATCGGCGCACCGCAAAGGTACGCCGATCGGGGATAAAGTTGCGTAGAAGATAGAAGCACTCGAGCACCTTCATCGAGGCATAGCCGTCGAGCGCAATATGGTGCGCTCTGGTGTACCAGAACACGCGATCGTCCTCGACGCGGAGGACGCGCAGTCTCACCAGCTGGCCGTAGATCGACAAGGGCGTTCGGCAGTCGTCGTTCATCCACTGTCGGGCTCTCTCTTCCGGACGGTCGTGTCCACGGCAGTCGAGAATCTCCACCGCCTCGGTCTCCGCGGCCACGAATCGCTGCATCGGAGTGCCGTCGACCTCGAAAACCCGCATGGTCGACGACGAGAACTCGCGATGCGCCCGGCTACCGCAGGCGACCAAGGCATCGACATCGACGGCACCGACGATGTCCACGAAGTACGCAATGGAGAAAGGTACGGCGGGCATGAACTGCTGCGCCAGCCAGATGTCGGCCTGGGACGAACTCACAGGTATGGCGTCGTCGAACATGGTGGTCCCCCCCCACTGCATCACGAAGTACTACACATTCAGTAGTACCACGGGTCAGCGGGTCCCGCTTTCGATCCCGTCGTTGTCGGGGTTGCGGAGGGCGGCATCCATTGCAACGAACATGTCCAGAAACGTCGCCGGACGAGCGCTTTCCTGATCCTCATCCCGTTCGTCGCCACCCGACGCCGTCATGCTGTGACACCCTCGTGCGCGTCGCTCGGCGGTACCGACTGCGCTGGTCGGTTCGGAATCAGTGCGGTGGCAAGCAGTCCGAACGCAACGAATCCGGCTGCGATGAAACCTCCCAGGTTGACCCCGTGCGTCATAGCGTTGCGTGCGGCGTCGGCGACGAACTCCGTTTCGGGGCGGCTCGCAAATCCGGCGATAGCTCCGCCTGCACTGTCGCTGATCGACCGCGCCAGCATCTCGGCATCCGGAACTCCCGAGAGCGATTCACGTACCTGCGAGCCGAGAGTGGTGAAGAAGGTCGTCGTCAGCACCGCGATGCCCAGCGCGGAGCCGAGTTGCCGGAACGCACTCTGAATTCCGGATCCCTGACCGGCACTGGCGGCGGGCACGTCATCGAGAACGACGTTCGTAACCTGAGCAGTTGCGAATCCGACACCGATTCCATAGAAGAACAACACGATCGCGATATGCCACCACCGGCTATCCACCGCCGCAACGAACCCCAGCCCGGCAAGCCCGACCACCTCGAGGCCCAGCCCGATCCGAACCAGGTTCAACGGCGACAGCGAGGCTGCGAGGGCGAAGCTCGCCCCGCTGGCGACGAAGCTGCCGATAGCGATGGGAACGAGCATGGCACCGGCCTGGACTGCGCTGTATCCCAATGTGAATTGCAGCCACAACGGTAGTACGGCGATGATTCCGAACTCACCCAGTCCGATCAGCAGTGTCGCGATATTGCCACCGCGGAACGAAGCGATGGAGAACAGTCGGGTGTCCATCAAGGCCTTGTTCGTATCAGCGTCGCGGCTGAGGGCTCGCTGTCGAACACCGAAGGCCGCCAACGATAATACGGACAGCGTCAACGAAACGAACACTACGGACACGCCCACACCCCAGGTTGCCCCGAACAACTCGAATGGCTCCGTGGACAGAACCCAGCCGTATGTGCGCCCTTCGATGAGCCCGAACGCCAACAGTCCGAGTCCGGCGATCGACAGCACCGCACCGAGTGAGTCGATTCGTCCGGAGCCACGCGGTGACCGATCGATGAACAACAGCGAAGCGACGAGAATCAGGGCGACGAGGGGGAGGTTGATGCCGAACGCCCAACGCCACGATGCGTGTTCCGCAAGCCAGCCACCGAGGAGTGGGCCGAGGGCCGACGCAGCTCCGATTGTCGAGCCCCACACCGCAAACGCCTGGCCACGGGCCTTTCCGCTGAACGTCGCATTCAGTAGCGCCAACGACGTCGGCAGGATCAGCGCACCTCCCACACCTTGGAGGAACCTGGCTCCGATCAACAACTCACCACTCGTGGCTACACCGGCCAACAGACTCGAGGTTCCGAAGACAACGACGCCTGTCACAAAGACTCTTCGTGCACCCACGATGTCGGAGATGCGGCCGACCAGCAGGAGCAGCGCGGCGAAGACGATGGCGTAGGACTCCTGAATCCATTGCGCTTGACCGGAATCGACGCCGAGATCATCGATGATCGACGGCACGATCACATTGACGATCGTGGTGTCGACCACGATGAGCGCGACACCGAGCGCGATAGCGATCAGACCGAGCCAACGGCGCAACGAAGGGGACATCGTCATTCCAATACCTCCACGGTAAAGTTACTTTATGGTGAAGCTATATCGAGGATCGGTAGATTGTCAACGCAGCTCCGTGCACTCGGGGCACCATGCCGGAGAAGCGAGGCGATTCGATGAGCGACGATCGGTCCGAGATTGCCGAACAACGAACCCGCCTGATGGAGGCGCTGCGAATGTACGGATCCGCCTTCAATCAATTCAGCCGACAGTTCGCCCAGTGGTCCGGACTGCATCCCACCGACGGAGAAGCGCTGATGGAGATCGTCTACGCCGAAGAACGCGGTGTCCCGTTGTCCCCGTCTCGACTGGCAGAGCGTGTGCAACTCACCTCAGGGGCCACCTCGACACTGATAGACCGACTCGAACGGGCTGGACACGTCCGGCGTACAAGAGAGGGCACCGATCGACGTACCGTGACACTGCGAAGCGGGGCCAGCGTGCACGAGATGGCGGACGAGTTCTTCGGCCCCCTGGGTAACCGTCTCGACACGATGATGGCCCGGTACCCACCCGACATGCTCGCGGAGTTCGAGAGCTTCGTCGGCGAGCTCGTCAACACGATGCAGACCGAGCTGACCGATCCCAGGACACCGTGAGATGCCGCAGAGCAACCACTATCACCATTTGATGTTCGGCCCTGCCGCGATTGCGCGGCAGCAGGTCGACGGCAGTTACACCGCCTACGGCTCACAGACCGAGCGACCCGACGACGGCCCGATGCCACTCGACGATCTCGAGAAGGCCATGATCGGCGCGCTGGATCAGTTCCAGATCGCCACCGTCACCGAGTCCGGGTGGCCCTACATTCAGTACCGCAGTGGGCCGAAGGGGTTCCTGCAGGTACTCGACGACCACACTCTGGGATTCGCCGATCTCGCCGGCAACCATCAGTACGTGACGGCGGCCAATCTCGATCACGACGACCGCGTCGCCGTGTTCTTGGTCAATTACCCTCTGCGACAACGACTCAAGCTCTACGGACGGGCACGGACAATCGAGGCCGCGGACGATCCCGAACTACTGGAGCGACTCAAAAAGATCGGCGACCTGACCGTCGCCGCCACCTGCGAACGCAGCGTCGTCATCGATGTCGAGGCATTCGACTGGAACTGCACGCGCAGCATCATCCCGCGCTACGACGCGGCGTACCTCGCGGACCTGTCCGAGGTGTACCAACGCAAAGCTGCCGAGCGGGAAACCGAACTACTGCAGCGCGTTTCGGAGCTGGAAGATCAGCTCAGGCAGTCTTCGACGCATAGAACCGGCCCAGATACTCCGTCTTGAACTCGGTGAATCGCTGCTGCTCGATCGAAGCACGGATGTCGTCGACCAGCTTGACCGTGAATCGCTCGTTGTGAATCGTGCACAGCGTCGAGGCGAGCATCTCCTTGGCCTTGAACAGATGATGGATGTAGGCCTTGGTGTAGTGCGCGCAGGTGTAGCAGTCGCAGTTCTCGTCGATCGGGGTGAAGTCGCGTCGATGCTTCGCGGTGTTGATGTTGAAGCGGCCCGTCGGCACGTAGATCGCCGCATTGCGCGCCACCCGTGAGGGATTGACGCAGTCGAAGGTGTCGGCACCGTTCTCGATTGCAACGAAGAAGTCGTCCGGCTCGCTGATCCCGAGCATGTGGCGCGGCTTGTGTTCGGGCAGTTCCTCGTTCACCCACCGGGTGATGGTGCCGAGGTTTTGCTTCTCGAGTGCGCCGCCGATTCCGTAGCCGTCGAACCCACGGCCCGTGTCCCCCGTGATGGTCTCGAGGTCGTGCGCGGCCTTGCGTCGCAGGTCCTCGTACTGCGCACCCTGCACCACTCCGAACAGCGCCTGGTACGGCTTGTCGGCGCGTTCGACGGTGAGCCGTTCGTGTTCGAGGACGCATCGCTTCGCCCATGCCTGGGTGCGGTCGACCGACTTCTCCTGATACCCGCGGGTATTCATCAGCGTGGTCAGCTCGTCGAACGCGAACATGATGTCGGCGCCGAGCCGATGCTGAATCTGCATCGACACCTCGGGAGTGAATCGATGCTTGGAGCCGTCGAGATGGGATTTGAACGTGACTCCGTCGTCGTCGACGTGGGCCAATCGCTCTTTGCCCTCGGCGATGACGTCGTCGGACTCCACCCGTGAGGCGTCCATCGAGATGACCTTCTTGAACCCGACACCGAGGGACATCACCTGGAAGCCGCCGCTGTCGGTGAACGTGGGCCCGTCCCAGTTCATGAATTTGCCCAACCCACCGGCCTCGTCGACGATGTCCGAGCCCGGCTGCAGATACAGGTGATACGCGTTGGCGAGTACCGCCTGAGCGCCGAGTTCCTTCATCGCCTCCGGCAGCACTGCTTTGACGGTCGCCTTCGTCCCCACCGCAATGAACGCCGGGGTGGCGATGTCGCCGTGCGGAGTGTGGATGGTTCCGGTGCGGCCGAGCTCACCGTCGAGCCGGGTGCCGATATCGAAGCCGAAATTGGAAGAACTCACCGCGTCAGTATGCGGCTTCGCCGCATGTGAGTGGAAATTCGTAGCCCACTGCGATTTTCCACTCACATGCGGCGCCAGCCGCCTAACTGCTGTAGAGCCGGTAGTACGCACCCTTGGCCTCGAGCAATTCCTCGTGATTGCCCTGCTCGACGATGCTGCCGTTTTCCATCACGACGATGGTATCGGCGTCACGGATGGTCGAGAGACGATGCGCGATAACAAAACTGGTGCGGTCGTTGCGCAGCGCTGCTGTCGCCTTCTGCACCAGCAGTTCGGTGCGAGTGTCCACCGAGCTGGTGGCCTCGTCGAGGATCAGGATCAGCGGCTTGGCCAGGAAGGCACGGGCGATGGTGATGAGCTGCTTCTCACCGGCGCTGACGTTGTTGCCCTCCTCGTCGATGATCGTGTCGTATCCATCGGGCAGCGAATGCACGAACTTGTCGACGTAGCTCACCCGAGCTGCCTCGAGGATCTCTTCCTCACTGGCGGTCGGATCACCGTAGGCGATGTTGTCGCGGATGGTGCCGCCGAACAACCACGTGTCCTGCAACACCATGCCGGTTCGCGAACGCAACTCGTCGCGAGTCATCTTGCGAGTGTCGACGCCATCGAGTGTGATTCGGCCGGAATCGATCTCGTAGAACCGCATGATGAGGTTGACCAGTGTGGTCTTGCCGGCACCGGTCGGTCCGACGATCGCCACCAGATGTCCCGGATCCGCGGTGAGCGACAGGTTCTGGATGAGCGGCTGCTCCGGCGAATAACTGAACGAGACGTCGTCGAACACGACGCGTCCGCGGCGCTCCGTGGGGCTGGACGCAGGCACGACGTCCGGGTCTTCCTCGTCGGCATCGAGCACCTCGAAGATGCGTTCGGCGGACGCGACTCCGGACTGAATCAGATTGATCATCGCGCCGACCTGCGACAGCGGCTGAGTGAACTGCCGCGAATACTGAATGAATGCCTGCACTTCGCCCAGGCTCAATGTTCCCGACGCCACGCGAAGGCCGCCCACAACGGCGACGACGACGTAGTTGATGTTTCCGAGGAACATGATGATCGGCATGATCAGACCGGAGATGAATTGCGCTCGGAAGCCTGCTTGGAAGAGCTTCTCGTTGCGGTCACCGAACTCGCGTTCCACCTCCGCCTGGCGACCGAACGCCTTGACGATCTCGTGGCCGGTGTAGGTCTCTTCGATCTGCGCGTTGAGCTTGCCGGTGTGCTTCCACTGCGCCACGAAGTGCGGCTGCGACCTCTTGGCGATCAGCGCGGTCACCAGGAACGAGGCCGGGATCGTCAGCAGCGCAACCAGAGCGAGCAACGGCGAGATCCAGATCATCACGCCGAGGATGCCGAGCACGGTCAGGATGCCGGTGATGAGCTGGCTCAGTGTCTGCTGCAGGCTGGTCGAGACGTTGTCGATGTCGTTGGTGACGCGGCTGAGCGTCTCGCCTCGGGCATTGTTGTCGAAGTACTGCAGCGGCAGGCGATGCACCTTGGCCTCGACGCTGCCGCGCAGCAACAGAATTCGACGCTGCAGCGCGATGTTGAGGATGTAGCCCTGAGCCCATGCCAGCAGTGCAGACACTACGTACAGCGCGAGAACCCAGAGCAATACCGTTCCGACGGCACCGAAATCGATTCCCGCACCGGGCGTCACGTCCATGCCCGAGACGAGGTCGGCGACGGTGTCGTTACCGGCGGCCCGAAGGCCTTCGACCGCTTGCTCTTTCGTCTGCCCCGGTTCGAGATCTCCGCCGACGACTCCGTTGAAGATGAGGTTGGTGGCATGCCCGAGGACGGTCGGCGCAGCGACGCTGAGGACGACGCTGACGATTCCCAGCACGAGCATGAGGCTCAGCAGGAATCGTTCCGGAGCGAGCAAACCGATGACGCGTTTGAACGAGCCCTTGAAGTTCTTGGCTTTCGTGGCCGGCAGTGCCTTCGCGACGCGGCCGCCCTTCTTCTTCTCCAAAGAGGGCTTGGCTGCGGAATCCTTGGTGGTGTCGGTGTCGGTCACAGTGCACCTGCAACTTGCCGCTGCGAGTCGACGATCTCGGCGTAGGTGGGGCAGGTGGCCATCAGTTGCTCGTGGTTACCCACGCCCACCGGCTTTCCGTCGTCGAGCACGAGTATCTGGTCGGCGTCGACGATGGTCGACACCCGTTGAGCCACAACGATCATGCATGCATCTCGCGTCACCGGCCGCAGCGCCGCACGCAGTTTCGCGTCGGTGGTGAGGTCGAGAGCGGAGAAGGAATCGTCGAACAAGTAGATCTTGGGTTTGCGTACCAGCGCCCGGGCAATGGCCAGTCGTTGACGCTGCCCGCCCGACACGGTGGTGCCGCCCTGCGCGACGGCAGTCTCCAGGCCGTCGGGCATCGCGCGCACGAAGTCGGCACCCTGGGCGATCTCGAGCGCCTCCCACAGTTCCGCGTCGGTGGCGTCGGCCTTGCCGTACCGCAGATTGCTGGCGATGGTGCCGGAGAACAGGTACGGCTTCTGCGGCACGAATCCGATCTCGGATCGCAGTAGGTCCAGATCGAGTTCGCGAATGTCGACACCGCCGACCCGCACCTGGCCGCCGGTGACGTCCATCAGCCGTGGAATCAGATTGACGAGAGTCGATTTACCCGATCCGGTGCCGCCGATGATGGCGGTGACCTTGCCTGCCTCGGCAGTCAGACTCACCCCGCACAGCACCGGGTATTCGGCTCCGGGATAGGAGAATTCGGCCCCGACGAGCTCGACCGTGCCCGGTGAGGACACGAACGTGCGGGGATTCTCGGGCAGCACCACCGAGGATTCGGTGGCCAGCACCTCACTGATGCGGTCGGCGCACACCGATGCGCGCGGCACCATCATCGCGATGAACGACGCCATCATCACCGACATCAGGATGAGCATGATGTAGCTCAGAAGTGCAGTGAGCGAACCGATCTGCATCGTGCCGTTGTCGATGGCGTGACCGCCGAACCAGATGACGGCGACGCTGGTGACGTTGCTGATGAGCATGACGGTCGGGAACATCAAGGCCATCAGCCGGCCGACCTTGAGTGCCGTCTCGGTCAACGAGGTGTTGGCTGCGCCGAAACGGTCGACCTCGAATTGTTCGCGAACGAACGCCCGCACGACGCGAATACCGGTGATCTGTTCGCGTAGTACGCGATTGACCGCGTCGATGCGCTTCTGCATGGAGCGGAAGGCCGGCACCATACGAACGATGATCAGGCCCATCGCGAGCGCGAGGCCCGGCACCGCGATGAGCAGGATCCACGACAGGCCGATGTCCTCACGCAGTGACATCACGATGCCGCCGATGCACATGATGGGAGCCATCACCACGATGGTGAATCCCATGATGATCACCAACTGCACCTGCTGCACGTCGTTGGTGTTGCGGGTGATCAGTGACGGAGCACCGAATTTTCCGACCTCGCGGGCGGAGAACGTGCCGACGCGTTCGAGGATTGCTCCGCGAAGGTCGCGTCCGACACTCATGGCCGTGCGTGCACCGAGGAACACCGCTGCGGCAGAGCTGATGATCTGTACTGCCGAGATCAACAGCATGACGCCGCCGGCGGACAGGATGTAGCCGGTGTCGCCGACGGTCACACCGTTGTCGATGATGTCCGCGTTGAGGCTCGGGAGGAACAACGCGGCGAGGGTGGCGATCAGCTGCAGCAGCACCAAGCAGAGAATCGGCAGCTTGTACGGGGCGAGAAACCTACGCAGAAGGGGGATCAGCATGATGACCGAAGATTACTCGTACACATGGATAACAGTCTCTCCGTTTCGAGTATTACGAGCAATCTTCGGCCTCTCAGCTGCGACGCGAGTACTACGCGCGCTTCTCCGGGGCCGTCTTCAGCTTGGCCCCTTCGATGTCGACGTTGGGCAGGATCTTGTCCAGCCACTTCGGCAACCACCAGGCTTTGTCGCCCAGTAGCGCCATCACCGACGGAATCAGCACCATACGGACGACGAACGCGTCGAAGAAGACGGCGGCGGCCAATGCGAAGCCGATGGACTTGATGAACGAGTCCGGCTCGGCGATGAAGGCGGCGAACACCGAGATCATGATGACCGCTGCCGAGGTGACCACGCGTGCGCCGTACTTGAAGCCGTTGACGACGGCGTCCTTGGCGGCCGCGCCGTGGACGAACTCCTCACGCATGCGCGAGACGAGGAACACCTGGTAGTCCATCGCGAGGCCGAACACCACACCGATGAGGAAGATCGGCATGAAGCTGACGATCGGCTGCGGGTTGGAAATGATGCCGAGCCCGCCCTCTTGGAAGATGAACACCGTCGCGCCGAAGGTGGCGAGCACGCTGAGCAGGAACCCGACAGTTGCCGTCAGCGGCACCAGAATCGAGCGGAACACCAGCATCAGCAGCACGAACGCCAGTCCGACGACCACGGCCAGGTACGGAATCAGCGCGCTCTGCAGCCGCTCCGAGATGTCGATCCCGATCGCGGTTTCGCCCGTCACTCCGTAGGAGACGCCCGAGCTCTCCTGCAATCCGCTCTCGGCATCGCGCAGGTTGGTCACGAGCGCCTTCGTCTGGTCACTGTTGGGTGTGCTCGACGGGGTGACGAGTATCTGCGCGGTGTCACCCGCCGGATTGACGGCGACGATCTGCGCATTCGTCACGTCGGATTGTGCGGTGATCGTCTCGATGACCTTGCCGAAGGACGCGGTGCGGTCGGCCTCGGCGACGTCGGACGCGTCGGCGATGACGAGCAGCGGGCCGTTACGTCCCGGCCCGAATGCCTCTTCGGTGATGTCGTAGGCCTGACGGGCAGGCGTGGACGGGTCCGAGGTGGCGATCGACGGGAGAGCCAGCGACAACCCGGTGGTCGGGCCCGCGATGACACCGAGCAGCACGATGCCTCCGACGAGGCCGAGGATCGGCTTCTTGACCAGGAATCGTGCCCACCGAAGACCGTTGGTGGGGGTTGCGTTCGGGTCCTCCGGATCGGTGGTGTTGACGAACTTGAGCTTGCCCGCGAAGGCCTTGCCCTTGTAGACGCCCAGCATGGCAGGCAGGAACGTCAGGGCGATGAGTACCGCGATGAACACCGCGAAGCCTGCTGCCAGACCCATCTGCGACAGGAACGGGATGCCGACGACGCGCAGGGCGACGAGGGCGATGAGCACGGTCGCGCCGGCGAACACGACGGCCGATCCGGCGGTACCGACCGCTCGCCCGACTGCTTCTTCGCGGTTGTCGGTGAGCGTGAGCTCGTGCCGGTAGCGCGCGAGGATGAACAGCGAGTAGTCGATCGCGACGGCGAGCCCGATCATGATAGCGAGAATCGGGGTGAACGAGGACAGGCTCGCGAACCCGGAGGCCGTCGTGATGGCCAGACTCGAAATACCGATACCGACGATCGCGGTGATCAGCGGCAGGCTGGCAGCGGCGGCCGAGCCGAACATGATGAGAAGCACGATGGCGGCGACGGCAAGACCGACGATCTCCGAACTTCCACCGGGCGACGGGTTCTCCTGGGCGACGGTGCCACCGAGGATGACGGTCAGCCCTGCGTCACGCGCGGGTTGCGCCGCGGCATCGAGATCGCTGCGAATCGCGTCGGTGACATCGGCCAGCTCGACGTTGATCGGAACCGTGACGGTGCCGACGTTGCCGTTGGGGCTCAACGGCGACGTCGCTGCCGCGTCGGCTGCCACCTTGTCGGCCGGCGTACCGGCCTCGGCGGCGGCGTCGGTGTACTGCTGCACGATGGCCTTGTTCGCCTCGACCGGATCGGCAAGCGGCGGAGCGCCTTCCGCCGGCTTGGCCGCATCGACCTTCTCGATCTCGGCGATCGTGGCGTCGATGGCCGAGGTGTACTGCGGGGTATCGAGCGACTGACCGTCGGGTGCCTGGAACACGTACTCGGCGTTGACGGCCTGAAGGGGATCCTCGGCTCCGCCGAATCGTTCCTTCTGCAGATCCAATGCGGCCTGAGCAGGCGTTCCGGGGATGCTGAACGAGTTGACGGTAGGCGCGGACAGCGTGGCTGCGCCCACTCCGGCCAGGATCAGAATGACGAGCCAGAGGCCGAGGACGACCCCCTTGCGGCGGTAGGCGAATCTGCCGATTCGGTACAGATAGGTGGCCACTGTCAGGCTCCTCGGTTGTTATCGGATACGTGCTGGCGAGAATCGGGCTCGGGAGTGGAGCCTGCGGAATGACCCACAGGCTCGGGGATTCCGGCGCGGAGTTGTTGGAATGCGTTCTCCACGAGTGCTTTCGGAGTGTTCTCTCCGCCGGGGTCGTTGATCCACAGGTTCAGTGCGGAGGTCACGGCACCGCCGACTGCCATTTGCAGCAGGTTGGGGTAGAGGTCGGAATCGATATCGGTTCCGGTGCGTTCGGCGATTGCCTCGCCGAGTTTGCGGGTGAGCGAGTGGTGCATTTCGAGCTTGCGTGCCATCAGCGCCGGGTTGGCCTCGATGAGTCGTGCTGCGGCGAATGTGTCGTCGAGGTCGCGGCCGGGGTCGGCGACGAGGTTGACGGCGATGTGCTGCAACGAATCCCAGATGGGCTCGGCCTCGGGTCTGGCGCGAAGCAGCTCGAACCATTCCAGAGCCGAGGCCTCGATGTTGTGGAGTACCGCTTCTTCCTTGTTGGAGAAGTAGTTGTGGAACGTTCGGGTCGACACTCCGGCTTCGTGTGCGATGGCGTCGGCCGTCACGGCATCGAGTCCGTGCTCTTTTCCCAGACGGACCGCGGCAATGCCGAGGGCGTCGCGGGTGGCTGCCTTCTTCTGATCGCGAAGGCCGGTCGGGGTGGTCACCCTGTCCAACATACGGAAGTTGCACAGCTCGGCAAGTTTGCAGAGCTGTGCAATATTGACGACCGCGCCACATCGGCGGCCGACTGTGACTCAGGTCATCGACGGGACCATGCGGTCGGCTCGCTGATCAGCTCTCCGACAAAATCCGGGAGGTCGTCGTCGACGATGTCCGCCAGCGATACGGATTCGAGAACCGCACGCAGATTGACCCGGACGGCCAGCCACACCCGCGTCAACGGCTCGGCGGGACCGGCGTACTGCGCATCCTCGGGCCGTTGCCCGCGCACCGACGCGAGCGGCCCCTCGACGGCACGCATCACGTCCGCGACGGAAATGTTCGACGCCTCCCGCGCGAGCCAGTATCCGCCGTCGGGTCCCCTTCTACTTCGCACCAACTCGGCGCGACGCAGGTCGGAGAGCACCGACTCGAGAAATTTGTGCGGTATCCCTTGAGCGGCGGCAAGCGCCTCGGCCTTGGCGGGTGCTCGGCCGCCGACCGCGGCGAGTTCAACGAGAGTCCGCACCGCGTAGTCCGCTTTCGCCGTGATGTGCACGATTCAATTCCTATCATTTCGATAGGAAATTAGCGACCGGGTACGTACCGATGTTCGACGGCTCTGCGCCCGTCGGGCAACACCCAGTCCGCGGGCGCGGTACCGGTCCTGATCCAACCCGACTTCCCGTAGAACGCGATCGCCGCAGCCGAGCCCTGTTCCACGTGCAGTTCGATAGCAACCGACCGTTCCGCCGCATACGCCACTGCGGCGTCCAACAAGGCCGCGGCTGCGCCTGTGCCCCGACACTCGGGACGGACGAACAATCGCGAGACCACCAGCCCGTCGTCGACCAGGTCGAGTGCCAGGTGGCCGACGATCCGGTCATTCGACTCCGCTACCCATGCGGCGACCTGCGTTGCCGAGTGCAACCAGGCGGCCGGATCCTCGGGCCACAGTGCGGGATACCCGTCGGCCTCGTGCACCGTCGCCAGCGCGGTCACACAGAACGCCATATCCCCGGAACGGCGGCTACGAATTTTCACGCGTCGAGACTACGATCACCATACTGTCGTTACACTTCGAACAGCAGTGTCACGCACGGAAGGCCGTACACATGAGGGACCAACTCGCATCGGCGTGGAACTCGCTACCCGAACCGCTGCGGGATCCGGTTGCCCTGGCCGTCCCCACGTTCGCGCTACTGCTGGCGATCGAGTGGATCGCGGCGAAGAAACTCGAAGACGGAACCCCCGGCGCGTATTCGGCCCGAGACGCACGGGCGAGCCTGAGCATGGGTTTGGTTTCGATCGCAACCACGACGGTGTGGAAAGCGCTGGCCCTGATCGGCTACACGGCCATCTACGTCTACATCGCGCCGTGGCATCTACCCGCCGATGCCTGGTACACGTGGGTCATCCTGATCCTGGGCGTCGATCTGCTGTTCTACGGCTACCACCGCATTGCGCACCGAACCCGACTGATTTGGGCGACCCATCAGGCTCACCACTCGAGCGAGTACTTCAACTTCGCCGCGGCGCTGCGGCAGAAGTGGAACAACAGCGGCGAGATCATCATGTGGCTGCCCTTGCCGCTGCTGGGGATGCCGCCGTGGATGGTGTTCGTGGGCTTCTCGATCAATCTCGTCTACCAGTTCTGGGTACACACCGAACGGATCGACAAGTTGCCGCGGCCGTTCGAGTTCGTCTTCAACACGCCTTCTCACCACCGCGTCCATCACGGTCGCGATCCGCAGTACCTCGACAAGAACTACGGCGGCATCCTCATCGTCTGGGACCGGCTGTTCGGCAGCTACGCAGACGAAGTGCAACGGCCGAACTACGGGCTGACCAAGCCCGTCGACACGTTCAACATCTGGACGCTCCAAACACACGAATACCGCAACATCGCACGGGATGTCGCGGCATCGAGGTCATGGAAGGAACGCGTCGGATACGTCGTCGGACCGCCGGGATGGACACCGGCGGCCCCACGAGAACGGGCTACTGCCGACTCAGATTGATCAGGAAGTCGACCGTTCCCGAACCCTCGACGGTCACGAATCCGAGCGACGGCGGCTCGATGCCGTAGTCCGACCACGTCGTCGGAATTGCGCCCGACGCGATGAGCGTGTCACCGGACTGCAGCACCTCCATCTCGACCGACACCGGGCGCGTCTGATCCTTGAGCGTCAATGTCCCTTCCGCCGTGACGGTTTGGGTGGTGCCGTCCTTGGGCAACGACGAGAGGTCGACGGACTGGTCGATGGTGAACGTCGCCGTCGGGTACGTCGCGGTGTCGAAGATGTTGCCGCGGAACTGACCGTCTCGACGATCACTGTCGGTGGTGATCGAATTGGTCTGCACCACAACCTCACCGGCGGTCAACGAATTGTCCGCCACGGTCACCGAGCCGCTGACCTCGGGCGTCGACCCGACGACGGTCACGTCCGATCCGTTGAGCACCTCGTCGACGGTGTAGCCGGCCGCGGTCTTGTTCGACGCATCGCCTGCCGTCACCGTCCATGTGCCGTTCAGATCGTCGGTGGTGGCGGCCTGCGCACCGGAGGTATCGACGGTCGCCGCCGGAGCGTCGTCCTCCTGGAAGGACGCGTAGATCTTGGGGCCGAAATACAGCCCGAGGGCCACGAGCACTACGACAACGACGCCGACTGTCCACCATTTCTTGGTCATGACCGACGATGATAGTTGCAGCTTCAAGCCCATGGGGAGTGAGCGACCTGGCAACTCCCTGAGAATTTTGTCCGATTACCCCGTGCGCAGGTGTCGGTGGTGCCAGGCACAATGGAGTTCATGGATCCGGTGGAGGCACTTCGTGAGATCGGCTTCTGGCTCGAGCGTTCGCGCTCGGACACCCATCGCGTCAAGGCCTACCGCCGAGCCGCGGATGTCGTCGAATCGCTCTCTCCTGCACAGCGATCCGAGCACGAGAAGGCGGACAGCTGGTCGTCGTTGGCCGGAATCGGTGCCAAGACCTCGCTGATCATCCGGCAGGCGCTGACCCAGGACGTTCCTGACTACCTGGCCGAACAACGCGATGCCGCAGAACCCATCGGCAACAACGCACTACGAGCCGCACTCAAAGGCGACCTGCACACCCACTCCAATTGGTCCGACGGCGGCAGCCCCATCGACGAGATGATGCGCACCGCCAAGAACCTCGGGCACGAGTACTGCGCGCTGACCGATCATTCACCGCGGCTCAAGGTCGCCAACGGACTCAGCGCCGAGCGTCTGCGAAAACAACTCGACATCGTCGCCGAGCTCAACGAGCAACTCGCGCCGTTCCGCATCCTCACCGGAATCGAAGTGGACATCCTCGACGACGGTTCGCTGGATCAGGACGAGGGATTGCTCGCCGAGCTGGACGTGGTGGTGGCCAGCGTGCATTCGAACCTGCGGGCCGATTCTGTGGCGATGACGAAGCGCATGGTCACCGCTATCGCGAATCCGCACGTCGACGTACTCGGTCATTGCACCGGACGACTGGTCGAGGGCGGCCGGGGAAAGCGGCCAGAGTCGACGTTCGACGCCCCGGTGGTGTTCGAGGGATGCCGACAGTTCGGCACCGCGGTGGAGATCAACGCCAGGCCCGAACGCCAGGACCCGCCCGAGCGCCTGATCGACATCGCCCTCGAACGCGACTGCCTCTTCTCCATCGATACCGACGCACACGCACCGGGCCAGCTCGACTGGCAGGGCTACGGCTGTGTCCGCGCCGAAGCCCAAGGCGTTCCCGCCGATCGCGTCATCAACACCTGGTCGCTGTCCGAGCTGCTCGATTGGACGGCTCAGGGCACGTGAATCGTCGCCACTTCCTGTCCGGCCTGCTCGCTGTCACGCTGGTCGGCTGCAGTTCCACGGACACCGCATCCTCACCGACCACAGCAGAGACGTATTCGGCTGCACTGCAACCTGTTTCGGGACCGACCGGAGATCCGATCCGGCTGAAGTACGGGTACCAACCCGACAACATCGGAGACCTGTATCTCCCTGCCAACACTGCGACGTCACTGCCTGTGGTGGTGATGATCCACGGCGGTGGATGGCAGGAGAACCTCGATCTGTCGTACTTCCAGCAGATGTCCAAGGCCATCGCAGACCAAGGCATCGCCGTGTGGAACGTCGAGTATCGGCGCGGTCCGAACAATTGGGCCAACACCCTCACCGACGTCGACGACGCCACCGAGGCACTGGCAACCGTCGTACAGAACGCCGCCGACGGGCGACTCGACCTCGATCGAGTGCATGTCGCCGGACATTCGGCCGGCGGACAGCTGGCCGCGTGGGTCGCTGCGCGTCACCTGATGCCGATCGACGCACCGGGAGCAGACCCCAGAATCCGACCGCGCAGTGCCACCATCATGGCCGGGGTGTTCGACATGAAACGAGCGGCGAACATCGGCAACGACAAGTTCGTGCCCGCATTCCTCGGCGGCATGCCCAACGACGTTCCCGGTCGATACAAGATCGCCTCCCCCATCGAATACCTCCCGCTCGACGTCCCGTTGACCGCGCTGCACGGTGATGCGGACCAGACCGTGTCGGTGAACCAGAGCCGCGTGTACGTCGACGCCGCGACCCGCGCAGGGAGCACGGACCCCGAGCTGGTCGTACTGCCCGGAGCCGGACACGGAGCGTTCCTGGACCCCAAGCACATCGCCTGGTCCACCGCACTGAGCACCATCACCGGGCGCGCGCAGACACTGCTCTGAGCCGCAGGTGGTACACAGTGGCGATGAAACGAAAGATCGCGACCGGATTGCTCGGGCTGATCGTGGCCACCTCTGTAGCCGGATGCGGCGACGACGCGTCGACCGAGAACGCGTCGACCACGTCCGTTCAGGCCACGTCTGCTCAGGCCGCTCCGGCTACGACGACGCAGGCGACCACGGCAGCTGCCACGCCGACGGCCGATGCACCCGCTGACAGCCCGGCTCCCGAGGCCCCGCCCGCCGCCGATCCAGCCGACCCCGGAGTGACCGGAGGAACCGGAGGCGTCACCGGCGACGATCTCTACCGACAGACCTGCACCCAGTTTCTCCCGTCCATCGATGCACTGGAGCAAACCGGAATATCCGACCGCGCAAAATCCGTCGAGGGTCTGCGCAGCGAAATGACCACCGCGCCGAGTTGGTCCACGGTGCCCGAGGCCGATCAAGGCGAAATTCTGCGGGGACTCGACGCCGCGGGCGCGGGGCAATGCTGAGCGTCTGAGCCCTGGGGATTCGATGCCCGGGCCCTGGCGATCCCGCCCGAGCCCTGCTGATCTTGGGCCCTGGTGATCCCGCAAACGCGCGCGCGTTTGCCAGGTGCGCGCGAAAAAGACCCCGAATCGGTGGCGAATCTGAACGCATCTGACAAATGCGCGCGCGTTTGCCGCGTAACACCCGCCCGGTGATCCCGCCCGGGCCCTGGGGGTTCGATGCCCGGGCCCTGGTGATCCCGCAAACGCGCGCGCGTTTGCCAGGTGCGCGCGAAATAGACCCCGAATCGGTGGCAAATTCGCTCGCGTCTGACAAATGCGCGCGCGTTTGCCGGGCAACACCCAGCCACCCCACCCCGCGCACAAAAAAACTCCCCACCCGACGGATCGGGTGGGGAGTTCTTGGCGGTGGCGGAGGGATTTGAACCCTCGGAGGGGGTGAACCCTCACACGCTTTCGAGGCGTGCTCCTTAGGCCGCTCGGACACGCCACCGCAGAAGACTGTACCGGAATGAGCGCCTGAGGCTAAATCGCCTGCTCAGAGCACAAAACCTACTTACCGGTGAGCTTGTCCTTGATGTTCGAGGCCGCGTCCTTGACCTTCTCGGCACCGTCTTTGAATGCGGCGGAGGTCTGATCGCCCTTGCCCTCTGCTTCGAGGTCCCTGTCTCCGGTTGCCGAACCTGCGGCTTCTTTTGCCTTGCCGCCGAGGTCTTCGGTCTTGTTCGAGATCTTGTCGTCGAGTCCCATGAGTGTCTCCTTCGCAAGTTCGGAGCGCAGCGTTGCGCCCTGCCCTCCACCCTCCCCAATGTTGGACATTCCGGCCACCCCGTGACGAGATCGTTATCTCTGGCGGGCGAAGAACTGGGTCAGCACTTCGGCGCATTCGGCTTCCAACACTCCCCCGCGCACCTGTGGGCGGTGGGTGAGTCGACGGTCTCGGACGACGTCCCACAGCGAGCCGACGGCCCCGGTTTTCGGTTCCCAGGCTCCGAACACCACGGTGCCGACGCGGGCCGCAACGAGGGCACCGGCGCACATCGTGCAGGGTTCCAAAGTGACTGCAAGAGTGCAGTTTTCGAGTCGCCAGCCGTCTCCGTGGACGGCGGCTGCTCGACGCAATGCGAGCACTTCGGCGTGGGCAGTGGGGTCGCCCGACGCCTCCCGCGCATTGCAGGCTCGCGCGATCTCACGTCCCGACGCGTCGTACACGACGGCTCCGACGGGGACGTCGGCGTCCGATGCCTCGGCTGCGGCCGACAGCGCTGCGCGGATCATGTCCGCGTCGGGCAGCGGCATCGGTTACCGCCGCAGCTTGTTCACCGCTGCGGCGAATTCGTCCTCGAAGCCCAGGCGCTCGGCGATCGATTGCAG
Source organism: Rhodococcus sp. 06-221-2 (assembly GCF_002258365.1). Lineage (NCBI taxonomy): Bacteria > Bacillati > Actinomycetota > Actinomycetes > Mycobacteriales > Nocardiaceae > Rhodococcus > Rhodococcus sp. 06-221-2. Next base: position 273,380 of record NZ_NOYJ01000016.1, read on the forward strand.
TTGTTCGTCCGGGTAGTCGTCGGTCTCGGCGACGATGATGCCCAGGACTGCCTCGGGCAGGCCCAGGTCGGCGAGGAGAGCGAGGTCGCCTTCCTCGTAGGGTTCGATGTCGTCGAGTTCGTCGGGGTCGACGTCGGGGATCTCGATGTTGAGTGCGTCGAGGACGTCGGCGGCGATTTCGTAGTCGACGGCGGCGACCGCGTCGGACAGCAGTAGGCGGGTGCCGTTGGGTGCGGGACGCAGAATGACGAAGAATTCCTCGTCCACGTCGAGCAGTCCGAACACCGCTCCCGAGCTGCGTAGTTCACGCAATTCGGTTTCTGCTGCCGACAGGCTGGTCAGTGCGTCGTCGGACAGTGGCGTCACGGTCCACTTGCCGTCCTCTCGGACAACTGCAACGCCGAATCCTTCGAGGTCGTCGTACTCCGATGCGGAGGCACGGTTGTTGTTCGCGCGCTGTGCGGCCATGTGCGCAACGGTAGTCCGGTAGGTGCCGGTATTCGAAGTCCACCTCCCTTGGAAGTCACCCACCTGTGCCAATCTGATCGGGTGACTTCTTCTTCGGTGTGCGTTCTCGGTCTGGGACTGATCGGTGGGTCGATTCTGCGGGCGACGCACGACGCCGGTCGCCGGGTGTGGGGCTGGAACCGATCGGCCGACGCGATCGCCGGGGCTGCGGACGATGGCTACGACGTCGGCACCGATCTGACAGCCGCTCTGACCAGGGCTGCAGACGAGGATGCGCTGATCGTCATCGCCGTTCCGATGCCTGCCGTCGACTCCGTTCTGCAGGCCATCGCCGAGCACGCACCCGCCGCCCCGATCACCGACGTGGTGAGCGTCAAGGCCGAGGTTGCCGCGGCCGTCGCTGCTCGCGGACTACAGGCCCGCTATGTCGGCGGCCATCCGATGGCGGGTACCAATCATTCGGGCTGGGCGGCGACGGACCCGGCACTGTTCACCGACGCGGTCTGGGTGGTGTCCACGGACCCCGGGGTCGATGCGGACGTGTGGGTGCGGGTGGCTCAGCTGGCCCTGGACTGCGGCTCGGTGGTCGTTCCGGCCGGCAGCGTCGAGCACGACAGTGCCGTCGCCCGCATCTCGCACCTACCGCATCTGCTGGCCGAGGCGTTGGCGATCGTCGGGGCCGCGGGAGGGCCGTTGGCGCTCGGGCTCGCCGCGGGGTCGTTTCGCGACGGCACCCGGGTGGCGTCCTCGGCCCCCAATCTCGTCCGTGCGATGACCGAGGGCAACGCGACCGCGCTACGAACCGCGCTCGACGAGGCGCTGCATACGCTCACCACAGCGCGCGAAAAATTGAACGAGAACTCGACCGAAACGCTGGTCGACGCCGGACACGCAGCGCGACTGCAGTACGAGCAGCATCAGCGATTCGACATCACCGACGTCACCCCGGGCGAGCCGGGGTGGCGAGAGAACCTGCAGGACGCGGGGCGACGCGGTGGCGTCGTGCGTCAGATCCGCTCGGCGAGTCCCGGGTAGTCGACGACGAAGCCGTCGGCGTCGACCGTCACCGACGATGTCGAGACCGGCGAGATGACGTGGATGCCGTGCGCGCCGCTGCTGTAGGTCAGCGTCGCTTCCTGGATGCTCAGATCGAGGAGGTTGACGTAGACCGTCGGCACCTCGAGGTCCTGGACCTGGGTGTGCAGACCGAATCGTCGGATCGGCAGGGTGTTGAAGAACGGGCTGAGCACCATGTCGACGTCGAGGGCACCGCTGTAGGTCGAGCGCTGGTGGTTGGCGGAGTTCTCCACCATCCAGTAGCCCTCGTCGTCGCGGCTGACCGAGGCCTGCCGGTCACCCGACGCGAGCGACGTGCGCACCGAGAGCCTCTTGGTGACGCCGTATTCGTCGGTCACCAGGTCGTACGACGCACTGAACGCGGGATGATCACTGCAGGCGGCACCGATGATGCGTCCGGCAGCTTTGATGCGGTTGCCGGAAAGCTGGACGCGCACGGACTCCATGCGGGGAACGTCGTGCGCTCGCCACGTCAGGATCGAGGGCCAGGATTTCGCGTCGGTGGTGGCGGTTGCGGGAACGGAGACGTGCTCTGCACCCGATGCTTGAGTGATCACAGGTCCTACGGTATGCGACAGGGCCCCCTGTAGAACAAGCGGACGCGACTTTTCTTTGCACCGACCCGGCCGTTCATGCTGCATTCGGCCTCGGCCGACCCCGTCGACGTCGACTTCTGGCCCGCTACCGTGTGCGACGCCTTACAGCGGCCGGGCCCTGTCGATTTCGCTCACGATTACTAAGGTGATGGCCGTGACGACAGGGAACCCAGGCGGCGGCCAGTTCGATTTCGCGCATTCCGAGCAGGCCGCGAAGAGCCGACAGGACAAGGCGACCGCTCTGGCGCGCTACGTCTGGGAGCGCGGCATCAGCGGCGCGGAACTGCTCGATCTCACCGACGCCACCCGTCGAAAACTGGCCCGCGCAGCCGACCTGCATCCACCGAGCACGATGGAAACGTGGACCATCGTGGCCGAGTTGCTCGACCGCAAATCCGCGTGGGCGGCCGAGCACCCCGGTCACGACGGGGCGACGCCCCAGCACGCCGACGAGAAGATCATGTGGGTCAAACCGCCGATCACCCCCTGGACCTAGACGAGCGAGTCCTCCCACGCCTCGTGCAGGTGTGCGAAGCGGCCCTCTCCCGCAATGAGGTCCGCCGGGGTGCCGTCCTCGACGATGTTCCCGTCCGCCATGACGAGGACGCGGTCCGCGATGGCCACCGTCGACAAGCGGTGCGCGATGATCAACGCCGTCCGGCCCTGCAGAATCGTTTCGAGTGCGCGCTGCACCAACCGCTCGCTCGGAATGTCGAGACTCGACGTCGCCTCGTCGAGCACGATCACCGACGGCGCAGCGAGGAACACCCTCGCAAAGGCCACCAATTGCCTTTGGCCCGAGGACAATCGGCCTCCGCGCTTACGCACGTCGGTATCGATCCCTTCGGGGAGCGAGGCAATGAACTCGGTCAGTCCGACGGCATCCGCGGCAGCGCGGACCTCGGCGTCCGTCGCATCGGGGCGTCCGAGGCGGATGTTGTCGGCCACCGAGCCGGAGAACAGGAACGATTCCTGTGTCACCATGACGACGTTGCGGCGCAGGTCTTCGTCGGAGATGTCGCGCATGTCGATGCCGTCGAGTCGCACGGATCCGGCGGTCGGATCGTAGAAGCGCGCCAACAGCTTTGCCAGCGTCGACTTTCCGGCTCCGGTCGCGCCGACCATGGCAACCACCTGTCCCGCGGGCACATGCAACGAGAACTCCGGCAGCACGACGCGCTCGGTGCCGTAGGAGAAGTGCACGTCGTCGAACGTGATGTCTCCCTTCACCGTTCCGATCGACACCGGGTTTTTCGGGGCAACCACCGACGGCTCTTCCTCGAGTACGCCGGAGATCTTCTCCAGCGCAGCGGCGGCCGACTGGTAGGCATTGAACACCATCGCCAGCTCGTCGAGCGGGCCGTAGAACCGGCGAAGGTACAGCACGTACGCGGCGAGCACGCCGACGTCCATGTGGCCGTTGATCACTCGCCAGCTACCGAACACCAGGATGATCGCCAGAGTGACGTTGCCGATCCACCGAACGATTCCGGTGTAGCTCGCCATGCCGCGCAGGGCCGCGGCGGTGGCGTCCCGGTACTCCGAGTCCTCGGTCTCGAGAATCGCGTCGTTGCGACCTTCACGCCGAAAGACCTGTACGGCACGGATTCCGCCCATCGACTCCACGAAATGAACCACCACACGCGCGATCGCCACCCGTGTTCGACGGTATCCCTGGCGTTGGCGTCGCTGTGACCACCGGGTGACGAGCACCAGCGGTACGAAGCCGGCGAGCACGATCATCGCCATCGGAACATCGAGATACACGAGGATGACGGCAATCGAGACCATCGACAGGATGGCCGTCAACGCGTCGTTGAGCGCACTTTCGAGCAGTGTCTGCAACGACTCCACGTCACTGGTCAACCGCGAGATCAACCGTCCCGACGTGTATTTCTCGTGGAACGACAGACTGAGTTTCTGCGCGTGGTCGAACACGCGTCCACGCAGGTCGTAGAGAATGTTCTGACTGAGCCGGCCCGAGACGGTGAGAAACGCGTAGGTGGTGAACATTCCGAGCAGGCCGAAGCCGGTGTATCCGCCCACGGCCCACAGCAGCGGACCCCAATCACCCTGTCCGGCAGCACCGACGCCGCTATCGAGGGCGTAGGCGACGAACAGCGGGCCGGCCACATAGGTGATGTTGTCGATCAGGATGATGACGAAAGACAGCAGGGCCTGCTTCTTGTACGGGCGCACCAGCGAGGCGAGCAACCGCCGAGAACGTCCGGCCAGCACCAGGTTTCCGGTGGCGTCGACCTCCGAGTCCTCGCCGCCCACTCCCCGCCAGTCTGCGGTTGCGGTCTGCTCAGCCATGGATCGACCCCATGACGTCGCGGTACCGCGGCGACGACGCCAGCAGTCCCTCGTGCGTTCCCTGCTCCACAATTCTTCCGTTCTCCAGATACAGCACCCGGTCGGCCAACGCTGCAGTCGACGGTCGGTGAGCCACCAGCAACGTCGTCGAATGCGCCAACACGCGCCGCAATTCCTTCTGCACTTTCGCTTCGGTGTCCACGTCGAGTGCCGAGAGCGGGTCGTCGAGCACCAGCACCCGCGGCTTGCCCAGCACCGCACGGGCCAGTGCCAGTCGCTGCCGCTGCCCGCCCGACAAGCTCATGCCCTGCTCACCGATGCGCGTGGCCAGGCCCCACGGCAGCCGGTCGACGAATTCCGTTGCGTGGGCAATCTCCAGCGCCTCGGTGATCTCGGCATCGGACGCGCCGGGAGAGCCGAGCGCGATGTTCTCCCGCGCACTGGCCGAGAACAGCACCGGATCCTCGAACGCTACCGAGACGATCGAGCGCAGATCGGCCAGGCGCATCGACGCCACATCGATACCGTCGATCGAAATGGTGCCCTCGGTGGCGTCGAACAAGCGAGGAACGAGGTTCGTCAGTGCCGTCTTTCCGCTGCCGGTGTTGCCGACGAGCGCAACGGTCTCCCCCGGCTCGACGACAAAACTGACATCGGTGAGCAGCGGCGAGGACGCGTCCGGAAAGGTGAATCCGACGCGGTCGAACTGCACTCGGCCACGGATCTTGTCGGGCAATTCGACGGGGTTGTCCGGATCCGTCACGGTCTCCGGGGTGTCGATGATCTCCCAGTACCGATCCGCCGCAGTCCGCGCATTGTTCAACTCCGCCAGCAGGTATCCGAAGGATTCGATCGGCCACAGCAGGAACGTGACGATGGCAATGGCAGCGACGAGCGTGCCGACCGTCATCGTGCCCTGCACGATCGAGTAGGTCCCCACGGCCAGAATCGCGCCGATGGTGATCGGCTGCAGTCCGACGATCACCGCCCAGATGATCGCGAGATAGCGCACCTTCTTCAGCTCGGTACCGCGAAGAGTGTAGGCCTGACGCAGAAACTGCTTGCCCAGGTGTGCACTTCGCCCGAACGCCTTCAGAACGCGGATGCCCTGAATGGACTCCTCGACCGTCGTCGTCACATCGCCCGCTTGGTCCTGAGCATCGCGCGCGACGACGCGGTACAACGTCTCGAACCTGGTGCAGGCGATCACCAGCGGAACCGATGTCACCAACATGATCAGACCCAATTGCCATGCCTGAACGAGCAATACGCCGATACCCACGACGAGCGTGACGGCATTGATGATGATGAACGGACCGATGAACGCCATGAACCGGCGCAGCGACCCGAGATCGGCGATGGCACGGGAGAGCAGCTGACCCGATTCCCAACTCTCGTGCGCCGCGACCGACAGCCGTTGCAGCTTGTCGAATACCGTTGCCCGAGCACTGATCTCGAATTGGCTCGACGGGCGGGACACCAGGTATCGACGCACCCAGATGCCGGCCGCGTCGATGGTGCCGAGCAGCAGGATCAAAGCCGCGGGCCACCACACCGCGGAAAAGTTGCGGTCGGCGATGGGCCCGTCGATGACGCGTTGCATCACCAGCGGAATGACGAGGCCGGTGAGGGTCGCGATGAGCGAGACCACGATGGAGCCGATGTAGAACCACTTGTACGGGGCCAGGAACGGCGCGAAACGCTGCAGCGACGTGGGTGTCCGCGCAGCATTTGGGTTCGACTCAACGACGGTTGGAGCTTCGGGGTCGAGCACACCCGTGGACACGTGTTGTTCTCCTTATTGCGGTGCCCGAATGATTTCATTGCTCAGGCTCAGTTTCCAACCGATTTTCGGCGGCGTGCATTCCAGTGTGGAACCTCGAGCGCGGTCGAGGTCAAGTTCGACCGACGCTCAGCTCGCGGACGCTCAGCTTGTAGACCCTCAGCGCACCGACTCTCGAGTAACGTGAACCCGTCGGGCGAGAGAAGGGCATACGTGAGCACACGGTCGATGGTCGGGTTGTTTGCCGGTATCGGCGGGCTCGAGCTGGGGTTGGCCGAGGCAGGGTGGACGACGCAGCTGTTGTGCGAGATCGATCCGGGTGCCGGCGCGGTGCTGTCGGCGCGCATGCCGAACGTGCCGCTGCACACCGACGTCACCACACTGCGCAGCCTGCCCACCGGCACCGAGCTCGTGGCCGCCGGCTTCCCCTGCCAGGATCTCTCCCAGGCCGGACGGACCGCAGGCATCACCGGGGCTCGTTCCGGGCTGGTCGACGAGGTGTTCCGGCTGGTCTCACGTCGCCGCGGCCCGCGGTGGCTGTTGATGGAGAACGTGCCGTTCATGCTGCAACTCGGACGTGGCGCAGCGATGCGACACATCACCGACGCGCTCGAGGACCTCGGCTACATGTGGGCCTACCGCGTCGTCGACGCCCGTGCGTTCGGGTTGCCGCAGCGTCGACAGCGCGTGGTGATGCTGGCCTCGCGCACCGACGATCCGCGTGAGGTGCTGTTCTCGCAGGATGCCGGGCCGTTGCCCGACGGCGATCCGACTACTCAGCCCTGCGGCTTCTACTGGACCGAGGGCACCCGCGGACTGGGCTGGGCCGTCAACGCCGTCCCCACCCTCAAGGGCGGTTCCTCCCTCGGCATCGCCAGTCCGCCGGCCGTCCGGTTGCCGTCCGGGGAGATCGTCACGCCCGGCATCATCGGGGCCGAGCGACTGCAGGGGTTCGATCCGGACTGGACGCTGCCCGCGGTCGAGCGCGCCGGAGTACGTACCGGGCATCGCTGGAAGCTCGTCGGTAACGCCGTCAGTGTGCGGATGGCGTCGTGGGTGGCCGGTGCACTCGACGACCCGAAGCCCTACGACGTCGCAGGCGACACCGCATTGCTGCCCGGTCAGGCCTGGCCGACGGCCGCGTGGGGCCGAGACCGCGCGAGCTTCAAGGTGACCGTCTCGACCATGCCGGTGCACGAACCGCCCGAGGACCTGATCGACTTCCTGGACGACTCCACCCTGCTGTCGGCGCGAGCCACGGCCGGGTTCCTCAAGCGCGCGCGAGCCGGCAACCTCCGCTTCGCCGACGGCTTTCTCGACGACCTCGACGCCCACCTCGAGCGCATGGGTGGGTACACGCAACGGGTGTCGGTGTGAGCGCGAAACGCCCCGTCACCGATGCGAAAACCAGTGCACGGCTCAGTAAGCAACGCCGCCGCGACACCAAGCCAGAAGTGGCGCTGCGTCGTGAGTTGCACCGACGAGGACTGCGCTATTTCGTCGACCGCGCCCCGCTGAAGGGCATGCGGCGTCGAGCAGATCTGGTGTTTCCCCGACGCAAAGTGGCGGTCTACGTCGACGGCTGCTTCTGGCACAGTTGCCCCGTCCACGCGACGAAACCGCGCAACAACGCCCAGTGGTGGGCCGACAAGCTGGCCGCCAACGTGGCCCGCGACCGCGACACCGACACCCGCCTGATCGAGGAAGGCTGGCGCGTCGTGCGGATCTGGGAACACGAGGACCCGGTCGTCGCCGCCCAACGCGTCGTCGATGATCTTGCTGCAGATCCGATAGTGACCGACTGAAACCCACAGCACTCCCCGCGCGTCCAACCTGATGATCGGTCGATTCGAGTCGGGGGATGAGGACAGTGCGTAAAAGTTGGGTGCTTGCGGCGATGGCAGCGGCGATGTCGGTATCGACCAGTGGATGCGCGGTGGTGTTGCTCGGCAGCGCGTTCCCCGCCGGCAGTGCGTCGCCGGCGGGGCAGAACCGGCACGGATTCGAGATGTCGGAGGCAGACCGCTATCTGGCCGACTCGGCGGCCTACGTCCGCAGCCTGGATCCCTGCGGCTTCCTCACCGAGGACGACCTCTCCGCCCTCGGCACCGTGGTGCAGCTCCGACCGGACGGCGAACTGAGTAGCTGCTCGGCAGAAGTCAACCCTGGGCGATCGGACGCCACGGACTCCGTGTCGATCAAGCTGAACGGATACCAGCCGACGCCGGCCGACCCGAACTTCGAGCAAGTCACGATCGGTGACGAACAGGTGTACCTCGACGACGCCTCCCGAGGGACGTGTCGCGTCAGCTTCCCGCTTCGCGACGAGTTCGACGGTGCCACCTCCGGCCCCATGGACGATGTCCTCACCGAATCCGGTCGTAGTTTCGCCACGATCGACGTCTATCGCGCTGAAGGAGACGCCTGCAGTGCAGCGAAATCCGTCACCGAAACCGCACTCGGCCTCGTGAGCGATCCACCACTACGTGCCGATTCCAGGTACAACCTGCCGTTGGCCACGAAGGATCCGTGCAGCGTTCTCGAGCATCTGCCCGAGACCTGGACGGTCGACCGGTGGAACCCTGCCGCGGATCCGTACGGCTGCCACTTCGAGGCGTCGTCGGCGACATTCGAGGACAACCTGGTACTGCTCGACGTCGCGCTCACCTACGACGACAGCGACTTGCGTTCGACAGATCGCGAGAAGATCCGGCAGGGCGGTTACACCGTCGAGACTCGCGACTCGGATTCGGTGTGTTCGGCCGACATCGTGTTGGGCAACCCCGTTCTCGGCCTGCCCGGTAACGACGACTCGGCCGCGCGTTACGCCCGCACGGTTCCCGAGCTGTCCGTCATGGCGGACGACTGCGACTCCGCCGTCGCGCTGGCGGTGGCAGCTGCCGACGAGCTCACTGGTTAGCCTTGATCGGTGCGCTCGAAAACCGAAGGTGTGGATATCCGCCGAGTAATCGCGGTGGTGTTTCTGATCCTCGCCGGGTTGCTGTACTCCGCGTGGGTGGCCGAATTCTTCCTCGACACCGGGCTCGACCCGGCCCGGTCGTTCCTCAGCGAACTCGATGCCCGCGATCAGCCGTACCGCGAATTCTTCTCCACCGCAGACGTGGTCACGGGTTCGCTGATGATTCTCGCCGCCGTGCTCGGTTTCCTCGTCAGCCCTCGCCGACGGCTCGTCGTCACCGGCTGGGTGGCGTCGGGCATCTTCGGTGTCGCCACCATCGCCGACGCGAAACTGCCACTCGAGTGTGTGGCCGCCGACGATCCGAGCTGCCCGATCGAGCCCAGCGGGTTGTTCCCACAGCTTCATCATCTTCATGCTCTGACGAGCACCATCGCGGTGTTCGCGATCTTCACGGTCATGATCGCGTTCACGCTCGCCGCATTCCGCTATCGGGCCTATCCCCTGCTTCGGACGCTCGGTGTCGCGGTGCTGGCCATCACGGCCCTGGCCACGGCGTGGCTGTTGATCGCCGACAACCTTCCCGGCGATCACGGCCTCGGCATCGCTCAGCGGGTGCAGGTGGGCGGGATGTCGGCGTATCTGGTGGTGCTGGGGTGTGCGCTTAGACTCGGCGCATGTCCTTCACCGCGACAGCACTGAACGGGTCCAAGGCAGAGCAGTACCAGCAGCTCGCCGAGCAGGCCAGGGGCCTCGTCTACGAGGAATCGAACCTGATCGCCAACGCCGCCAATCTTTCCGCGTTGGTCTATCACGCTCTGCCCGAGGTCAATTGGGTCGGCTTCTACCTGTTCGACGGCACCGAACTGGTAGTCGGTCCGTTCCAGGGCCAGCCTGCCTGTGTTCGTATCGCGCTGAGCAAAGGGGTCTGCGGCGCTGCCGCGACCACCCGCGAGACACAGCGAGTGGCCGACGTTCATGCCTTCCCCGGCCACATCGCGTGCGATGCCAACACTCGCTCCGAGGTCGTCGTTCCGCTGTACCAGGGCGAGAAACTGATCGGTGTATTCGATCTGGACAGCCCCGTGCCGAACCGCTTCGACGCCGACGATCAGGCCGGCCTCGAAGCGATCGCGGCGGTGTTCCTCGGTTCGATCAGCTAGACGCTGCTGCCTCGAAGAACCAGGCCATGACCAACGCACCGGGGTCGACGACGCCTCGCGCGGCCTCGCCGACATAGCTGGCGCGGCCGCGGTTGGCGGTGATGTCCTTGGTCGATTCGGCTCCGGTCTTCGCGGCGTCGGCGGCATCCTGCAGGGTGCCGCCGCCTTTCTCGAGCGCGTCGACAGCCGGGGCAATGGCGTCGATCATCGTCTTGTCGCCCACGCGGGCTCCGCCGAGTTCGGTGATGCTGTCCAGTCCGGCCCGCGCGGCCGCTGCGACAGCCGCGGCAGATGGCTCGGTGTCGAGCATCGTTCGGTAGAACTGCCGGAACCAAATACCGAACAGTGCGCCGGACGTACCGCCAGCGTGGCCGAGGTAGGCCTCGCTCACGGCTTCGAATACCGTTGCTGCCGAGTAAGTTTCCTTGATCGCGTCGAGGTCGAGTTGTTCCAGTGCGGCCACCATGTTGGTTCCGAAGTCGCCGTCGCCCGCCTTGCGATCCAATTCGGTCAGGGCGGGCTCCTCGTCGAGTACCCGCTGTGCCCACGACCCGATCCACTCCGAGACGAATGCCGATTTCTCTCCGGTGTCGGACGGCGAGAACGTCGGCCCGAATGCGCCGCGCTCGCCCACCGGTTTCGCGCCTTGGCTCTGCGCGTTGGGCCAACCGGGCGCATCGGTGGGGGCATCCCAGAGCTCGAGCATCTCGTCGTCGGCGCGCACCAGAGTGATGGACGCTCCGCCCATGTTGAGTGCGGTGACAAAACTTCCGACGAGTGAGCGGGTTATCTCGATGCCCTTACCCGCGAGGTACTCCGAGAGTTCCCCGAACAGCAGATGCAGTTCGAGCGGGTGCGTTGCGCCGAGCCCGTTGACGATGGCGATCACCGATTCGCCCGAGTTCAATCCGAGCGAGCTCACGATGGGCTCGGTCAGCTTCTTAACGACCTCCTGAGCAGGCAGCCGGGACACCCGGTCGGTGCCGCGCTCGCCGTGGATACCGATGCCGAGTTCGATTTCCTCCTTGGGCAATTCGAACGACGGCCCGTCGGCACCCGGTAGCGTCGGCGGGTTCAGTGCGACCGCCATACTGCGCGCGTTCTCCGCTGTTCGACGCCCCAGCGCGACCACCGCCTGCAGGCTGTCGCCGCGTTCTGCCGCTGCGCCGCACACCTTTTCGACGACGATGGTCGCGGCAGTGCCACGCCGACCCGGGCCGTCCTCGCTCTCGCTGGCCACGTCGTCGTCGACGAGAACGACATCGGCTGCAATACCGTCTTCCTGCAACAACTCTCGGGCGATCTTGAAGTTCATCACGTCGCCGGTGTAGTTCTTCACGATGTGCACCACTCCGCCGCCGGAGTCCACGGCCTTGGATGCCTCGTGTACTTGGAGGGCGTTCGGTGACGTGAACACCAGGCCGGGGCACGCGCCGGTGAGCATGCCGCGACCGATGAATCCGGCATGCATCGGCTCGTGGCCCGATCCGCCACCGGACAGCAGCGCGACTTGACCGTCGGAGATGCGATAGCGACGGGTGAGGAATCCGGGATCGGCGTGCCAGGTGACGTCGTCGGTGGCGGCCACGAAGCCGCGGAGGGCGTCGGCGACGAATGTTCGAGGAGAATTGGAGAACATTCCTTCACACTAAGCCTCCATTGTCGGCTTCGGTGAGCTGCCGGGCCGCCGCGCGTCTACAGTCGCGAAGATGACCACCGAGACCTGGGCTTTCGACGCATCGGACGGCGGGCAGCTGGCTGTTCGGACGGATGTCACCGGGAGGGCATCGAAGATGGGGCATCGACTCACGATTGCGGTGACCTCCTGGACCGCGACGGTCGAGTGGTCCGGGGACGCCCCCACCGCGGTGTCACTGACCGCCGAGGTCGGCTCACTCGAGGTGATCCACGGCGAGGGCGGACTGACACCGCTGATCGGGCCGGAGAAGATCGTCGCAAAAGCCAACGCACTCAAGGCCTTCGACGCCAATCGGTACCCGACAATTCGATTTCGTTCGGAGGAGATCACTGCCGTTGCCTCCGGATTTCGCTTGGCGGGCACCGCCGAGATACACGGTGTCTCGAAGGAGATCACCGTGGACGTGGACGTCACCGACTCCGGCGACAGATGGCAGATCGGTTCCGAAACTACCGTGCGTCAAACGGATTACAAGATCACGCCGTATTCGCAGATGTTCGGAGCCATGAAGGTGGCAGACGACGTGACCGTCACGTTCGACGCCGAGTATCGCAAGCCCTGAGCCTTCCCAATTCACCTGCAATGGTGGACACTACGGCGGTGAACCGAAATCGATGGACGATCGGATCGTGCGCATCGGCCCTGGTGTTGGCCGCAGCCCTGACCGCAGGCTGCAGCAGTCCGGCGACCACGTCCCCGGACGGACCTCCCGGAGTGAACGTCAACGGAGTGGGCGAAGTCCAGGGTGCACCGGACACGTTGACGACTCAGATCGGCGTTCAGGCCACAGCCGAGGACGTCACTGCCGCCATCGAACAGGCCAATGCTGCGGTAACTGAGGTGACCGACGCAGTGATTGCCGCCGGCGTCGCACGCGAGGACATTCAGACGCAGCAGGTGTCGATCGATCCGCAGTACTCCGGAGCACTGCCGGGCGGCACCTCGGCCATCTCCGGATATCAGGCCACCAACACGTTGCAGGTCACGGTGCGCGACCTGTCGAAGGCGTCTGCAGTCCTGGGCGACGCCACCTCCGCCGGTGGCAACGTGACCCGAATCTCCGGGGTCTCGTTCAAGATCGACGACGATTCCGAGCTGATCACCGATGCCCGATCCAGGGCGTTCGCCGACGCCCGCGATCGCGCCGAGCAGTATGCGTCGCTCGCAGGCGGCGAACTCGGTGACGTTCTGTCGATCACCGAGTCGATCACCGGTCAGGAGCAGCCGACGAGCTTTCGCGACTCCGCTTCGTTCGACACGGCAGTGCCCATCGAACCGGGACAGCAGACCGTCAGCGTGTCCGTGTCGGTGAAGTGGGCGCTGAACTAGCGCAGCGAGTTACTGCCGCTGCAACTATTGCTCCACTGAAGAGGTTGCATACCGGAGATTCGCCGACTCGAGCCCGGGAGTGGAGCACGAGTTGCAAAACCCCCACGCACGGGCTCAGCCGGCCGGCGGGGGCGGCAACCGGTAGTTCACCGGGGTCGCCGAGAAATCCACCGGATTTCGGACGCCCTCGGCCGCTGCCCCGGGAACCTCAATGCGTGGTTCGAGACCAAGTGATTCCGCGAACGCGAATGCCTCCTCGATGGAATTGACCGGCCCGGCGGGTACGTTGCGGGCCATCAGTTCTCGATACCATTCGTCCGCAGTACGCGTCTGCAACGCCGTGTTGAGCAGGTCGACCAACTGATCTCGATGTTCGACGCGAGCAGAATTGGACGAGAAGCGTTGATCCGCAGCCACATCCGGGGTACCCAGCACGTCGACCAACGCCTGGAATTGCCGATCGTTGCCCACGGCCAACGCGAGCGGTCGATCGGCGGTCTCGAACACCTCGTACGGCACCAACGAAGGATGCTTGTTCCCCATCGGAACCGGCACGGTGCCCGCCCCGAGATATGCCGCCGACTGATTGCTGAGTGCGGACAGTACCGACGCCATCAGCGAGGTGTGCACCTGCTGACCCGCACCGGTGTTCGATCGATGGTGCAGTGCGGCAAGGATTCCGCTCAGCGCATGCAGACCGGTGACGATATCGACCATCGCCACGCCCACTTTCGTCGGCGTGGATGCGTCGGGGCCGGTGACGCTCATCAGCCCGCCGACGGCTTGGACCACCAGATCGTATCCAGGGAGAGCAGCGCCGCCGCCGGTTCCGAAGCCGGTGATCGAGCAGTAGATCAGGCCAGGGTTCGTCTGCGCGACAGCCGAATAGCCGAGACCGAGCCGGTCCATCGTTCCGGCGCGGAAGTTCTCGATCACGATGTCTGCGCCCGCGACGATCTCACGGGCCTCGGCCACACCGCTCTCGGACTGCAGGTCGATGAACCGAGACGTCTTGTTTCGATTGACCGAGTTGAAATACGTTGCGGTACCGGCAGAATCGTACGGCGGACCCCAAAATCGGGTGTCGTCGCCGCTGCCGGGCCGCTCGATCTTGATCACGTCTGCGCCCATGTCGCCGAGCATCATCGTCGCGTACGGTCCGGCGAGCACACGAGAGAAGTCCGCGACCACGAGGCCTGCGAGCGGACCGGTGGCGTCTGTCATCGGTCCACTGTATTGCGCGGCCGGCTGCAGTTCAGTTCAGGTCCGGAACGAACGCTGCCAGGACGGCAACCATCGTGTCCACGATCTGCTCGATGGGTGGACGAGGCGGAGCAGTGCGGGACCAGTCGGAGACGATCTCGGTGAGCGCACCGAGGAATGCCGTTGCGGCCAAGCGGTATCCACCCGGGGGAACGAAATCGGAACCGACTTCCGAGCGCAGGGTGTTCTCGAAGAACTCCACCCACTGCGCACGTCGGCGCGTCCGATGCTGTTCGACGTCATCGCTGACACCCAGCATCTCCAGATAGGAGATGCGCGCCCGACGTGGGTCACCACCGATCGACCCGACCAGGGCCGTCATCGCTGCGACGACCAGAGAGCGACGGTCGCGGTCGACCTGCTCGTCGAGTGCGGCGACGACGGCGGCCAGCGCGTCGTCTTGGATCAGGTCGTAGACGTCCACGAGCAGCGCCTCACGGTTGGCGAACTCACTGTAGAACTGACTGCGTGCGAGGCCGGCCGCGGCGCAGATGTCCGCCACCGAGGTGGCGGCGTATCCGCGTCCCCCGATGACCTCGATAGCCGCGTGCAAGAACCGAGCTCGACGATCGGCTTTCCGAACAGCGGAGGATCGTCCGGCGTAGATGCGGCCCTGATCATCGGCGACAGTCACCGAGGGAGTCTACAGGCGACGCACCGCTCGCAGCCCCGCTGATCGGTTCCATCACGACCCGATCGGCTTCCCGAACAATCCGGCGATTATCTCGCCGACGGCCGCGACGAACGTCGGGTGTGCACGCGTGTCGAGCGCCATCGAGCCGACATCGTTCGTCCGGCAACCCGGTTCCACCGGAACACCGGCAAATCGGTCGCGCATCCACAACACCGCACTCGGAAAAGCGATCAGCTCCAAGCTGATGTGCTCACTGAAATGATCGCGGGTGTACGTGACGTCGGCACCCGGACGGCTGCAGTACGACTCGACCATCGCGTTGACCGGCCCGATCGGCACCAGCCAGTCCGGGTTGGAATGGTAGACGTAGAGCGGCATGTTCGGAGTGGAGCGGCCGAGCTGCATCGCGGACAGGGCCTTCTTCACCACCGGTTGCTGGATCGGGTCGCCGTCGGTGTGCAGCAAGCCTTTCAGGTTGACGAACGGCAGCAACGCCGACGAGTAGCCGACACAGAGGTTGTCCTTGGCCGCGAACAACGTCCTACCGAACGGGTCGACGTGTCCGTCGATGAAGGCGGCCAACTCGGGACTCTCGCGGCTGGCACCGATGATGCCGGCTGCCACGATGCCCGATCCCAGGGTGTTGTTCGCGTTGTCGACCAATGCCCCGAGTTCGGCCGGGGTGCCGCCCTCGGTGACTCCGACGATATCGAGCTCAGGGGCGTAGTTTTCGGCCAGTTCTGCTGCGTGCCCGGTGGCGATCGCGCCACCGGAGTAGCCGCTCATCCCCACCTTGGTGGCCTCCCCGGCCAACTGCATCGGCGCGAAGTTCTCGGCAGCTCGGATGCCGTCGAGTGTGATCCGGCCGGCGACCGGCCCGGCGGCGAACGAATTGTTCGGGCCTTGATGATCGGGTACCGACACCGCCCATCCTTGCGCCAACGCCGCCTGCACTTCGAGGAATTGAGCGCCCGACGTCACCGCGCCGGTCACCGGCCAGGGGATGGCACCCGCTCGCATCGCGTACGACGGAGCGCAGTAGGCCGCGAGAGAATCCTCGGCTACCTGGATGGAGATCAACGGACGCGGTGCCGCAGGTACTCCCCGCGGCTTGATGACCGTGGTCACGGCGGCGATCGGCTCGTCGCGCCCGTTGTTGGACCGGAACGACAACTGCCAGGCGTCGACCTGCGTGGGAATGACGTTGAGAGTAGCCAGCTCGACGGGCCGTGCGGCGATGATCTGGCCCGGCGCGGCCGCTGCCACCACGTCGGCGGGAGGAAGGTAGAAGTCGGTGTCGAACTCGGGAATCTTCGGCCACGTGAGCGGCGGCAGAGGCGGCTGAACCTCCACACCGGCCGGACCGCTGGATTCGGGTGCAGCGGAAGCGGGGCTGGTCGTAGCGGCAACGGCGGCGGCTACGGTCGCCACACCGATCGCTACCCGCAGCGTCCAAGATCGGGCAGAAGACACGGTTGTACTCCTTCGCGCCGGACAACGGGGTCCACGGGACGCGCGCCCGGCGACATTTCGTACAGCGCATCCGACGATCTTGGACACCGATGTCCGAGATGGTGCTCAGAACTGTAGAGCGAAGTGGCGTGGATAACAATCCCCGAACCGAAAAAGATTCAGAACTGAATCGAGCCCAATTGCACGGAGTAGTTCCCGTTCGTCACGCGACGGCGAAAGATCGCTTCGCCAAACCGAACTGGAAGCCGGTGATGGCCGTCGTCACCGGAGCTTCCGGATTCTCGGCGGCACCGAGGGTGACGAACAACGGCGTGAAATGTTCGACAGTGGGGTGCGCGTACGGCATTCCCGGTGCGGCACTGCGGAAGTCGGCGAGAGTCCCGACGTCACCGCGAGACAAGGCGTCGGCAGCCCAGAGGTCGAAGTCCTCGGACCACGTCGGCACGGTGTTCGTAGCGAAATTCTCCCGGGACAGGAACGGCAGTCCGTGGGTCATGAACCCGGAACCGATGACCAACACACCCTCGGCCCGAAGTTCCTTCAGCGCAGCGCCTATCGCCATCAGCCGATCGGGCGCGTGCGTCGGCAGGCTCAATTGCAGAACCGGGACATCGGCGTAGGGATACATGACCTTCAGCGGGACCCAGGCACCGTGATCGAGTCCGCGCGCGGTGTGCCGATGCAGGTTCTCCGACGCCGGAATGGCCGCGGCCACCCGTGCAGCCAGCGCCTGAGCGTCAGGAGTCCGGTATTCCATCGAGTAGTAACGCTGCGCAAATCCACCGAAGTCGTAGACGAGTGGTGTCGCCGCAGCCGTCGCGGACAGGCTCAACGGGGCCTCTTCCCAGTGTGCGCTGACGATCAGGATCGCCTTCGGCTTGGGCATCGACTGCGACCAGGTGAAGAGTTCGTTCATCCAGAGCGCGTCGTCGAACACCGGTGGTGCACCGTGACTGATGTACAGCGCGGGCATCGGCCCATCGTGTGGGGTCCACATCTGCTGCGACCGGCTCGTGGGTGCTGCGTCGGCGAGAAACGCATCGAATGCGGCACCCGCGACGGGCGGGTTCATCACAGAAGTCATGGCGGGTCCTTCGAGTGCTCAAGTTGAACCTTCAACCTACCACTCGAGTCCAATCACGACAACATCGGACCAGCCGGTCTGGACCGAACCACACTGTGGGTGACCTCAGCGCCCACTATTAGTGCTGAAATACCTTTTCCCGTTTGTGAGAGCGAATTGTGGACGCTCACGTCAGTGCTCCACGCCGAGGACACGGCTACTCCACGACGACGCGGCCACCACCGGGAAGGTTGGGCGTGTCCGTCGTGATCGTGAGATCGACACGGCCCGCACCGGTAGCGAGAGTGATCGGCTCGGTCGATATCCCACCCGCCGAACCGGATCGGCCGTTGTCGATGTTCGTCCACACCACGGTCACCGGAACCGGCAGCAGGCCGACCGCTGACGAGCCCATGTCACCCGCACCAGAAATCTTGCTCACTGTCGTCACCGTGACCTCCCCTGCCTCGATCACCGTCGCCGTTGCCTCGACCGGCCCCGACCCGAAACTGACGCCGTGTTGCAAGAAGACGAATGCCTGTACCGGCCTGAGCTCCGTGGTGGTTGCGGCCGACGCGATGCCCGCCGACCCCAGCGTCAGGGCTCCCGCCACCAATGGTGCCGCCACGAGGCGAAGGACTCTATTTCTCGAAAACACGATGCTCCCCATTTCGTCGAATTCGTCCGCTGTTCGAGAACATCCTGCAACGGACCAAGCGGTATGTAGACCCCTCGGGTCCTAGGCTCGGCTGTATGCCGGATGTCTATCGCGCCCCGATGCCGAATGGCGTCGAGCGTGCCCTCACCTACGGACTCTGCGGCATGTCGGCCGACGACGAACGCTCGCTACGACGGGTCGAGCGTTTCGAGCAGGTCGCGGACGGATCTTTCGTCTGGACGCGAACCAAGCACGGCGAGTACTTCCTCGGCCGAATTTCCGGCCCTCTGCGGGAAGATCACAGCGCCGACGCGGTGGCGTCGAACATGATCTTCGTCCGTAACTGCGAGTGGATCAGCAAGCCTGTTCCCGAACACGAGGTACCCGCCGCGACGCTACGCACATTCGCGCGCGGCGGGCGGAACTTTCAGCAGACACACGACCCGCAGGTCGGTGCAGAGTCGGCTAGCGTGTGGCGAGCGCGAGGTCGCTGACCTGGGGGTCGACCTGTACGACGGAGTAACCCTTGATCTCGAACTTGTTCTCGCCCTCGGGCGGTCCGAGCACGGCGCGAACGATCAGCGTCGCGGCGGCAGCGACGAGTGCGATCACGATGACCACTGCTGCCACGATGAGCAGGGTGCGGGGACCGCCGAACAGGTTCTTCGAGCTCATGGGTCCATCATGACCCCTCCGGGATGAGACATGAATTGCGCGTACTGAAGTGATACAGGTGTTGATCAGATGAGTTCGTGGCTACAGTGAATCCGTGACCGACGCACCCGAGCCCGATTTCTGGTCGTTCATCGACACCGCCAACACCACGCTGGCCCGGGAGTACGGGTTCGAGCATCAGCTGGCCACCGAGGTTCTGCTGACATTGAACCGAGCGTCGAACATTGTCACGTACGACCTCGAGTCGACGGTTCATCGCCCGCGAGGCTGGTCGTGGTCATCGTTTCGGCTGATGTTCGTCACGTGGCTCGCCGGCCCGATCGAGCCACGACGAGCAGCCGAATTGACCGGCATGAGCCGCGCCGCCGTGTCGAACCTGTCCAAGACACTCATCTCCGGCGGCCTGCTCGCCAGTACGCCCGACGAGAAGGACGGGCGTTCGGTGCGCCTCGCCCTGACCGCACTGGGGCACGACGAGATGGTCGAGGCGTTCGCCGAACAGAACGAACGGGAGAACGCATGGGCCAGCGCGCTCACCGAACCCGAACAGCGAATCCTGGTGATGCTGTTGACCAAACTGATCACCAACCGCAGCCAGTTCGACATCCGGGGGCGCAACTGAAGGTTGCGTAGATCACGTCAAAGTAGTTAATGTCTTTACTACAAGCGGTGACAGAACTCAGGAGAGAGCACGTGGCCTACTACCGGCAGCTCGGATCGGTTCCGCCGAAGCGGCACACCCAGCACCGAACTCCCGACGGCAACCTCTACTACGAGGAGCTGATGGGCGAAGAGGGCTTCTCCTCGGATTCGTCTCTGCTGTACCACCGCCACATACCGTCGGCCATCGTCGATGCCACGGTCTGGGACCTCCCCGATCAATCGACGACGCCCAACCATCCGCTCGTGCCGCGGCACCTGAAGTTGCACGAGCTGTTTCCCGAATCCACGTTGGCGGACACCGACGTCGTCACCGGCCGACGCCTCGTTCTGGGCAACGCCGATGTTCGACTCTCGTATGTGGTCGCCTCGAAAGCCTCTCCGCTGTATCGCAATTCGATCGGTGACGAGATGGTCTACGTCGAATCCGGTTCTGCCACCGTCGAAACGGTGTTCGGGGCGCTGCAGGCACGGCAGGGTGACTACGTGCTCATTCCGCGCGCGACGACGCACCGTTGGATTCCCGACGGCACCCTGCGCGCCTACGCCATCGAGGCCAACAGTCACATCGCTCCACCGAAGCGGTTCCTGTCGAAGTACGGCCAATTGCTCGAGAACGCTCCCTACTGCGAACGCGATCTGCACGGCCCCACCGAGCCTCTACTCGCCGACGGCGAAGACATCGAAGTGCTTGTCAAGCACCGTGGTTCGACGGGCATCGTCGGAACCCGCTACGTCTACCCGCAACACCCGTTCGACGTAGTGGGGTGGGACGGCTGCCTGTATCCGTACACGTTCAACATCTCCGACTACGAACCGATCACCGGCCGTGTGCATCAACCGCCGCCTGCGCATCAGGCATTCGAGGGGGCCAACTTCGTGATCTGTAATTTCGTTCCGCGCAAGGTCGACTACCACCCGCTAGCAATTCCGGTGCCGTACTACCACTCCAACGTCGACTCCGACGAGATCATGTTCTACGTCGGCGGCGACTACGAGGCCCGCAAGGGTTCCGGAATCGGCCAGGGATCGATCTCGGTGCATCCGGGCGGTCATGCTCACGGTCCGCAACCCGGTGCCTACGAACGCAGTATCGGTGCCGAGTTCTTCGACGAACTGGCCGTCATGGTCGATACCTTCCGCCCCCTCGAACTCGGTGAAGGAGCGCTCGCGTGCGAGGACACCGGGTACGCGTGGACGTGGGCAGGCCGGGGGCCGAACCGATGATCCCGAAGTTCTTCCATCGCCTGTGCGACGACGCCGCTGCCTTCCCTCCCGGCAATGCACCACTCGATGTTGCTGCAGCACAACATCTCGAGTACCGGGCGAGTTCTTTCGCAGACCTCGTCGGCCCGTTGGTCGTTCCGATGGACCGGGTGAACGAGCTCGTCCTGGGCGCTCGGATGGAGGTCGCGCTGACCGCACCTGCAGGCCCGGGCAGCGTAGAGGCAGGCCTGCGGGTCGCTGACCGCACCGCCGGCGTGACGGTCGTTGCCGTCGAAGTGGCCGTACCCGACGGCACGAACATCGACGCCTTGCGCAACATCACTCAGGACATCGACATCTATGTCGAAATCCCCCGAGACTCCCGACGAGACGACATCTTCGACGCAGTCGACGAGTTCGGGTATCGCGCCAAATTCAGGACCGGCGGCGTCACGGCCGACGAGTACCCGGACGAGCGGGAGCTTGCCGCGTCCATCTACGAGGCGGCACAACGCGAGGTCCACTTCAAAGCCACCGCGGGTCTGCACCATGCCGCCCGTAACACCGATCCCCACAACGGTTTCGAGCAACACGGCTTCCTCAACGTGATCCTCGCGGCGCAGGCCGCACACAGCGGCGCACGCGTCGGTGAGCTCGAGAAGATCCTGGCAATCCGGGACGCCGACGTCCTCGCCGGTCTCGTCGCCGGGATCGAGGGTCAACGCGCCTTCGCATCGTTCGGCACCTGCAGCATCCGCGAACCCCTGGACGACCTCGTCCGCCTCGGACTCGTCCCACCTCAGTGAACCAAGGAGCGCGCCGTTCATGACGCACATCGACATCCCCGCCGACTCCGAGTTCGGAATCGACAACCTTCCTTACGGCATTTTCAGTACTCCTGGTTCGGACGCTCGAGTCGGAGTCCGGTACGGCGACAATGTGATCGATCTGTTTGTCGCTCTGAACGATTCGGATTTCGCCTCGCCCAGCCTCAATGCTTTCATGGCGCGCGGCCGCAGTCGGTGGGTCGAGGTCCGCGAGTCCGTCACCGCCATGATCGTCAGTGACACGACCACCGCGGAAGCGATCGTCTCGGTTTCCGATGTCACGATGCACCTGCCGTTCGAAGTTGCGGACTACGTGGACTTCTACGCGTCCGAGCACCACGCGTCCAATCTCGGCCGACTCTTCCGGCCCGATGCCGAACCGCTGCTACCGAATTGGAAGCACCTGCCCGTGGCGTATCACGGCCGGGCAGGCACGGTTGTCGTCTCCGGCACCGACATCACCCGGCCTTGCGGTCAGCGCAAGGCACCCGACGAGCCATCGCCCACCTTCGGTCCGAGTCGGCGACTGGACATCGAAGCCGAGATGGGCTTCGTCGTCGGCATTCCGGCAGATGGCCCCATCTCGCCGGATCAGTTCTCCGAGCACGTGTTCGGTGCCGTCATCGTCAACGACTGGTCTGCTCGCGACATCCAGGCCTGGGAGTACGTGCCGCTGGGCCCGAACCTCGGCAAAAGTTTCGCGACGTCCATCTCACCGTGGGTGGTCCCCTTGCTCGCGTTGGAACAGGCTCGGGTGTCGACGCCGACTCAGGACCCCGCGCCACTCGAACACCTCCGCGAATCTCGTTCCTGGGCACTCGATATCGATCTGTCCGTCACGTGGAACGGCCACGTCGTATCCCGTCCGCCGTACAGTTCGATGTATTGGTCGCCGGCCCAGATGCTGGCTCACGAGACCAGCAACGGCGCGACATCCCGAACCGGTGATCTGTTCGCGTCGGGCACCATCTCGGGACCCGAGAAGAATCAACGCGGCGCATTCATCGAACTCACCTGGGGCGGAAAGGAACCGGTGTCACTCGGCGCGGAGACTCGGACCTTCCTCGAAGACGGCGACGAGGTCGTTATCGCCGCCAGCGCTCCGGGGCCGAACGGTGCGCGCATCGGGTTCGGCGACGTACGTGGCCGGATCGTTCCGGCCTGAGGCCTATCACTCGCGCGTCCGTCTGTATGCGGGGGCTCTGGGGGTTCGATCGGACTCGGCGCTGTTGAGCAGTGGCAGTGCGCGGAACTCGACCAATTCCGAGAGTACGACAACACTGGTCGACCGCGCGATCGTGCGAGATTGATTGAGCGCGATCAACGTTCGCTGCAGATCATCATGAGACGCCGCGGCGACCCGGCACAACACATCGCCGACGCCGGTTGTCGCGAATGCCTCCAACACTCCGGGTATCTGCTCCAGGACGGCGACGACGTCGCCGAGCGCACCCTGGGCAATCTCCAATGTGACGAACGCCTGCACGCCGTAACCGGCTGCTGCCAAACCGATTCGAGGCTGATAGCCGGTGATGACACCGCTGTCCTCCAATCGCTGCAGGCGGGCCGACACAGTCGCACGTGCAACACCGAGCGTTCGCGACAGCTCGAGCACGCCGATCCGCGAATTGTCATGCAGCGCAGCGAGCATCGCCCGGTCCAATTCGTCCAACGTCGATTCCATGACGCACCTCCACTTTGCTATACGAATCGTATAGCAAAGTGCGGAACAACCTGCCCTATCTGCACAGCACGGACAGCTATTCAGGCGTCGATTGACTCCCCAGCACCGCGATGTTGGGCTGGGCGGAACAGTGTGCCTCACTCGGACCAACCAGGAGCTTTCATGAGCCTCGACAACATCCTCAACGACGACGAGAAGCTCGCCGATCTCGACGCCGATCAGCTGCGGCAGCTAGTCGGACTCGTGGAGTACGACGACAAGCGAGATCCCTTTCCCGTCAGTGGCTGGGACGCCATCGTGTGGGTGGTCGGCAACGCGACGCAGACCGCGCACTTCTTCCAGTCCGCCTTCGGCATGGAGCTCGTTGCGTACTCGGGCCCGACCACTGGCCAACGCGACCACCACGCGTACGTGCTCAAGTCCGGCGCAGTGCGTTTCGTCATCAAGGGAGCCGTCGACCCCGACAGCGAACTGGTCGCACACCACACGCGCCACGGCGACGGCGTCGTCGACATTGCGCTGGCCGTGCCGGACGTGGACCGGTGCATCGAACATGCGCGAGCCCAGGGCGCGCGCGTACTACAAGAACCGACCGACATGTCCGACGAGCACGGCACGGTCCGCACCGCGGCCATCGCGACCTACGGGGACACCCGACACACGCTCGTCGACCGATCCCGCTACACCGGCACCTACCTCCCCGGTTATGTGCCACGCACGTCGACGTTGCAGCGACCGGAGGGCGCTCCCAAGCGCATCTTCCAGGCTCTCGATCACGTGGTCGGCAATGTCGAGCTCGGCAAGATGGACGAGTGGGTCGACTTCTACCACCGCGTCATGGGCTTCACGAACATGGCCGAGTTCGTCGGGGCCGACATCGCCACCGACTACTCGGCCTTGATGAGCAAGGTCGTCTCCAACGGCAACCACCGAGTGAAGTTCCCGCTGAACGAGCCGGCCATCGCGAAGAAGCGCTCACAGATCGACGAGTACCTGGATTTCTACCGCGGCCCGGGCGCACAGCATCTGGCGCTGGCGACCAACGACATCCTGTCTTCGGTCGATGCGCTCCGCGCGGCGGGCGTCGAATTTCTCGCCACTCCTGATTCGTACTACGAGGATCCCGCACTGCGAGCCCGTATCGGTAAGGTCCGAGTGCCGATCGAAGAGTTGCAGAAGCGCGGAATTCTCGTCGACCGAGACGAGGACGGGTACCTACTGCAGATCTTCACCAAGCCGCTGGTCGATCGCCCGACGGTGTTCTTCGAGATGATCGAACGCCACGGCTCGCTCGGCTTCGGCATCGGCAACTTCAAGGCACTGTTCGAGGCCATCGAACGTGAGCAGGACGCTCGCGGCAACTTCTGACCCGTACCCCGAACGACGCCGCCCACTGTCAGCGATCGGTGGGCGGCGCAGTTCGTCCCAGACCACCTCGGTCCTCGTCGAAGATCAACCACGTGCGCGTCGCCCGGACGCCGTCGAGCGATTGCAGGCCCTCCAGCACGACTTGCCGCAGGCTCTCGTTGTCGGGAGTCCTGATGAGTACCAGCACGTCGAAATCCCCTCCGAGCAAACTGAAGTGGTCGACGAATTCCATCGACCGCAACCCCTCGGACACACTGCGCCACGAATCCTGACGGATCGACAACGCGATGAACGCCGAGGTCCCTAGCCCGGACGCCCCGTGATCCACCTGCACGGTGAACCGTTCGATGACACCCGCATCCTTGAGCCTGTCCACCCGTGTATAGGTATGTGCCCGAGAGAGATTCAATCGATCGGCCAGCACCCGCATCGAGACCCGCCCGTCGGCAGTCAGCTCGGCGAGGATGCGACGATCCGTGTCGTCCAATTCCACACGTCTCGAGACGTCGTCCATTCGTCCGCTCCTACCTGGTGGTTCGCTACGCCGATCCGACAGATAGTCAGTTCGTACCTGAAATGTCGGCAATATGTCTGCAATCCTACGACCATTGGACTTCCTCCTCACCGATTCGGCCAGAATCACCGTACAAGCCGATCTCAGGAGAATGCCCCATGACGACCGTCGAGAAGGTTCCGGCAACGTCCTACCAACAGTTCATGCCTGCCGACCGTCCCGTGCAGTACCTCGCACCCGATGGGACGGGCGTGGACAGTGCCGCCCGCTACGCACACCCGTCGAACGAGCGCCTGCTCGAGATGTACCGCTCGATGGTGCACGGCCGCCGATTCGACCAGCAGGCAACGGCATTGACCAAACAGGGTCGGCTTGCGGTCTACCCGTCCTCGCGCGGCCAGGAAGCCTGCCAGATCGCCGCAGCCCTCTGCCTGGGTGAACAGGACTGGATGTTCCCGACGTACCGTGACTCGATGGCTCTCGCGGCGCGAGGCGTCGACCAGGTGGAGCTGCTCGGCATGCTCGCCGGGTACTGGCACTGCGGCTACGATCCCACCGCCTACAAGGTCGCTCCCCAATGCACTCCTCTGGCAACACAATTGCTGCACGCGACCGGTTTCGCCTACGCCGAGGCCAAGCAGGGACGAGACACCATCGCCCTCGCGTTCTGCGGTGACGGAGCAACCAGTGAGGGCGACTTCCACGAGGCCCTGAACTTTGCCGCGGTGTTCCGCGCACCTGTGATTTTCCTGGTCCAGAACAACGGATTCGCCATCAGCGTTCCCCTCGCGCGTCAGACTGCAGCTCCGTCGTTGTCGCACAAGGGTGTCGGCTACGGCATCGGCAGCGAGCAGGTCGACGGCAACGACCCGATCGCGATGATGGCCGTGATGGACGAGGCCGTGAAGTACGTCCGAGCAGGCAAGGGACCGGTGGTCGTCGAGGCGCACACCTACCGCATGGACGCCCACACCAATGCCGACGACGCCACGCGCTACCGCAAGGCAGACGAGGTGGAAGGGTGGCTGGCCCGAGATCCGCTCTCGCGCCTCGATTCCTACCTGGAAGCCCAGGGTCTGCTCACCGACGACCTGCGCGAGCAGATGACGGTATCCGCCGACGCGGATGCCGCGGCACTTCGCGCGGGCATGAACGTCGAGCAGGACGTCGACCCCGAGGATCTGTTCCGGTTCGTCTACTCCTCCCCCACCCCCGGCCTGATCGAACAGCGAAATCAGGTCGCCGCCGAGATCGCAGCAGGAGAACTGTCATGACCACGATGACCATGGCCGGAGCCCTCAACGCCGCCCTGCGCGACGCGTTGACCGAGGACGAGAAGGTCGTCGTGTTCGGCGAGGATGTCGGCACGCTCGGCGGCGTCTTTCGTGTCACCGACGGACTGACCCGAGACTTCGGTGACGATCGTTGCTTCGACACCCCGCTCGCGGAGTCCGGCATCGTCGGATTCGCGATCGGCATGGCGATGTCGGGCTACAAGCCCGTCGTCGAGATGCAGTTCGACGCCTTTGCCTACCCGGCTTTCGAGCAGATCGTGTCCCATGTTGCCAAGCTGCGCAACAGAACTCGCGGATCACTCACCGCGCCGATGGTCATCCGAATCCCGTTCGCGGGAGGTATCGGCGGCGTCGAGCATCACTGCGACTCGTCCGAGGCCTACTACGCCCACACCCCGGGCCTGAAGGTCGTCTCCCCGTCCACCGTGGCCGACGCGTATTCGCTGATGCGTGACGCCATCGCCGATCCCGATCCGGTGATCTTCCTCGAACCGAAGCGGCTGTACTTTTCGAAGGACGACATCGACCTGACCAAGACCGAGCCGATCGGCACCGCCGTCGTGCGCCGTGCCGGTACCGACGTCACGCTTCTCGCCTACGGCCCCACCGTGTCGGTGGCTATGCAGGCCGCTGAGTTCGCGGCCGAAGACGGCCGGAGCGTCGAGGTGGTCGATCTGCGGTCGATCAATCCGTTCGACGACGAGACCGTCGCAGCATCGGTACGGAAGACCGGACGCTGCATCGTGATTCAGGAAGCGCAGGGGTTTTCCGGCGTCGCGGCGGAGATCGCCTCGCGCGTCTCCGAGCGCTGCTTCCACCACCTGCACGCGCCGGTACTGCGGGTGACCGGACTCGACATTCCCTACCCGGCACCGAAACTCGAACACTTCCACCTGCCGTCCGCCGACCGTGTGCTCGATGCCATCGACCGACTGCAGTGGAACGATGCGCCCGACCTCAGCAAGGCGGTCACGGTATGAGCATGCAGGTATTCCTGCTCCCCGACCTCGGTGAAGGACTGACCGAGGCCGAGATCGTGGAGTGGAAGGTCAAGCCCGGCGATACCGTCACCATCGATCAGGTCGTCGTCGAGGTCGAGACGGCGAAAGCCTCCGTCGAGGTGCCCTGCCCGTTCGAGGGCGTTGTCGGCGAACTGCATGCGGCCGAGGGCACCTCACTCGCCGTCGGCGCACCGCTCATCAGCATCACCGGCGGTGCCGTCGCCGATACGCCTGCAGCCCACGAGCGATACCGCGAAGAAGAACGCGCCGGCTCAGGAAATGTGCTGATCGGCTATGGCACGGGACACGGCCCGACCGGCCGTCGAAAAAGAGCTTCGCACGTGAGTGGAAACTCGACCCAGACTACGAATTTCCACTCACATGCACCGAAGGTGCTCTCCCCCATTGTTCGGAGCATGGCACTGCAGGGTGGGCTGGATCTGGCGTCTATCGATGTCGCCGGCAGTCATGGCGTCATCACCCGCGCCGATGTCGAGCGTGCCTTGGCCGGTTCGCCCGTTGCTTCCTCGTCGGAGGGCGTCACGCGAATACCCATCACCGGGATCCGTAAGACCATCGCCGACAAACTCTCTCGCAGTCGTGCGGAAATTCCCGAGGCGACCGTCTGGGTCGACGTCGACGCGACGGCTCTGCTGCAAGCCCGACGTGACCTCGACGCCTCCATCGACGGCGTGAAGGTGACGCTGCTAGCGGTGCTGGCAAAGCTGACGATGATCGCGCTGTCCAAGTTCCCCGAGCTCAACAGCACGGTCGATACTGCGGCGGGCGAGATTCTGCGCTACGAGAACGTCGGACTCGGCATTGCCGCGCAGACCGATCGCGGACTCATGGTTCCTGTTGTGCCGCAGGCCGACAAAGCCGATCTGAAGGAGCTCTCCGAGCGGTTGGCCGAGCTGACCGAGCTCGCTCGAACCGGCTCCCTGCCCGCAGCTCGACTGAGCGGCGGAACGTTCACCCTCAACAACTACGGAGTGTTCGGGGTAGACGGCTCGGCCGCGATCATCAACCATCCCGAAGCCGCGATCCTGGGCATCGGACGCATCATCGACCGCCCGTGGGTGGTCGACGGCCAATTGGCCGTCCGCAAGGTTGCGCAGCTGTCATTGGCGTTCGATCACCGCGTGTGCGACGGCGGAGTGGCCGGCGGTTTCTTGCGCACCGTGGCCGATTTCGTCGAGAACCCCGTCGTGGCACTGGGATCCGTTCGATGAGCGACGTGGACGTTCTCATCCTCGGTGGCGGATCAGGTGGGTACTCCTGCGCCCTGCGCGCCGAGCAACTCGGCCTGACGGTCGCATTGGTCGAGGAGGACAAGCTCGGCGGCACGTGCCTCCATCGCGGGTGCATCCCCACCAAGGCTCTGCTGCACACGGCGGAGGTTGCCGATGCGGTCCGCGGTGCGGCGCACGTCGGCGTCACGGCATCGTTGACGGGTGTGGATATGCCTGCGGCACTGGAGTATCAGCGCAGCGTGGTCGCCGGCCTGTACTCAGGACTGCAGGGCTTGCTGAAGCGACCGGGCATCGAGATCGTCTCGGGCCGGGGTCAGGTGGTCGGTCCTCGTACCGTCGAAGTCGATGGGCGACGCATCACCGGGTCTTCGCTGGTCCTCGCGACCGGGTCGTATTCGCGCACCATTCCGGGCATCGAGCTTGGACCTCGCGTTCTCACCAGCGACGACGCATTGGCGCTCGACCGAGTACCGGAGTCCGTCGTCGTGCTGGGCGGCGGAGTCATCGGCATCGAATTCGCCAGCATCTGGGCCTCTTTCGGCGCCAAGGTCACCGTCGTCGAGGCCCTCGATCGCATCGTTCCGGGTGAGGACGAATGGTCCTCGAAGCAGCTGACCAAGGCATTGCGCAAACGCGGCATCGACATTCGTACCGGCACCAAGGTCGAGACCGTCACCGAGTCCGCCGACGCAGTCTCTGTGTCATTGTCGTCCGGGGACACCCTCGACGCCGATCTCGTGCTGGTCTCCGTCGGACGCGGACCTCACACCGACGGCCTCGGCCTGGCCGAACAGGGCATCGACACCGAACGGGGCTTCGTCACTGTGGACGACAACCTGCTCACCACCGCGGCGGGCGTTTATGCCGTCGGCGACATCGTGGCGGGCTATCAGTTGGCTCACCGCGGATTCCAACACGGCATGTTCGTCGCCGAGCACATTGCCGGACTCGCGCCGGCACGTATCGACGGCGATCTCGTTCCGCGCGTGACGTATTCGCATCCGGAGGTGGCATCGGTGGGACTCACCGAGAAGGCAGCGGAGGAGAAGTACGGCACCGTGACGTCGGTGGTCTACGACCTCGGCGGCAACGGCAAGAGCCGCATTCTCTCCACCGCGGGCGGAGTCAAGGTTATTCGCGCACGTGAGGACGGCCCTGTTGTGGGTGTCCACCTCGTCGGTGACCGCGTGGGCGAGCTGATCGGCGAGGCGCAACTCGCGGTGGCATGGGAAGCACTGCCGTCCGAGGTCGGCAGCTTCGTGCACGCCCACCCCACGCAGAACGAAGCACTTGGTGAGGCAATGATGGCGCTGTCGGGTAGGCCGTTGCATGCGCACAGCTGAGCATTGGTGGTGATGTCTCTCCATCCGGCGGACGAGCGGTTCACACTGGATACTGATCGGTAGGTTCTATGAACGCGGGGTCCGAGCAGGGGGCGCTTTCGACATGGAGATCAAGCAGCTCAGGTACTTTCTAGTGGTCGCCGAAGAACTGCATTTCGCCCGTTCGGCGGAGCGACTGCACGTGGTCCAGGCCGTGGTCAGTCAACAGATACGAAGGCTCGAACACGAGCTGGGTCAGCCGCTGTTCGACAGGTCCAAACGTCAGGTGACACTCACCCCCGCCGGGTGCAGGCTGGTCCCAGAGGCTCATGCAGTGCTCGACGCGGTGGCACACGCCGCGGCGACTGTGCAATCTCGCTCCGATGAGCCGGACGGGCCACCACACCTGCGACTGGGAATAGCTGGAGGCTCGGGCACTCGCGTCGATTTGGTGCTGGACCACCTTGGAACTCAGTTTCCCGATCTGCTCGTCACACTGGAAATCGGGCAGGTGTGGGAGCAACTCGACGCTGTTCGTTCGGGAGCACTCGACGCCGCACTTGTTCGCCTGCCCAGGAACGATCACGATCTGGAGATGATTCCGGCGTGGTTCGACCGGATCGTCGTTGCGATTCCCACCCGCCACCCACTGGCTTCCAAACCCGATCTCACGCTATCTGATCTGGCGGACCTTCCGCTGCGTCTGATTCCGTCCGAGCAGAACCCCGCCTTCGCCGCCACCGTGCTCCGTGCTTGTGCGGACGCCGGGTTCGAGCCGGCCACGGGAATTCCATTCCGAGATCTACAAGCGACAGTGCTCGAACTCGGCTCGGGACCACCATCGTGGACAGCTATGTACGAGGGCTCAGCACAAGCGCTGTCGGCCGAACGCGTCACCTTCCGGCCCGTGACCGATCCTGGCATGGCCGTGCAGATGTGGCTGGCGGTACGAGAACGGACCACACTCGTCGACGCCCTGGCCGAAGCGTGCGCCCGCATCTGACCTCCGATTGTTTTTCGTGAACGCTGAGTGCACGAATTGCTTCTGGTTCACACCGACGGATCGGCGTTGACTCGTCGTCGTACAGATTCACACCCTTTCGGTGTGACCACACGACGAGATCGGATACGCCGATGTACACGACGATCAATACCCCTGACTCTGATACCCCCGTCCAACGCGTCGAAGCCGAAGATCCGAAGCCGGCCGCCGATGAGGCTCTGGTGCAGATCCATTCGTTCTCAGTCAACCGCGGGGAACTGTCCCTCATGGCCGCGAGGGACCACGGCTGGCGACCCGGCCAGGACATCAGTGGCGTCGTGATCGAGGCGGCCGCAAACGGGAGCGGACCCCAAGCAGGCACACCGATCGTCGGAATGGTCGACGGAGCCGGATGGTCCGAACTCGCGGCCGTGCGCACCGACCGAATGGCAGTCCTCCCGGATACGTTGGGCACCAACATCGCTGCCGCTCTACCGATGGCGGGGCTGACCGCGCTACGCACTGTGCGTATGGGTGGCGACCTCCTGGGACGCAAGGTCCTGATGACCGGTGCCAACGGCGGCGTGGGTCGATTTCAGATCCAATTGGCAAGTGCCGCAGGTGCGTCGGTCACAGCGACCACGACAGCCGGCGAGAACGAAGCCAGCGAACTGATCGAACTCGGAGCAACCGAGGTCACTACTACCCCGTCGGATGCATCAGGTCCCTTCGATCTGATCATCGAATCCGTTGGCGGCACAGTACTCGAAGCGGCACTGTCCGTGCTGGCACCCCGTGGCACGCTGGTCATGATCGGCAACAGTTCTTGCACCAAGGCCGAGCTCGATGTCTTCTCGTTCATGGGTCACGAGGGCGCGACGATCACCAACTACATGTCGTATGCAGTCGAGTACCCCGAACACGAGGACCTCGAATTGCTCGTGAGATTGGCCGCCGACGGCCGTCTCGATCCGACACCCGGGTACTGCGTCGATTGGTCGGAACTCACTCATGTCATCGAACTGATGACACGACGCGAATTGCCCGGCGGAAAAGCTGTATTGACGATTCGCCACTGACACTGCATCACTGATCACCCAGGGGACAGCTCGGTGAAGTGCTGGAACGGTCGGCGAGTTCAGCCCTTGACGCCGCACTTGCATTTTGCAAGCATGAGGGCATGAGCCTGTTCATCACCTGTCCCGTCGAGAACGTCGAGCGCGCAACCGCCTTTTACACAGCCCTCGGCTGGACGCTCAACCCCGAGATGTCCGACCACAACGTGTCGTGCTTCGCCATCACACCGGGGCAGTACGTCATGCTCGGAAGCCGCGAGATGTATGCGAGCGTGGGCGGCACCGAGGAGCTGATCGGCGGACCCGACACCCCATCGAAGGTCACGGTCTCGTTCGACCTCGGTAGCCGCGAGGCGGTCGACGAGCTCACCGAGCGGGCCGGCGCTGCCGGTGGACGCATCGGAGACATCGATGACTACGCCTTCATGTATCAACGTCAGTTCGACGACCTCGACGGCTACCACTACTCGCCGTTCTGGATGAAGCCGGACACCGATACGGCCGAATGAGCGACCTCGCCGCCGCCCTCGACATCGTCGGTGCCCGGTGGGCACTTCTCATTGTCGAGCGACTGCTCGAGGAACCGCAACGGTACGGCGATCTGCAGCGCGACCTCGGAGTACCGACGAACATGCTCGCTACCCGGCTGCGCGAACTCGAAGCGGCAGGAGTGTTGACCCGTCTTCCCCTTCGGCACAACACTCGCGCGTACGGGCTGACCGAAAGAGGTCTCGCCCTGCGTGACGCAATTTCCGCACTCGAGCACTGGGGCAAACAAGCTGCACCACAAATCGATTCGCGATAGCGGGCGCTACTCCCGATCAACCTTCGATGTCGCGGACGATCTCCTTGGTCACCTCGATGAAGGCCGAGATGTCGTCGACGCCCATGGCCAGGGACAGTGAGAAGTCGCCGCGGGCAACGGGGAAGAAGCCCCGGTTGGCGAGCTCGAGCGAGATGGTCTGGGTCCGGTCGCCGTCGAGGTGACGCCAGTGATCACGGTGGGTGCGGACTACGAGCCCTGGCTCGTTCATGTAGCCGTACGCCAGATGGGAAATCCCCCGACCGTACACCGTGAACGCGCTGTTTCGGGCGCGGCTCCAGTCGTCGAGATCCCGCAGTACCCTGGCCGCCATCGCATTGAGACGCTCGAACGCCGCCTCGTCGAGTTGCTCGAGCGTTGCGATGCCTGCGGCCACGGAGATTTTGTGGCCGTGGTGAGTCCCGGAGATCGAGACCAGGCCGCTGTCGAGCACCGACATCACCTCGGCCGAGCCGCCGACGGCACCGAGCGGGAACCCGCCGCCGATGATCTTGCCCATGATCGTCAGATCGGGCAGCACACCGTAATCGGCTTGCATGCCACCCACGCCCGCCCGCAGCGTGACCGTCTCGTCGACGATCATCACGATCCCCAGCTCGGTCGTCAAGTCCCGGAGTCGGGAGACGAAATCGTCGTCGAGTGTCACCAAACCGCCGGAGGCGCTTTCGAGTTCGAGGATGACGCAGGCGACGTCGGATGCTCGAGCGCGCAGGATGGCTTCTGTTCCCTCCCAATCGTTCTGGGTGAGGGGCACGATGTTGTCGACGTCCACCTGCGGGATGCCCGCGCTGTCGGGCAGGGGCGTCGGATACGCATCGGGACCGGCGTCACCCCCACTGCTCGGATGCCACGACACCTGAAGTGCATCGGTGAACCCGTGATAGCCGCCCTCGAACTTCGCGATCGCGGTACGCCCGGTGTAAGCGCGCGCGATGCGGACCGCAGTCAGTGCCGATTCCGACGCCGAGCACGAGAACTTGACCTTGTCGATCGACGCGATTCGGTCGGAGATCATTCGCGCCAACTCGGTCTCGGCCTCCACAGGGTTGCCGAACGACACTCCGGTGTCGATGGCACGGTGCAGAGCCGCCCGCACCGTGGGCGGGTTGTGTCCGAGAACGTTGGTCGTGAAGTTGTTGTTCAGATCGAGCAGGCGGTGGCCTTCGACGGTCGTGATGTACGCGCCGTCGCCGTGCTCGACGTAGATCGCGTGTGGTCCGAAGTTGAACGAGCTGCGGGAATAGCCGCCCGGCACGATCTTCGTACCAGCCTCGGCGAGCTCGGCGGAGCTGGAGAACCGCTGCGAGAACCGCGCGAGACTCGATTCCAGGGTCAAGGTCATGACGTGTCCGTTCTCGGTTGGGGTGGGCGGGTAACGCTCAGTTGAGCTCGCGCTTGAGGATCTTGCCGGTCGACGTCATCGGCAACTGATCGAGAAACTGCACCAGGCGGGAATACTTGTAGGCCGCGAACTGGTCCTTGCCCCATGCGACGAGGTCGGCCTCGGAGACGTCGTCATGACCGGGGTTCTTGACCACGACGGCCTTGACCTCCTCGCCGTGCTGGTCGTTCGGAATGCCGATGACCGCGACGAGCGAGACCGCCGGGTGCGTCATGAAGATTTCTTCGATCTCACGCGGGTAGACGTTGTAGCCGCCGCGGATGATCATGTCCTTGCTGCGGTCGACGATGTAGTAGAAGCCGTTCTCATCCTTCTTGCCCAGGTCGCCCGAGCGGAACCATCCGTCTCGGATGGCCTCGGTCGTGGCCTCGGGGCGGTTGTAGTAGCCCTTCATCACGTTGTGGCCCTTGATCGCAATTTCTCCGATCGCGGTCGGCTCGGGCTCGACATCGGACCAGTCGTCGTTGATCAGTTTCATCTGCACTCCGGGTATCGGCTTTCCGATCGACCCGACGTGGGGTTCCTCGCCGAACACCGAGAACGCGATGACAGGTGACGTCTCCGACATGCCGTAGCCCTCGAGGATCGTCACGCCGAAGCGCTCCCTGAACTGCTTGTGGATTTCTCCTGGCAGCGCAGCACCACCGGACACCGCAACCCGGAGGTGGGCAGCGATTCGCTCGACATCGACGCTGTCGTCGAGTGCTGCGAGCATCCCCCAGTACATCGTCGGAACACCCCCGAAGAACGTGACGCGGTGCTCGGTCATCAGGTCGAGCGCAGCATTGGGCTCGAACCGCGGCAGCATCACCAGCGTCCCGCCGAATGCCAGCGCCCCGTTCTGAATCACGACCTGGCCGAAGGCGTGAAACAGTGGCAGCAGACACAAGTAGGTGTCGGGGTCGTCAGCGTCCGAGCGGAACAGCTCTCGCCCGAGCATGACGTTGTCGATGATGTTGCGGTGACGCAGCTCGGCCCCTTTCGGCCGGCCCGTCGTACCCGAGGTGTAGAACATGACGGCCACATCGTCGGTGCCGCGCGGCACAGGAGCGAACGTGCTCGAGTGCGTCGGGGTAGTGGCTCCGTCGGCTTCCCGGATCGTCGTAGCCGTCGCATTCCCGGGGTCCGGCTCGATCAACAGAAGGTGCTTGCATTTGGGCGCGGCGTCGAATGCTGCACGAGCGTTCGCGCCGATCGGCAACTCGGAAGTGCCTTCGAAGGCCACGAGCATCTCGGCGTCCGAATCGTCGAGGTGATAAGCGATCTCGCGCGGCGTGAGCAATATGTTCAGGGGAACCACGACGGCCCCGGCCTTGAGGATCGCGAAGTAGACGACCGTGAACGACGGGATGGTCGGGCACGACAGCGCGACCCGATCGCCAGGTCGCACCCCCCGCGCCGCCAGCAGGTTGGCCACCTGGTTGGCCTGACCGTCGAGCTCTGCGTACGTCAGCGATTCTCCCGCCACAACGATCGCGGTGCGAGTTCCGTAGGCGGCCGCAGACGCCTCGAGCAGGTGGGCCAAGTTCGTCGCTGTCGACGTGGGGAGAGCGGGCATGAGCTGAAATGTATACGTACCGATCGGTTAGGACAAGAGTTTCAGGCGAACGAAATCGGGGGTGCAAACCCATTGTGCTAACCGATCGGTACGCATAAAGTGACGGCGATCGAACTGCCCTTCGAGGCCCTGACGCTTGGAGACCACATGACCACCGAACCTCAGACAACCGACCCGCTGACCGCCCTACAGTCCATCGGACTGTTCACCGGAGTGCCCCAGCACGAGAACTTCAACCGAATGGCGCAGCTGCTGCCATCGATGCGGATGGTGCCCTCCGGATCTCCTCGACCGTGGAAGACGGGTGCGCAGGTATCCGCGCCGGAATCCTTCCTGTGGGACGGTGAGACGAAATCGTTCGAGGAGTTCTTCGTCGAGACCGACACGGCCGCTCTACTCATGATCGAGGACGGTGAAATCCGTTACGAGCGTTACGCGTTGACCGGTGGTGTCGACGTGCCGTGGATTTCGATGTCGGTAGCGAAGAGCTTCGTGTCCACGCTGGTCGGTATCGCCCTGGAAGAGGGGCACATCGAAAGCCTCGAGCAGCCGATCAGCGACTACATCAAGGTTCGGCCGGGCTCCGCTTACGACGGAGTCTCGATCAAGGACGTGCTGCGGATGTCCTCGGGGGCCCGGTGGAACGAGGACTACTCGAATCCCGAGTCCGACATCTTCGGCCTTACGGCAGCGATGGCAGGTATTGGGGCGCTCGAAGACTTCGTCGCCAACATGGTGCGTGAATCCGAGCCCGGTACTGTCTGCCGGTACAACTCGGGAGAAACACAGGCACTGGGACTGCTCGTCATCAAGGCGACCGGCCGGACTCTGTCGGACTACATGCACGAAAAGCTCGTCGAGCCTCTCGGCTTCGAGGCACCCAGTTACTGGCTGATCGATGCGGTCGGCATCGAGCAGGCCTACGCCTGCCTCAACGCCACGGCCCGAGACTTCGCCAGGCTCGGTGACCTCTTCCTCAACGGAGGTAAGATCGACGGTCGCCAGATCGTATCGGAGCAGTGGGTCCGCGACGCCACCCACTACGACGACCCCATGCGCGCACCCGGTGTGCCGGTGTCCGCCGGCGAGCAGATCGGTTTGGGCTACGGATACCAGTGGTGGATCCCGGCAGGCGACGAGGGCGAGTTCAGCGCCATCGGCGTCTACAACCAGCTCGTCTACGTCAATCCAGCGCGACGCCGCGTCGTGGTGAAATTGTCGGCCAATCGTGCGTACGGCACTGCCCCGGACGAGGCGACCAACCGCAACGAGGAGAACGTCTGCTTCGTCAGGGCGCTCGCTCAGGTGTGAATGCCGCGGCCCGTCGCAGTCACGACTGTGACGGGCCGCCGTCTACTGTTCGGCGAAGCTGGTCGATGGCGCGCGCAAATGCCGCATCGATGCGTTCGCGCTCACCGGTGATGAGAAGGTCCAGTTGCAGTCCGCGGACCTGAGCCAGCACGAGAGTGGCGATTTCGGTGGCCTCGGTCGAGCTCCGCCCTTCGGCGACCAGACGCTGCTCGAGCGGGATGCGCCACTGTCCGAGGATTCGGGCGGTCACGTCACCGGGCACGTAGCGGTTCTGCGGTGCCCGGGACGCGATCTCGAACAGCGCGCGAAATTGGCGCTGCTCCCGAGGCTGCCGCAGTTTCTCCCAAGACATCTCGAGAAATTCGACGGAACCGCTGGTCTCGTCGTCGGTCTGCAACGTCTCGAGAAAGTCCACACGCATTCGATCGACGACCTCGGCGATCAGCTTGTCCTTCGACACGAAATGCCGGATCAGAGTCGCGTGGGTGACCCCGAGCTCGCGAGCCAAGGGACGCAACGACAAATCGGCAAGGCCGTGGTCGAGTACGTACTCGGTCACGGCAGCCAGCAACTCGGGGCGGCGATGCTGATGTCGCAGAGTTCGCCCGTCGACCACGACGGTTGATTCGGTGGCCATGGAGCGATACTAACCCGCAGATTCGAACGCCGGTCAGGGCCGGAACGGTGACGCTCGCACTGGGCCACGGACACGACGACAGCCCCGCAACTCGGCTGGTTGCGGGCCTGTCGTCGTCGTTGGGTCAGACGTTCAGATCCTCGTCCCTACGGTTCTTGATGCGCGAGGTCGCGATGAACGAGATCGCCGCCAGGATCATCAGGTAGATCGAGATCGACATCGAGGTACCCGTTCCCTTGAACAGTGCCTCGGAGATCGTCGGGACGAAGGCCCCACCGAGCACGGTGCCGATGGCGTAGCCGATGGATGCTCCACTGAATCGAACTGCTGCGGGAAACATTTCGGCGTACAGCGCCGGCTGTGGTCCGTAGGCGAGGCCGAGTCCGACGGCGAAGAGACCGAGGGCCACGTAGATCCACTGCAGCTCACCGGTATCGACGAGCAGGAAGAACGGGATGGCGCACAACACCATCGACGCGTTGCCCAGGTTCATGATGGCGGTCCGGGAGTAGCGGTCGGACAGATACGCACCGAGCAGGGTGAACACACCCCACACGAGAGCGGCGAACAAACTGGCCACCAACACGTCCACACGGGCGAGCCCGTGCTCCCTCGTCGAGTACGCGACGATGAAGCCACCGACGATGATGTAACCGTTGCCGTTGTTACCCACGAACGACAGCGCGGCGAGCATGACCTGCTTCTTGTTGGTGCGCCACAGTGCACGAACGGGAGTGTGGTTGCGCTCCTTGCGTTCTGCGAGCTCCTTGAACACCGGGGTCTCTTCGACGCGGCGTCGGATGTAGAAGCCGACGAGGATCAGCACGAAGCTGATGAGGAACGGAATACGCCAGCCCCAGGCCTCGAACTGCTCTTCGCTGAGCAAACCGGTGCACAGTGCCAACGTTCCCACCGCGATGAGCATGCCGAGCGGAACACCCATCTGAGTTGCGGCACCGTAGATTCCGCGCTTGCCCTTCGGGGCGTGCTCGACGGCCATCAATGCCGCGCCGCCCCATTCGCCGCCGGTCGAGAATCCCTGCAGGATGCGCAACACGATCAGGATGATCGGAGCCCAGATGCCGATGGTCGCGTACGTGGGCAGCAGTCCCATTCCGACGGTGGCCGCGCCCATGAGGGTGAGGGTCGCGATGAGGACCTTCTTGCGACCGATCTTGTCGCCGAAGTACCCCGCGACGATGGCCCCGAGAGGACGGAACACGAAGCTGATACCGATGGTCACGTAGGCGACCAGCTGTCCGGACGAGCCCATGGGCGCGAAGAACAGCTGAGCGAAGATCAACGACGCGGCCTGCGCGTAGATGAAGAAGTCGTACCACTCGACGGTGGTTCCGACCATGCTGGCCATCGCGGCGCGGCGATGCTCACGCGACACCCCGGTGGGCGTCTCGACCTGTGTTGTCATCGACGATCTCGTTTCGTTCGGGCTCCGGCGCTCGTGAGAGCGAGCGACAGTTCGGAGTGACGTGGGGTATGAACAGCGGCAGATTCAGGTAACCGACGAACCGGATAAAACTCACCGTCCATTCGGTCGGTAATTACTGTGACCGGCGCCACCGTAGTTTGTCAAGGTGGTCGCGTGCATAACAAGGCCCTGCCCACACTTCGTCGGAAACTACCGATCGAGACCTCGTGCTTCGTCCGAAACGACGCAGACATCGACAGCGCCGCCCGACATACTCGAATCCATGGCTGCTCCGACCACCCTCGTTCTCCATTCGCCGGTCATCGACGAACTGATGCGCGCCCTCGGTGCCGACGCGGTGGTGACCGACCCGGACATTCTGCAGAGCTTCCGGCACGACGCCGCCGCTCTGTGCGAATCCGCGCTACCCCTGGCGGCAGTGTTACCGAGCACCGAATCGGACGTACAGGCGATCATGAAAATCGCATCGGCACATCGCATTCCCGTGGTACCGCAGGGCGCATTGACCGGCCTGGCGGGAGCCGCGAACGCCAGCGTCGGAGCCATTGCCCTCAACACCCGGCGGATGAACAAGATCGTCGAGTTGGACGTCGTCAACCGCACCGCCGTCGTGCAACCCGGTGTCACGAACAAAGAGCTGAAAGATGCTGCCCTGCAGCAAGGATTGACGTACCTCCCCGACCCGTCCAGCTGGGAGGCGTCGACCATCGGCGGCAACATCGCCACCAACGCCGGTGGTCTGTGCTGCGTGAAATACGGCGTCACAGCACGGTTCGTCCGTGGCTTGCGCGTTGTACTCGCCGACGGGCGTGCCACGTTCGTCGGTCGACGCACTGTCAAAGGCGTGGCCGGGCTTTCTCTGGCCGAACTGTTCGTCGGCTCCGAAGGCACACTCGGAATAATCACCGAGGCAACCGTAGGTCTCGACTTTCCGGCTGCCACTCCGTTGACCATGGCCGCGACCTTCCCGTCGACTGTCGCGGCCGGTGAAGCGGTGACGCAGATCCGGGCCGTCGGCATCACCCCGAGCCTGTTCGAGTTGCTGGACCGCACCACCATCGCCGCGATCGACGCCTACGCCCGGATGGACTTCGGCACCGACGCCGCGGCCGTGCTGATCGCTCAGTCCGATATCGGCGCAGGCTCTGTGCAGGAGCTCGAAGCCATCGCCGCACTGTGCACCGCAGCCGGGGCAACCGATGTGGCCGTTGCCGAGGACGAGGTCGAATCGGAACAGCTCGTGCAGGCCCGTCGACTGGCGTACCCGGCACTCGAGCGTCTCGGCTCACCGTTGGTCGACGATGTGTCCGTTCCTATTTCGCAGCTCGCCGCGATGATCGACGAGGTCGGACGCATCGCCGAGCGCATCGGCATCGTCATCGGCGTCGTCGGCCACGCAGGGGACGGCAACATCCATCCGACAGTCATCGTCGACCCGATGGACCCGTCATCGTTGGTCAAGGCACACCGCGCGTTCGACGAGATCGCGGCATTCGCCCTCTCTCTGGGCGGGACCATTACCGGTGAGCACGGCGTCGGCCTGCTCAAACGCGATCTTCTCGAAACCGAACTCGACTCTGTTGCAGCGGAACTGCAGCGCGGCATCAAGGAACTGCTCGACCCGCATTACCTGCTCAACCCAGGGAAGGTCCTCACCGCCCGGTCGTGAGCCGCAGCGACATCCACACCAGCAACCGGGTGTCCACGTCGTCGAGATCGAGACCGAACAACTCCTTGGTACGCCGAAGTCGATAGCGAAAGGTATTGGGGTGCAGGTACAGCGACGCAGACGCGGCAGCGACGTTGGATTCGTGTGCCAACAACGCCAGCACCGTCGCAGCGTATTCCGTACCTTCCGAGGCATCGCAGGACAGCATCCGTTCGACGGCAGGCAAGGCGAGCGACACCTCCGACAGCGCCTCACCCGCTCTCCGAAGAGTGACCGATACGCGATTATGCTCGAATGTCGTTGTCTCTGCGCCCGTTTCGATCGCGTCGAGTACCCAGTAAGCATGCTTGAGCGCTATCGCGGGACGGGCGTCCGGGCCACCGATCGCGAAGCTCACCGCAGCACCGAAGGCCGTCTCCGCCCGTCGTCGAACCTCCTCTGCCTCCGCAGCGAATGCGCGTTCGTCGTCGGACTCCACCACCAGCAGGACGGTGTTCCCGTCGACGATGCATCCGGAGTCGCCCGCGTTGCCGAACGTGAGCTGCAGCAGACCAGCGAGCTGCACCAACATTTTCTGCGCTCGCGGCGACTCCACTTCTGCGGCCAGAACGGCGTAGTGCTTTCCCGGCGTAGTGACGACCTCGGGATCGGTCAGTAACGCACGCACCCTGGGATTGTCGGCATCGGCCGGATGATGTCGGGCCGACAACAACGGCACTGCAGCCGCGGCCGCACGCGTCAATGCAGCCACTGCCGCAGGGGCCGGCGGACGGATGCCGGCACCGGACGCAATGCACCAGATGGAGCCGAGGTACTCACCGTCGACCGAAACCGCTACTGCCAGACGGGGTAGCGCACCGGCCACATCGACGACGTGCACGGTCGAGCTGCGCCGGAAGTCCGGATCGATGTGATGCACCATGTATCGAGCCGGGACCTGCTTGCCCAGAATGCCGTCGCGTCGCACGTCGTCGATCGGCTGCCCCGGCACCGACGAATACGCCACCACATAGCCCTGCGGATCCATCACCGACACAGCACCACCCACCGCAGTGGCGGTGGCGTCTGCCAGCGCCGACAGGTCTGCAGTGGTCACCGACTCACAGTACTTCCACGCGCCGGATCGCTAGC
The DNA here is from genome assembly GCF_002258365.1 of Rhodococcus sp. 06-221-2. Classification (NCBI taxonomy): domain Bacteria; kingdom Bacillati; phylum Actinomycetota; class Actinomycetes; order Mycobacteriales; family Nocardiaceae; genus Rhodococcus; species Rhodococcus sp. 06-221-2. Next base: position 315,660 of record NZ_NOYJ01000016.1, read on the forward strand.
GCGCTATCGTGCGACTGTCGCCTCGGAATTCGGCGATCAGCTCGTCTCGGCACGTCACCGACACGTCGTAGATACCGTTGCGGCCGAACCTCGCACGCTCGACGGCGTCGGCGACGAGGACGTCACCGACCTTCGTCGGACGGAGGTACCGGATGTCGCATCGGGCAGCGACGGCCGAGTCCTCGTGCGAGTTGCAGGCCATAGCGAACGTCGTATCTGCAAGCAGGAAGACGTATCCGCCGTGCGTGATGGCGTAACCGTTGACCATGTCCTCGGTCACGACCATCGACATTCTCGCGTGACCGGGTGACAGCTCGATCAGTTCGATACCGAGCTTGCGGGACGCGGCATCGACCTCGAACATCTCCCGCGCAATAGGCGAATCGCTCACGGCTGCAGCACCGAACGCTCGTTCTGGGTGAACATCGTGACGCCACCGGTCGCGAAGTTCCGCAGATCCTTGCCTGCCGCTGTCATCTCGGGCGAAGCCAACCCTGCCTTCAGCGATGCCTCGTCCGCGAAGTACAGACGTGCGATTGCGTAGTAGGGCGGCGGGGACTCGTCGAGCGAGTCGAGCGTGCCCCAGGTGAAGTCGACCAGGCCGGGAACTGCGCGAGCGAGGGGCACGTGCACCTCGGTGTAGTGCCGATCGAAGGCGGCAGGGTCCTCGGGTATTCCGTAACAGACGGCTACTCGCACGCTCATGACGCGGCCTCGGGCTTCGCGACCAGAGTGAGTACGTCGTAGGTGGCGACGGGGTCACCGTCCTGGTTGACGACCACTGCGTCCCACCGCACCTCGCCGTAGTCGGCACTCTGGCGCGGTGTGATGAGCTTGGCCGTCAACGTGACCGTCAGCGAATCCTCGGCCTTGACCGGCGTCAGGAAGCGCAGGCTGTCGACGCCGAAGTTCGCCAGGACGGGGCCCGGTGCCGGGTCGACGAACAGCCCCGCGGCCAGCGAGACCACCAGGTAGCCGTGCGCCACGATGCCGCCGAACAACGGATTTGCCGCTGCCGCTTCGGGATCGGTGTGCGCGTAGAACGTGTCGCCGGTGAATTCGGCGAAGTGATCGATGTCGGCGCGGGTGACCTGTCGTGGGCCACCGACGATGGTATCGCCCAGTCGCAGTTCGCCGAGGTTCTTGCGGAACGGGTGAACGTCCCCGGTCGTCTGCTTCGCCCCGGTGACCCACTTGTTGCCGATGGCCGTCAGCACGTCCGGGGTTCCCTGGATTGCGGTGCGCTGCATGTGGTGCAGGACGCCGCGGATACCGCCGAGTTCTTCACCACCGCCTGCGCGGCCGGGTCCGCCGTGCACCAGTACCGGTAGCGGCGAACCGTGACCGGTCGATTCCTTCGCGTCCTCGGAATTCAGGACCAGGATGCGCCCGTGATACGGAGCGGTGCCCAGCACGATCTCGCGCGCGATGGCCGAATCTTTGGTCACCAGAGATGCGACCAGAGAGCCCTTTCCGCGGGCGACGAGGTCGAGCAGGTCCGCGGTGCTGTCGTAACCGATGACGGTGGAGACGGGCCCGAATGCCTCGATCTCGTGCGGTTCGGGTGCGCTCTTGTCGCCGGCCTTCAACAGGACCGGCGCCATGAAGGCACCAGGCCGTGAATCCACGGAGTCGGGATCACCGAAGACGACGGTGGCCGACTTGATCAGTCCACGAATGGATTTGAGGACCTCGTCGCGCTGGTCGATGCTGGCGAGTGCACCCATTGTGACGCCGTCGTCCTGCGGGTCACCGACGACGACCTTGTCGAGCTTGGCCTTGAGCGCCTCGATGACGGGTTCGACCGAGTCCTGCGGCACCAGCACGCGGCGGATGGCCGTGCACTTCTGGCCGGCTTTGGATGTCATCTCGGTGAAGACACCTTTGACGAACAGATCGAACTCCGGATCGCTCTGTGCCACATCGGAACCCAGGATGGACGCGTTGAGAGAATCGGCTTCCGCCGTGAAATGGAGTCCCTCGCCGACGACGTTGGGGTGTGAGCGCAGGGTCGCAGCGGTATCGGCCGATCCGGTGAAGGCCACCGAGTCCTGGCCGCCGAGGTGGTCGAGGACACCACGGGCACTGCCACACAGCAACTGAACCGACCCCTCGGGCAGCAACCCCGACTCGATGATCCGACGGAAGACAAGCTCGGTCAGGTACGCAGTTTGGCTGGCGGGCTTGACGATCGAGGGCACGCCCGCGATGAACGCGGGTGCCAGCTTTTCGAGGAAGCCCCAGACGGGGAAGTTGTACGCGTTGATCTGCACGGCGACGCCGCGCCGGGAGGTGTAGATGTGCTGACCGAGGAAGGTGCCCTTCTTGCCGAGCTGCTCGATGGCACCGTCGAGATAGACCGTCTCGTTCGGGAGTTCACGTCGAGCCTTGCTCGCGTAGCTCAGCACGGTGCCGAAACCGCCGTCGATGTCGACGCCGGAATCGCGGGTGGTAGCTCCGGTGTGCCGGGAGAGTTGGTAGAACTCCTCCTTGCCGGCCAGCAGCGTCAGACCCAGTTGTTTGAGCAGGGCTGCACGCTCGTGGAACGTCAGGGCTGCGAGCGCGGGGCCGCCGACGGTGCGGGCGTAATCGATCATGCCTGCGACGTCGAGACCGCTGGACGACACCCGGGCGATCTCACTGCCGTCGACGGCGCTCAGCAACGGCGTTCCCTCGTCGGTCGCGGAATACCACGTGCCCTGGGCATAGCTTTCCAGAAGTCTGCTCACAACGCCTCCATCTCACCGTACGTTCGGTCGGTAATTACCATCGCCGTCGAACGCCGAGAAGTCAAGACTTGCGTTGCTACGTGCGGCGCAGGCCGTCGAAGGTCAGAGCCACGACGGCGTCGGCCAATTCCTCGACGGATCCGCCGGTGCGCGGGCGATACCACTCGATGAGCGAGTTGACCGTGCCGAAGACGAGCTTGGACGCCAGAGCCGGGTCGACACCGGGACGCAGGTCGCCCTCCTCGGCGGCGGCGACGACGAGCCCGGTGACGAACGTGTCGAATTCGCGCCTGCGGGCGAGAGCGCGCCGCTCGACGTCGGTGTTGCCCCGCACCCGCAGCAGCAGCGTCACGTAGGGCAGTTCCGCGCACAAGATGTCGACGCTGCGACGCACCAGGTATTCGAGGCGATCGATGTACCGCCCGGTGGTCGCCCGATCCTCGGTCGTCACGGCGAACAGTGCGTTGAGAGCCCGCGACAGCGCGAGTTCGAGCAACTCGGACTTGCCCGATACGTGGTGGTAGATCGACGACTTGGTGATACCGAGCCGCTTCGCCAGAATCTCCATGCTGGTGCCGTCGTACCCACGGTCGTTGAAGACCTTGACCGCCACGGCCAAGAGGGAATCCAGGTCGTATCCCGGCCGCCCTGGCTGTCCGGTCTTGCGCGGCGCGCGTGCGGTTGTCATTGCCACATCTTCGCAGTCGGCGGACGATTCCACAGCACCACGGGCAGCAGACCTTGCCAAACGACCGAATGTTCGGTTATTAATGACGCAACCGACGAAGGAGTTTCGAAGTGGGCGAAGTATTTCTCGTGGCCGGCGCACGTACCCCGCACGGGCGCTACGGCGGTGCCCTGGCCTCGGTGCGCCCCGACGATCTCGCCGGGCTGGTCGTGGCCGAGGCGGTCCGCAGAGCGGGCGTACCCGTCGATCGAATCGACGAGGTGATTCTGGGTGCGGCCAACCAGGCAGGCGAGGACAATCGCGATGTGGCCAGAATGGCGGTTCTGCTCGCAGGTCTGCCCCAGTCGGTGCCGGGATATACCGTCAATCGCCTGTGCGCGAGCGGACTGACCGCAGTGGCCAACGCCGCGAGCACCATTCGCAGCGGTGAGGCCGACATCATCGTCGCCGGTGGCGTCGAGTCCATGACGCGCGCGCCATGGGTCATGGCCAAGCCCGGGACGGCGTGGGCCAAGCCCGGCGAGATCTTCGATACCTCCCTCGGCTGGCGATTCACCAACCCGACTTTCGCAGCGCACGACGCGGGTACCGACCCCAAGATCACCCTGTCGATGGGCGAGACCGCCGAAGAGGTCGCGCTCAGCGAGGGCATCACCCGTGAGGAGTCCGACGCCTTCGCCTTCCGCAGTCAGCAGCGTGCCGTCGCCGCCCAGGATGCCGGGCGCTTCGCCGACGAGATCGTGCCCGTCAGCACCAAGAACGGCGAGGTCACCGAGGACGAGACGCCGCGGCGCGGGACCACGTTGGACAAGCTCGGCACCCTGAAGACCGTGTTCCGAAAGGGCGGAATCGTCACCGCCGGCACGTCGTCACCGTTCACCGATGGGGCATCGGCATTGGTGGTGGCCTCGGAAGAAGCCGTGCGCACGTACGGCCTCGAGGTTCGCGGCCGCATCGTCACCAGCGCGAGCGCCGGCATCGCGCCCCACATCATGGGACTCGGGCCGGTCCCGTCCACGCAGAAGGCGCTCACTCGCGCGGGATGGTCGATCGACGACCTCGGTGCCGTCGAACTCAACGAGGCCTTCGCGGCACAGTCCCTCGGCGTCATCCGCCAGCTGAAGCTCGACGAGAACATCGTCAACGCCGACGGCGGGGCCATCGCCCTCGGCCACCCCCTCGGCTCGTCGGGAGCTCGAATTCTGTTGACGCTGTTGGGCCGGATGGAACGCGAGAAGGCCTCCCGTGGCCTTGCGACACTGTGCGTCGGCGTCGGGCAAGGCGTGTCGATGTTGATCGAGGCACCGTGAACACGCTCATCGTCGAGGAGTCGACGGACCGCGTTGTCGTCACCCTGAGTCGCGAGACGCAGCGCAATGCGATCGATTCCGACATGATCGGCGAGCTGCACGAGGTGTGCGCGCTCGTGGAGCAGGATCCCAGGATCGTGATCCTGACCGGAGCAGGCGAGCATTTTGCCGGCGGTGCCGACATCAACCAGTTGCGGGCCCGCACTCGCGACGACGCACTGCGCGGCATCAACCGAAACCTGTTCGATCGCATCGCCGCACTCCCCCTGCCGACGATCGCAGCCGTCCGCGGATACGCACTCGGCGGCGGAGCCGAACTGTCCTACGCCTGCGACATCCGCATCGCGTCGCCGACTGCCGTGTTCGGTAATCCCGAACCGGGACTGGGCATCATGGCTGCCGCCGGAGCCAGCTACCGGCTGCCGACGCTGGTGGGCGTGTCCGTCGCGAAGCAGGTGCTTCTCGGTGGCCGGACACTCGACGCAGAGGTGGCACTTCGGTGCGGCCTGGTGCTCGAGGTAGTCGACGAGCCGTTGGCTGCAGCGCATTCACTCGCGGATCGCATCGCCAAGCAAGCACCACTGGCACTGAAACTCACCAAGAAGATCCTCGATGCGCCCGGTTCGCACCCGTGGGCCGACGACATCGCGCAGGCCGTCCTGTTCGAGACCGAAGACAAACAACGCCGCATGACGGCATTTCTGGAGAAGAAGAAATGACAGCTCCCCGCTCAGTTGGTGTCGTCGGTGGCGGACGGATGGGCGCGGGTATCGCGCAGGTCTTCGCGGCCCTCGGCTCCATCGTCGTCATCGCCGAAGCAGCCGACCAACAGGCCGCGCTGGGCCGCGTCGAGACGGGCTTAACTCGAGCACACGAACGCGGGAAACTCAGCGAGAACCCCGCTGCGATTCTCGCCCGGGTCTCCACCGTCGCCGGCCCCGCGGATCTTCCTGCCGACCTGGACCTGGTGGTCGAAGCGGTGCCCGAGATTCCGTCGCTCAAGGTCGAGGTATTGGCTCTCGTCGACAAGATCGCCGGGCCCGACACGGTCATCGCGTCGAACACGAGCTCGATCTCCATCGCGGAACTCGGCGCAGCACTGAGCGATCCGAGCCGCTTCATCGGGATGCACTTCTTCAACCCGGTTCCGGCGTCGACTCTCGTCGAGATCGTGCGCGCTCCGGCGACCTCTACGGACGTCGTGCAGCGAGTGCAACAGTGGGTGTCGCTGCTCGGCAAAACCGAGGTGCTCGTCAACGACTCCCCCGGGTTCGCTACCTCCCGGCTCGGCGTGTGCCTCGGACTCGAGGCCATCCGGATGCTGGAGGAAGGCGTCGCCGACGCCGAATCGATCGACCGCGCCATGGAACTCGGCTACAAGCATCCGATGGGTCCGTTGCGGTCCACCGACCTCGTCGGGTTGGACGTTCGGCTCGCCATCGCAGAACACCTGGCGTCGACCCTCGGCGACAGGTTCACTCCCCCGCAGTTGTTGCGAGACATGGTTGCTCGCGGCGACATCGGACGCAAGTCCGGTCGCGGCTTTCACGATTGGACGAACGCATGACGGTACGGTTCGATGTCACCGACGGCCTGGCGACCATCACCCTCGCGCGCTCCGAGGCACACAACGCCCTGGACGTCATGACGAAAGTCGGCCTGATGTCTGCAGTGCAGAACGCCGCCGCACCCAGCGTGCGCGCGGTGCTCATCACCGCGGAGGGCAAGAACTTCTGCGTCGGCCAGGACCTCGGCGAGCACGTCACCGCGCTCGAGGCCGACCCGGCCACGGCGATGGATACCGTCGGCGAGCATTACAACCCGGTCATCCGAGGGCTCGCAGCGCTCGAGGTGCCGATCGTCGTGGCCATCCCCGGCGCGTGTGTCGGTGCGGGTCTCGGGATCGCACTCGCCGGAGACATCCGCGTCGCCGGCACCAAGTCGTCGTTCGCCACGGCGTTCACCGGCATCGGATTGGCCAGCGACTCGGGGTTGAGCTACACGCTGGTCGACGCACTGGGCGCGAGCCGGGCCGCGGGACTGATGCTGCTCGGAGACAAGGTCACCGCCCCGCAGGCCCTCGACTGGGGTCTGGTGCATCGCGTCGTCGACGATGCCGACGTTCTCGAGACCGCGCGCACGCTGGCCACAACGCTCGCTGCGGGACCCACCCTGGCGTACAAGCAGGTCAAGTCGCTGATCGCGCGGTCCGGACTGTCCGACGCCCTGGACCGCGAGGCGCAGGCACAGACCGCTCTGGGACAGACCGCCGACCACAAGGCCGCCGTCGATGCCTTCCTGGCGAAGAAGAGAGCCTCCTTCGTCGGCATGTGAGCGGGAGTGGAGCCTGCGGAACGACCCATGTGAGCGGGAGTGGAGCCTGCGGAACGACCCATGTGAACAGAAACTCGACCCCTGCTACGAACTTTCACGCACGTGCGGCGCAGCCGCTCTTGTGCCCGGGGTCACTTCGATGCATACTGGTTACCAACCGATCATTCGGTAATGAAAGTAGGACTTATGACCACGTCAAACACCCTGTCCACCGAGACGCTGCAGGGCGGGTTCGACGAGACCATTGCCCACGAGCAGCGCGTCGAGCCTCGCGACTGGATGCCGGACGGCTACCGCAAGTCGCTCATCCGCCAGATCGCCCAGCACGCGCACTCCGAGATCATCGGCATGCAGCCGGAGGGCAACTGGCTCACCCGCGCACCGTCGCTGCGCCGCAAGGCGATCCTGATGGCCAAGGTGCAGGACGAAGCCGGTCACGGCCTCTACCTCTACTCCGCCGCGGAAACGCTCGGAGCGGACCGCGCCGACCTGACGGTCAAGCTCATCGAGGGCAAGCAGAAGTACTCCTCGATCTTCAACTACCCCACCCTGACGTACGCAGACGTGGGCACCATCGGCTGGCTCGTCGACGGCGCAGCAATCTGCAACCAGGTTCCTTTGTGCCGCAGCAGCTTCGGGCCCTACGCGCGCGCAATGATCCGCGTCTGCAAAGAAGAATCCTTCCACCAGCGCCAGGGCTACGAGCTGCTGGCCACGATGATGCGCGGCACCGACGAACAGCGTGCCATGGTTCAGGAATCGGTCAACCGATGGTGGTGGCCGGCACTGATGATGTTCGGCCCGCCGGACGACGAGTCCCCCAACACCGAGCAGTCCATGAAGTGGGGCATCAAGCGCCACACCAACGACGAACTGCGCCAACGCTTCGTCGACATGTCGATCCCGCAGGCGAAGGCACTCGGAGTCACGTTCCCCGACCCGGACCTGAAGTGGAACGAGGAGCGCAAGTCACACGATTTCGGTGAGCCCGACTGGTCCGAGTTCATGCAGGTGATCAAGGGCAACGGTGCCTCCAACGTCGAGCGCATCGCGAACCGTCGAGCAGCTCACGACGGCGGAGCCTGGGTCCGTGAGGCCGCAACCGCATTCGCCGAAAGGAACGCAGCATCATGACAGAATTCACGGCCGAGGGCGGCCACGGCGCAGTTCCCACCGAGGGTGTTCCGGTCGAGCCAAAAAGGGAAGCGGTCAAAGCCGATTGGCCGTTGTACGAGGTGTTCCTCCGCGGCAAGCGCGGCCTGAACCACGTGCATGTCGGATCGCTCCACGCTGCCGACGACCACATGGCCCTGCGGCATGCTCGCGACGTCTACACCCGCCGCAACGAAGGCGTCAGCATCTGGGTGGTTCCGTCCAACTCGATCGTCGCGTCGTCGCCGTCGGAGAAGGATCCGTTCTTCGCACCGAGTGGCGACAAGGTGTACCGCCACCCGACGTTCTACGAGATCCCCGACAACGTTCCCCACATGTGAGACCCATACTCCCAGAGGACAAGCACTCATGACCGATCACGACAGCGCCTACGAGGGCCTCGTCGACGAGGACTCGCACGGGCAGTGGGCATTCGGGACGAGCTTCGACGACCCGCTCGCCGGAGTCGACACCACCGTTCCCGACGACGTCGACCTGAAAGCCCTTGCCGCGTACTGCCTCATGCTCGGCGACGATGCGCTGATCAGCTCCCAGCGCCTCGCCGAATGGAGCACTCGCGCACCGGAACTGGAAGAAGAGGTGGCGCTGGCCAACGTAGGCCTCGATCTCCTCGGCCAGGCCCGGCTGCTACTGGCTCGCGCCGCGAAAGCCGATCCGACGGTGGTGCCGTTCATCTCGGACACTTCACCCGCACCCGCCGAGGATGCGCTGGCGTTCTTTCGCGACGAGGCCGACTTCCGCAACGTCAGACTCACCGAGCTCGACAACGGCGACTTCGCGAAATCGCTGGTTCGGCTCCTCGTGTTCTCGACGTGGCGGCTCGCCGTCTTCACTCGCCTGCAGGAATCCCGTGATCCCGTTCTTGCCGCAGTTGCGAACAAGGGCGTCAAAGAGCTGACGTACCACCGCGATTACGCGGCACGCTGGGTCGTCACCCTGGGCTGCGGAACCGACGAATCGAAGCGACGCGTCCGCGACGCCGTGACCCGGATCTGGCCGTACGTCTCGGAATTGTTCATCCCGACGGACGAGGAGATCGCACTCGCGAAGGTCGGTGTCGCCGTCGATCCCCGTGACGTCCGCGTGGAGTTCGATTCGGTTCTCGCACAGGTCCTTCACGCCGCAGAACTCGAAGCGCCCGAGGGGAAGTCCGTGGGCACCATCGGCGGCCGCGGTGGTCGTCGCGGCATTCACACCGAAGCATTCGGTCCACTGATCGCCGAGATGCAGGTCGTGGCGAGGGCCCATCCGGAGGGAGTCTGGTGACCACACTCGAGAAAACCGCCCGCGAGATTGCCGCCACCGTCATGGATCCGGAGATGCCGCTGCTCACCCTCGACGACCTCGGCGTTCTGCGCGACGTCGAGGTACGCGAGAACGGCAGCGTGCTCGTCACCATCACTCCGACGTACTCCGGCTGCCCCGCCATGGCGACGATGCGGGACGACATCGCTCACAAGCTTCAGGACCACGGCTACGCGGATGTCGAGATCGTCACCAGCCTGACGCCGGCATGGAGTACCGACTGGATCTCCGAGGAGGGCCTGCGCAAGCTGCGCGAGACCGGTTACTCCACTCCAGGTCCGGCCCCGGAACGTACATCCGGCCCGGTGCCGCTGACCTTGACCGTCAAACCCCGTCAGCTCACCTGCCCGCAGTGCAGCTCGCGCAACACCCGGCTCACGTCCGAGTTCGGTGCCACCCTCTGCAAAGCCCAGTACCGGTGCGACGACTGCCTCGAACCCTTCGACCACGTGAAGGAAATCTGATGACCGTCACCGCCGAGCCCGTTCAGAAGAATGTACGCAACAAGCCTTTTCATTCATTGACCGTTGCCGACGTGGAATCCCTCTGCGACGACGCCGTTGCTGTCACGTTCGACGTCCCGGAAGAATTGCGCGAAGAGTTCGACTTTCGCCCGGGCCAGTCACTGATGCTCAGCCGCACCGTCGACGGCGTCGAGCACCGCCGCTCCTACTCCATCTGCGCCCCGGCCGGTGCGCGTCCCCGCGTCGGTGTCCGTGAGGTGTCCGACGGTCTGTTCTCCTCCTGGCTCGTTCACGACGTCAAAGCAGGCGACCGTATCGACGTGCAGGGCCCGAGCGGCACCTTTCACGCCGATCCGGCCCAGGCCGGCAGGCACGTGCTCATCGCCGCCGGTTCCGGTATCACCCCGATGTTGTCGATTGCGGCGTCCGTTCTGGCGAATCCCGACTCCGAAGTGGTTCTGCTGTACGGCAATCGACGGACGCGAACGGTGATGTTCGCCGAGGAGATCGCCGACCTGAAGGATCAGTACGGCAGTCGATTCGACGTCATTCACGTGCTGTCTCGCGAGCCACGGGAAGTCGAATTGTTCAGCGGCAGGCTCGATGCCGGCCGGCTACGCGAGATACTCGACACCGTCGTCGCAACCCCGGACATCGACCACTTCTGGTTGTGCGGTCCGTTCGGGATGGTGAACGATGCCCAGGACGTTCTGAAGGAACTCGGCGTCGCGAAGAGCAGCATTCACCACGAACTGTTCTACGTCGACGACGTACCGCCGCCGCAGGAGCAGCACCGCGAGCCCGGTATCACCGGCCCCAGCAGTGAGGTCACGATCATCCTCGATGGCCGCGAGGTGAAAGGCGCTTTGCCGCAGGACGAGTCGATTCTCGATTCGGCCGAGCAGCTGCGATCGGACCTCCCCTTCGCATGCAAGGGCGGAGTGTGCGGCACCTGCCGCGCGAAGGTGACCTTCGGAGAGGTCGACATGCGTCGTAACTATGCATTGGAAGACAACGAGGTCGATGCCGGCTTCGTGCTCACCTGCCAAACCTTCCCACTCAGCGACACCGTCACCGTCGACTTCGACGCCTGAGACCACGAGAGACCGATCATGACCAGTGTGCTGTCCGCCCCCACCGATACCCCCGACATCGAGTTCGCCTCTCGGGACCGCATTTCCACGCTGCAGTTGGAGCGCCTGCGATGGTCGCTGCAGCACGCGTACGACAACGTTCCGCACTACACGAAGGCATTCGACGACGCCGGGGTGCATCCGACCGATCTGAAAGATCTGTCGGATCTGGCGAAGTTCCCGTTCACCGCCAAGAAGGACCTGCGGGAGAACTACCCGTTCGGCATGTTCGCGGTGCCGCAGGACAAGGTCTCGCGCATCCACGCGTCCTCGGGCACCACCGGACGTCCCACTGTCGTCGGTTACACCGCGAACGACATCAGCAACTGGGCCGATCTCATCGCCCGCAGCCTCCGCGCCGGCGGCGTCAAGCCGTCGGACAAGGTGCACGTGGCCTACGGGTACGGCCTCTTCACCGGCGGTCTCGGCGCACACTACGGCGCAGAACGACTGGGCTGCACAGTCATTCCGATGTCCGGTGGTATGACCGATCGTCAGATCCAGCTCATCGAGGACTTCGAGCCCGACGCCATCATGGTGACGCCGTCCTACATGCTCACGATCGTGGACGCGATGGTCAAGAAGGGCATCGATCCGGCCAAGACCTCGCTGAAGACCGGAGTTTTCGGCGCGGAGCCGTGGACCGAGGAGATGCGCAAGGAGATCGAGAAGACCCTCGACATGGACGCCGTCGACATCTACGGCCTGTCCGAGGTCATGGGACCGGGTGTCGCGATGGAATGCGTCGAAACCAAGGACGGACTCCATATTTGGGAGGATCATTTCTACCCGGAGGTCATCGACCCGGTGACCGGCGAGGTTCTGCCCGACGGCGAGGAGGGTGAATTGGTGTTCACGTCCTTGTCCAAGGAAGCGATGCCGATCATCCGCTACCGCACCCGCGATCTGACGCGACTGTTGCCGGGCACGGCTCGCACGATGCGTCGGATGCAGAAGGTCACCGGCCGCACCGACGACATGATCATTCTGCGCGGAGTCAATCTCTTCCCGACTCAGATCGAGGAGCTGATCTTGACGGTTCCCGTTCTGGCACCGCAGTTCCAGTGCGTGCTCGAGCGTGCCGGACGCATGGACTCACTGACCGTCCTCGTCGAAGCCCGACCCGATGCCGCGCTCGACACGCATCCGATTGCCGCAGCAACGCTGAAGAAGCTGGTCAAGGACCGGATCGGCGTCAGCGTCGCGGTTGACGTCGTTGCACCGGCGGCCCTCGAGCGTTCCATCGGTAAGGCCCGCCGTCTGATCGACAACCGTCCGACCGTATGACATGAGCCCGGTGGCACAGGATTTCGAGCAATGGCGCGAGAACGTCTCGACGGCGTTCGTGCCGCTCGACGCTGTGTCCACCGGGCCGTCGTCGTTCCAGGGCACGCTGGTGTCGTCGACGCTCGGGGCGCTGCAACTGAGCGAGGTGACCGGCCGGGAGGTCGACGTCAGGCGCACACGCGCGACCATCCGGCGGTCCGACCCCGGGTTGATCAAGGTGGGTCTGCAGCTGACGGGGTGCGGCACGATCGTCCAGAACGAGCGCGAGGCCGTGCTCCATCCTGGCGACTTCGCGGTCTACGACACCAGTGCCCCTTACGATCTGCACTTCGCCGGGGACTTCGAGATGTTCGTGGTGATGTTTCCACGCGACGCGCTCCGCATCGATTCCCGTGACTTGACGACCGTTGCCGCGCGTTGCATCGAGGGCGATCACGGCGTCGGTGCGCTGGTGTCGCCGTTCCTGTTCAATTTGCGTCGCAACGCCGCCGACGGCACATTGCCGACGACACCGATGCTCGAGAACGCCGTCCTCGATTTGCTCTGCGCCGCTCTCGACGACGCTGCTCCCCACGACGCGCCGGGATCCACACTCCTGATCGAGGCGAAGAGTCTCGTCGAATCTCAGTTGTCCGATCCGACTCTGTCCACGGCGACTCTCGCTGCGCACCTGCATATTTCGACGCGCTACTTGCAGAAGCTCTTCGAGCAGGACGGTCGCACGGTGGCCGGTTGGATCAGATCCAGGCGACTGGAGAGGTGCCACCGCGATCTGCGTGACCCTCGTTTCGCCGCAGACAGTATCGGAACCGTCTGTGCGCGTCACGGTTTGATCGATTCCTCGAACTTCTCGAAGCTGTTCAAGGAGACGTACGGTATGTCTCCGCGGGAGTATCGCGCCGGGTGAGAGCGCACGCCGCCCTCACCCGACCACGAACTACTTTCCGAGGACCAGATCCGAGGCCCGCTCACCGACCATGATGGACGGCGCGTTGGTGTTGCCCGACGGCACCGTGGGCATGATCGACGCGTCCGCCACCCGCAATCCATCGACCCCGCGGACCCGAAGGTCCGCTCCGACAACGGCATCGGAGTCCGACTCGGCTCCCATCTTGCAGGTGCCGACCTGGTGGTGGTACGTACCGGCAGTCTGTCGGACATACGCCCGCAGGTCGTCACGGGTGCGGGCGCTCGGTCCCGGAACCACCTCCGCCTTACGCCACGGCGCGAAGGCATCGGAGGCACCGATCTCCCGGCAGATTTCCACCGCGTCGACCATGGCTTCGAGGTCGTACGGATCGGCCAGGATGTTCGGATCCGCCAGCGGCAGTTCATTCGGATCCGAGGACGCCAGTCGCAGCGTGCCGCGTGAACGCGGAGCCACGATTCCCGGTGCGATCGTGTAGCCGTTCTCCGGCACCGGGTATCCGTCGGCGGGGTAGGGGATGTGCATGAACAGGGGCTGCAGATCGGGTGCAGCGCCGGCCCATCCGGTACTGCGGGCGTACAGCTGCGCTTCGAGCAGGTTGTTGGTACCGGCTGCGAGCGGCTCGAGGGACTCGTAGATGTTGCTGAGCAGCAAATGGTCGTGCAGGTTCTCGCCGACGCCCGGCAGGTCGACGACGGTGGCGATTTCCAGTTCAGCCAAATGTCTGGACGGCCCGATTCCACTGAGCAGCAGGGTCTTCGGAGAGCCGAGGGCTCCGCCGCACAGGATGACCTCGTGATCGGCGAACGCTCGCTCCAGCTCGCCATCTCCGCGGCTGTATTCGATGCCCACCGCTCGGCCGTTCTCGAGCACCACTCGGTGCACGAGAGCACGGGTGGTCAACGTCAGGTCGGGATTGTCGAGCACCGGGCCGACGAAGCTCTTCCAGGCACTCATCCGCTCACCGTCGCGTGTGGTGGTGTGGTTGTAGCCGGCACCGACCATCTCGTCGGCGTTGAAGTCGTCGATGAGCTTGTGCCCGTGCTCGACGGCCGCGTCGACGAAGGCTGCCGCCAGCGGATGCGGGGTACCCATGATGGACACCGGCAGTGGCCCGTCACCGCCGTGGAACTCGTTGGCACCGAGCTCGTGTGACTCCGAACGCTTGAACAGCGGCAGCACGTTCTCCCACGACCATCCGGCGTCACCGCTGGCCGATGCCCACCCGTCGTAGTCGCTGGAATGCCCACGTACGTAGATCATTCCGTTGAGGGACGAGCTGCCACCGAGGACGCGTCCGCGTGGCCAGAAGATTCGCCGATCGTTGGCGTGCTTCTGCGGGGTGGTGAACAGTCCCCAGTCCTGCGGTCCGCCCAACAGCGTCGGCCAGCCCTGCGGTGAGTGGATCGCCGGATCGGTGTCCACGGGACCGGCTTCGATCACGTGGACGGTGTGTCCCGCGTCGAGGAGCCTCCTGGCGATGACGCTTCCTGCTGATCCTGCTCCGACGACGACGTAGTCGGTCGATTTCTTCGGCATGTCAGTCCTTGCTGTTTCGTTGCTGCACGAGGGAGGCGGGCTACAGAACTACGGTGACGACCTTCTCTTCGGTGTTGGCCTCGATACCGGCCCACCCGAGTTCCCGGCCCGTGCCGCTGGACTTCATGCCGCCCCAGGGGAGAGCGGGATCGATTGCAGCCCAGCCGTTCACCCACACCGCGCCGGAACGGACCTGCCCGGCCAGTATGTGCGCCCTCGACACGTCGCGGGTCCAGATCGAGGCGGCCAACCCGTACACGGTGTCGTTGGCAATGGAGATCGCCTCGTCGGCCGTATCGAACGGAATCACCGTTCCGACTGGTCCGAAAATCTCCTCCTGGGCGATCTTCATGTCGTTGTCGGCATCGGCGAAGATCGTCGGCTCGACGAAATAGCCGGCACCGTCGGGACGTCCGCCACCGGCCGCGACTCGAGCTCCGCCGTCGCGTCCCGCCTGGATGTACCCCAGCACGCTGTCACGCTGCGTCGCGTTGACGAGGGCACCCATCGTCGTCGACGGATCGAACGGATCGCCCAGCACCTGAGCCGAGGCCGCTGCGGCCAAACCGTCGACCACCTGCGAGTACAGCGAGCGATGCACCAACACTCGGGTTCCGGCCGCACACACCTGTCCCTGGTTGAAGAACAGTCCCATCGCGGTTCCGTTGATCGCCGCGTCGAGATTCGCATCCTCGAGGATGATCTGAGGGGATTTGCCGCCGAGCTCGAGCGTCGTCCGCTTGAATGTGTCGGCTGCCTTCTTGGCGATGATTCTGCCGACCCGAGGGCTGCCGGTGAAGCTGATCTTGTCGACGTCCGGATGGCCGACCAAGGCATCGCCCGTCACTTCGCCCAGTCCTGGAACAACATTGACCACTCCGGCAGGTACGCCTGCCTCGTCGATCAGTCGAGCCAGATGCAGGATGGACAGTGGCGCGTCCTCCGGCGGCTTGACGACGACGGTGTTCCCCGCGGCCAGAGCGGGAGCAAGCTTCCATGCCGCGATCATCAGCGGGGTATTCCAGGGAACGATCATGCCGATGACGCCGACGGGTTCGCGAACGGTGTAGGAGTGCGTCGGCTGCCCGAAGTAGCCCGCGGTAGGGATGGAACTGCCGGTGATCTTGTCGGCCCAGCCCGCGAAGTGTCGGAAAGTGGCTGCAGCATTGGGGATGTCGAGCATCGCGGGCTGACCCACCGGCTTGCCGACGTCGAGAGCTTCGAGCCGAGCGAGCACGTCACCGTCCCGCTCGATCAGATCGGCCACCCGATTGAGCAGCTGGCCCCGGACTGCTCCGGGGGTAGCACCCCACTCACCACCGAGCTGGGCACGGGCCGCACACACCGCTGCATCGACGTCCGACGCCGTGGCTGCGGCAATCTCGGCCAACGGCTGTTCGGTGGTCGGGTTCAAGTTGGTGAAGGTGCCTCCGTCGGATGCACCGTGCCACTGCCCCGCGATGTAGAGCTCGGTGGCGGTGCCGGTCGGCAGCGACGGTGCGGCCGATTCCTGTACTGCGGTCATGTGTTTTCGCTCCTTCTCGGTGCCGTGTGCAGGCACCTCTCGCATGTCTGCTCCAGACTGCGCGCAGGCGAACGCGCCGGTCTTGTGTGATCGCGCACACATTGTGCGGTAGATGCGCACAGTCGCGAGAGTGCAGCAGGCAGCCGAACGGGTTCCGTGCCGGCACCGAAAGGCGCAGTATGAGGTGGTGAACGTGACACCGACGCAATTGCGAGCGCAGTTCGCCCTTCGTCTGTCGGCTCTGTACGGGCGGGAGGTTCCCGCGTACACGACGCTGTTGGATGTCACCGCGTCGATCAATGCCGAGACGATGCGCACCAGCGGTGCCGATGCGGAACGTTTCGGCTCCATCGATCGCGTCACCGCCGAGCGACACGGGGCCATTCGTGTCGGCAATGCACGTGAGATGTCGCAGGTGGCACTGATATTCGGTGCCATGGGCATGTATCCGGTGGGTTTCTACGATCTGCGTGACACTGCGTCGAGTTCGATTCCGGTGGTGTCGACAGCGTTCCGGCCGATCGATCCGGCCGAGCTGGCGATCAACCCGTTCCGGATCTTCACCTCGATGCTGGTGGCGTCGGATCGACGGTTCTTCGACCCGGATCTCGGCCGTCGCCTGACGGAATTCCTCGACCGCAGAACACTGTTCCCTCCGCTACTGCTCGAGCTGGCAGCCACGTGCGAGAGGGACAACGGCCTCGCAGCGGAGGAGTCCGCTACCTTTCTGGACCTCGCGACGGCGGCGTTCGCGTTGTCGACCGACCCTGTCGACAGAGCGTGGTATCGCGAACTCGAGGCAGTCTCGGCGGTAGCCGCCGACATCGGTGGTGTCTCCTCCACCCACATCAACCATCTGACACCGAGGGTTCTGGACATCGATCTTCTGCATCGCCGTATGGGAGAGCGCGGGGTGGCAATGATCGACACCATCCAGGGGCCTCCTCGTACGTCCGGTCCTGGATTGTTGTTGCGCCAGACGTCGTTCCGAGCGCTGGACGAGCAGCGGATGTTTCTCGACGAGAACGGCAACGTCGAACCCGGCCATCTACGGGTGCGGTTCGGCGAGGTCGAAGCCAGGGGCGCGGCAGCTACCGCACTCGGACGACGTCGCTACGACGAGTATCTGGATCGACTCGATACCGAGGAACCCGAGGACGCGTCCGCACTGTGGTCGTCGCTGGTGCCGGGCGACGAGACACAGTGGATGGCAGAAGACCTCGCCTACTTCACCTTTCGAGTCACTGGGACCAACCCGTCCGCTGCAGACCGGGACGGTGGCCTCGTCGAACTGGTCAGGTCGGGTGTTCTCGCGGCCGACCCGATCGTGTACGAGGACTTCCTACCCAAGTCGGCGGCGGGCATCTTCAGGTCCAATCTCGAATCCGACGGCACCCGCAATTCCGACAATACCGCGGCAGCCTTCGATGCGGAGGCGATGGAAAGCGTTCTGGGACGGACCCTGCACGACCCGTACCGGATCTACGACCGCCTCCGAGACCAGTCGGTGACGCTAGTCGAGAAGCACCTCGGCCTGACGAAGCCTCTCGACTGCCCATGGACCCACTGAGCAATCGGCCCGAGATACCGAGTATCAGCCCGAGATACCGAGGGATCCGGCGAGGGTCGGCCAACTCTTCGGTAGCTGCTCCACCCAGTACGGCCACGAGTGCGTTCCGGTCTCGGTGAAGTCGAACGTTGCAGGAATGTTCAACTGGCCGAGCCGATCCGCGAGTCGGTGTGTGCAGTAGTTGGACCCGACCTCGATGAGGCCACCGACCACCACCCTGTCCCATCCCGCTGCAGTGTCGAAGCTTTCGTGACGTCCGGGAGCGCCGGTTCCCACCGACACGTAGACATCGGTACCGCGCAGACTTTCGGCATTGGCCACCGAATCATGTTCGGCCCACGCAGGATCGAAGGGTCCGCCCCACATGTTGTCGGCATTGCCGCCGAATGCTCCGACGATGGCTCGAATACTGGCCTGGCCCAACGGTTCGGCGGACGCGAAGCAGCCGCTGTACGACGCCACGCCGGAGTACACATCCGGGTTACGTGCGGCCAGCATCATCGCCGATTGTGCGCCCATCGACAGTCCGGCGATCGCGTTGCGGCCGTTGCCATCCACGGCGGCGTCGATCAGCGGAGGCAGTTCCTCGGTGAGAAACGTTTCCCACTGGTACCGGCCGAGTTTCGGGTCGTCGCGCTGCCAGTCGGTGTAGAAGCTGCCTGGCCCGGCCAACGGCAGGACGACGTTGACGTTCTTGTCGGCGAAGAACTCCGCTGCCTGCCCCTTCCGCAACCACATGCTGTTGTGCGGATCTTCTTCGCCGATGCCGCTGAGCATGTACAGCGTCGGACGCGGTCCGCTTTTCGCCGCGGGTGTGAGCACCTGCACTTCGACGACGGCCCCCATAGCGGGTGAGTCGACCTTCAGCGTGCGCAGCGTGTCGGATGTCAGGACGGTGTCGACGATGCGGGCGGAGGGGGCAGCCGGCTCGGCGGATGCGATACCTCCCGAGGCGATCGACAGGGACAACGCTGCGACGAAGACAGTGGTGGAGATGCGTCGGCGACGCATGGCGATCCTCTCGGGATTATCACGGTAAGGGTGAATCGAGGTGCAGCATTGCACAATTGCGCGCCCGGTAACACGTTGTGGGCAAACTTTCACCACTGACGCAGACTCGATACCCGATCGAGGTGGCGAACCTGTACCTCCGCCCTCTTTAGTCCCTTGAGTCGCACACGAACAATTCGTGCACTAATCAATTCTGCTACTCTGGCCATCGTGACCACCACCGAGGATCCACTCGCGCTCGATCGCCAGGTCTGCTTCGCCCTGGCCGTCACCAACCGGGCTGTGCTGTCGGTGTATCGCCCGTTGCTCGAACCGATGGGCCTGACCCATCCGCAGTATCTCGTGATGTTGGCCTTGTGGGGCGAGTCGCCGATGTCGGTCAAAGCGATCGGCTCAGCGCTGCAACTCGACTCGCCCACCCTGTCCCCGCTGCTGAAGCGTCTGGAATCGATGGGCCTGCTCACTCGCACACGCAGCACGGAAGACGAGCGCATTCTGCTCGTATCCCTCACCCCCGCCGGAGCCGCTCTCCGCGCCGAAGCCGAAAAGATTCCATCCGCGGTCGTGGCGAGACTCGGTGCGTCACTCGACGAACTGGAGCAGTTGCGCCGCGTCCTCACTCGCGTCAACGACGCGGCGATCGCAGCAGGAGCACTGACATGAGCGCACGACCCCAGCGCACCCGTCCGAACGCCGGCCAATGGTTGGGCTACGCCGTCCTGGGCCGCAAACTCCCCGACTCGATGCAGGATTGGGTTCGACGCGACCTCGTCGGCCCCGGCGCGACACCGCGTCACATCCTGCGCTCGATGATCCCGTTCCTGCCCATCTTCATCGGGTTCTTCGTGCTCTTTCCCGGCGCGATCTGGTTACGTGCCTCGATGGTCCTGTTGGCCCTGCTGCTCGCGCTGTTCTACACCGCCGCATACATGGACCAGAACCGCGCTCGTCGTCTCGAGATTCACGGACTGCCCGCCGATCTGAAGAGCGAGAAGAAGACGGCGGAACTCGAACGCGAACGCGAGAACTACCGCCGCAACCACTGACCGGCCGGTCAGTGCTCGCGGGCGAGGCCGGCGGTGAAGTCGTCGGCGATCATGACGGCCAGATCCCGCGTCTTGCGGTTGGTGTTCTGTGAGAGTTCGGTCAATTGCGTGAACGCGGCGTCCGCGTCGATGCGGTACACCGACATGAGGATGCCGACGGCTCGGCCGATCGTGCCGCGGGTCTCGAGCGCCGTACGCAGTGTTGCGGCCTGATTGCCGCTCTCCGCGATCAGCTGCTCGCGCATCCGTGACAGTTCGAGGTGCACGCGAACGCGCGCGACGAGTTCTCGGTCGTGGAACGGCTTGACGATGTAATCGTCGGCACCGCGTCCGAGTCCGTCGAGCACAAAGTCGGTTCCCGCACGAGCGGTCAGCAAGATGACCGGTACTCGCCTCAAATCGGCGTCGCCGCGGATGTCGTCCACCAGATCGAGACCACTGCGCCCCGGCAGCATGACATCGGAGAGCACGAGCCCCGGCAGCATCGCTCGGGCACGATCGAGAGCGGTCTCGATGTCCCCCGCTGTCGAGACGGACCACCCTTCGTCGGTCAGCAGGCGCGCGAGGTAGTTGCGCATGTCGACGTTGTCCTCGACGAGCAGGACGTCGGCGCGATCGGTCGTCTCGGGAACGGGCTCGATCGAGGGGAAGATCGCCGAGATCGGATCGGCCGGAGCGCCGGGTCGATCGACAGCGGCAGCTTCTGCGGGCAACCGCGGCACCTGCACGGTGAAGGTAGTCCCCCGGCCCACGTCGCTGTCGACGTCGATGCGCCCGTTCAAGGCGGTCAGCAAGTCCGTCACCAGGGCAAGCCCGATTCCGGACCCTTCGATGCTGTGCGCGCCTTCTCTCTCGACGCGGTGGAACCGGTCGAAGATTCGAGGCAGGTCCTCGGCCGGAATTCCCAGTCCGGTGTCTGCGACCACGAGCCGAACGGTGGTCTCGTCCGCGACCAAACGAACCGACACCCGTCCGGCCGGGGTGTACTTGACGGCGTTGGCGACGAGGTTGAATACCACCTTCGACCACATTTCGGCGTCGGTCAGGACCACGACGTCCTCGGCCGCATCCACGACGAGCTCGAGCCCCTGCGCCGACGCGACGGCCGAGAACATCGTCGCGCAATCGCGTGTCACCGAGCCGAGGTTCACCGGCTCGGGTCGAGAGACGAGTCGGCCGGCCTCGGCGTTGACGATGTCGAGCAGGTCGTCCACCAACCTGCGCAGCCGCATCGACGCGCGATGAACGACGTCGAGTGATTCGCGGTCGTTCGCGTCCAGCACCGAAGCAGCGTTCTCGCGTACCGAATCGAGCGGGCCCGTCAGCAACGTCAGCGGGGTGCGGAATTCGTGCCCGACGTTCTCGAGCAGCCGAGTCTTCGCAGCATCGGCGTCGGCCAAGGCGGCCACCCGGCTGCGCTCCATCTCGAACGCGTGCGAGGCCGTCAGTGCGGTGGACAGGCGTTCGGCGACGACGACGCAGAACGAGGTGAAGGCATCGTCGATCACCCGATGGCTGCTCACTCCGATCAACAGCGCCCCGACCGGCTGTACCCGACCGGCCATCGTCAACGGCACGACGACGGCCTGCGGAACGTTGCCGTCCACCTGCACGGTCGCGCAGGCGACCGTACCGTCGGCAACTCGAGAGATGTCGGCGCACTCCCACGTCGCAGCCTGGTACCCGGCGTCGCCGCCGGTCACGACACACTCCACCGGGCCGTCCGCATTCAGATCTTCGCGGAGGTAACCGGCGACGAGGGGAAACTCCGATGCTTCGGCCGCGAGCACGCCCACTGCCGCACGGCAGATATCCACGGCACCGTCGGTGTCGTTGCCCGTCAGCGTGCCCAGACTCAGCAACGCCTGCATGCGGCGTTCGCCGAGCAGCTGTTGGGTGACCTCCGACGTCGCGACGAACACGCCGAGGACCGCGCGCTCGGGGCCGTGAATCGGACTGTACGAGAATGTCCAGTACGTCTCTTCGAGGAACCCGTACCGATTCATCATGAACCGTTGGCGAGCACCGTGCACCGCAGTGCCGCCGTCGACGACCTGATGAGCCAATGCGCCGATCTCGTCCCAGATCTCTGCCCAGCAGTCCCTGGCCGGCTGCGCTGCGGCGGCGGGAAACTTGTCACCGAGAAAATCGGTGTACGAGTGGTTGAAGATCTGGACCAGGTGCGGCCCCCACCAGATCAACATCGGGATGGTCGACGGCATGACCGTGCGGATGGCCGCGATCAATTCGTACGGCCATTGCTCCACCGGTCCCAGCTCCGTGGAGCTCCAATCCAGCTCGCGAAACCGAGCCTCGGTGGCATTGTCACCGGGAAACAGCTCGTCGAGCCGAGCCGAACCGGGATCGGGTACTGCGGGATTCATGGCCTCGTCCTTAGTCACATGCGGCCGTAGGTCAAGGACGGGCGCAAACTCCTCGTCGATTCTATCCGAGCGCCAGGTGGGCAAGCGTTTCGCTCACCTGCGCCGGGGGTAATCGACCGCTCATGCCCACCTCATCCAGTCTCCCGTATCCCCTGGGCGTCTCGCGTCTGTCCGACGACGGTGCCAACCTCGCCGTCTACTCCGAAACAGCCGACTCGGTGTCCGTCGTCGTGATGAACGACGACGGAACAGAGCGCAGTACAACACCGTTGACGCTTCGCACCGGTCACGTCTTCCACGATCTGGTGCCCGATGTCACGCCGGGAACGCGATACGGTCTCCGCGTCGACGGCCCGTGGGATCCCGCCTCGGGACTGCGTCACAACCCGGCGAAGCTACTGCTCGACCCGTACGCCACGGCCGTCACCGGCCAGGTCGACTGGAACGAGTCGGTGTTCTCGCATCTGCATGCAGAGCCGGAGACCCGCAACGACGAGGACTCCGCACCGCACATGCCGTATTCCGTTGCAGTGCAATCGAACTTCGATTGGACCGGCGACGAGGCACCGCGCACTCCGCTGGACCGCACCGTCGTCTACGAGGTCCACGTGAAGGGCTTCACCGCCACCAATCCCGATGTTCCCGAGGACATTCGAGGAACATACGCCGGGCTGGCCCACCCCGCCGCGATCGCGCACCTGAAGCGTATCGGCGTCACCGCAGTGGAGCTGCTGCCCATCCACCAGTTCGTCCAGGATTCGCACCTGCTCGAAGAGGGCCGCCGAAACTACTGGGGCTACAACTCCATCGGCTTCTTCGCCCCGCACAACGAGTACGCCAGCACCGGCGACACCGGCGGCCAGGTGGACGAATTCAAGGCACTGGTCAAGGCGATGCACGAGGCCGGTATCGAGGTCATCCTCGACGTCGTCTACAACCACACAGCCGAGGGCAACCACCTGGGACCGACGTTGTCGCTCAAAGGAATCGACAACGGCTCGCACTACCGACTCGTCGACGACGACCGCAGCGCCTACTACGACACCACCGGCACCGGCAACAGCCTCAACGTCGGACATCCCGCGGCGCTGGGCCTGATCATGGACTCGCTGCGGTACTGGGTCACGGAGATGCACGTCGACGGATTCCGTTTCGATCTCGCGAGCACCCTCACCCGTCAGGACTCCGGCCTCGATGTCCACAGCGCGTTCCTCGATCTCGTACACCAGGATCCGACGCTCGCGCCGGTCAAACTCATCGCCGAGCCATGGGACACCCAGGGCTACCAGGTGGGCGGGTTCCCGGCCCGGTGGTCGGAGTGGAACGGTAAGTTCCGCGACGACGTTCGTGACTTCTGGCGCGGCGAGGACGGCGCGTTGTCTGCTCTTGCGCAACGTGTCACCGGCAGCCCCGACGTGTACGAGAGCACCCGGCGCCCAACCTTGGCGAGTGTCAACTTCATCACCGCCCACGACGGCTTCACCCTGGCCGACCTCAACTCCTACGACGAGAAGCACAACGAGGAGAACGGCGAGGACAGCCAGGACGGCGAATCCGACAACCGTTCGTGGGGATGTGGTGCCGAGGGCCCGACCGACGACGAGGGTGTCAACGCACTCCGCGCCCGCCAGCAGCGTAATCACCTTGCCACACTGCTCCTTTCGGCCGGCGTCCCGATGATCCTCGGCGGCGACGAACTGGGCCGAACGCAGAACGGCAACAACAACGCGTACTGCCAGGACAACGAGGTCTCCTGGTTCGACTGGAGCACGGTCGATCAGGATCTCGTCGACTTCACCACCCACCTGATCTCGCTGCGCGACGAGCATCCGGCGTTGCGTCCCACCTGGTTCCGGCACGACAGCGATTCCGAGGAGGACGGGGCAGGACCCGATACGGTCGACTTCTACCGCGCCGACGGTCAGAAACTGATCGACGAGGATTGGTCGGACGGAAACGCGCACAGCATTCTCATCCTGATGCGTGCGGGCGAGGGAGACGCGGCGTTCGCCTGGATGGTCAACGCCTCACCTGCGACAGTCGAATTCACGCTGCCGGAGGGCAAGTGGAGTCAGTCGACGTCGAGTGATCCGGATCAGGCGTACGAGGCGGGCGGACCGTCCATTCTGATTCGCGAGCATTCGTTCACGTTGCTGCAGGGCTGATCGGTCCGTTGTTCGAGAATCTGTAGCCACTCCTCCGATTCGGAGCGTCCGGCCCACGCGATGTATCCGTCGGGCCGGACGAGGACGGCGGGGCCGCTGTCGGTACGGCGGACGATGCCCGTTCGCTTGCAGTCGTTTTCGCCGATGATCAGGAACGAAGCCTCGCGCAGTGCACTGGTGACCGTGCCCTCGGTCAGCGGAATCTGCACGGCTCGGGTGCCTACCAACGGGTGCTCGCCGCGCCGGTGACCGTACGAGATCCCGATGCCGGAGAACATGCCGGCAATCTTGCCGACGGCCCGTGGTCGCCGAAGCACCCGAGCCGAGATAGTGTTGCGTACCGAGCGTGCAATCGCCGAGCGCAGCAACAACATTCGGATTGTCGCGCCGCTGCTGCGCACGACCATCCGCCCCACCGGATGACGTTCGTCGTGGTAGGTGTCGAGGAGCGACTCGTCGGCACCGTTCAGAACGGCCGCCAGTTTCCAGCCGAGGTTCATCGCGTCCTGGATACCGGTGTTCATTCCCTGCCCGCCGGCAGGTGAATGCACATGCGCCGCATCGCCGACCAGAAAGACCCGGCCCTCTCGATATCGCGATACCTGCCGTTCGTCGCAGGAGAATCGCGAGCTCCAGCGAATCTCGCTCCAGCCGTAGTCGGTGCCGAATGCACGGTGCAGGACTCCGCGCAGCGTCGATTCGTCGACCGGATCGCTTTCCGCGGCATCATCCGTGCGATCCCAGGCTATGACGCGGAACCACCCGTCTCCGAACGGCGCCACGAATGCAAAACAATCCCTACCTGCGTCGACGTTGATCAGACCGTTGGGCGGGTCCGTCAGCCGCACGTCCGCCAGCATGATGGAGCGAAGCAATTTCCTGCCGGGAAAGTCCATACGGATTGCGGTGCGTACGGTGCTGTGCACTCCGTCGGCAGCCACCACGTACCGGGCCGTCCACTGCTGTTCGCGGCCGTCGGCGTCCTGGCCGTGCACGGTCACACCGTTGCTGCCCTGCACCAGGCCGCTCACCGTCACCCCGCGCAGGATGCGGGCACCGTGATCACGTGCATGCGATTCGAGCACACCGTCGACGTTGCTCTGAGGTGTGACCAGGAGGAAGGGGAACGACGACGGGAGCACACCGAGATCGAGCTCCAGTCCATTCCACAGTTTCAGGCCCGAGGCACGAATGCCCGTCGTCAGCACCGCATCCGCCAACCCTCGGCTGTCGAGAATCTCGAGGGTGCGTGCGTGCACGCCGAAGGCTCGCGACAACGGCGAGAGCGCGGCATGCTTCTCCAGCACCGTCACCGACCGACCGGACCGGGCCAGTTCGCCGGCCAGCATGCAACCGGCAGGCCCGGCTCCGACGACGAGGACATCCGACTGATTCATGGCGCGCTCCCGAGGCTTTCGATTTTACGGTCAACAGTTGTTGACTTCCGACGATAGACCCGTCGAGCGCAGCGGTCAACGGTCGTTGACTTAGAGTACGTACATGGCCGACAGACCCCTCCGATCCGCATCCGCCACGCGCACCCGCATTCTCGACGCGGCCCGCGCGCAGTTCGCTGCCGACGGCTACGACCGCACGACGATGCGATCGGTAGCTGCCGTCGCCGGCGTCGACGCGGCGATGGTCGTCCGATACTTCCGAACCAAGGAAGCGTTGTTCGCCGAGGCCGCGACGTTCGAGCTCGATCTTCCGGATCTCACCGCAATTGCGCTCGACGACATTGCAGAAGTGTTGATGCCCAGGTTCTTCCAGGTCTGGGAGGAGGACGGGACCTTCCTCGCCCTGATGCGCGCTGCGGCCACGAACGCGGCGGCAGCGTCGACGATGCAACAGGTGTTCGCCACACAGGTAGCGCCCGCTCTGGCCGCCATCGCGGTGGACCGGCACGACGAGCGCGCGGCGCTCGTCGGATCTCAGATACTCGGTCTGGTCTTTGCTCGCTACGTGCTGACCATTCCACCACTGGTCGACATGAGCCACGATCAGCTGGTTCGGTGGGTGGGGCCGACGCTGCGGCGCTATCTCACCGAACCTCTGTGACCGACGGACCCGAGCGATCAGGCGGCAGGCAGTACCTTCGTGAACAGCACGGCCCCGGTCGCGTCGCAGAGGTTGACGGTCAGATCGCGCGAGTCCCCGTCGATGAGCACTTCACCGAAATGCTGAAACGCGTCGAGTGGCGACGCGTTCGGTTCTGGTGGCGCGTGCACGAACACTGCCTCCGGGCCGAAGGTGCCGTCCAAGTCGTTGGGGCCGAACGCGCCGGCGTTGAGCGGCCCACTGACGAATTCCCAGAACTCGCGAAATTCCTGGTAGGCCGCCCGCTCCGGCGAATAGTGATGCGCTGCTGTGTAATGCACGTCGGCGGTGAGCCAGACGGTGCCGGTGACGTCGTTCCGGTCGATCGCGGTGAGCACCTGCGCGATGTCGGTCTCACGGCCCAACGGCGCACCGGGGTCGCCGTTGCCGACGCCTTCCTGCGCGACCTTCCCATCAGGAACGACGAGTCCGAGGGGCAGGTCGTTCGCGATGATCTTCCACGTCGCGGTGGAGCGGGACAGCTCGTCGATCAACCACTGACGCTGCGCCGAGCCGAGGATCTCCCCTGACGCAGCGGTGTTCGCACCGTTCGCATCCTTGTACGTGCGCATGTCGAGGACGAAGACGTCGAGCAGCGGCCCGTAGGCGATCTTGCGGTACACCCGGCCGTCGACGGCTTCTGTGGGCGCGATGGGCAACCACTCGTGAAACGCCTGCAACGCTCTCTGCGACAGCAGGTCCACATCCTTCACCGTGTATTGCTCCAGGTCGAGGATCTCACCGGGATACCAGTTGTTGACGGTTTCGTGATCGTCCCACTGGACCATCTGAGCGACAGACGAATTGAAGCGGCGGTAGTTGTCGTCGGTGAGATTGTAGGCGTACTGGCCGCGGTACTCCTCGAGCGTCTCGGCGACCTTGGACTTGGCCTCGCTCATGGTGTTTCGCCAGATTCGACCGTCGGGAAGTGTCACGCGCTCCTCGAGCGGGCCGTCCGCATAGATGACATCGCCGCTGTGCAGGAACAGATCCGGCTGCCTGTCGGCCATCGCCGAGAAGACCGTCATACCGCCGATGTCGGGGTTGATGCCGTAACCCTGGCCTGCGGTGTCGCCACCCCACAACAGGCGGATGTCGGATGGGCCGTCAGGAGCTGTGGAGAACATTCCGGTGACGGGTTCCGACGTCGCGCCGTCCTCGCCCTCGAGCGTGACCCGATAATGAACCTTCTGTCCCGCAGGCAATCCGGTCAGGCGCAGCACTCCCGTGCCGTCCGACTGCGGGGTCAGCAGTGGCCCGCGCATCGTCGTCACCGAGGAGAACGAGTCGGTCGCGGACGTGTCGACGATCATCGTCGCCGGAGTATCGGAACGTGCCCACACCAGCGCTCCGTCGGCACGCACATCACCGCTGGCGACGCCGTGTGTCAGCATCGGCCGGGTGCGAACCAACGCCGGGCTGCACGCCAGCACGGGCGTGGCAGCGGCACCGAGAGCGGCATATCTGAGGAGGGATCGACGGGTGAGCTGCATACCCTCCACCGTCCAGCATCGACATGAACGGCCCGTAGCGCCCAGGAAGACAGACGATTTCCGCCACAACTCGTCACGCAGTCCGATGAGGAACGCGGCCGGAGGATCGGAAAACACAACCACCGATCCCGACCCTGCGGCGCTACCTCACCGAACCGCTGTGAGGCGTCAGCTCACCCCGGCGCGCACGTCCGGTGCCCCGAGCCTGGCCGCGTCGGCGGTCTCGTCGTCGGGCTGTTGCTGTGAATCCCGTTCTGCCAGAACACGAAGACGGTAGTGCTCGATCTCCTCGGCCCGGTGCTGATCGTCCCAGCCCAGAATCGGAGCCACCAGCCGAGCCACTTCCTCGGCTGCTGCTTCACCACGATCGGGAACCTCGATGGAGATACGGGTCCGCCGGGTCAGGATGTCCTCGAGATGCTGGGCGCCTTCATGACTCGCGGCATAGACGACCTCTGCCTTGAGGTACTCCGGTGCGCTGTCGAGAGGCTCACCAAGTTCGGGATCGGCGTCGATCAGATCCAGCACCTCACCCATCAGGGTGCCGTACCGACCCAACAGATGCTCGACGCGTGAGACCCGCATGCCGGTACGTTCGGCCGTCAGATTGCGGGAGTTGTACGCCCCGAGGTAGCCGTCGGCCCCGACGAGTGGGATGTTCTCGGTGACACACTTGGGCACTGTGCGTTCGAGCCCGTGCACCGCGGCATCCACTGCGTCCTTGGCCATCACGCGGTAGGTGGTGTACTTGCCACCGGCAATGACGGTCAGTCCTCGCACCGGGCTGGACACCGCATGCTCGCGGGAGAGCGTGCTGGTGGAGTCGGATTCTCCGAACAGCAACGGCCGCAGACCTGCGTAGACCCCGACGACATCGGCGCGGTCCAGTGGATCGGCCAGCAGCTTGTTCACGTGCCCCAGGATGTAGTCGATGTCGCTCTGGCTCGCGGCCGGGTGAGCGAGATCGAGCTTCCAGTCGGTATCGGTGGTGCCGATGATCCAATGGCTTCCCCACGGGATGACGAAGAGCAGGCTCTTCTCGGTGCGCGTGATGATGCCCGTGGCGCTGTTGATGCGGTTGCGGGGCACCACCAGGTGCACGCCCTTGGATGCGCGAACCTGGAACTGTCCACGCCCGCCGACCATCTGCTGGACCTCGTCGGTCCACACACCCGCGGCGTTGATGACCTGCTTGGCACGCACCTCGAACGAACGACCCGTTTCCAGATCGCTCGCCACGACACCGACGACCTTGTCGTCCTCCCGAAGAAAGCCCGTGACGCGAGTGCTGTTGGCGCACAACGCACCATAGGCGGCTGCGGTCCGCGCAATCATCATCGTGTGCCGAGCGTCATCGACCTGGCCCTCGTAGAACTTCACCGCACCGCGAATCGCCGACCGCTTACCGGAAGGGAAGGATTCGAGCGTCTTCTTCTTACCGAGATGCTTGTGATGACTCGGGACGCCGCGTCCGGCACCCATGACGTCGTACACGCCGATGCCGAGCCCCACGTACGGACGGTCGATCACCTTTTCGAGCGGATAGATGAACGGGACCGGCCGAGCGAGGTGCGGGCACAACGTGTTCAGCACGAGCGAGCGCTCTTTGAGGGCCTCGAACACCAGCGAGAAGTTGAACTGTTCGAGGTACCGCAGACCGCCGTGGAACAGCTTGCTCGAGCGACTGGACGTGCCGGCCGCATAGTCGCGTGCTTCGAGCAGTCCGACCTTCAGACCACGCGTCACCGCGTCGAGAGCCGTTCCCGCGCCGACGACGCCGCCGCCGATCACCAGGATGTCCAGCTCTTCGGCTTCCATCCGTGCGATCGCCTCGGCGCGCGCGGTTGGACTCAAAGCCGTTGTGGTGGAACTCATTCTTCATCAACCCAATCGAGAGTACGTGTCACTGCCTTCTTCCAGCCGGCGTACAGCTTTGCCCGCTGGTCTTCGTCCATGGACGGTGTCCATGTCTTGTCCTCGGCCCAGTTCTGGCGAATGTCGTCCTCGCTCGCCCAGTACCCGACGGCGAGGCCTGCCGCGTATGCCGCTCCGAGAGCGGTGGTTTCGGCTACGACGGGCCGCACCACGTCGACGTTCAGGATGTCGGACTGGAACTGCATCAACAGTTCGTTGACGACCATTCCGCCGTCGACCTTGAGCACCTCGAGGTCGACGCCGGAGTCGGCGTTCATGGCCTCGATGACCTCACGCGTCTGGTACGCAGTGGCTTCGAGTACGGCACGGGCCAGGTGGCCCTTGTTGACGAATCGCGTCAATCCCACGATGGCACCGCGAGCATCGGCACGCCAGTGCGGAGCGAACAGACCCGAGAACGCGGGCACGAAGTACGCGCCGCCGTTGTCGTCCACCGAACGCGCGTCGGTCTCGATGTCCGCAGCCGAGGAGATCATGCCGAGGTTGTCCCGCAGCCACTGCACGAGCGAACCCGTCACCGCGATCGAGCCTTCGAGCGCGTACACCGTCGGCTGGTCGCCGATCTTGTAGCAGACGGTGGTGAGCAGGCCGTTCTTGCTCATGACCTTCTCGGTGCCGGTGTTGAGCAGCACGAAATTGCCTGTGCCGTAAGTGTTCTTGGCCTCACCGGGAGACAGGCAGGCCTGTCCGAACGTGGCCGCCTGCTGGTCGCCCAGAATTCCGGAGATCGGCACACCGCGGAACGGTCCGCGTTCACGGCCCGTTCCGTACACCTCGGAACTCGACCTGATCTCGGGCAGCATCGACATCGGAATGCCCATGTCGGCGCAGATGCCCTCGTCCCACTGCAGGGTGTCGAGATCCATCAACAGCGTGCGCGAGGCGTTGGTCGGATCGGTGTAGTGCAATCCGCCGTCGGTTCCCCCGGTCATGTTCCACAGCACCCAGGTGTCCATGTTGCCGAAACACAGCTCTCCTGCTTCGGCTTTGGCCCGTGCACCGTCGACGTTGTCCAGAATCCACTTGATCTTCGGCCCGGAGAAGTAGGTGGCCAACGGGAGACCGGTCTTGGCGGTGTACTTGTTGGCATCGCCGCCGCCGAGTGCGGTCGCGATGCGGTCGGTACGGGTGTCCTGCCAGACGATGGCGTTGTAGATCGGCTTGCCCGTCTCGCGATCCCACACCAGTGCCGTCTCACGCTGGTTGGTGATACCGACTGCGGCGATGTCCTCGCGCGTCAGATCCGCTGCGGCCATGGCACCGGCCGCGACGGCGCGCACGTTGTCCCAGATCTCCGACGCGTCGTGCTCGACCCAACCGGCCTGCGGGAAGATCTGCTGGTGTTCCTTCTGATCGACGGCGACGACGGTGCCCGCGTGATCGAAGATCATGCAGCGTGAGGACGTGGTTCCCTGATCGATCGCGGCGACGTACTTTCCTGCGAACTCGGTCATGGCTTCTCTCCTGTGGTCTGGGTGTCTGCTGGGAGTCGTGATGGCGGCTCGGGCGTCGAACCTTCTTGTTTGCGTAGGTTCTTCCCGATCAACAGGTCGTACAGGAACACTCCTATCGGTCCACCTACGAGAGGTCCGACGATCGGCACCCAGAAGTACAGGCCGCCGTATTGATCTCGCCACGCTCCACCGTAGCCCGTGATGTACGACGCCAGGCGAGGTCCGAAATCTCGAGCCGGGTTGATCGCGTAGCCAGCGTTGGTGGCCCAGGCGAATCCGATGGCGACGACGATGAGGCCCACGATCAGGGGAGCCATGTTGGCCATCGGTGCGGTGCCGAGCGAATCGGTCACGGCCACGATGAGGAACAGCAGAATGGCGGTACCGATGATCTGGTCGATCAGCGCCGAGGACACACTCACCGGCAGTGTCCCGTTACCGGGCAGTGTCGAGAAGATGGTCTGGGTGGCGGTGGTGTGCCCTGGGTCGACCGCGTTGATCATGTCGTTGTAGTTCCAGCGCACCAGCAGCGCGGCCACGAAGGCACCTGCGGTCTGCGCGAGAATGTACGGCGCAACCATCTTCCAGCTGAATCCGCGGAAGAGTGCGAACGTGATGGTCACCGCGGGATTGAGGTGCGCGCCGGTGATACGGCCCGCGACATAGATACCGAACATCACGCCCAGCCCCCACGCCCAGGCGATCGAGTCGTGACCGCCGAGGCTGCCGGACTCACCACCCGAGACCACCTGAGCGACGACGCCGACACCGAACAGAATGAGAATCATGGTTCCGGCGAACTCCGCGGCCATGTGCGCCGGTAGCCCCCATTCCGGTTCCTTACGTGCCATCTTCCAGCCTCCACACAGTCAGTGATACACGCCACATTGCGTGCCATTTGCCACGGTAGACGGCCTGCACTGCGTTTCACAGCTGATGCACATATGTGCAATTCGGTCGTACACTGGTGCCGGTGACGGACACCGGCATCACTCCCGAATCCGACCTGCGGACCGGCCATGCCACCCAGGCGGCGCGGCTGTACTACTTCCAGGACATGACGATGGCGGCCATCGGCCGTGAGCTGGGCGTATCTCGTTCGACAGTCTCACGACTCATCACGTTCGCGCGGGCGTCGGGACTGGTGGAAATCAAGATCTCCACCCCACTCGGTCAGGCACCGCGGATCGAGCGTGCATTCGCCGATCTGTACGACATTCGTGCACACGTGGTGCCGGTCGCGGAGACGGTCGACGAACTGCAGCGTCTCGATCGGGTCGCGACCTTCGCCGGCCGACTACTCACGTCGTTCTTCGAGTCGGACATGGTGATGGGCGTCGCCTGGGGAACCACCGTCAGCGCCGTCAGCCGCAAGCTCGCCCCCAAACGAACCCACAACTCGAGCGTGGTGCAACTGAACGGGGCAGCCAACATGCGCACCACGGGGGTCTCGTATGCCACCGACATCATCCGGACGTTCGCCGACGCGTACGGGGCTGCGGCACAGGGATTTCCGGTCCCCGCATTCTTCGACTATCCGGAAACGAGGCAGCACCTGTGGCGCGAGCGCAGCATCAGGCGCGTGCTCGAACTTCAGGATCGCATGAACCTCGCCGTCTTCAGCATCGGCGTCATGAGTGGAGCCGTTCCGAGTCACGTCTACAGCGCCGGCTATCTCGAACGCGAGGACAGAGCCGAGCTGCAACGTGACGGCGTCGTCGGCGACATCGCCACGGTGTTCCTCCGATCCGACGGCAGCTACAACCGAATTGCGTTGAACGACAGATCGAGTGGTCCGAGCCTCGATCGGCTCAAGGCCGTCCCGCGCAGAGTCGCCATCGTGGCGGGAGAGTCCAAACTCGACGCCCTTACCGCCGCACTGCGCGGTGGCCTGATCACCGATCTGGTGATCGACGACATCAGCGCCGCGAAATTGGTGTTGCGCTCGCGCTGACCCATGTGAGTGGAAACTCGACCCCTGCTACGAACTTCCGCGCACGTGGGCAACCCTTGCGCTCGGCCGAATCTCGTGTCACTCTTGGTTCATGACAACAGGAAAGGCGGACACCGCCTCACCAAAGTGAGCGCCGTGCCGATGCCGTCGACATTCCCCCGTCGAGGCACATTCTCCGAAGATCCCGATTCCTACGCCGAAGACATCCGCGCGGTCTGTGCGCAACGCGACCGGTGGCTCGATTACGGACTGAAAGCCGGCCCAGCCGACAGATCTGTCGCGGAACATGCTGTGGCACAACTGTATCGATCTGCCGGGTTCGACGAGCCCGAGTTCCATTGGGTGCCGTCGCCTCGGGCTGCAGCGACCTTCATCGCCGGCAGACACTTGGCGAGAACACCGTCGATATCCACCGCCGGCACCGAGGTGGACGCCGCGATCGCGACCATGTTGTCCGACTCCCGGCACCGTATGGACCGCATCATCGAGCGCCGCCACATCGAATGGCCGCGGGAAGACCGGTGGAGCACAACCAACGGCAGCAACGACTTTCGAGTCCGCGGCATCGTCGCCCGCGGCACCCCGATCGAGGCGGCCCTCGCCGGTATCAGCCCGGATCCCATCATCGACCGGACCGTCCGTACGTCGTTGCACACCAGCCTGTTCGACGGAATTGCCACTTCCATCCGCACGACCACTCCCCGCCCGTTCGGCTCCATCACCTGGTACGGCCAACAGGAAGCCCATCGCGTCGCCTACTACGACGCTTTCCGTCGCCACGGCCTCGCCCGGTTCTCCTTCGAAGACGTCGAACTACTCGACGTCCAAACCGCCCTCATCGAGTCGACGGGCTGGTGGTGGGCGTTCGAGAACATCGCAGTGATGGCAGAACGGCCCACCGCCGTACACGTCGAACCGCTACCCGATTCACCGCACGGTGAAGTGCGGCTGCACAATTCGGAGGGCCCGGCCGTGCAGTTCGCCGACGGCAGCGCAGTCCACGTACTGAGCGGCACCGTCGTTCCGAGCTGGGTCATCCGCGACCCGACGGTCGACCGCATCACTGTCGAACGCAACGTCGAAGTGCGACGAAGCGCCATCGAACGAATCGGCTGGGACACCTACCTGGAGCAGGCCGGTCTACGCCTCGTCGACACCGGCCAGGATCCGGGGAACCCGGGCTGCACCCTGGAGCTGTACGCAGCACCGGAGGGCTGGCAGGACGGGGGACGAATTCTGCTTGCCGTCAACGGTTCTCGTGAACGCGACGGTCGACGGCGCCGCTACGGGCTGCGGGTCCCCGCTGCCTTCACCTCCGCCGTCGACGCGGCAGGCTGGACCTACGGTCTTGCCGGAGCCGACTATGCCCGGCTCCTCCGCCGTACGTGACTCCGCACGACCTCCATCGATACCCACCCCACAACTACCCACCCCGACGACCAACCACAGGTGACCCCATGAACTCGAACATCACGCTGTCCACTCTCACCAGCCGCACCGGTCTGGATGTCTTCGACTACCTCGACAAGGAGATATCGGTGCCCGTCGTCAACGGGTCGCAGGCCCAGGGAGATCTGATCGTCGTCCCGCTCGCCGTACTCGACGGCATCGTCGTCACCACCGAACGGACACGACACGAGACCGTGCCGTTGTCCGGCATCGAACTGCTCCGCAGTGCGGCGGGCGGCAATCCGCACAGCCTCGTCGCCGACGGCCGCGGGTGCACGTGGTCGAGTCCGGTGCACGACGTTCGACGCCTTGCTCTGGGCATCCTGAGCAATTCGGAGACCGCCTACCTCATTCACCCCGAACACGGAGCCACCGGAATTGCACCCGGCCGATACGTCATCGGGCGTCAGCGCGAACGCGGCGGAGACGGCTGGTTCTCGTCGACGCAACTGATCGCGGACTGACACACCGGCCAAGTGTGATCTGTATCGCATCACCCGGGCACTGATAGGTGCATCTCAGAAGGGGCGTCGGAGCAGTAAGTGTGACTCTATGTAGCACTAAGGTTCGCGTCATGACTGCTGTTGTCGCACAGACCGTCGCATGACCGGCGCCCCTTCGCCGGCGCAGAACCGTCTCCTCGGAATCGGACTGGTCGTGCTCATCGTGGTGTTCGTCGGGTGGAGTGTCACCTCGTACAACAAGACCTTCGTCGACGTCGTGACCGTCTCCCTCGAGACCGACAGCGTCGGCAACGCGCTGCCCCGCAATGCCGACGTCAAGGTGCGCGGCATGATCGTCGGCGAGGTCCGATCGGCTACGACCACCGACGGCGTCGTCACCTCGGAACTGGCGATCGAGCCGGACAAAGCGCCGATGATCCCCTCGAACGTCACGGCTCGCCTGCTGCCCAAGACTCTCTTCGGTGAGCGGTACGTCGCGTTGATTCCGCCGGACGGCAAGCCCGGTTCGCCCATCACCGAGGGCACCGTGCTGAAGCAGGATCGCAGCGGAAATGCCATCGAGGTGGGGCAATTGCTCGACGGCCTGCTGCCGTTGCTCCAAGCCGTGCCGCCACAGGATCTCTCGAACACCCTCGGCGCACTGGCACAGGGGCTCAGCGGCCGCGGAGAACAGCTGGGCCTGACGATCGATCGGCTGGAGAACATCTTCTCCGGACTGAACACCGAACTCCCCGCCATCCAGCAGGACCTACGCGGATTGGCGGACTTCTCCCAGACCTACGCCGATGCAGCTCCCGAGTTGGTCAGCGCTCTCGACAATCTGCGGACCACCGGCAACACCGTCGTCGAGAAGCAATCCGCGCTCGCGACGCTGTACACGTCGGTGTCATCCGCCTCGAACACGACGGCGGGCTTTCTCGAGGCGAACTCGACGCAGCTGATCGGTCTCGCCGCGAATTCGCGCGAGGCACTCGAAGTGCTGGCCGAGTTCTCCCCCGCCCTGGGTTGCACGGTCGCGCAGTTCGCCGAAGGGGCCCGACGCGGCAGGATCGTCACCGGCGTCGGCGACGAGTATCCCGGCATCAACGTCTCGATGCCGTTCGTCAATCCGAAGGGTCGATACCTGCCGAACCAGGACGAGCCACGGCTGTTCGAGCAGACCCGCGGACCGAGCTGCTACACCCCGCTCGACCGCAATGCGGGCGAATACTTCCCGCAGTACCCGGGTGGGTCACCCAACGACGGCTCGTACCAGGTGCCAACCAGAAACCCGGGCGAGCAGAACATCCCGGTGCTCTCGGCTCCACAGCTCTCCCCCGTACCCGCCTCGTATGCGGGCTCGGTCACCGAGCAGCAGACCCTGGCCGTCATCTACGGCGGTGCCACCGGAATCGCACCGGAGGCCGTCCCCTCCTGGACCACGACGGTGGGCGCGCCTGCGCTTCGAGGAACTCAGGTCACGCTCCGCTGACACCGCCTGATTGAATGGTCCGCATCCCCCGTCGACGAGCGCGGCGGGTAACGATTCAGGAGTACAGATGCCAGTCGACACGAACGCCGCAGGATTCTCGATCCAGTCCTCCAACGACGGGCGCGCGGCCGTCATCTCGGTAGCGGGCGAGCTCGATGTCACCACCGCTCCGGCACTGTCCGAGGCCATCACCGCACAGACCGCGACCGGCCCGGCTGCACTGATCGTCGACCTGAGCGGAGTGTCGTTTCTGGCCTCGGCGGCCATGACCGTTCTCGCGACGGCGCAACAGGATCACGGAGACTCCCTGTCGTTCTCGGTCGTCGCCGACGGACCGACCACCAGCCGGCCGATCAAACTGATGGGCTTGGATCAGGAATTCACCCTGCACGCCGACCTGCCGTCAGCCCTCGCTGCCCTCGACTGAGTCGGGGGCCGGGGATACGCCCAGTGCCATGACGGCGGCGTCGTCGGCCAGACCGTCGCCGAAACTGCGCAGCAGCAACCGCAGATCGTCGACGATGGCTGCCGGAGTCGCCGGAGCGTGTGCCGTCGCGAATTCCAGGAGAGCACCGTCGTCGTCGTATCGGCCCCGGCCGACTCGCGCTTCGGTGAGACCGTCGCTGTAGAGCATCAGGGTGTCCCCTGCTTCGAGCGTGACGGTCGCCGGAACGAAGCGAGCGTGCCGAAGTATTCCGATCAGCTGGCCGCCCGTCATGGGCACGTAGTGGGCGGTTCCGTCGGCACGAAGGACCAGCGGTGGGGGGTGCCCGCCACTGGCCATCGATACCTCGAATCCGGTGTCCGTTCGGCTCAGAATGCCGAAGACTGCGGTGCAGAACTGCGCATTGGCGTCCCGAAACTCTTGCCGCAGAACAGAATCCAGATTCTGCAGCACCGCGACGGGGTTCTC
Organism: Rhodococcus sp. 06-221-2; assembly: GCF_002258365.1. Taxonomy (NCBI): domain Bacteria; kingdom Bacillati; phylum Actinomycetota; class Actinomycetes; order Mycobacteriales; family Nocardiaceae; genus Rhodococcus; species Rhodococcus sp. 06-221-2. The sequence goes on from NZ_NOYJ01000016.1 coordinate 353,481, forward strand.
GTCGTACACCGCTGCCGCGCGCAACGTGTACCGCGTCAGCGACGTCACAGCGGCCGCCGATGCACCTTTGCCACAGACGTCGCCGAGAAAGAAGCCCCAGCAGTCGTCGGACAACGGAAACAGGTCGTAGAAGTCGCCACCCACCTCGTCGCGGGACGCTGCCCGGTAGTGCGCCGCGGCGGTCATCCCCGACGGCGGTAGCAGTGCGGGCGGCAAGAGCGACCGCTGCAGCGTCTTGGCCAACAGTTCTGCACGCGTGCGTGATTGCAGCAATTCGCGCTCGTAGGTACGGCGATCGCGAGCGTCGAGCGCCGTGATGCGGATCAGTACCGGCCGGCCCTCTGCGTCGATCTTGACGTTCGCCGTGATGAACACCGGCAGCCGTCGACGATCCGCCGTCACCAGGTCCAGTGCAATGCCGTCGAGCTTGCCGTTCATCAACAGCATCGGCCCGAAGTGGGTCTCGTAGTGAATGCGTCCACCGACGGTGAGCAGCTCCCCGAAATCGGTACCGACCAGCGCGTCGACCTCGAAGCCCAGCCAGGTTGCCAGCGTCGAGTTCAGTCGCGCGATCCGCATGTCGGGGCGTACGGACAGGTACCCGCATGGCGCATTCTCGTACAGGTCCTCGACATCGAGGTCATCGATCACGACGGTCTCACGAAGTCCGCGATGGTCTCGGCCGTCAGTTCGGGTGCGGTGATCTGCGGGCAATGGCCACTGACGTCGAGCGTGATGCGGACGCTCCCCGGGATCTGTTCGTGCACGAACCGGCCGACCTGAGGCGGTGCGAGCGAGTCGCGCGCACTGTCGATGATCAACGTCGGCACCGGTACTGCAGGCAGATCCGCCCGGTTGTCGGACAGAAAGGTGGTGCGGGCGAACACCCGTGCGCACGCCGGATCGGTTCGGCACACGCTCGCGGTCCACATGTTCTCGAGTTCCGGTCGATCGGGTGCGTTCACGACCACCGATGCCATCGATGCGGACCAACCGAGATAGTTGCTGTCCAGCGATTCGAGCAGTTCGTCGATGTCCTCTGCACTGAAGCCGCCGCGGTAGTCGCCGTCGTCGATGTACCGGGGGGACGGAGTCAGCAGAATCAGCTTGGTGAATCGATCGGGCGCAGCGGTGGCGGCCAGCACCCCCATCATCGACGCCACCGAGTGACCGACCAACGTGACGTCGGTCAGGTCCAGTTCCTGCGCTATCTCCACGATGTCGGCGGCGTACGTGCTCATGTGGGCGTATCTCTCGGCGTCCCAGGCCGCCGGGTCCGCTGCCCCGGCCCCCACGTGGTCGAACAGGACGATCCGGAATCGCGAAGCCAGGATCTCGGTGACGCCTCGCCACAACGTCTGGTCGCAGCCGAAGCCGTGCGCCAGCATCACGACCGGGCCGTCGGCAGCTCCGACGACTTTCACGTTGTTCCTGATACGCGCACTCACCTGCACAGTGTGTCATCCGGCACCGGAAGCGGGGAGTGAGACTGCCCGGACAGGGTATGACCCCTGTCTACAGAAACGAGAATCTCATGCGAGTGCTGGTCACCGGCGCAACCGGATACATCGGATCTCGGCTGATCCCCGTGCTTCTCGAACAGGGCCACGAGGTACACGCCGCGATGCGTGACCCCAAGAAGAAGTCGCGCTTCGCCTGGGGTGCGCACGTGATGGCTGTGCACTTCGACCTCGACGACCACGACAGCTTCGACTCCGCTACCGAGAATGTCGACGCGGTGGTCTACCTGGTCCACTCGATGGACGAGGGCGATTTCGTCGAGAAGGATCGCCACGCCGCGCAGTCGATGGCCGCTGCCGCGGAACGCAACGGGCTCCAACGAATCGTCTACCTGTCCGGTCTGATTCCCGACGACGGCACTCCACTGTCGGATCACCTGCGCTCACGGCTGCAGGTCGAGGAGGCGTTCCTTGACAGTTCCGTCGATGCCACCGTCCTCCGGGCCGCCATCATCCTCGGTTCCGGATCGACGTCGTTCGAGTTGGTGCGACGCATGACCGAGCGACTGCCGGTGACGCCGATTCCGACGTGGATGCGGAGGCAGGTGCAGCCGATCGCCGTCGTGGACGTCGTCGCCATCATCGCCCGCGCCCTCGGCGATACAGCCCGTCCCGGATCGTTCGACATCGGCGGCACCGAGACGATGAGCTACCCGGAACTCCTGCAGGCGTACGGCAGCGTCGCCGGTCTGCGCCGAGCACAGATTCCGGTGCCACTGCTGCCGACGGGGCTGGTCGGCCGCGCGGTCGCAGTCATCACCGCGATGCCGCCCGGCACCGTGATCTCTTTGGTGGAGAGCCTGACCCACGACATGGTCGTGCGACGCGGTAATGCCGCGACGGACGTGTTCGCAGAACCGGATACGACGTTGCTCAGTGTGCGGGAGGCCTTGGAACGCTCCATCACGGTGGCAGCCGAGGAAGGTACGGACGCACACGCCGATCCTCAGGCCGCAGCCGACACCGATCCCGACTGGGCAGGCGGAGTCGTCGACATCGTCGACGGCACCGTGCGACAGCGTCCGTCCGGCATCGCAGGCAAGGTCCAGCTCGGAGCGACCCGCTAGCCGGTGTCGCTGTCTGTCAGCTGATGTCGCTGTAGCGATGAGCCCAGGGCACTGCTCGTTCCAACTGCGCTGCGAGTTGGACGAGCAGCCCCTCCCCCCCCAGCGGGGCGAGAAAGTGTGCGCCCATGGGCAATCCTGAGCTCGTCCAGTGCAGCGGAACGGACAGGGCGGGACGCCCGGTGACGTTGGCGGTCTGGGTGTACGGGATCCACGAGATGTTCTCGTCGATCATCTGATCCACGATGCCGGTGTACTTGAGCATTCCCGCAGTTCGGCTGCGCAACAGCAAGTCCGATGCCAACTGCAGCGGCTTCGCCAGCTCGAACGCCCCGATCTTCGGGGGCAGCTCGGCCAGAGTCGGGGTCAGCAGCAGGTCGTACGTTTCGAAGTAGGTGGCCAGGGCCCGCACGTGCACGTGTCGGCCCTCCACCGCATCGAGGTAGTCGACTCCGCTCGCGGATCGGCCGAGCGCGGCCATGATTCGGGTGTCCCGCTCGAATGCGTCGTCACCGCACCCGGTTCTGCGCTTGACCTCTTCCATTTCCCACGCCAGGTACGTGAACCAGGCGAGCAGGAATTCGCGGTTGAGCGCTGCGTCGTCGAACGGCGGGGCCTCGAGGAGTTCGACGGTATGGCCCAGTTCGCCGAGCGTGGTCGCCGCCGATTCCATCGCAGCGATCGCCTCCGGGGCCGGAGACGGATTCACCGAGGTCGCGGCGTACATGCCGATCCGTAACGGCCGCGGGTCGGTGTCCATCCGAGACAGGAACCCGTCGGGCGGCGGCGTGGACGAGTATCCCGACGTCGGCTCACCACCGGCGAGGACATCGAGCATCGCGGCGGTGTCGCGGACCGACCGCGACACCACGCCCTGCACTGCGGCCCCGTGCATCGGCTCGCCGAACGTCGGTCCCGACGGCACCAGCCCGCGGCCGGGCTTGAGCCCGACGAGTCCACAGCAGGCCGCCGGAATGCGGATCGAGCCGCCGCCGTCGTTCGCTCCCGCCACCGGCGCGATCCCGGCCGCGACCGCCGCGGCGGAGCCACCCGACGAACCACCGGGAGTTCTGCTGCGGTCCCACGGGTTTCGAGCCGGGCCGAACACTGCCGGCTCGGTGATTCCCTTGGCACCGAATTCCGGGGTGTTCGTCTTACCGAAGATGACCAGGCCTGCGTCGAGCCAGCGCTGCACCACCGTCGCGTGTTCTGGCATCGGCAGCTCGGTGAGTGCACGCGAACCACTGGACGTGGGCAGCCCCGCGTAATCCTGCGACAGGTCCTTGATCAGAAACGGCACCCCGGCGAACGGACCTTCCAGCGTTCCGGCCAGCCGTTGCTCGGCCTCCTCGCGCATCGGACGCACGATCGCGTTCAGACCCGGGTTCACCGACTTCGCCTGCTCCAGTGCGCAATCGAGAAGTTCACGCGGGGTGACATCGCCTGTGGAGACCAACTCGGCCAGCCCGAGGCCGTCGTACGTCCGATACTCGTCGATGCGCATGTGGCCACCTTAATTACGTGCGGCCCATCCGTGTGCGAAACGGTTTGCCTAAATGCATTAGGCAAATATACGGTTCATATAGGAAGGCAGGTGCGCCAGCTGCCCTTACCTCAGCCCGACACTCCAGAGATCGAGACCACCATGATCACTACCGACATCTCCGACACACTTCTGCACGGCGCGGCCGAGCTGGAACGAACCGACAACGGCGTGCTTCCTCATCGACTGCCACGCGGAGCTCGTCAGCGCTTCACCGACCCCCAGCTCACGATGGCGGAATCTCAGCCGTCCGGAGTTCGGTTGGTCTTCACCACGACCGCCACCATCATCGAGATCGAGGCAGTGGCGACCCGTCGCACATTCCTGGGCCTCCCGCCGCGGCCGGACGGGCTGTTCGACCTGCGAATCGACGGCGTCCTCATCGAGCGCGTTTCGACGACGGGTGGCATCACCACGACCATCGACATGGCGACGGGGTCGGTCACCGATCAGGTCGAGCCGACTGGTGTCGCGCGGTTCTCCGGGCTGTCCGCAATCGACAAACACGTCGAAATCTGGTTGCCGCACAACGAAATCATCGAACTGGTCGCGCTGCGTACCGACGCCGCTGTCTCACCCGTTATCGACACCCGACCGATCTGGATCGACTACGGCAGCTCCATCAGTCAGGGGTCCAACGCCACAGGGCCCAGCACCACCTGGACGGCCCTCGCCGCCGCGACAGCCGGTGTGCAACTGCGCAATCTGGGTTTCGGCGGAAGCGCACTGCTCGATCACTTCGTAGCGACGGCCATTCGGGACGCGCCCGCCGACCTCATCAGCCTCGAGATCGGAATCAACCTCGTCAACTCCGACGTGATGCGGCTACGCGCATTCACCTCCGCGGTGCACGGATTTCTCGACACCATCCGCGACGGTCACCCCCACACCCCACTGTTCGTGATCTCCGCGCTGCTGTGCCCCATCCACGAGAACACCCCCGGCCCAGGTGCATTCGATCCGGCGGCATTGGCGTCGGGCACGGTGAAATTCGCAGCGACGGGTGATCCCGCCGAGGTGCGTGCCGGAAAGCTGACTCTGACCGTGATCCGCGAGGAACTCGCCCGCATCGTGTCCGAGCGCGCCACCGCGGACCCCCATCTTCAATACCTGGACGGCCGAGAACTGTACGGAGACAACGATGTCGAGGACCACCCGTTGCCGGATAGGCTGCACCCCGACCAGTCGACGCATGAGCTGATCGCCCACCGCGTCGTCGACCGGATCTTCCCGCGAACTCGAAGTTAGGGACGGATTCCGCGGAAATTCCGTCCCCAACTTCGAGTTCGGCGGGGTCGATCACCCCGCGGAAATGTCCGACGGGTGTTGCGCGAGCGGGGACACCTCGATCGTCATGTACGGGAACAGCGGGAGATTCCACAGGATTTCGTGTAGCCGCTCGTTGTCCCGGACATCGAAGATGCTGAGGTTGGAGTACTGGCCGACAATGCGCCAGATGCTCACCCACTCCCCGTCCCGCTGCAGTTGCTGCGAGTACGCCTTCTCCCTGGAGAGGGTGTCCGCTCGTACGTCCGCATCGAGGTCCTGCGGCAATGCGACGTGCATCTTCACGGCAAAAAGCATGTGGCTCAGCCCTTGTCGAGTACGAAGTTGTACGTCACTTCTTGGCCGCCGTCGACTTCCCGAGGATCGAGGATCAGTTCGGGCTTGACGGCGTTGGCGACGTCGTCGTCGTTGTGTGCGTCGCCCGGGAAATAGAGCTGGGTGGTGATCTGCTGATGCCCGGCAGCCGCAACTTTGAGGTGCAGGTGTGCAGGACGCCACGGGTGCCAGCCGGCCGCGGAGATCAGCTTGCCGCAGGCCCCGTCGGTCGGGATCTGGTACGGGGCGGGCTTCATCGTGTGGATCCAGAAGTTGCCCTGATCGTCTGCCGTGACCGTGCCGCGCAGATTCCACTCCGGGATTCCGGGCGCGAACTGCGAGTAGAAGCCGTCGGAATCGGCGTGCCAGATCTCGATGACCGCATGCGGCAGTGGGCTACCGTCGACGCTCGTGACCTGACCTTGGAACAGCAGCGGTGTGCCCTGTTCGCCGTCGCGAGTGGGCAGGATCGCGGCCGACCCGAGTTCCGGGGCATTCGGAACGTAGTACGGACCTTCGATGGTGCCCTTGCTGCCTTCACGGGTTTCGCCGGCAACTTCTTCGACGACGTGCTCTACCCAGACGTCGAGGAACAGCGGCCACTCACCGGTCTGACCGACGTTGATCAGCCAGGCCTTGAGGGCGTTGTACTCGTCGTAAGTGACCTTGTGTTCGCGAATCGTGTCATGGACTGCCGAAATGACCTGTCGAGCAAGCAGACTGACTCGCTCCGGCGGGGTGTCGGCGGCTGCCTGCTTGTCGGAGGTGAAACGCTCGGTGGCGTTCGCCCCCGACGCGGCTGCGGTGGCCACCTCGGTAGCGGATTCCGTCGAGGGTGCGTGGTCGATGCTCATGGAGAACTCCTTGGCTCACAGTTGCGTTCTTCGGTGCTGAAGATCAGTTGTCGGTGCGGTATTTCGCGAGTTTGTCGGGGTCGATACGCACGCCGAGGCCCGAGCCCGGCAGTACGTGCAGTTCGCCGTCGCGGATGACGAGGCTTTCGGTCAGCAGGTCGTCGCTCATGTCGAGGAAGTTCGACAGCTCGCCTGCTCGGCGTGAGGTGAGGTCGAAGGCCGCGCCGAAGGCGACGGTGCAGGCTGTGCCGAGCTGGCCGTCGATCTGGTTTCCCATCACCACGTCGACACCGAGCCCTTCGCACAGGTGATGAGTGCGGAGCGAGCGGGTGAATCCGGTGCGAGCGGTCTTGATACTGACGGCCGTTGCGGACCCACCGAGGATCTCGCGAGTGACCTCCGCCGGGGTCGTCGCCGATTCGTCGGCAACGAACGGAACATCGAGTTGCTGTACCAGCCAACGACGCCCGAGGACGTCGTCGGCCGGGCACAGTTCCTCGGCAAGAGTGAGCCCCAGATCCGACATCTCTTTCATGGCACGCGCAGATTCGGCAGCGGTCCATCCGCGATTGCCGTCGACGTACAGTTCGACCGTCTCACCGAGCCCCTCTCGCAGTGCGCGGACCACGGCGGTGTCGAGCTCTACGGGCCGTCGCCCGACTTTGACCTTGAAGACTCCGATGCCGTATGTCTCTCGCATCCGACTCGCCTCGTCGACCATCGCTGCAGGCGTGTCGAATCCGAGCATGTGGCTCACTCGCATACGGTCGGTGTAGCCGCCGAGGAGTTCGGTGACGGGTAGGTCGAGTGTCTGCCCGAGCGCATCCCAGATGGCCATGTCCACGGCAGATTTGGCAACCGGGTTACCCACTGTACGAGCAAGTTTGGCATTGACCACCTCCCTCGAGGCGAGCGGCAGTCCCACGACGGCCGGCGCGAACAGGGTCTCGATTACCGCCACCACCCCGCGCTGGGTCTCGCCGTACGTGAACGGCCGAGGCGGAGCGTCGGCGACTCCGACGACACCGTCGTCGGTATGAACGCGTACGAGAACGTGGTCGGCCGCATCGACCTCGCCGCTGGCGAACTTCAGCGGCTTTCGATACGGAATCGAGTACGGGATAGCCTCCACAGCAACGATTTTCACAACGCACCCTTCGACTGAGCAGGCGGTACGGATAGTTCGAGCGGAGGGAGCACTCCCGCGTCCTCCAACGCTGCGACCAGCGCATCGACGAGTGCCGACGGTCGGTCGCGGTGCCACGCCAATGCCAGGTCGATCGTGCTCGCTCCGGCGATGTCGCGGAACACGACGCCGTTCAACTGCAGAGCGCGGACGGATTCGGGAACCAATGCCACACCCAACCCGGCCGCGACGAGCGCCAGCAGAACCGAGGTGTCCGGGGCTTCGTGTTCACGACGAGGACTGAAACCCGCTGCGCGACAACTACGCACCACGGCGTCGTTCATCACCGAGTGCGTGTCCGCATACATCACGAAGTCCTCGTACATGAGGTCGGCCATGCCGAGCGCTGCCTCGGTGGCGTACCGGTGATCGACGGGCACCGCAAGCAGCAGCGACTCGGTGGTGATGGTGCGTACGACGAGGTCGTCACCTGCCACGGGTGGCCGCAGAACCGCGACGTCGAGCTGCTCCGACCGCAATCCCTCCACCTGAGCGGGGGTCAACAGATCCCCGTGAATTTCGAGCGCGATCCCGGGAAGGCGCTGCTTGATCGCACGGGCGATCGGCGGCAACTGATCGAATGCCGCCGTGCCGGTGAAGCCGATACGTACCAACCCGTACCGGCCATCGGCGATGCGTCGGACACCGCGGTTGCTGCGTTCGAGATTGTCGAGGTTGCGGACGGTCTCGCGGTAGAAGAACTCCCCCGCCGGAGTCAGGCTCACTTGACGCGTGGTTCGGGTGAGCAGGGTGACGCCCAGTTCGGCCTCGAGCTGTCGGACCGACTGAGACAATGCCGGCTGCGCCAGATGCAGGCGTTTGGCTGCCTGACCGAAGTGACAGGTCTCGGCCACGGCGACGAACTGATGAAGATGCCTCAGTTCCATCGATTGCCTCCTGTCGGTTCGTATCACGCTCAGGCGTGACCCTGCCCACAGTAAGCCCGCAATCCATTGATGACAAAGACCTATTTGCAGCTCATTGATAAGTCGGAGCGATCAATTCCTCGCGGTGCACACGCCGCCCGCCGATCAGAATCCGATCGGCAATCCGGCGTAGTTCTCCGCCAGTCCCATGGCACCCGCCTCGCTGGACGCCACCCATTTCAGTTGCGAGAGTTGCAGTTGCGCGTCGAAGGGGTCGTCGCCGGTATGCAGCATCGTGGTCATCCACCACGAAAAGTGGGTGCAGCGCCAGACGCGCCGAAGTGCGTCGTCGCTGTAGCTGTCTGCGGCCCGCGAATCGTTCCCCTTCAGCTTCTGCGCCAGGGCAGGCGCGAGCAGAGCCACGTCGGCTACCGCGAGGTTGAGGCCCTTCGCTCCGGTGGGCGGCACGATGTGCGCGGCGTCGCCGGCCAGGTACAGGTTGCCGTGTCTCATCGGTGTCTGCACGTAGCTGCGCATCGGCAACACGCTCTTCTCGGTGATGGGGCCGGGGTTCAGAGTCCACCCGTCCTGACCGTGACCGAGCCTTAACGCCAGGGCATCCCAGATGCGGTCGTCGGACCACGTGTCGATATCGGTTCCGTTCGGCACCTGCAGATACAGCCGGCTGACCGTCGACGACCGCATCGAGTGCATCGCGAAGCCGTCCTGGTGCCAGGCGTAGATCAGTTCGTCGGTCGAGGGGGCGACATCGGCGAGCACACCGAGCCAGGAGTAGGGATAGACCCTTTCCCAGGTGTTGCGCACCGAATCGGGCATGGCCGCCCGGCTCGGTCCGAAGGAACCGTCGCATCCCGCAACGACTGTCGCGTCGATTCGCACCGCGTTGCCCGACGCGTCGGTGAACGTGACGTAGGGGGCGTCGGATTCGACGTCGTGCAACGCCGTGTCCGAGACGTCGTAGTAGATCTGTTGGCCGGCCTTCTCGCGTGCCACGACGAGGTCCTTGGTGACCTCCGTTTGCCCGTACACCCAGACACTCCGGTCGACGAGATCTCGAAAGTCGATGTGGTGCCGCTCTTCCGGCCATTGCAGGTAGATGCCTCGATGCTCGTCGCCCTCGCGGTGCAGGCGCTCACCGAGTCCGTGTTCGTCGAGCAACTGGACCGTCGAGTGTTCGAGGACTCCGGCCCGGATTCGGGAGAGCACGTATTCCTGAGTACGTGACTCGATCAGAATGGAGTCGATCCCCTGCTCGTCGAGCAGGTGGGACAGCAGCAGACCCGCGGGCCCTGCACCGATGATGGCAACCTGTGTACGCATGCAAGCAGTAGACCCCGGGATCTGGACCCAAACAAGACCGCACTTCCACTGAGTGAAAACGGCCGACTACCCGCCGAGACTTCGTCCGATCCCCTGGGCCGCAATCTGAAGCGCGGCAACCAGTCTCACTCGATCGCGGCCCAGCTTGGGAACCACGATTCCCAATGCGGCGACCACACTGTCGCCGGCATGGACCGGCACAGCCACCGAACACGCACCGAGTGTCATCTCCTCGACCGTCTGCGCGAAACCCTCGCGACGCACTCGACGCAACTCGCTCTCCAGCTGCCCAGGATGCGTCACCGTGTACGGGGTGAGGCGATCCAGTGAGCGCATCACCTGTTCCTGCACCTCCCGCGGCGCGTACGCCAGCAGCACCTTGCCGACGCCGGTGGCGTGCAGCGGCAGCCGAGCGCCGACGCGACTGACCGCGGGAACCGATGCGTGGCCGGCCAACCTGTCGACATAGAGCACTTCGCACCCGTCGCGGATGGCCAGGTGCACCGTCGCAAGGGTCGCTCCGTAGATGTCGTGCAGAAACGGTGATGCGATGTCGCGAAGATCGGACTGATCGGGTGCGAGCAAGCCCAGTTTCCACAACCGCCTACCGACGACGTAGCGCCCGTCGTCGCCCCGGACCAACGCGCCCCACTCCACCAGTTCTCGCACCAGCCGATGCGCAGTGGCGATGGGTAGGTCGGCACCGGCGGCCAGGTCGGTCAAGGTCAGCGACGGAGCCTTCTCGTCGAACACACCGAGCAGGGCCAGCAGGCGCGCAGCCACCGAGACTCCGGGGTCCCGAGCATTGCCAGCCATGACATGGACGATAGTGTCCCCACGAGACAGAGAGTGAGACCACGCCGATGACCGACGACGGCACCGCCGCATTCGAGCTGGCACGCCCGCGATTGTTCGGGATTGCCTATCGCATGCTGGGCAGCGCCGCCGAGGCCGAAGATGTGGTGCAGGATGTCTGGCTGAAGTGGCACGCCACCGACCGCACCACCGTCCGTAATTCACTCGCCTTCCTCACCACCGTCACGACACGCCTGGCCATCAACGTCACGCAGTCGGCGCGGGTGCGGCGGGAGTCGTACGTCGGCCCGTGGCTGCCCGAACCGATCGACACCCGAGCCGATCCGGCGACGGTGGCAGACAACGACGCCACGGTCGAGCTTGCCGTTCTTGTTGTGCTGGAACGACTTCCGGCTCGTGAGCGAGCCGCGTACGTTCTCCGGGAAGCATTCGACTATCCGTACGGCCAGATCGCCGACATAGTGGAGACAACCGAAGCCAACGCGCGTCAACTGGTGACGCGCGCCCGCAGACATGTGGCCGACGCTCGTCCGACCCCTGTCGATTCCGACCGCCATCATCGACTGCTCGACGCCTTTCTCGCCGCAGCCAAGGGGGGCGATCTGGCCGCTCTGGAAAAGATTCTTGCGCAGGACGTAGTGAGCCTGTCCGACGGCGGCGGCAAGGTGAAGGCTGCAGCCCGAATACCCATTGTCGGACGCAGCCGAGTCGCCGCATTCGTTGCGGCGTTCTCCTCGCATTTCTGGATAGGAACCACGACGTCGTTCATCCAGGTCAACGGAAGGGCTGCCGTACTGATCGTTCGTGAGTCGACGGTGACCACGCTGCTGACGATCGATGCCACCGAGGACGGGATCGGGACCGTCCTGTGGGTGATGAATCCGGACAAGCTGCACGCGCTGCCGCGCTAGGTGTCACAGATCGGAGCGCTGCCCTGTCAACACTGCGACCGGCAGCAGACAAGAGTTGACCGGCTCGTCTCGCAGGCACCCCTCCTGCGGCGAAGAGAGGATTCTCATGAAGATCGTTGTCATCGGCGGAACCGGCCTCATAGGTTCTGCAGTTGTGAGCATGTTGACCGAGCACGGTCACGATGCGATAGCGGCGTCGCCCAAGTCCGGTGTGAATACTCTGACCGGCGAGGGCCTGGCCGATGCTCTCGTCAGTGCGAATATCGTTGTCGACGTCTCGAATTCACCGTCGTTCGAGGACGCGGCCGTGTTGGACTTCTTCACACGCGCGACGACCAACATCCTCGCAGCCGAAGCGAGTGCGGGCGTGCAGCACCACGTTGCACTGTCCGTGGTCGGCAACGACCGACTGCCCGCCAGCGGCTACTTGCGCGCAAAGGTGGCTCAAGAGAAACTGATTCGCGCATCGTCGATTCCGTACACCCTCGTGCGCGCAACGCAGTTCTTCGAGTTCTTCTCCGCCATCGCACAGGGCGCGACGACGGGCGACGAAGTCCGGTTGAGCTCGGGTCTCGTCCAGCCGATCGCGGCACACGACGTTTCGACCGTTGTCGCTCGTGTCGCTCTCGAGGCACCGCGTAACGAGACGATCGAGATCGGAGGCCCGGAAGCGTTCGGGCTCAACGAGTTCGTTGAAAGAGGTCTGAAGGCACGCGGCGACAGCAGAACCGTCGTCGCCGACGACCAGGCTCCGTACTTCGGCGCACTGTTGCACGGCCGTGAACTGGTTCCAGGCGATGGGGCCGAACTGTCCACTACTACTTTCGCCGCCTGGCTCGAGTCCTGATTCTCGCCGAACTCGAAGTTATGGACACATTCGGCCTGAAATCCGTCCATAACTTCGAGCTCGGCGGATATCACACAGCGGCAGCCGCAAAACCGATTCGATTGAAACGCTTTTCGCGCGCGATCATCCGCATCGAGGGGTCCTGAGCGATCAGCTCGGCAAGTTCTCGGTGCAATACCGCGCCCACTCGATCGCAGAACTGCTGTGATTCATCTGCGGCGTCGGGCAACTCGGGAACGATGATGTCGACGACACCGGCCCGGAAGAGATCGAGCGAGCGCACTCCCTGCTTGGTCGCCATCTCGGCGGCGTGGGTGGTGTCGCGATGCACGATGGCCGAGGCACCCTCGGGCGGCAACGGCGAGAGCCAGGCGTGCTGAGCAGCGAGAACTCGATCCGCGGGCACCAACGCAAGGGCACCGCCGCCGGTTCCCTGCCCCAACAGCAAGGAGAGCGTGGGGGTTTCGAGGTCGACCATGTCTGCGATGCACCGTGCTATCTCGCCGGCCAGGCCGCCTTCCTCCGCCTCCTTCGAGAGCGCTGCGCCTGCAGTATCGATGACGGTGACGAGGGGAAGCTTCAAATCCTGCGCCAGCCGCATGCCGCGTCGGGCCTCACGCAGAGCCGCGGGGCCGAGTGGCGTCTTCGTCGTCTGGCTCCTCCGGTCCTGGCCGAGCAGAACGCACGGCATGTCGCCGAACCGGACGAGCGCCAGAATGAGGCCCGGATCGGACTCGCCCTGACCGGTTCCGTTGAGCGGTAACACGTCTGCCGCTGTGTTGAACAGCAATTCGCGCACCCCCGGCCGATCGCTCCTGCGCGAGGCCAGAATCGAGGTCCATGCCGGCACGTCCTCGATCTCCCACTCGAGGGCATCGGAATGCCGGACGCGACACGACGGCACATCGGTCATGATGCGTAGTGCACGGTCGACGATCTCACCGAGTTGCTCGGGCGGACGGATGGCGTCGATGAGTCCGTGCGCCTGCAGGTTCTCCGAGGTCTGCACGCCGGCGGGGAATTTCGCGTCGTACAACGCCTCGTAGACACGGGGGCCGAGGAACCCGACGAGCGCACCGGGCTCGGCAACGGTGACGTGACCGAGCGATCCCCAGGATGCGAAGACGCCGCCGGTGGTGGGGTGCCGCAGATAGACGATGTACGGCAGATTCGCCGCCTTGTGTGCGGTGATCGCCGCGGTGATCTTGACCATCTGCAGAAACGCGACAGTGCCCTCCTGCATGCGCGTTCCACCCGAGGTCGGCAACGCGAGCAACGGAAGCCGCTCATCGGTGGATCGGTGCACCGCACTGACCAAGCGTTCACCGGCGGCCACTCCGATGGAACCGGCCAGAAAGGCGAACTCGCCCAACAGGATTGCCACCTTACGTCCGCGCACGGTGGCGGATCCGGTGAGAACGGACTCGTCGAATCCGGTCTTCTCACGCGCCGCAGCCAGTTCGTTCGCGTACTCGTCGTCGATGACGTAGTCGGCAGCCGGGCTGTCCCACGACTCGAAACTCCCGGGATCGATCACCAGATCGAGGAGTTCGAGCGCGGTCATCCTCGTCATCGGATCGCTTCTTTCAACCAGTCGCGGACGAGTTCGTCGTCGGCTCCGAGGACCGGCGGTGCCAGATGCCGGTTCTCGGTGACCTCCGTGCCGTCGGATTCGAAGAATCGCAGCGGCGGCCCGGGCAGGGTCACCGTGCCCAGCGTCTCGTGCTCGACGTCGATGAGCAGTCCCTGAGACTTGGTCTGCTCCCACTCGTACACTTCCTGCACGTTGCGTACTTTGCCTGCCGGAACGCCGATTTCGTCGAGAAGCAACAACAACGGCTCGGTCTCGTAGGTGCGGAAGATCTTGGACACGAGTTCGACGACGTCGTCGCGACTGTCGACGCGTTGTGGGTTGGTCGCCATACCCTCGAGGTCGGGATCGATACCGAAGCCCTCACAGAAGCGATGCCACAGTCCTTCGCTGCCCACCGAGATCTGCACGGCTCCATCGGAAGTGGGAAAGAGGCCGTACGGACAGATCGACGGGTGGTGGTTGCCCTGCGCTTCACCGATCTCGCCTGCGACGGTCCACTTGGTGCCTTGGAATGCATGCACCCCGACGACGCTGGCCAGCAACGACGTTCGAACCACCTTGCCGCGGCCGGTGCGGTCGCGCTCGCGCAGCGCAGCGAGAACGCCGAACGCTCCGTACATTCCGGCCAGCAGGTCCGCGATCGGAACCCCCACGCGCTGAACATCGTCGGGGCCGGAGCCGGTGAACGACATCAAGCCGGCCTCGCCCTGAGCGATCTGGTCGTAGCCGGATCGGCCACCCTCGGGGCCGTCGTGGCCGAATCCGCTGATCGACAGCACGACCGTGCGCGGGTTGATCTCGGCGATGCGCTCGGGCGAGAAGCCGAGCCGATCGAGCACTCCCGTGCGGAAGTTCTCGAGCAGAACATCCGCGCGTTCGATCATGCGCTCCAACGCTTCTCGGCCATCGTCGGTTTTGAGGTCGAGCGCGATCGACCGCTTGTTGCGGTTGGCCGAGAGAAAATACGTCGATTCGCGCTCCGCGTCACGCGGGGTGACGAACGGCGGGCCCCACACCCGAGTGTCGTCGCCGCCCTTGGGGGTCTCGACCTTGATGATGTCCGCACCGAGATCTCCGAGCATCATCGCCGCGTGCGGGCCGGCCAGGGCGCGCGTCAGATCCACCACCACGGTGCCGTCGAGCGGTCCGGTTCTGCCTGTCGTGTTGAGGGGCATCGAATTGATCCTTACGTCGAAAGGGGTGGATCGCCACTGGCCCATTGGGCCAGTGGCCTAGCCAATTTCATTGGACCAGTGATCCGAGGGGAAGTCAAGATCGCGTTCTCGGACGTCCGCGCAGCTCGAGAGCTAGAGCCAGCCGGGCACGACCAGTACCGCCCAGGCGATCAACGGGCCGATGACGACGACCAACGCGCTGTATTTCAGAATCTGTTTGTAGAAGACGTCCCGGTCGATGTCCTGGGCGTTGGCCAGCACCAGGGCGCCGTTGGTGGAGAAGGGACTGACGTCGACGATCGTCGAGGCGATGGACAGGGCCACGATCACACCGATGGCACCGACCTCACCGGCAAGCAGGAACGGAACGGCCAGCGGAATGGTGACACCGAGGATGGCCGTCGACGACGCGAACGCCGAGACGATGGCACCGATGTAGCACAGCAACAGAGCCACGAGCAGCGGAATACCGATGCCGGCAACCGCATCACCGACGTACTCGACCGTGCCGGCTTCCTGCAGCACGCCCACGAACGTCAACACGCCACCGATGAGCAATACCGTCGACCAGCTGATCTGGTTGATCGCACCCTTCTGAGCCTTGGGCGACGCCAGGGCGAGGACCACGGCGACCGTCATGGACACGAAGCCGACATCGAGATCGAGGACGAGTGAGAACAGCGCCAGCGAGGCCAGCCCCACGAGCGTGAGGATCTGATCGAACGTGATGGCCTTGACGGCGGTGGCCAGGGGTGGCGCGTTCTCGACCGTGACCGTCTGACCGGACGGCTTGGGCGTCGACGATCCGAAGCCGCGCATCACAGTTCTCGAGCCGCCCCCGCCTACTCCGCCCGAATCTCCCTCGGGGCGAGTGCCGTCCTCGTCGTGCACGCTACGACCGAGAAGTGCACGTCCGCCCAGGAACATGAACAGCAACGCACCGATTGCGGCGTTGAACAGCATGCTGCCCAGGAACAAGGTGAGTGGGCTGTTGACCAGACCCGCCTTCTGAGCGATGTTGTTGACCGTGACGCCGTAGATGCTGATCGGCGAGAACCCGCCCGCCTGTGCGCCGTGAATGACCATCATGCCCATGAGCAGGGCATTGATCTTGTACCGCGCCGCGAAGCCGAGTGCGATCGGTGCGACGATGGCCACGGCTGCCGGTCCCAGCGCTCCGATGGAGGTCAGCACGCCGGTGATACCGAACATGACCCACGGAATCAGGGCGACCCGGCCACCGACCAGCCGCACCGCACCGCGGACCAGGAGGTCGACCGTGCCGTTGTTCTGGGCGATCGCGAAGAGATAGGTGATACCGACCAGCGTCAGGAACAAGCTGCTCGGGAAGCCGGCGATGATGTCGTCGGTGCCCATGCCCACGGCAATGGTTCCGACGAAGAACGCCGCCACGAACCCCAGCGCGCCCATGTTCACCGGGAACACGGTCGCAGCGAGGAACATGACGACGAGCGCAATGATGGGTATCAACTCGGTCGACATCGAAGGTCTCCGGTTCGTCAGAGGTTGTCCCCCGAGCGGGCGCTCGGGTTCCGTGGCCAATTGGACTAGCCACTGAGTCTTTACAGACTGAACCAGTGAAGTGGATCACTTGTCAACAGTTGCTATGAACCGGGCCACTGCCTACCCGACGGTTAAGGTGGGGGTCCAGAGGAGCAGAGAGCGAGTGACACAGTGGCTGAGCAAATTCGCCCGGTGACCCGACCACGGCTGTACGAGGTCATCGTGGAGCAGCTGTGCAAACACATCGCCGATCGCGACATGAAGCCCGGCGATCGACTCCCGCCCGAGCGTGAACTGGCGGGTCACCTCGGCGTCAGCAGAGCCTCACTGAGTCAGGCCCTCGTCGCACTCGAAGTACAGGGCATACTGGCCGTGCGCCACGGCGACGGAGCGGTACTCGTGCGACGGCCCGTGGGGGACATGGCCATTCGCGCCCTGCGCGAGCACGCCGATCGCCTGCCCGAGGTGATCGAAGCCCGTGAGGCACTCGAGGTCAAACTCGCCGAGCTCGCCGCAATCCGCCGCAGCGACGCCGAAATGGCGGCGATCGACCACGCCCTGTCGGTGATGGCCTCGGAGATCACCGACGGAAATCGCGGCGACTCCGGCGACGAGCTGTTCCATCACGCCATCACCGAGGCCGCACACTCGCCGCTACTCGCCCGCCTCATGGGCGAAATCGCCGGCCTGATCCGCGAAACTCGAATCGAATCATTGTCGCAGTCGAACCGTCCGCAGACTTCATTGGAACACCACCGCCGCATCGCCGACGCTGTGCGACAACAGAATTCGATCGAGGCCGGACGCGCGATGGCCGAGCACATCCGCCTCGTCTCGGACGTAGCGCTACTCCGCTCCGCGGACAGCTAGAGAACTCACCCGCCACAGCACATGGTTGACATCCGTGGCCACGTCGGTGCATCGTTATTGGCACAGCGCCAACAACGCGTCGTACGCTCCGACCCGAGGACCCTCCATGACTGCACTCGCAGACCGCACCGACGACGTCACCACCGAGCTCGCCGACGTCCGACAGCTCGCCCGCAGCTTCTTCGAGAAGGAGGTCGCGCCGCACCGCGAGGAATTCGCGACGGCAGGACGCCCCAGCCGCGAGGTCTACCGGAGTGCGGGCAACCATGGACTCCTGGGAATGTCGATACCCCAGCAGTACGGCGGAGGCGGCGGCGACTTCCGCCACGAGGCGGTGCTGTTCGAGGAGCAGGTCCGCGCAGGCGACTCGGCCATGCAGTTGGGTGTGCACAGCGGCATCGTTCCGCATTACATCCTTGCGTACGCAACCGAGGAGAAGAAGCAGCGCTGGCTACCGAAGCTGTGCTCCGGCGAGTGGATCGGCGCGATCGCGATGACCGAACCGGGAACCGGCTCGGACCTCCAGGGCATCACCACCCGCGCGGTGCGCGACGGGGACGAGTACGTGGTCACGGGCGGAAAGACGTTCATTTCCAACGGAGCTCACTGCGATCTGATCATCATCGCCGCCAAGACAGATCCAACCGCCGGAGCCCGCGGGTTATCGCTGCTCGTGGCCGAGGTCTCCGACGACACCGAAGGCTTCCACCGCGGACGGGTACTGCACAAGATCGGCCAGAAAGGCCAGGACACAGCAGAACTCAGCTTCGACGGTCTACGCGTTCCGGCTGCCAACCTCCTGGGTGAAGAAGGTCGCGGCTTCGCGCAGTTGATGCAGCAGCTTCCCCAGGAACGGTTGATCTGCGGTATTGCCGCCGCTGCGATGATCGAGGCCGCCGTCCAACAGACCGTCGACTACACCAAGTCGCGCAACGCTTTCGGAAAGACACTCTTCGACCTGCAGAACACCAAGTTCGAGCTCGCCGAATGCGCCACCATCGGACGCGTCGTCCGCACCTTCGTCGACGACGCAGTGGCCCAACATATTTCGGGTTCACTGGACGTGACGACGGCTGCGATGGTCAAGTACTGGACCACCGATCGACAATTCGAGGTGGTCGACCGCTGCCTGCAACTCTTCGGCGGCTACGGCTACATGGAGGAATACCCCATCGCCCGGATGTTCGTCGACGGTCGCATCGCCCGCATCTACGCCGGTGCCAACGAAGTCATGAAAGACCTCATCTCTCGCTCTCTGTAGAACCCGCACCGACCCGAGGATCCGATGAACAGCCCAGCCGCACTGCACACTTCCACCATCACCGGCGAGATCGGTACCGACCGTATCGTCGTGCTGACGATCGACGATCCTGCGCATTCCACGAACACGATGAACGCGGCATTCGGTGAATCGCTCGAGCAGACCGTCGACTGGCTCGAGACCGAACTCGATGCGTACGACGGCATCATCGTCACGTCAGGCAAGGATTCGTTCTTCTCCGGTGGCGACCTCGAATTGCTGCGCGACGCCGATCCGTCCGACCACGCGACGATCGCCGACGCTCTCGACTTCACCAAGGACAAATTCCGCCGTCTCGAGACGCTGGGCAAGCCGGTGGTGGCCGCACTGGGAGGCACCGCGCTCGGCGGCGGCTTCGAGATCGCCCTGGCCTGCCATCATCGAATTGCCCTGAACAACAGCACGGCTCGATTCGGGCTGCCCGAGGTGACACTCGGGTTGCTGCCCGGGGCCGGTGGCGTCACCCGAACGGTTCGGATGTTCGGCATCGTCAAGGCTCTGACACAGGTGGTTGGCCAGGGCCAGCGATATCGGCCGGCGCAGGCCCTCGAACTCGGACTCATCGACGAGGTCGTCGACACCCACGAGCAGATGATGGCGCAGGCACGTTCATGGATCACCGCCAATCCCGAGGCCCTCCAGCCCTGGGACAGGGCGGGATTCACGATCCCCGGCGGTACGGCGTCAGCACCGGCTGTGGCCGCGCAGCTGCCGGCACTCACGGCAACAGTGCGTGAACAGGTCAAGGGCGCGCCGATGCCTGCCCCCATCGCAGTGGTTGCCGCGGCAGTGGAAGGATCGGTACTCGACTTCGAGGCCGCCTCCCTCGTCGAAACCCGCTACTGCACGTCGCTCGCCTGCGGGCCGATCTCGGGCAACCTGATCCAGTCGATGTTCTTCGATCTCGGCTCCATCACCAAAGGCGCTTCCCGCCCTCCGGCCGAACCACATCGAGTTCCCGAGAAAGTGCTGGTGATCGGGGCCGGAATGATGGGTGCCGCCATCGCCTACGTCGTCGCCTCGGCGCAGGTTCCAGTGATCCTCCGCGATGTCTCGATCGAGTCTGCTGAGCGCGGAAAAGATTACGCGCGTTCGATTCTCGGCAAAGCTGTCGCGAAGGGACGAAAGACCCAGGCCGATGCCGATGCGGTGCTCGCGCTCATCACCCCCAGCTCCGACGCGGCGGACGCCGAGGGTTGCGACCTGGTCGTCGAGGCAGTGTTCGAGGATCCCGCCGTCAAGCAGGGTGCCTTCGAGGACGTCGACAAGTACCTGACCGCCGACGCGCTGCTGTGCTCGAACACCTCCACCCTCCCCATCACCGCACTCTCGCAGTCTGTTTCGCGGACCGGCGACTTCATCGGCACGCACTTCTTCTCCCCCGTCGACAAGATGCCGTTGGTGGAGATAGTGGTGGGAGAACACACCAGCGATTCCGCTCTTGCCCGCGCATTCGACTTCGTCCGCCTGATCGGCAAGACACCCATCGTCGTCGGCGACAGTCACGGCTTCTTCACCACCCGCGTCATCGGCCGATTCATGGACGAGGCGATCTCGCTGGTCGCGGAGGGCGTGCATCCGGCCACCGTCGAGCAGGCCGCACTCCAGGCCGGCTACCCGTCCGGCGCACTGGCTCTGATGGACGAGATTTCGTTGACCCTGTCGCGGCACATCCGCGAGGGCATGGCCGAGGCCGCTCGCGCCGACGGTCGCCCCTGGATCGTCTCGAATTCGTACGCCCTGGTCGATCGCCTCGTCGACGAGTTCGACCGTCCGGGCCGCAAGGCGGAGCGCGGGTTCTACGAGTACGCCGAGGACGGCAGCAAGGTCCGGCTCTGGCCGGGCCTGGTGGAGCACTACCACCGCCCCGATCACGGAATTCCGTTCGAGGACATGATGGATCGCATGCTCGTCGCCCAATCACTGGATTCGGTCGCATGCCTCGACGAGGGCGTTCTCCGAACCGTCGCCGACGCCAATGTCGGTTCCATTCTGGGTATCGGCTTCCCCGCCTGGACCGGCGGTGTGCTGCAGTTCGTCAATCAGTTCGACGGCGGTCTCCCGGGATTCGTGCGCCGAGCCGACGAGTTGCGGGCGCGATACGGCGACAGGTTCGTCGTACCGGCATCGCTGCGAGCGCGCACCGAGCGGTACCTCTGAGATCGCGCTCGCTCGGTTCGGTGCGATCATGACAACCATGCCGGCTGCAAGCACACCCAAGTGGAATCGACTGGAACCGGACGAGCGACGGACCCAGATCCTGGCCGCCGCCGTTCGCTTGTTCGGCGACAAGCCGTACGCCGAGGTCTCCATGGCCGACGTGGCTGCGGCTGCGGGTGTTGCACGCGGGCTCATTCATCACTACATCGGCAGCAAACGGGATCTGTACCTCGAGTGTGTTCGTTTCCTGGTCACCGTGCCGCCGATCGAGGACGTGCACTTGCCCACGGGCTCGGTCGAGGAGAGGGCTCGCGGGAGTGTGCACTGGCTGGTGGGCGTCATCGAGGCACACGGAACGGCGTGGGTGTCGGTGGCGAGCGGCTCGGGCGTGGACCAGCAGGTGGCGCAGATTCTGGACGAGGCGGACGACCTTGCCGCCGAGCGCGTCTTGGACGCAACGGCTTTCGAGACACACCGCGGCGACAGACGCATCGCAACGTCGGCAGTGCGGGCGTTCGGCGGCATGGTGAAGGCGGCAGGTCGCGAGTGGCTGGTGCGCGGCACGCTGACCCGGGACCAGGTGGAAACACTTCTGACAGACGTGCTCGTCACCGTTCTCTCCACCGCACGCTCTCTCGACAACGCCCCAGAACGGTAGCTGGGCAATCCTTTTCACGGTTCACATCCCGTCGATCACCCACGGCTTCGCTATTGACACCACGCCAACAAGGTGGAACTGTGACCGTATTCACTCGGGCGTACCGCGCCCCCTCTCGCACAAGGGACCTCGCCATGTATCTCACTCAAGGCCTCCATCGCTCCGCAGTCACCACGCCCGATCGCGCTGCAACGGTGTTCGGCGATCGCGTGCGCACCTTCTCGGAACAGATCGATCGTGTGGCGAGGTTCGCGGCCGGTCTGCATTCCGTCGGAGTCGAGAGCGGCGATCGAGTGGCAATGCTGGCGTTCAACAGTGACCGCTACTCCGAGTACCTGCTTGCGGTCCCGTGGGCCGATGCCGTGCTCAATCCCGTCAACATTCGGTGGTCACCCGTCGAAGTTGCGTATGCACTCAACGACTCCGGGACCAAGGTACTCATCGTCGACGACACCTTCGGGGCGATGGTTCCGGCTCTACGCGCGTCGTGTCCCGACCTGGCCACCGTCGTCTACTGCGGGGACGGCTCCACCCCTGACGGCATGGTGTCGTACGAGGATCTGGTGGCATCCCACGGTCCCGTTCCCGATGTACGACGCAGCGGCGACGCCCTGGCCGGTCTCTTCTACACCGGCGGCACCACCGGATTCCCCAAGGGCGTCATGCTCTCCCACGCGAATCTGGTGACCTCCGGCCTGGGGACGGTGGCCACCGGACAGCTGCTCGACGACGCGTCGGTATTGCTCCACGCCGCACCGATGTTCCACCTCGCCGATCTGGCTGCATGGGTAGGGCAGGTCATGCTCGGTGGCACCCATGTCATGGTTCCGTTCTTCGAACCGACAGCGGTACTGGGCGCGATCGCACAGCACTCCGTCACCGATGTGTTGCTGGTCCCCACCATGATTCAGCTGCTCGTCGACCACCCCACGTTGAGCGAGTTCGACACCTCGTCACTGAGCCGTGTGCTCTACGGAGGATCCCCCATCTCCGCCGGTGTTCTCGAACGGACCCTCGCCAAGCTTCCGCAGGCCCGCCTCACGCAGGCCTACGGCATGACAGAACTCGCGCCGGTCGCATCTCTGCTGTGGCCGGAACATCATGTTGGACAACGTATCGGGTCGGCGGGACGCGCAGCCCCACACTCGGAGATCTGCATCCTCGGCCCGGATGACGAGCAGCTCGCCACCGGTGACGTCGGCGAAATCTGCGTCCGCGGCGGTCATGTGATGCTGGGCTACTGGAACAAGCCGGAGGAGACCGCGGCCGCCGTTCGAGACGGCTGGATGCACACCGGCGACGTGGGTTACCTCGACTCCGACGGATTCCTGTTCGTCGTCGACCGCTTGAAGGACATGATCATCACCGGCGGCGAGAACGTCTACAGCGCCGAGGTGGAGAGCGCGCTCAGTCGTCATCCCGCCGTTCTAGCCTGTGCCGTGATCGGCGTTCCGGACGAGGAGTGGGGTGAACGAGTTCATGCGTGTGTCGTTCTGGCCGAGGGACTCTCACCCACGACAGCCGAGTTACGCGAGCACACTCGCACCTACGTTGCCGGGTACAAGACTCCCCGCACCATCGAGTTCGTGACAGCGCTACCCATGAGCGGAGCAGGCAAGATCCTCAAGCGCGACCTGCGTGACGCCTACGTCGCCAAGGAAGCGGCCGACGCAGTTCTGTGATCACGCGACGGTCAATGCTGTCCGACGAGTCCCTGAGTCACAGTCCGGCGCGCTCGAGAATCTCGTCCCAGTGGATCTCGGCCTCGGCCTCACCCATGCCAGCGGACGCGATGCGCTCGTAGTCGTCGATCAGTGAATCGGCCACTCTCTCATAGCGTTCGATCCATGCTTCCTTGTCGTCTCGCCAGTAGCCGACGATGGCCATGCGGCTAGCAGGGAAGCCGACCTCACAGCGGAAGTACTTACGTACGCCTCTACCCGCCGACGCCTCCCCGCCGAACCAGACGTACCCGTTTCCTGCCGGAACTCGGAACGTGCGCACAGCATCGACGAGTTGCGATGGTGCGCGCCCGTTTCCGGCCACCCTCCAGTCCATCGTCACCGAGGCCGCCGATCGAACGTCCAACACGTCGTCGTCGTGAGCCACCTCGACGATCGCATGCGCGCGGAGTCCGGCAGGCAGCTGCTCGAGAGCACGGCACAGAGCGGGTAGCCCCGGCAGATCGGCGATCAACAACATCCACTCCGTGTCGGCGGGCGGCTCGTACCACGACCGTGTTCCCCACATCCCCAGCTCCGTACCCGGCTCGGCCGAGCGAGCCCAGTCCGCGGCCACGCCGCCGACGTGGTCCACGAAGTCGATCGTGATCCGGTTCTCGTCCCAGCACCGGACGGTGTAGTTGCGGCATTCACGAACCACGTCGTCATGGTGCGCGAGAACGCCGTCGCGTCGGGTCATCTCGGGCGGTACGTCCTCTCCGTCGGCCGGAAAGTACAGGTGCACGATTTCGTCGGGCACTCCGCTCGACTCGAACCCGCGTGCAGCGGAAGCATCGAACACGACGCGAATCAGCGACGGTGACAATCGTTTCGATTGGACTACCCGTGCGGTGAGATATCCACCCTCGTCACGTCGACCGGCCATGACAGGGCGTTCAGCTCTGCTCTGCCGGCTCGACGAACATCGTTTCGATGTCGTCCATGATCCTGTTCAGGCCGATCGGGTCCGACGAATTCCACACGCTCGCCGAGACCCAGTGCACCCGATTCTGCTGCACCGCAGGCAGTGTCGACCACAGCGGTGCAGCACTGATCGCGTCCCGTTCACTGTCGGCACCCTGGTCGGTGTACACGAACAGGGTGTCGGCGGAGTTCAGAATGTTCAGCGTCTCGTCGGTGATGTCGATACGGAACACACTGGGATCCTGCTGGCCCTCGGGCTGCGCCATGCCCACACCGCGGAAGGCGATGCTCTCACCCGTGCCGACGCGAATCGAGTACTCCCCACGCTCGCTCAATCGAACAGCGGAGACCGGCTTGTCGGCCAGGCCCGCGTCGGCAACCCGTTGCTTCAGCGCGGCCATGCGATCGGTCAGCCCCTGCATGAGGTCCGTTGCCTGGCTCTGCTTTCCGAGCGCATCCCCTACGGCCGCTACCCCGTGCGAGACATCCTCGAGCGACACCCCGTCGTTGTAGGCGAAGCCGTAGGTCGGCACTCCGCTGGCGGCGAGCTTGTCGTAGATCTCCTTGTTCCACGCCTTCTCGCCTTCGCCGTCGTACCCGGCGACCACCACGATCAGGTCGGGGTCCTGAGCCAGGATTCCCTCGACGTTGGGATCGAAGCCGCCACCCTCACCCGCGATGTTCGCGATGTCGCCGATGCGCTCGTCGACGTGCGCGGGTAGCGCCAGCGGGTTGAAGGACGCGGCCACGGGATTCACTTCGAGCGACAGCATCAGGGCCAGTGAGATGGGGTCGGCGGCGACGACCCGGGCGGGTCGGTCGGGAACCTCGACCGGGCCGAAGTAGTCCAGCACAGTTCTGGTGCTCGCAGTCTCGCCTGGACTCGACGGTTCCGTGGTGGCGGTCGAGCATCCGACCAGAGCGATCGCGGCCAGGCAAAGAGCGCCGCCGAGCGTGTACAGCCGCGCACCGGCGGAACGTCTGGACGGGCCGGTCGCGCGGCCGTGGAACACGAAGAATCGAGGCATGACTGGGCAGCCTAGCCTAACTACGTGCTGCGGTGGTCACCGCTGACCAGCAACGGCACGATGCTGCGGTGCGCGAAGGCCAGCAGATCGTCGTACGTCTCGAGTGCAGCGCCGGCTGCCGGAGTCAGCAGAATCGAATGTACGACGCGGACCACGATTTCCGGGGCGTCGGGTACTGCGAAACTGTCCGAGTCCAGCCCTCCCCGGGCGATCTGGGCGGCAGCGTCTATTGCGGACGCGAGCAGGGTCGACGCATTGGTCGTCAACTGTTCGAGTACCAGCGCACTCTCGGAGTCGAACATCTTGAGCAGGACGGGGTTGGTTCGCACCGACTCGATCGTCGTCGCGAATCCGTGTGCGGCACGATCCGCCCGTGACGATTGTTCGGCCGCCGCTGCCGCCACCGCGACGAACAGTCTCGTCGACTCACGGGCCATGACCGCCCGTACCAGCTCGTCCTTGGATCCGATGCGGCGATAAACAGTCACCCGGTTGATCTTGGCGCGCTTGGCCACGTCCCCGATGGTCGTTCTGGGGATGCCGACCTCGCCGAACAACTCCAACGCGGCATCAAGGATCGGCCCGTCGTCACCGTCTGGATGCATCGTCCGATCTTAACGGCACCCTCGATGACTGAATGCAACATTGCAACACCATCTGTTGCTATGTAGCATCACCGCATCAGCATTTCGACGAATGGAGCTCGAATGTCTCGTGACAGAGCGATCGACCCGAACGCGCGCCACCTGGACGAGTCCTACGCGATCGTGGCTCGCGCGGTGACGTTCAACTGGACCGGCGTTCCGCTGCAGTACATTCCGCACGAGTGGTACGCCACGCACTTCTGGAACGTCATGCATCTGGTTTTGCCCGAGGGCGAACGGGCGATGGCCGACGTGTTCGCCCTCGCGCTTCCGTACATCGACGACCGCAGACTGCACGAGGAGGTCGTCGGATTCGTCGGACAAGAAGCCACGCACGCGTCCTCCCACGAGAGCTTTCGTACGTACCTCGTCGCGCACGGCGTCGACATCGAGCCGATCCTGCAGCGCATTCGATTCGCGGTGGGCGTGGTGTTCGGCGATCACGGCCTCACCGGCCGCGCGGGCAAAGCGTGGCTGAACGAGCGCCTCGGGATCTACGCCGCAGCCGAACATTTCACCGCAGTAGTGGGCGAATGGCTTTTGGACAACACCGAATTCGATCGCCTCGGTGTCGATCCGACGATGCTGGACCTGCTTCGCTGGCACGGGGCCGAGGAACTCGAACACCGCAACGTTGCCTTCGACGCATTCCAGTACGTCGACGGGGGTGCGTTTCGCCGCGCCCGCACCGCGGTGATAGCCAGCGCGGGGTTGGCCGTGCTCTGGTTCAGCACCGCCGCGTACCTGTACAAGAACTCGGAGGCCACTCCGCGCACCGGGAAGCGCCGACTTCGCACCCCCTGGCCTCTCGCCTTCGCACGAGCATCCCGCAAGCAACTGATACCGGGCCTGTCGTTTCTGTTCGTCCAACTCGCCCTGTACATCCGACCGGGTTTTCACCCATCCAAGATGGGCGACATCGACAAGGCCGTGCGATACCTGGCGACGTCACCCGCGGCACTGGCGGCACAGCAGTGACCACCGAAACAGCCCCGAGACACAGCCATCTGGGTGAGATCACGGTGACCGACCCCGGCCGTGGTCTCCGAGCCATCGCTGCGGCGTCTCGGGTGTACGCAAGACTGGTCACCGACTCGTCCGTCGTCACCGCCCTCTCCCCGGCGCGACCGCGCCGATGCGTCGGCTACGAATTCGAGACGACCATCGACGAGATCGTCGACGAGGCCGAGGACGTGCGCTCACTTCTACTGCGTCGCAGCGACGGAAGCGCATTGCCGACCTGGTTGCCCGGTGCACACATCGACGTGACCACACCGGCAGGCTCGGTTCGGCAGTATTCGCTCGCAGGTCGGCCGGCAGGAGGAGATCGATATCGCATCGGTGTCCGCAGGATCCCCGGCGGCACGGCCTCCACCGAGATACACGGTCTCGTTCCAGAAGACACCCTCCGAGTCCGCGGACCCCGCAACGCATTTCCCATGGCCGCCGCCGAGCACTACTTGTTCGTCGCGGCCGGCATCGGCATCACGCCCATTCGGTCCATGATCGAGCGAGCCGTCGCCGACCGCACACGGTGGACCCTCTACTACCACGGGAGATCTCGCGCGAGCCTGCCGTTCGTCGCCGAACTGCAGCATCTGGCGCTCACCTCCCGCGGTCACGTGATCATCAAAACCGATGACGTGGACGGACTTCCGAGTCCCTCGGACATCGTCGATCTCGGGACGGGATCCTCGGCCCTGTACGTCTGCGGCCCCGCGGCACTCTCGCGCCGGCTGCGCGAGCAGGCCGCCCGAAGTACCGCGGTTCGAGAGTTCCACACCGAGCTGTTCGCGCCCGCCCCCGTGGTCGACGGCCGTCCGTTCGTGCTGAAGCTCGCACGGTCCGGCGACACCGTCGAAGTCGGTGCACAGGAGACCGCCCTCGACGCCCTCCGACGAGTCCGTCCCGATCAGCCGTTCTCGTGCCGCCAAGGTTTCTGCGGTGCCTGCGTCGTCGGCCTCACCGGCGGACGCATCGACCATCGCGATCGCGTGCTGAGCAGCACCGAACGCGAGAACTCACTCACCCTGTGCGTGTCACGCGCCGCGGTCGACGGCGACGTCGTCGTTCTCGATCTGTAGAAGGAGCCACACATCATGACCGACAACGACTCTGCCGCGGCGCACATCGACGTCGCCATCATCGGTGCCGGCTTCGGCGGTCTCGGAGCTGGAATACGGCTCGAACAGGAAGGCCGCGGCGACTTTCTGATCTTCGAGCGTGACAGCGCGGTCGGCGGGACGTGGCACGTGAACACCTATCCCGGCGCCCAGTGCGATATTCCCTCGGCGCTGTATTCGTTCTCGTTCGCACCCAACCCGGACTGGACCCGCCTGTATCCGCTGCAGCCCGAGATCGAGCAGTACCTCAACGACTGCACCGACCGGTTCGGTATCCGGGATCGAATCCGCTTCGGACACGAGGTGCTCGACGCGACGTGGGACGACGCCAGGGAGCGTTGGATCGTGCGAACGAGCGGCGGAACATGGACTTCTCGGATTCTGATCGGAGCCCTCGGCCCGTTCAGTGAACCCGCCACTCCCAGTATCGACGGTCTGGACTCGTTCGCGGGCAGCATCTTTCACTCGGCTCGGTGGAACCACGAGCATTCGGTCGAGGGTAAGCGTCTCGCCGTCATCGGCACCGGCGCATCGGCGGTACAGTTCGTACCCCGACTCGCTCCGTCGGCCGCACATCTGACGCTTTTTCAACGCACGCCCACGTGGATCCTTCCCCACCCGGACCGTCCCATCTCCGAGTCCGGCAGATCCGCGCTCAGGAAGTTTCCGGCGGCTCAGCGCGCCATGCGTCGTACGTTCGATCTGTTCCAGGAAGCTCTGGTACCCGGCCTGATTCGGCACCGCGCCCTGCTGACGCCGTTGACCGCACTGGGCCGGGCTCACCTACGCAGACAGGTGAAGGATCCCGTACTCCGCGAGAAGCTCACTCCCACCTACACATTCGGCTGCAAGCGGCCGACGTTCTCGAACAAGTTCTACCCCGCCCTGTGCCGCGACAACGTCACCGTCGAGACCACCGCCATCTCCCGCGTCGTGCCCGAGGGCGTCGTCACGACCGACGGAACGGTCCACGAGGTCGACACCATCGTTCTCGGAACAGGTTTCACCGTCGCCGGGCATTCGGGCTTTCGGCGCATCGTCGGTCGAGGCGGACGGTCGTTGGCGCAGACCTGGCCCGACGGAGAGATGTCGTCGTATCGAGGGACGACGGTGCACGGCTTTCCGAACTTCTTCATGGTGCTCGGCCCCAATTCGGTGGTGTACACCTCGCAGGTCGTCACCATCGAAGCACAGGTGAACTACGTTCTCGCAGCACTGCGGGCGATGGACGACAAGCGCTTGGCCGCAATCGACGTCACCCGCACTGCACAAACGGAATTCGCGGACTACACGGACGAACGGTTGGCCGGTTCGGTGTGGAACTCGGGTGGGTGCAGCAGCTACTACCTGAGCCCATCGGGCCGCAACGTCACCTACTGGCCGGGTTCGGTACGCAACTTCACCCGTCGTATGTCGGCCATCGAACTCGACCACTATTCCTGCCGCAGTGCCACTGTCGATGTGCCGGGCACACTCGCCGTCACCAAGGAGTCGGTATGAAGAACCACATGGACCTCACCGGCAAGGTCGCACTGGTGACCGGCGGCGCACGCGGCATCGGTGCCGCGACCGTAGCAAAACTGGTGACCGCCGGTGCGTCCGTGGCAGTGGTGGATCGAGATTTCCCGACCGACGCGGCTGGTGCTGCACGGGTGTTGCTGTTGACCGGGGACGTCACGGATCCGGAGGCGATGACGGAGTGCGTGCAGGCGACGGTGCGCGCCTTCGGCGGGATCGACATCGTGATCGCCAACGCCGGCATCACACCGCCGCCTGCCACCATCAGGACCGTCGACCGCGCGGTGTTCGACTCCGTCATGGCGGTCAACTTCGGCGGTGTGCTCACCATCGTCCGCGCCGCGGCGGACGAGATCGTGACCAGTGGTGGACACATTTTGCTCGTATCGTCCTGTGCTGCATTCACTCCCGGCATGGGCGGGTCTGCCTACATGGTCAGTAAGGCAGCCGTGGAACAACTGGGCCGCGCGCTACGCATCGAACTCGCCGCGGTCGGTGCATCGGCCGGTCTGGCGTACTTCGGGGTGGTCGACACCGATCTGGCGCGCCACACCCTCGACAACGATCCGATGGGGCAGCGGATCGGTGCATTTCTCCCCTGGCCGTTGAGCCGTCGACTCCCATCCCCACAGGCGGCGGACCTCCTGGTCGACGCGATCCGTACGCGTCGAGCACGGCTGATCGCCCCCGCAGTGTGGGCACCGTACTTCTGGTTCCGTGGGATCCTCAACCCGATCCTGGAGTGGAAGCTACTGCGTGACAACGCAGTCGGCGATATCATCCGCGACCTCGAACACAGCCGGGCGCGCTGACACCCGCACGGGCCCGTTACGCGTCGACGCTCGGAACCGCGTCCAACGGAGGCAGGGTTCGCGAACACAGCTCGCGCGCATCCGCGTCGGACATTCCGAGGGCGAGCAGCACGCTGTGCGCCATGTTGTCGACGGCATCGACGTCGCTTCGTTCCGGCTGTTCGAGCAGTAGTTGCCCCATGCCCAGCAGTGCCCCCGCTGCCAGGGCCAGAGCCAGCTGGGTGTCCTGCACGCGGAAATGCCCGCTCAGTACTCCGGCTTCGATGTCACGCGAGGCCCGCGGACCGAGACCGTGCTTCGAGGTGATCAACTCCGGCCCGGAATGGATGAGTACTCGGCTCAGATCCGGTTGTTGCCGGAACAGTCGGCCGGCGATGCGGAACGACCGGGTGAACGCTTCTGCGGGATCGTCCTCGTCGTTGCTCAACGAGTCCAGGTAGATGCCCAACAGCTCGAGGGCACCGTCGACTGCAGCCTGGAACAGCTGCTCTCGGCTCTCGAAATGGTTGTAGAACGAACCCATGCCGACGTCTGCGGCCTGAGTGATCTCGGCAATCGGCACGTGCAATTCGCCGCGGGCTATGAAGCTCTGCGCGGCAGAGATCAGGGCACCGCGCGTGCGCGCTTTGCGTCGCTCGAGGCGGTTCGGGGTTTCGGTCATGGTCCCTACTCCTGAGTGCATTTGTCGCCGACTTGACCCTTCCTCACCGCTGACGAATTTGTCAACACTCTTGACTGACCGATTAGTCATAGGTGACGATAGTGTCACCAACGAGGGAGGGCTGATGGGACACGACGTCGACGGCCACAAGAACATGCATGTGGATCAGGGCGCGCTTCCAGGCGAACACCCGGGAAAAGCCGCCGACCCGATCATCAAGGTGCGCGACATCGCGTGGCTCGAGTTCCGCAAACCCGACCTGGCCAAGGCCGAGGCATTCGCGGTGGCGTTCGGTTTCACCGTCTCACTGCGCACGTCCGAGGAGATTCACCTGCGCGGCACGCACGTCGGGTCGCCGTGCGTGATCATCCGACGCGGCAGACGAACGCGGTTCGTCGGCGCGGCGTTCGCTGCCGCCGAGGACGCCGACGTCGTCCGCCTCGCCGATGCCACCGGGCAGCAGGTGCACCGGCTACCCGACACACTCGGCGGCATCGCCGTCACTCTGACCGATCCGGGCGGACAGCCTGTGCAGATCGTGTCGGGCTACACCGAACATCCCGAACTCCCGGGCCAGGACGCGCACACCTACAACTTCGGCGATCCACGCAACCGGATCAACGCCACCCAGAGGCCCCCGCGTCAGCCTGCGCGCGTCCAACGGCTCGGGCACGTGGTGCTGCAGCGAGTGGACTATCTGGAGAATCTGAACTGGTACCTGCACCACCTGGGTCTGATCGTCAGCGATTTCCTCTACTACGACGGCCAACGCGACCGTGGACCGGTGATGAGCTTCATCCGCTGCGATCGGGGCAGCATCCCGTCCGATCACCACACGCTCGCGATGACTCTCGGCCCGTCGAATCGCTACGTGCACTCGGCGTACCAGGTGACCGACATCGACGCCATCGCCGCCGGTGGCGAATTCCTCACCGAGCGTGGGTACAAGCACTCCTGGGGCATCGGCAGACACATCCAGGGCAGTCAGATCTTCGACTACTGGCGTGATCCCGACGGTTTCCTGGTAGAGCATTTCAGCGACGGCGACATGTTCGACAGCTCGCTCGAACCCGGCTGGGCACCGATGACGGCATCCGGCCTCGCCCAGTGGGGCCCACCGGCATCGAAGGACTTTCTCGGTATCGCCCCGAGCAAAGCCTCTCTGCACGAGCTCAAATCGATCCTGTCCTCCCTACGCACCGACAACGAGTTCGACACCGAACGCCTTCGCGGCCTGATGAAAGTGGCTTCCTCATGAGCATCGCTGTACTACGCACCGCCGACGCCTGGTGGGTCGAGACCCCGGCCGGGGCGTCGCGCATCGACACGTCGGCAACCACGACCGCCGAGCTTCTCGCCGATCGCGCCGCTGTGGACGCAGCGCGTACCGGCACCGATGTGGTTGCAGTGGAGACGCTTTCGCTCGTCTCCCCGGTCACCGCACCATGCCGGGTAGTGGCGAACATGACCAATTTCGTCTCACACGTCAAGGACTCGGGTATGAACCCCGACACGGTGCCACTGACGTTCTTTCGGAAGACGTCCGGTTCGATCAGCGGCCCCACCGACGACATCGTCAAGCCGACGCACGTGAAACTCCTCGACTACGAAATCGAGATCGGCCTGGTATTCGGCAAGACGCTGACCGTCGGCACCAAGATCGACGCCAGCAACGTGGCCGAGTACGTCGCCGGACTCGTCATCACCAACGACGTGTCTGCGCGAGACGTCCAACTACCGAAAACCCAGTTCTACGAGGGCAAGTCGTACCCCACGTTCACGCCGGTCGGCCCACGACTGCTCCTTCTCGAGGCCGGAGAATTCGACCGGTTCGGCGAGCTGACTCTGACACTGCGCGTCAACGGGACTGTGCGACAGGACAGTACCGTGGCCGACATGATTTACCGGCCGGTCGAATCGCTGAAGGCGCTGAGCAATTTCCAGCGGCTCGACGCGGGCGATCTGCTGCTCACCGGCACTCCCGGTGGTACTGCGCTGAAGGCTCCGGCCAAGCCGATCGAGATGATCGGATCTCTGATCCCGCCGGCGCTCAAGTGGAAGGTGTTCTTCAAGAAGCAGGCCAAGAATCCCGACTTCCTGCAGGACGGCGACGTTCTCGAACTGACGTGCTCCACCCCCGACGGATCCCTCGACCTGGGAGTGCAGCGCACCCGGGTCTCTTACCGATGACCGAACGCGAATCCGACGGCACGCACCACCCGGTGGTCATCGTCGGATCCGGCCCGACGGGCATGACGGCCGCTCTGCTGTTGGCGCAGTACGGCATCCCCTGCCTGGTGCTCGATCGCTGGGCCGACGTCTATCCGCAGCCGCGCGCAGTACATCTCGACGACGAGGTGTACCGAATTCTGCACGACATCGGTGTCGCGGAGGATTTCGCCGGCATCTCACGTCCCGGCCGCGGGCTGCGACTGTGCACCAAAGATCTGCGCACCCTGGCCGAGTTCGAGCGCGATCCCGACGACAGACCGCACGGCTACCCCCAGGCGAACATGTTCGATCAACCGGACCTCGAGCGCCTCATGCGCACGCACGTCGCCCGATACGACACGATCGAGATGCGCGGCGGGTGCGAGATCACCGACGTGCAGAACCTGAAAGATGCCGCCCGAGTTTCGTACACATCCACCGAGGACGGAACCCCACACTGGGTGACCGCGGATTACGTACTGGGCTGCGACGGTGCCAACAGCATCGTGCGCCGGTCTATCGGGTCGAAGATGGAGGACCTCGGGTTCGCGCAACGGTGGTTGGTGATCGATATCGCCACCGATGCCGAACTCGATCAGTGGGACGGCGTTCACCAGGTGTGCGACTCCGAACGATCCGCCACGTACATGCGGATCGGCTCCACCCGCTACCGCTGGGAATTTCGGATGCTCGACGGCGAAACCCTCGACGAGTTCGAGGATCTCGCCGCCGTCCGGCCGCTCATTGCGCCGTGGCTGCGGCACGTCGACGACCCGTCGATGGAGCTGATTCGGAGCGCCGAGTACACATTTCGGGCGCAGGTGGCCGATAGCTGGCGAGATCGACGCGTGTTCGTCCTCGGCGACGCGGCGCACTTGACTCCACCCTTCATCGGGCAGGGAATGGGCGCGGGTCTGCGTGATGCGCGCAACCTGGTCTGGAAAATCGTCGGAGCCCTGGACGGCCACGTCTCCGATTCGGCACTCGACAGTTACGAAATCGAGCGAAAGGCCCATGCGACAGCCATGATTCGCCTGGCCGTCGCCATGGGCTGGGCGATGACCGGCGGCAGTCGACTGACAGGAATTCTGCGCACCACGCTCGCACCGGCTCTCGGCCACCTGCCCCTCATCGGAGCGAAGGTGTCCGACAGCGCCACTCCTCCGCTCACCCGTTCCGATTTCGTCCAGCGTCCGACCACGCAGATCCGTTCGGTGGTAGGCGCGCTGTGCCCCAACAGCTCCCTGGACAACGGCGCCCGACTGGACAGCATCGCGCCGGGACAGTTTCTCTTCGTCTCGACGACCCCGTTGACCGTCGAACAGCGACGCGAGGTCGATCGTCGTGGCGCTGTCGTCGTCGAGGTCGCGGCCTCCTCCGAGCTCGGACTGTGGTTGCGGCGCGGTCACGCGGTAGCGGCTGTCGTACGACCGGACCGAACCGTCATGGCGGCGGGTAAGTCGGTGCCGGCCTTGCACACCCGAGTTCCGAGCACCAGGTTGCGAAGAATCGATCGAACCACTCCCACGGCGGCAGTAGCCACCCCGAGAACCGGAAGCACCGCAACGAAGAGGCGTAGATGAACACCGCACTTGTCACCGGAGCCACGTCCGGTATCGGCCAAGCCGTCGCCGAACTACTGCTCGCTCGCGGCTACCGCGTCATCGGCACGAGCCGCAGT
Source organism: Rhodococcus sp. 06-221-2 (assembly GCF_002258365.1). NCBI lineage: Bacteria > Bacillati > Actinomycetota > Actinomycetes > Mycobacteriales > Nocardiaceae > Rhodococcus > Rhodococcus sp. 06-221-2. The sequence continues at coordinate 388,635 of NZ_NOYJ01000016.1, forward strand.
TGTTCCACCGTGGTCGACCCCATCCCCGGGGTCGAGTACCGAGATCTCGATTTGACCGACCCGGCCTCCATCCGGACGTTCGTCGACGGACTTGCCGACGTGGAGATCGATGTTCTGATCAACAATGCGGGCGAAAGCCAGTGCGGCCCCGTCGAGGAACTCCCGATCGAGGCGGTCACCCGGCTGTTCCAGCTCAACGTGTTCGGTGCCGTCGAGCTCATGCAAGCCGTACTGCCGGGGATGCGCGAACGCCGTCGGGGCAAGGTCGTCAACATCGGCTCGATGCTGGCCAGCTTCCCGTTGGCCTATCGCTCGTCGTACGCCGCGACCAAGGCAGCGATCAAGGGCTTCTCGACGGCGGCCCGCTTCGAGCTCGCGCCCTACGGGGTGGACATCACCACCGTCGAACCCGGCTCCATCGCCACCGGACTCTCCGCCCGCCGCACCAAGTACTGCGGACCGCATTCGCCGTACCTCCGCGACTTCACAACGGTGATCTCGCACCTCGACGCCAAAGAGGCACAGGGTATCTCCGCGGACACCGTGGCCGAAACGGTCCTGAAAGCCGTCGAGGACAAGAAGACTCGACCCCTCTATGCCGTCGGCAGCAACGCTCCCGCGGTGTTCATGGCGCAGCGACTGCTGCCGCGCACCGTGCTCGAAAAGTTCACCGCCCGGGCGTACGGACTGCCCACCAAGCGACCGGTGACCTAACGGAACAGCCCTGCGACGAACGGGATCGTGTCGGCCTGTGATTGCACGAGCGCTCCGCTGTGATCGGCGTCGTAGGGCCGGAAGGTGACCGGCTGACCGTTGGCAGTGAGCCTGGCGACGTACGCGGCGGTCGTCGGGAACGGGACATCGGTGTCCCGCAGTCCGTGGCCCATGAAGAACGGCTTGTCGAAGCCGGCCTCGGGCATGGCCATGTAGTCGTCGAGAACTGCGGTGAAATTCGGCAGGCTGGCCAGCGGCGCAGTGAAGAAATCACCGACCTTCACACCCTCGAGCTGCTCCTCGAGGTCCGCGACACAGGCCGTCTCGGCAAGATCAGCGTACTTCTTTCCGACGGGAGTGAGGATATTGTCCAGGCCCAGCTCCGGGTGCGAATAGCGAAGAGCCGCACCGATGTACGCGACGTACGCGGTCAGACCGGCCGGGAGCGCCACCGGCGGCATCCCCGGTCCACCGATCGAGACGAGCTTCTCGATGTATGCGGGAGTTCCGGTGCCCACTGCGCCGCGATAGTCCAGATCCGGTCCACCGAATTCGGTCGCGTAGCGCGCGGTGTAGATCGCTGCGCCGCCGCCCTGAGACTGACCGACCGTCACCCACTTGCGCGAGAGTTGATCGCTGTAGTTGCGGCCTGCCTTCACCATATCGACCACGTTGTGCGCCGTGGTCCGCCCGTCCAGATATGCCTGCAATCCTTCGGTGCCGAGGCCGGCATAGTCACTGGCCACAACGGCGTATCCCTGCGCGAGCCAGTTGCCGAGGTACGGCAGATCTCGTTCGGCCAGCGCCGGTCCCGCAACCGAGGGCGCACACGAGTCACCGAGCCCGGAGGTGCCGTGAGCCCACGAGATCACCGGCCAACCGCCCTCGGGCGCAGTGCCCTGCGGGAGGAAGACGGTGCCGGTGCTCAGGGCCTTCTCGCCGAACGTATCGGTGGTGACGTAGGTGAGCACCTCGGCCGAGGACGAACCGGGGATCCAGAATTCCTGCGGTAGAGCGCGACTGGAGACGACGTCGCCGATGCTCTGGGTGATCGTCGGCGCTGCGGAGGCCGGGGCGGTCAGCAGGCCAGAAGCCATGCTCGACGCCAGCGCCGTAACTACTGCAAGGGCACCGATCCGACGACGAGCGATCACTGGGTCTCCGTTGCGTTCGAGTGTGCGCCACCGCGTTCGTCGATGCGCGCCACCTTGTAATACACGACCGCGCCGATCCAGACAACGAAAAACGTGCCGACGACGAGTTGGCCCGCGAGGTTGAGGTCGATGACGGCCAGTGCGTCCCACAGGCCACCGGTCAGCTCGAACTGCTCGGCAAGCAGCGTCAGCAGCTGGACCGTCCCGATCACCAACGCAACGAAGACCGACAGGCCCGTCATCGTCATGTTGTAGTAGATCTTGCGGACCGGAGTGACGAACGCCCAGCCGTACGCCTTGGACATGAAGATGCCGTCGATCGTGTCCATCGTGGTCATGCCCGCGGCGAACAGGACCGGAAGCGCGATGATCGCCATCGGTGGGAGTCCGCCGGCGATAGCGGTGGTGCCGGCGATCGCGAGTAGACCGACCTGAGTCGCGGTGTCGAAACCGAGTCCGAACAGCAAGCCGAGCGGGTACATCTGCCACGAATGGTTGATCATCTTGTCGTAGCGGCCCCGGAACAGTCGATTCATCAAGCCGCGCTTGGCCAACAGCTCGTCGAGCCCGGCCTCGGTGACGTCACCGCGTTTTGCGCGCCGCCAGACTCCGACGATGCCGGCGAGGACCGCGATGTTCAGCGCGGCGATGAGGTACAGGAAGGTTCCCGACACCAACGTGCCGATGATGCCGCCGACCCCGGCGAACGCGTCCTGAAACGCCGTCGCCTGCGACGCGACGAAGGCAATCGCAGCGACGAAGACGAACACGACCGTCGAATGCCCGAGCGAGAAGAACAGCCCGACGGCCAACGGCCGCTTGCCCTTCTGCAGCAGGAAGCGGGTGGTGTCGTCGATGGCGGCGATGTGATCGGCGTCGAACGCATGCCTGAGACCGAGGGTGTACGCCAGCACGCCGGCTCCTGCGTAGACAAGAGTGCCGTCGGCTCCGGTGAGGCCGTGGATGCTGGGAATCGAGTCGTAGTGGGTGAACAGCCCCCAACCGATCACATGCAGAGCGGCGATGAAGCCGGCCATCGCCAGCAGTCGCGGCACCTCGTCACGAGTGAATCGACTCTGCCGTCGGCCGATCTCGACGGGCGAAAGTTGGGTCGTCATAGTGATCATTGTCGCCGATTTAGGCGGTTTGCTCTTCCTGTGCGCGGCGCAGAGGTGACCTCAGCGCCCACTATTCGTATCTGCAGGCGGAATCCCGCTTACGTAGTCGAATTGTGGGCGCTGAGGTCAGTGCAATACCCCCAATGCCGCCAATGCCATTGCTCGAAGCACCGGTCGAGCATTGCGCGACGGCGTGCGGCCCGCGCTGTAGGGCGTGGAGTTGATGAGTCCGAACACTGCGTGCGCCGTGGTGCGCGCATCGGATTCGTTCAATTCCGGGTCGACGGCACACAAGGTCGACACCCACAGCTCCACGTACTCGCGCTGCATGCGGCGCACCTTGCGGCGAGCACCCTCAGGGAGGCTCTGCAGGTCGCGATCCTGAATCCGAATGAAAGCCGGTGTCTCGAAGGCGAAGTCGAGGTGGAAGTCCACCAGGGCCGACACCGTCTCCTCATCGACCTTCCGCGAGCCGACCACCTCGCGACCGCCGTCGAGCAGATACTCCGAGATTCCGACCATCAGTTCGACGAGCACCGCCTCCTTGTTCGGGAAGTGGCGATAGACGGCCGGTCCACTGATGCCGACGGCTGCACCCAGATCCTCGAGCCGCACCGACGCGAACCCGCGTTCGGCGAACAGCGATGCCGCGGCATCGAGCAGTTGCTGCCGACGTTCGGCTTTGCGTTGCTCACGCACAGTGGCCGGCTTGACCTCGATCTCCTGCACTGTCACCCCCTCGAACCTGGACTCTCGGTTAATCGTAGTTTACTATCATGTCAGTTATCAACCATTAACTGAACCCTGTGTGACACCGACGTCCAACCCCTGAAGGCGTGCATCTCATGGCGATCGATACCGCTGCCAACCGCGCAGATCATCAGCTACTCACGCAGCAGCTCTCCCAGAAGCTCGCCGTGGCAGCACTCGGCGGTAGCGAGAAGTCCCGGGAACGGCACATCGCCCGCGGCAAGCTGCTCCCCCGCGACCGCGTCGACGAACTCCTGGATCCGGGTAGCCCGTTCCTCGAGATCGCACCGCTGGCGGCCAACGGCCTGTACGACGACGAGTGCCCCGGGGCAGGCGTGATCGCAGGCATCGGTCGCGTGGCCGGTCGAGAGTGCATCATCATTGCCAACGACGCCACCGTCAAAGGCGGCACGTACTACCCGATGACGGTGAAGAAGCATCTGCGCGCGCAGGAGATCGCCCTGCAGAACACACTGCCGTGCATCTACCTCGTCGACTCCGGTGGCGCATTCCTGCCGCGTCAGGACGAGGTATTTCCTGACCGCGACCACTTCGGACGCATCTTCTTCAACCAGGCGACGATGAGCGCCAAGGGAATTGCGCAGATCGCCGCCGTGATGGGCTCCTGCACCGCGGGCGGGGCATACGTGCCTGCAATGAGCGACGAGGCCATCATCGTCAAGAATCAGGGAACCATCTTCCTCGGCGGCCCGCCCCTGGTGAAAGCTGCGACCGGCGAGGTCGTCACCGCCGAGGAACTCGGTGGCGGAGACCTGCACTCGAAGGTCTCCGGAGTCACCGACCATCTGGCAGACGACGACCGCGACGCATTGCGCCGCGCCCGGAAGATCGTCTCCACCCTCGGGCCCCGCACGCCGCGGCCATGGGATGTCGTTCCCACCCGCGACCCGATCGTCGACCAGAGCGAGATCTACGACGTAGTCCCCACCGACCCACGCACCCCGTACGACGTGCGAGAGGTGATCACCCGGGTGGTCGACGCAGGCGAATTCGACGAGTTCAAAGCCGAATACGGCAAGACACTCGTCACCGGATTCGCCCGCCTCCACGGCCATCCCGTCGGGATCATCGCCAACAACGGTGTGCTGTTCGCCGAATCTGCGATGAAGGGCGCGCATTTCATCGAACTCTGCGACAAGCGCAGCATCCCACTGGTGTTCTTGCAGAACATCACCGGCTTCATGGTCGGCCGAGACTACGAAGCCGGCGGCATCGCCAAGCACGGCGCGAAGATGGTCACCGCAGTGGCCTGCGCCCGCGTTCCGAAGATCACCGTCGTCATCGGCGGCTCGTACGGTGCAGGCAACTACTCCATGTGCGGCAGAGCGTATTCCCCGCGTTTCCTGTTCATGTGGCCGAACGCGCGAATCTCGGTGATGGGCGGCGAACAGGCCGCGTCCGTCCTTGCCACCGTCCGAGGTGACCAATTGGATGCGTCGGGTAATCCGTGGTCGGAGCAAGACCAGGAGGCCTTCAAAGCTCCGATTCGTGACCAGTACGAAAGTCAGGGCAACCCCTACTATTCGACGGCCCGGCTGTGGGATGACGGCATCATCGACCCCGCCGACACCAGAACTGTTCTTGGACTGGCACTCTCGGCGTGCGCCAATGCGCCGCTCGAGCCGGTCTCCTACGGCGTTTTCCGGATGTGAGAGAGATGACCACGATGTTGGACACCATTCTGATCGCCAACCGCGGTGAGATCGCGGTACGCGTCGCTCGAACGTTGCGCCGCATGGGCATTCGGACCGTCGCCGTCTACAGCGATGCGGACGCCGACGCCCGGCACGTCCGCGAGGCCGATACCGCGGTACGACTCGGCCCCGCCAGCGCACGCGAGAGCTACCTCGACATCGACAAGGTGATCGCCGCCGCGAAAGCCACCGGCGCACAGGGAATTCACCCCGGCTACGGATTCCTCTCGGAGAACTCCCACTTCGCTGCGGCCTGCGTCGAAGCCGGAATCGCCTTCCTCGGACCGCCGGAGAAGGCCATCGAGGTGATGGGCGACAAGATCGCCGCCAAGGCCGCGGTCAGCGCCTTCGGTGTCCCGGTTGTACCCGGCATCTCCCGACCGGGACTGTCCGACGAGGACCTGATCGCCGGTGCACCCGACGTCGGATTCCCTGTCCTGGTCAAACCGTCCGCAGGTGGCGGCGGCAAGGGCATGCGTCTGGTCGAGCGCGCCGAGGATCTGCCTGCCGCGCTGGCCAGTGCCCGCCGCGAGGCGGCCTCCTCGTTCGGCGACGGCACGCTGTTCCTCGAGCGATTCGTGTTGCGGCCCCGGCACATCGAGGTGCAGATCCTCGCCGACGGTCACGGCAACGTCATCCACCTCGGTGAGCGTGAATGCAGCCTGCAGCGACGCCATCAGAAGGTCATCGAAGAAGCGCCGTCCCCACTGCTCGACGCGCAGACCCGAGCGCGTATCGGCGAGGCTGCCTGCAACACCGCTCGCAGCGTCGACTACTCCGGTGCCGGCACCGTCGAGTTCATCGTCTCCGCCGACCATCCCGACGACTTCTTCTTCATGGAGATGAACACTCGACTCCAGGTGGAACACCCGGTGACCGAGATGGTGACCGGCATCGACCTCGTGGAGTGGCAGGTCAGGATCGCCGCCGGCGAGCCACTGACGCTGAGTCAGCACGATATTCGACTGACCGGACACGCCATCGAAGCCCGCGTCTACGCCGAGGATCCCGGCCGCGAGTTCCTCCCGACCGGCGGCACCGTCGTCGGGTTGCGCGAGCCCACCGGCACGGGCATCCGCGTCGACTCCGGTCTCGCCGTCGGCACCGAGGTGGGCAGCAATTACGACCCCATGCTCTCGAAGGTCATCGCGCACGGCCCCGATCGCACTACAGCGCTGCGCAGCCTGGATCGCGCGCTGGCCGATACCTCGGTACTCGGCGTCGTCACCAACATCGAATTCGCTCGATTCCTGCTAGCTGACAACGAGGTCCGTGCCGGCAATCTCGACACCGGCCTACTGGACCGCCGCGTCGAGGATTTCGTTGCCGCCGACGCCCCGGACGAGGCGATGATCGCCGCAGCCACCGTCGCCTGGCTCGACACGTGGCAGGAGGCGGGCCAGGACATCTGGGGAACGCCGTCGGGATGGCGGGTGGGAGCGCACGCACCGTTCCAGCTCCGGCTGACGTCCGGCACTCGAACCGCGCACGTGTCCATCACCGGGACACTCGATGCGGCGACGGTCGTCGTCGACGACGAAGAACCGCGCCGACTGCGAGCCTCCGCTATCGAGGATTCCATCGACCTCGTTCTCGACGATCGACGCGAGTCGATGACCGTAGCCCTAAACGAATCGTCCACCTGGGTATCCAGCTCACGCGGCACCTGGCGAATCGCTCGAATCGCCGAACCCAATGTGCGCGAGGACGACACGCAGTCCGGCGACGCAGAGATCCTCTCGCCGATGCCGGGTTCGATCATCGCGATCGGAACGACCTCCGGCAGCGCCGTCACCGCAGGCACGGCCATCGTCGTCGTCGAGGCGATGAAGATGGAACACACCTTGACCACGCCCATCGACGGCACCGTCGAACTCACAGTCGCAGTAGGAGATCAGGTCCGCGTCGACCAGGTCCTCGCCCGCATCGTTCCCACCGACACCGAAGAGGACAAGTCATGACCGAACATCTGTCGTCGTCCAATCTGCCCGACGAATACCAGCAGCTGGTCAAATCCGTGGCGGACTTCACCCGCACCGTCGTCGCGCCGGTCTCGGCGAAACACGATGCCGAGCACTCCTTTCCGTACGAGGTGGTCGCAGGGATGGCCGAGATGGGCCTGTTCGGTCTGCCCTTCCCCGAGGAGTACGGCGGCATGGGCGGAGACTACTTCGCCCTGTGCCTGGCACTCGAAGAGCTCGGCAAGGTCGATCAGAGCGTCGCGATGACACTTGAGGCAGGCGTCTCGCTCGGAGCCATGCCCGTCTACCGTTTCGGCAACGACGAGCAGAAGCAGCAGTGGCTGCCCAAGCTCACTGCAGGCAAGGCACTGGCTGCCTTCGGGTTGACCGAGCCGGGTGCCGGTAGCGACGCGGGCGGCACCAAGACCACCGCCAAGCGCGACGGCGGTGACTGGATCATCAACGGCAGCAAGCAGTTCATCACCAACTCCGGCACCGACATCACCGAACTCGTGACCGTCACCGCTGTGACCGGCGTCGACGAGACAACAGGACGCAAGCAGATCTCGTCGATCCTGGTGCCCACCGACACGCCCGGGTTCGTGGCCGAAGCGGCGTACAACAAGGTCGGCTGGAATGCCTCGGACACACACCCGCTCAGCTTCACCGATGTACGAGTCCCACAGGAGAACCTGCTCGGCCAGGAAGGCCGCGGATACGCGAACTTCCTGCACATCCTCGACGAGGGCCGGATCGCGATCGCTGCCGTATCGGTCGGTGCGGCTCAGGGTTGCGTCGACGAGAGCGTCAAGTACGCCAAGGAGCGCGAGGCATTCGGTGCTCCGATCGCGCGCAATCAGGCGATCTCGTTCAAGATCGCCCGCATGGAAGCACGCGCACACACCGCGCGGACGGCGTACTACGACGCGGCGGCACTGATGTTGGCGGGCAAGCCTTTCAAGAAGGCCGCGTCCATCGCCAAGCTCGTGGCCTCCGAGGCTGCGATGGACAACGCCCGCGACGCGACGCAGATTCACGGCGGCTACGGATTCATGAACGAGTACGTCGTCGCCCGTCACTACCGCGACAGCAAGATCCTCGAAATCGGTGAAGGCACCACCGAGGTTCAGCTGATGCTCATCGCCCGGAGCTTGGGGCTATGAGCGACAAGCGCATTCGGCAACGCGGCCTGTGGTTCGAGGAGATGGAGCTCGGTACCGTCTACGAGCATCGCCCCGGCCGCACCATAACCGAGGCCGACAACACATCGTTCACCACGCAGACGATGAACACCCAGGCCCTGCATCTCGATGCCGCCTACAGTGAGACAACATCTTTCGGTCAACGACTGGTGAATTCGATGTTCACCGTGTCCACCCTCGTCGGATTGTCGGTGACGCAGCTGACCCAGGGCACGATTGTCGCCAACCTCGGCTTCTCCGAGGTCTCCTTCCCGAAGCCGCTGTTTCACGGCGACACCCTCTACGCGGAGACGGTGATCTCGGACAAGCGCGAATCCAAGTCCCGCCCCGGCGAGGGAATCGTGACGTTCACCCACACCGGTCGAAATCAGCACGGTGACGTCGTCGCGATCGCCGTCCGCAAGACTCTCGTCCGGATGCGGCCCGAGGACGACGCGTCGTGACCTGGATTCCCCCTGGCCCGGCGTGGCTGTTCTGTCCCGCTGATCGACCCGAGCGATACGAGAAGGCAGCGGCCCGAGCCGATGTCGTCATTCTGGATCTCGAGGACGCTGTCGGTGCCGCGGACAAAGCCGGCGCTCGCGAGTCCGTGGTGTCGACACCGCTGGACCCGTCGCGCACCATCGTTCGAGTCAACGCGCACGGCACCGAAGACCAGGCTGCCGACCTCGACGCGTTGCAGCGCACCGAGTACACGACCGTCATGTTGCCCAAGTGTGAATCTGCCGGTCAGATAACAGCTCTGGCATCACTGAATGTCGTCGCACTGATCGAATCCCCGCTCGGCGCGATGACGGTGTTCGACGCACTCGCAGCCGACAATGCCATCGGTGCCATGTGGGGTGCCGAGGATCTGGTCGCTGCGATGGGCGGGAATTCGAGTCGACTGGGCGACGGCCGCTACCGCGATGTCGCACAGCATGTTCGATCGCAGACATTGCTGGCCGCCAAGGCGCGGGGACTGTTCGCGTTGGATTCGGTCTACCTCGACATCCCCGATCTCGACGGGGTGCGCGCCGAGGCCGACGACGCTGTGGCCGTGGGCTTCGACGGCAAAGTGGCCATCCACCCCAGTCACATCCCCGTCATTCGCGAGGCCTACGCTCCCACGCCTGACGAGATCGAATGGGCCACAGCCGTACTCGACGCCGTCGAGCACAATCGCGGGGTGTTCGCCTTCCGAGGTCAGATGGTGGACGCACCGGTGCTGGCCCATGCTCGACGCATCGTCGCCCGCCGACCGATGTAGTTGCAGACGCCGATTAACGGCAGGCGCTGTACGGTGGCTGTACCAGCATCGGCACGGAAGGCGCAGCAATGACGGCGAAGGACCCCGCCCTGACGGCGCTGGCCCAGAACTGGCTGGCGTTGTCGGTCCTGCACGGTCGCATCGAGAGCCGTATCGAGAAGGCTCTGCAGGCCGGCCACAACCTCAGCGCTCGCGAGTATTGGCTGCTCGACGTCCTGGCACGTCAGCACGACGGCGTGGGCGGACACCTGCAGATGAAGCAGGTGGCCGACGCCGTCGTACTGAGCCAGAGTGCGACGACCCGCCTGGTCACCCGCCTAGAGGACCGCGGGCTACTCACCCGTTATCTCTGCCCCACCGACCGCCGAGGCATCTACACCGACGTCAGCGACGAAGGCCTGGCTCTGCTCGAGGCAGCGCGGCCGACCAACGACGCGGCCCTGCGTGAGGCCCTCGACGACGCAGCACGTGAACCGGATCTCGTCCCCCTCGTCGACGCCGTCCGCCGATCCGAGAACTGACGTCAATCCAGCTGTTCGACGACCGTCCGAGTCGTATCGGCGACAAGGGCGTTCATGGCCGGTGAGTCCTCCGCACCCGACGTCGTAGCACTGAGGACGACGAGCAGAATCTTCTTACCTTCGGGTCCGAGCACCAGGCCCGCGTCGTTGGAGACACCGTAGCTACCGGTTCCGGTCTTGTCGGCCGACGTCCACTGAGGGGGAATGCCCGCGCGGAAGCGGGCCGTGGAGGTTTGTGTGCCGGCCATCCAGTCCAGCAACTGCTCTCGTGATGCCTGCGTCAGTGCGTCGCCGTCGAGCAGGGTCCGATAGCCGGCGGCCATCGAGTTCGGAGTGGTGGTATCCCGAGGGTCGTCGGGGATGGCCGTATTCAACTCCGGCTCGATGCGATCGAGGCGGAATTCGGTGTCGCCGAGCGATCGCGCGAAGTCGGTGAGCGCCGCTGTGCCACCTGCTTCACGTATCAGCAGGTTGCCGGATGTGTTGTCGCTCTTCGTCAACGCAGCGGAGGCGAGATCTGCGATGGTGACGACCGAGCCGGGTGCCCAATCGACGGCCGACTCGGGCACCTTGTCCTCTGCGGCGATTGTTCTGGTGTCGGTGAGCTGCAGCCTGCCTGCGTCGACGGCAGCGAGTACGGCACCGACGGCATACACCTTGAACGTCGAGCAGAACGCGAAACGTTCGTCACCGCGATAACTCTGGATGGATCCGGACGTGAGATCGAGTGCGCTGACGCCGAGCCGAGCGCTGTCCCTCGCCTCGAGCTGAGAATATGGCTGTTCGGCCACAGCCTGATCGGTCGCGGTCCGAGATGTACTCGCTGCGGATTGCGGTGGTTCGGTAGTGGCCGTCGAGGAGCACGCGACGCCTGCCGTCAACGTTGCCGCCGCGATCACGGTGATCAGTCGGGTGGATGTCGAGGTACGCATGGGGTCATGCGATCACAGAACCTGGGTACGTAGCTACTGGCCCCTCGGCCTTCCATTCCGCTTTCGGCCCAGCAGTAACGGAGAGCTCCATCGAGCTCGAACGAGCCGCCCGGACGACAACAATCAGGAGGCACTTCATGAACGCCACCACACGCGCGATATTGAGCCCCGTCGTCGGTGCCATCGTCGCGCTGGCAATTCTCTGGGGCGTCGGCGGAGACATCCCGATCTGGCGAGCCGCATCGATGGTGCTGGCCGGTGCGGGCGTCGTCTTCGGACTGAATTTCGCCTGGGAAGCCAATCCCTGGACCGAGAATCCCACAAGCGACGAGCACGAGCAGGTCACTGCCAGATAGAGGGACACTGCGGGAGGATCACTCGACTTTCGACGGTGCCTCCCGCCCTGTAGCCGTCTAAGTACGGGCGGGATTTCCCACGCTCACGGCCGTGCGCTCACTGCGCGGTCCATGTCGGATCGCGTTTCTGCAGGAATGCGGTGATTCCTTCGACGACGTCCTGCGTGGTGGTGAGTCGATCCAATTCCTGACGGTTCTGTGCCCACGAATCTTTCTCGTGCGCGATGGCACCGTCGGTGATACGTCGGGCCAGACGCTTGGATGCGCGCACCGCCAGCGGAGCGCCTTCCGCGCAGAGCCGAGCGAGTTCGAGTGCGGTGTCGAGGACCTCGGTCGGGGCCACAACTCTGTTGACCAATCCCCACCGTGCGGCTTCCTGCGCGGAGATCGGCTGTCCGGTCAAGATCATCTCCAGGGCAATGTGTTCCGGCACCGCGGACATCAGCCGAAAAGCGCCACCTGCACCGGCGATGAGACCACGCCGGATCTCGGGCAGGCCGAACACTGCCGTGTCCGACGCGACGACCATGTCCGAGACCAGAGCTATCTCGGTTCCTCCTCCCATCGCCGACCCGTTCACGGCCGCGATGACCGGGACCGAGATCGGGTGTTGCACAATGCCGGCGAACCCCCAGTGTTCGGTCTCGGGCGGGGTCACCGCGCCGGGCCCTCCGGTGCCGAGGGCCTTCAGATCGGCACCGCCGCAGAAAGTCGCCGATCCCGCGCCGGTCAGGACGATGGCTCGGATGTCTCGATCTGCCTCGGCGGACTCCCACGCCTCCCCGAGCAACGTGTGCACGCGGGCGTCGATGCTGTTGGCAGCTCGCGGTCGGTTGATGGTGACGACGAGTACGTGACCTTCCCGCCTGGTCAGTACGACAGGTTCGGTGCTAGCTGCTTCGGACACAGATGTTCCCCTCGATGGTGTCGACAGTGACTGTGGTCCCGATGATTTCGCGTGCCGGGTCGGTTCGATACAGAGACAGCGCACGGGCGCTGACCGTGTCCCCGGGTGCCGTCTGCGCGGCGACGCGTCGCCCGCGTTCGTCTCTCGCGACGAGGAACGCCTGGTTCGGTTCCTGCTGCCGAGAATGCTCGACGGACACTGTCTCCACCACGAGAGTCCCGTCCTGTACAGGTGCACGAGGCGGTGAATCCGGCGTCAGCACTGCGGGTTCGGGATTTCCTACGTAGCCCTGTGGGTGCTGGTCGCCACCGAGCAGCACCGAGTGGTGATACGTCATATAGCCACCGTTCGCGTGCACCAGTGCGCAGTTCTTGCCGCCGCGAATCTCGCGGACGGATGCGGTGATCGAATGCAGCGAATGACTACTGAGGGGACCACCGAAGGACGAATGACCACCGGTCACACTGGGTACCAATGATTTCGGCGTTCCGAGGTGTCGGGTGGCGAGGGTCGGCACGATCGGGAAGCAGCTGTACACATCGACCGCGTCGAGTTGTTCGACTCCGATCTCTGCGGCGCGCAAGGCTCGGTCCATCGCATCCTCCATCGCTGGAGACCGGCCGAAATCGCTGCGGTCGAGAATGTCGACCGAATCCTCGGCACCCGCACCGCCCCAGACGAACACGAGGTCGCCCTCGGGGACACCGCGTTCTCGGGCTTCGGCCAAGCTGGTCACCACGATGCACGCCGCCTGGTCGACGAAGGGCATGGCGTTCATCGACAACGGATACGGCTCGCACACGATGCGGTTCTTCGGCGACGGCGTGCCGATGTCGGCAGCCGTCCGCACTCGCCCGTTCCACGAGTACGGGTTCTTCTGGGCGACAACGGAAAACTCCGCATAAACGTCGCTGCACTCGACCAGTCGAGACTCCGGATCCAGTCCGGCCTCGAATCTGAAGCGGCTCTCGAACAACGGATAGATCCGAACCGGAGTGATCAGTCCGGCCTCTTGCATTGCGGCACTTCCGAGTTGATCGAGGTCGAAGGTGGGCGGACCTCCCGGGTCCGCGCTCCATCCCCCATCCCGCACGGGCTCTCGCCCGGCCTTGACCAAGGCGCCCATCGAGGCCTGCGCTTCACCGCCCGCGATCACCGCTACCGTCGACTCCCCGGACGCAATGCGCGAGGCTGCGCGATCGAGAAGGCGCGCGGGCCACTGGCCACCGATCGGCGCGTCGAACACATCTGTGGGGGTGGCACCGAATCTACGGGCCAGCGCAGCGGCGGGACTGGCGTAAGCCCAGCTGGCGATGTGGCAGAACGTGATGCTGTCCGCTCTGCAAATCCACGGCTCCGACGTCGGCGAATCCTGAAGTGCCTCGGTGGCAGCGCGCGTGATCAGTTCCATGGGTTCGACGCCCATGGGTTCGCCGCGGCCGCTTGTCTCACCGATAGCCACGATCACCGGAACACGTCTCGGATCCACCGTCGACGCCTCGTGGCGTACAGAACTCATGACCGGGAACCTATTACAGACACAGATTGTCCGCAATGCCGGGTAGGTGCCACAATCCCTGGGTGACCGACAAAACCACGAGCCGACGGGGCAGGCCGCGTGATCCCGATCTGGAGGACCGCGTCTACGACGCAGTGCTCGAGGTCTACTGGGAGAAAGGCTGGTCGGGTTTCACGCTCGACGCCGTTGCTCGCCGCGCGTCCGTCGGCAGGGCGGCGCTCTACCGACGCTGGGAATCGAAGGGGGCCTTGGTCGTCGATGCGCTGGAAGCTCGAAGTCCGCTCGCGACACCGATCGACCTCGGCAACCTGCGGGCGGATCTCGTCGAATTGGCGGTGCAGCTTTTGCAGGGCTACCGAGGAACGGCCGGTCTCGTCAGCCTGCGCGTCGCCCTCGATGCGCGGGTGCACCCCGATCTACTCGGGCACATGATCGACACACTCAACCGAAGCCGACTGGTTGCGGCCCGGCTGATCGTGCACCGAGCCCAGAAACGGGGCGAATTACCCGAGTCGGCCGATACCACCAGGATTCTCGAACTCGTGACAGGAGCGGTTCTCAGCCATGTCATCTTCTCGCATCACACCGATGCCGATCGAGGCGACACCGAGGACCGCGTCTACGCAGAAAGTCTGGTCGACGCGGTCCTCGGTGGTGTGTAGCTCCGGTCGTGCGCGTTTTGCGTACCTGGAGGTGCGCAAAACGCGCACGACCCGTTATTCGTTGTAACCGAAGATCGCGTTCCAGGCCTCTTGGTCGTCGGCCGAATTCTCGATCGACTCCGACTGCGTGATCCGGTTGACCTTGGGGTCGGTGAACTTCGGCAGCTCGATTCCGCGGATCACCGGCGGGTCGATGTCGTTGCGCACCGAGTACTCACCGAGATCGCTGAACACCTGTTGTCCCCTCTTGGAGAGGTTCCAGTTCATGAATACCTGCGCGGCCGCAATGTTTTTCGCAGTGGACGCGACACCGGTGTAGTAGTCGTAGGCGGTGAGCCCCTCCTCCGGTACCACGAAGTTGACCGGCGCATTCTCGTTGTTGGCGATATTGACGCTGCTCACCACCACGGTCCCTGCTTCGATCTCGCCTCGAGCCAGCGCATCGAGCTGAGCTCCGATCGAGTCGAACACCCTTGCTTCCGACGAGTACTCACGGAGGTAGTCGTCACCGAGGACCTCGCGCTGGAACCGAGTCAGTGCCAGTGCGCTACCGCCGGCGCCGGCCTGAGCGATACCGAGATTGCCCTTCCACCGATCGTCGAGAAGATTCGCCCACGAGGTCGGCCTGTCGTCGCCCTCGATGAGTGCGCTGTTGTAGCCCATCGTGTAGATCGGGTCGAACGTCCGGTAGTAGTTCCCACCGTCGAACACCACGTCGTCCTGCAGCTCGGTAGCTGTCGGCGGCGTATAGGGCTGGAACACACCACGTTCGCTCGGTCCGCTGACGAAGCCGGCATCGGAGATGCGCACGACGTCCGCGTCGAGACGGCCGGCACCGTACTCGGCCACCAGTCGCTCGTACAGCCGGTTCGGGGTGAGTCGCACGAGCTTGACGTCGAGTCCGGTGTCCTTCTCGAAGTTCTTCAGCACCGTCGCCTCGGTGACCGCGGTGTAGCCGCTGTACAGGGTGATGCCACCCTCGGCCTGGGCCCGCGTCCACAGATCCGGATCGGCGATCTGTTCGCCGTCGATGACGAGACCGTTGTCGGTGATGATCTCCTCCGCCGCCCGAGCCAGAGCGGGCCGTTCGGGTGGCGGCGAGCAAGCCGTGGCCGTTGCCACTGCGACACCCAGCGCGATTGCTGTGACCAATTTTCTCATCAGACAGTTTCCTTGGATCCGAAGCGACGCGAGAGGATTGCGAGCACACCGATCACGACGCAGTACAGCAGACTCAACTCGGCCGCCGACTGGAACGAGCCGTTGTCGTAGGCGTCGAAGATCGCAATCGACAGCAACCGGGTGTCGGAGGTGAACAGGAACAGCGCGGCGGTGAGCTCACGCATGGACAGCATCAACAGCAACAGGAACGTCGAGGACAGTCCGACCTTGAGCAGCGGCGCGGTGACGAACGAGATCGCCCGATGCCGTCGTGCACCCAACATGACGGCGCTGTCTTCCAAGTCCTTGTCCAACTGGATGATCGACGCCGATACACCGCGATAGCCCTGGGGAATGGTGACAGCGACAAACGCGATCACCAGCACCGCCAGTGTTCCGTAGATCGGAAGCGGGAGCGCCAGCCACGTCCACAGCAGACCCAGCCCGAGCACGATGGCAGGAACGGCCAGCGGCAGCATCGCCAGGTACTCCAACAGCTTTCGGCCCGGAGCGTTCGTGCGATACCTCGTGTACGCCAAAGCGAAGCAGAACGCGGTACCGATGGCGGCGGTGGCGACACCGACGATGACACTGTTGGTCATCACACTGTGGAAGTCGGCACTGCGCAACGTTTCTCCCAGTCCCCAGAACGACAGGGCCCCCGAGTCGAAGAGCTGACCGATGTTCGCGACGTACGGGCTCGTCTGCAGCGCAGCCAACACCAGGGCGATGAGCGGCAGGAGAACGGCGAGGGCGAAATACACCCACGCGAACACTGCAGCCGGGATACGCCATGCGCGCAGCGGAACCTGGCGCGCCCGAACACCTTTGCCGCTGACGGTGGTGTATTCCTTGCTGCTCATCGCGCGCTGCTGGAATGCGACGACGGCAACCAGCAGGACGGTCAGTACGACGGCGACAGCAGCGGCATCGTTACCGCGGGCCGGCGACGCGTTCATCAGCCGGTAGATCAGAGTCGGCAGAGTGTCGACTCCACCGGGAACACCGATCACCTGTGCGACCGGGAAGTTCTCCACGGTGAGTGCGAAAACCAGGATTCCCGAACCGATCACGGCAGGCATGACGAGCGGGAAGGTGATCTTGCTGAGCATCTTCGTCAGCTTGGCACCGTGCAGGCTGGCGGCGTCCTCTAGGTCGGGGTTCATCAACGACAGTGCGGAGTGGACCATCAGGAACGGGTACGGCGCGTAGTAGATGCCGAGGATGAAGATCATGCCGCCGAAGCTGTAGATGTCGATGAACCCGGGCAGGCCGATCGCTGTCAGCACCAGGTTGATGTAGCCGGTGGCCGGTCCGGCCAGCAATGCCCACGCCAGTGCGCCGACGAGTGCCGGGAGAAAGAGCGGGGCGATACCGATGCCGTAGATCATCTTTCGCCCCGGCACGTTGGTGCGGGCGGCCAGGAAAGCCAGCGTGCACCCGATCGCCAGGGCGACGATCGAGGACCCGATCCCCACCAATGCCGAATTCCACAGGGCACTCTGCGCGGTCGAGGATCCGAGCAGCGAGAAGTTGTCGAGGGTGAAGTTGCCGAAGTCGAACAGCGAGGTGCGCTCGGCGTTGTCGGTGAATGCGCCCATCACGATGAAGAACATCGGGAACAGCACGATCACGGTGAGCAGAGCCAACTGCAGAAGCGTCGGAATCCACTTCTTCAGACCGGGCCTGCGTTGGGGTGCGGGAGTGTCGACCGGCGGCGTCGTCGTGGTGACGGGCCGATTGTCGGTGGGAGCGCTCATACCGGCACCGCCTCGGAGGCGACGCGATCGTCGACGAGAACCTGAGCTCCGCCGGCTACTGCTGTGACCCGTGCGCGTTCTCCCATTCCCAGGATTCGGCTGGCGTGTCCGGTGGCGACGGCTTCGATCTCGGGGCCGTCGTCCAGTGTGACGCGGTACCGAATGGACGCCCCCTGGTAGCTGGCGACATCGACTGTGCCCATCCAGGACTGGCCCTCGGGCTCGACATCATCCAAGGGGGTGACCAACAGATCCTCGGGCCGCAAGCACACCACGACGGGCCCTTCGGCGGCCGAAGCTGCGTCGACCGACACTGCAATCTGTCCGAAGTCCGTCAGCTCCATCGTCGAGCGCGGTCCCGACGCAGCCGTGGCGCGGAAAATGTTGCCGACACCGAGGAACTCGGCCACCGAGGCGGACATCGGCGAGGTGTAGATGTCCTCGGGGGTACCGATCTGGACGATTCGGCCGTTCTGCATCAACGCGATTCGGTCCGCAAGGGCGAATGCCTCGACCTGATCGTGCGTGACGTAGACGGTAGTCAGTCCGAGTCGGAGCTGAAGCTCTCGCAATTCCATCCGAAGTCGTTCGCGCAGTCGGGCATCGAGGTTCGACAGCGGCTCGTCGAGGAGGAGCACGCTGGGGCGCATCACCAACGACCGAGCCAGCGCCACCCGCTGCATCTGACCGCCGCTGAGCAAGCTTGCTCCGCGGTGGGCCATTTCGCCCAACCCGACGAGGTCGAGGGCTTCGAGGACGCGCTGGTTCATCTCGGTCTTGTTCACCTTCTGCATCTTCAACGAGAACGACACGTTGTCGAAGACAGTCCGGTGCGGCCAGACCGCGTAGGACTGGAAGACCATGCCCACGTTGCGCTTGTGCGGTGGGATCGTCTTGTTCTTGTGCGAGTCGTGGACGACGCGATCACCGATGGTGATACGCCCCGCGCTGGGGGTCTCCAGCCCTGCGACACAGCGCATCGTGCTCGTCTTACCGCAACCCGACTGGCCCAGTAACACCAGGGATTCTCCGTCGGCGATCTCCAGGTCCAGGTCTCGGACCACAGTGTTTCCCGAGTATGCGAGGCTCAGATTCTCGATGCTAACCTTCATGATCTTCCTTTTCTTCAGTCGTCGAAGCCGTGTTCACTGGTCGAGCTATCCGATCGAAAGTGCCCTCGCCGCAGCGGAAACGAACAATTCTGCCGTCGCGATGCGTCGGGCAGCGCGGTGCAGGGTCACGCTGGTGAGGTTGCCGTCCGCAGCGATGTCGACGTCGACGGCCAACACACCTGCCGGTGTCCCCAGCCGTAGGGTCGAGGTAGCGGTGCCGTCGACGACTCGATCGACCACCCCGCCGCGCACGGTCGCGGCTGCGGCCACCGCCACTGCCGACGTCAGGCCGATGGACGGGTGCGGTGCCATCATCGAGAGCATCCGCACGCAGACGTCGTACTCACCGGCCGAGACGAGCGTTCCGTCTTCGAGGTGGTAATCCACCGGCGGAGCGATGATGCCGACCTTCGGCACTGCATGAGTGATGGGGTCCTCCGGGCGCGACAGGCCCATGAGCAGAGCCGATGCGCGCCGCAGTTCGACCAGCAACGGAACACGTTCCATCAGTTCGGCATTCGACTCCGCTCCGGTCATGCCCACGTCGGCCGCATCGAACAGCGCAGCGGGAGCGCCGGCGACCACCATGGTGCCGCGGTAGTGCGATCCGTGCAGCTCCACGGTGTCCTGCACCGATCCGGTGGGGAGCAACCGAGTGCGATCGGCACCGAGGTCGACGAACGTCAGTCCGACCGGAACACCGAGGGCCGACGTTCCGGCAACCTGGGCGGATCCCTCGGACGGAACGACGCCCCCCGGTGTATCGATCTCGGTGAGCAGCACGGCACCGGTGTTGCGGTTACGCAGCCGCACGACGGTGGTGACCGGATCGACCGCCACCAGTCCCTGCTGAAGCGCGTACAGGCCGATCGCGGTGGCGCAGTTACCACAGTTGCTGCCCCACTCCACCTTTCGGTCATCGATGGCGACCTGCGCGAAGAGGTAGTCCACGTCGATTCCGTCCTCGGAGGACCTGCTGACGATGGCCGCCTTCGAGGTGGTCGAGCTGCCGCCACCGACGCCGTCGAGCTGGCGGGGGTCGCCGGATCCGAAGGCGGAGACCAGAATCTCGTCAAGAGATCCTGCCTGTTCGATCAGTGGCTCGACATCGACGGAGCTGAAGAGCCAGCATTTGCTGGTCCCGCCCCTCATCCACGTGCCACGCAGTGAATACATTTTCGGATACCTTCCGATCGTTACTCTCGAAAAGGTTCTTGGAGTTGAACATTCGAGGGAGCGGTGCGTTCGTGTGACGCAGCTCTCGTGCGGTTGCTGTACATAGCCTGCATCACACAGCCGTCGAGTACAATTACGAAAAAGTCGAGATCCCTTAACTTTCACTTAAAGGTGGTTCGATCGTGTTCGACACCCGACGCCTACTGCTCTTGGTAGAGGTGGTGCGCACCGGGTCCATCACTGCGGCCGCAACTCGATTGAGCTTCACTACATCTGCTGTATCGCAGCAACTGAGCAAGCTCGAACTCGAGGCCGGTCAACCCCTGCTCGAACGACACGCTCGCGGGGTGCGCCTGACCGAGGCCGGCGAAGTGCTGGTCCGGCACGCCGAACGGATCGAGACTCAATTACTCGCTGCGCGTAACGAACTCGAAGATCTGTCCGGTCTACGCGCCGGGACCTTGAGAATCGGCACATTCCCGACGGCCGGTGCCAGCTTGCTACCTCCGGTGGTGAAGCTGTTCAAGTCGCGGTACCCCGCCGTCGCATTGACCGTGCGCAGCTCGCGGTTCGCAGGACTGCGGGGAATGCTCGATACCCGCGAGGTGGAGCTGTCTCTGCTCTGGGATTACGAGTGGGCCAGAATCACCGACTCGGATCTGACGGTGCACCAGCTCATCGTCGACCCACCGATGTTGGTCGTCGCAGTCAATCACCATCTGGCCGAACGCGCTTCGGTGGACATGACCGAGCTGGAACACGAGCAGTGGATCACCCGGGAAGACACTCATCCGGTCGGTGCAGCGCTCGAGCGCGCATGTCACGCTGCGGGCTTCTCCCCCACCGTCTCGTTCGCCGCGAACGACTACCAGGAGGCGCAGGCAATGGTGGCAGTGGATCTGGGCGTCTCGTTCGCACCGCGCATGGCGCTGTCCAACATCCGTGACGATGTCCGATTGGTCCCGTTGACGGGCGCGCCGTCACGTCGAATCCTGTTGGCGCACTTGGCGGAGCAGAAGCTGTCGCCGAGCGCCACCGTACTGCTGAGAATCTTTCAGGACGTCGCCGCCCGGTTCTGAAAGCCGCGACCTCAGGCGGAGACGGCACCGACCAGAGCCGGCATCGGCACCACGAAGAGGTCTGCGGTGGCGATGCGTCGCACTGCGCGGTGCAGGGTGACCGACTGCAGTAACCCGTTGGCGTCCACCGTGTAGTCGACCTCGAGCACTCCCGCGGCGGTACCGATTCGGATGGTTCCCGGACGGCCGGACCCTGCGTTGGCAGTGACGACCCCACCGATGACCGTCGCCGCTGCGGCCACGGCCACCGCGGAGGTCAGTCCGATCGCCGGGTGCGGGGCCATCATCGAGAGCATGCGTACCGAGATGTCGTAGTCGGCGGCGGCAACGCGCTCACCCGTCGTCGTCACGTACTCCCGCGGCGGGCCGACGATCCCGACCTTCGGAATGGCATGCGAGACAGGTTCTTCGGGTTTGCTCAGCCCCATCCGCAGAGCGGCCTGTCGGCGTAGCGCGATAAGAGTGGGGACGTGAGCGGCGACGACATCGTTCGTCTCCGACCCGGTCAGCCCGAAATCGGCGGCGTCGAACAATGCGGCGGGCGCACCCGCTCGAACGAATGTTCCGCGGAACTCGTTGCCGCCGAGAGCGACTCGATCGACCTCGGCACCGGTGGGAAGCATCGTCACTCGATCCGAGGCCGGATCGGTGAAGGTCAACCCCACCGGGACGCCGAGAGCCGTGGTGCCGGGGACGGACGCGTCGCCCTCGGCAGGAATGCGTCCGCCGGGGGTCGCGATCTCCGCCGCCAGAATTGCGCCGGTGTTCTCGTTGCGCATCCGGACCACGGTGACGTGGTCGTCCACGGCGACGAGACCGGTCTGCACGGCGTAGAGGCCGATTGCCGTCGCACAGTTTCCGCAGTTGCTGCCCCACTCCACGGTGCGGTTCTCGATGGCGACCTGAGCGAACAGGTAGTCGACATCGATACCGGGTGCGCTGGAGCGTCGAACGATGGCGGCCTTGGAGGTGGTGGAGCTGCCGCCCCCGACACCGTCGAGCTGACGCGGGTCACCCGATCCGAAGGCCGCGGTCAGGATGTTGTCGAGACCGCCGGCGTCGGCGATGTACGGGTCGATGTCGACCGCGTTGAACAGCCAGCACTTGCTGGTGCCTCCACGCATCCACGTTCCACGAAGAGTGAACATCTGGTGTGCCTTCCGATCAGGATCCGATGCTTCCACCCTGCGACAGAGGATGGTCAAGCACAATTACGAAATATGTTCAGGCCGTGCAGGAGCGCTTAACGCATGCGTCCCGGTCAGAACAGCTCGGGCACGACCACCAGGATCAACCAGCACAGGGCCGGCGCGATAGCGACGACGAGCCCTGCATTGAGCAGCAGTTGACGGTAGAAGCGCGGGCGCTCGATGTTCTGCGCGTTGGCCAGCACGAGCGCACCGTTGGTGGAGAAGGGCGAGACATCGACGACGGTGGCCGAGATGGCCAGAGCAGCGACGACTCCGACGACCGGCAGTGCACCGGTTCCCAGCAGCGGCATGGCCAGCGGAATGACGGCGGCCAGCAGAGCGGTGGAGGACGCGAACGCCGAGGTGATGCCGATGACGTAGCAGAGCACGATGGCCACGATGATCGGAGCACCGATGGTGATCGCCATTTCGGCCAGGTGATCGATGGTGCCCACTTCTTGCAGGATCGAGATGTAGGTGACCATGCCGGCGACCAGCAGAACCGTCGACCAACTGATGTCTGCGATGGCTTCGTTCTGCTTCTTCAGATCCGTGAACGCCAGGACCGCTCCGGCTCCGATGGCGATGAAGCTGATCGGCAGGTGCAGTACGAGAACGAGTACCAGGAGTGCGCCGATGAGGAAGAGCGTGAGCTTCTGGACGAACGTGACCGGGGCCGGGGCGTCGACCAGTGTGGTTGTGGTCGGACGAGTGAGCACCTGGGTGCTGCCTCCTGCCGAGCTGCCGCCGCCGGTGCCGCCGCCGGTGGGGACGGACGTCTTGACCGGCGTTCCGCCGACGGGGCCACTGCCGGGAGCGGGATCGGTGGACCCCGTTGCGGTGTACTCGAAGCCCTTCATGCGGGCCAGGGCCGCGTAGCCGACAACCGTCAGCACCGAGAGCAGCAGGTTGATGCCGTAGCTGGCGAAGAACAGCGTCCACGGGTTCAGGGCGAGGCCGTTGTTCTCGACGATGTCGCGAACCAGTACACCGGAGACGGAGATCGGGGAGAACGCGCCTGCATGGGCACCGTTGATGACCATGATGCCCATGACCAGCGGGCTCATGCCGGTTCGAGCTGCGAAAGCCATGGCTGCAGGCACGATGAGCGCCACCGCGGCGGGGCTGAAGGTACCGAGTGCAGTCAGGACCGAGGCGACGAAGAAGAACACCCACGGAACCACCGTCACTCGACCGTGCACCGCTCGGATGCAGCTGTTGACCAGAAGATCGATGGTGCCGTTGCGTTTGGCCATGCCGAAGAAGTAGGTGACTCCGACGATGGTCAACACGATCGAGCTGGGGAACTCGTTCAGAATTTCCTTGTCGTCGAATCCCAGCGCGAAGTATCCGACCACGAAGGCACCGATGAAGCCGAGGATGCCGATGTTGATCGGAAAGAAGGTTGCGATCACGAACATCGCAACCAATGCGATGAGCGGGAGGATCTCGATGGAGGTCATGGGCGTCTTTCAGGTGGCTGGTAGGTGCTCGGTTACATCCGCACTCGAACGTTGTCCCAGTCACATTATTGACGCCGGCCTTTTAGGACAATATCGTTTTGCTACCTGGCCGTTTAGCTCAGCTGAAAGATAGACGCATGAACCACACCTTCGACGTCGTGACGTTGTTTCTTCTTCTCGACATCGCCGAGGCCGGATCGCTGACGGCCGGTGCCGAGCGGGCGAACATGACCCCCTCCGCGGCGTCGCAGCGCATCAGCAAACTCGAACACGGCATCAAACAACCGGTGTTGACCCGCCTGCCACGCGGCGTACAACTCACCGAAGCCGGCGAAATCCTCACCAGCCGCGCCCGCTTGTTCAGACGGGAGATGCGCGCCGCGAGCGGCGACCTCGAAGCGATCCGAGGGCTCGAACGCGGTTCGGTGCGGCTCGGCTCGTTTCCCACGGTCAGCGCGTCGCTGCTCTCCGACGCGTTGAAGGACTACCACTCGCGGTGGCCCGGCGTCGACGTCCGCGTGCGATCGGCGGTCCGCCCGCAGTTGCTCGACATGCTGCATTCGAGCGAAATCGACCTGGCGCTGCTGTGGAGCTATGCCTGGACGGAAGAGGCCGAACGATCACTGTCACTCGAGCCGCTGATGGAAGACCCGACCGTGCTGCTGCTGCCGATCGACGACGATCGGGTGCAGCACGATGTGTCGCTGCACGATCTTCGTGACGCACGATGGATCATCCGCAGTAACGACCACCCGGCTGCCGAAGTTCTCTATCGCAGTTGTCGCGTAGCAGGATTCGAGCCCGACGTCGTCTACGAGGCACACGACTATCAGGAGATCGAGGCCATGGTGGCTGCCGGTGTCGGCATCGCCATGGTGCCCGGGTTGTCGGTCATTCACCATCGACCCGACGTCACCACCATCGACTTCCCCGACACGGATCGGGTACCGACGCGCGTCATCTACATCGCGTCACTCGCCAGGCGTCAGTACACCCCGGCGATGTATGCCATCTCGACCGCATTGCGCGGTGCGGCCGAGCGCATCGCAGCTGCGACTACAGCAGTTCCCTGATGGCGTTCTCGAAGCCGGTGACGTGTTCGAGGGTCAGTTCGGCCGCGGTGTCCGCATCGCCGTCGATGATCGCCTGCAGCAACACGACGTGCTCACGGACATGGCCGGCCACGTTAGGCAGTCGGTCGAGAAACAGGCACCAGATGCGCGTGGCGTGTGCGTCGAGGCTGACCAGAATGTCTTCGAGGTGAGGATTGCCCGACGCCCGATAGATCTCTCGGTGCACCGCAACATCTTTGCGCAGCACCTCGCGTGAATCGTCGGTGTCGTCGATGCTCGCGATGGAGGCCGCGAGCTCGGCCAGCCGGTCTCGGGCCGCCCGTGTCGCGGTCCGCGCCGCACGAGCCGAGGCCGCCGGCTCGAGCTGCTTGCGGATCTCCGAGATGTTGGCCAGGTCGGTCATGTCGACGGCGGTCGCGAAGGTTCCGCGTCGGGGATACGCGACGACGAGACGCTCACGTTCGAGTCGTTTGAGACCCTCACGAATCGGTGTGCGCCCCAGCCCCAATTGCTCGGCCAGGCGGTCGTCGTTGATCGGTTCACCGGGACGAATTTCAAGCATGATCAGCTGCTCACGCACTATTTCGTAGGCTCGATCGGCATTGGTTCCGACAAACTGCGTTGCATCCATCACCGGCTGAATTTCGATCGTCATCTTGTCTGCTCACTCCCGGTCGACGCCCCGCCCTTGACGGCTCTGCTTTGTGATCTTACTCTATTGGCATCTTGATATATCAGTTCCAGATCATTGATCTTCCAGAAGGGCGGCCATCTTGACGCAGGACTTCGCACCGACGGCGACGGCACCGCACCCGAGAGGCGTGACGAACCGAGTACTCGCCGATCTCGACCCCGAGGTGCACCGCGCGATCAGTGCCGAGCTCGGCCGCCAGCAGAACACCTTGGAAATGATCGCGAGTGAGAACTTCGCACCATTGGCCGTCATGCAGGCGCAGGGTTCGGTACTGACGAACAAGTACGCCGAGGGCTACCCCGGCCGGCGTTACTACGGCGGATGCGAAAACGTCGACGTCATCGAGCAACTCGCGATTGACCGGCTCAACGCCCTGTTCGGATCGTCGTTCGCCAACGTGCAGCCGCACTCGGGTGCGCAGGCAAATGCCGCTGCCATGGCGGCACTGCTGCAGCCGGGCGATTCGATTCTCGGTCTCGCACTCGCCCACGGCGGACACCTCACGCACGGCATGAAGCTGAACTTCTCGGGCAAGTTGTACGACGTCTCGGCCTACCACGTCGGCGAGCACGACCACCGCGTCGACATGGAAGAGGTGGAGCGCCTCGCCCACGAGCACCGTCCCAAGCTGATCATGGCCGGTTGGTCCGCCTACCCGCGCCACCTCGACTTCCCCGAATTCCGCCGCATCGCAGACGAAGTCGGTGCCTACCTGATGGTGGACATGGCGCACTTCGCCGGCCTGGTCGCCGCCGGACTGCACCCGTCACCGGTACCGCACGCACACGTGGTCACCTCGACGACGCACAAGACGCTCGGCGGACCGCGCGGCGGCGTCATCATCACCAACGACGCCGCGCTGGCGAAGAAGTTCAACTCCTCGGTCTTTCCCGGTCAGCAGGGCGGGCCCCTCGAACACGTCATCGCCGGCAAGGCCGTCGCCTTCAAACTCGCTGCCGAAGAGGACTTTCGGGAACGGCAGCAGCGCACCCTCGAAGGCGCGAAGATCCTGGCCGATCGACTGTTGACCGACGACGCAGCAGCCGCAGGCATCGACGTGGTCTCGGGCGGCACCGACGTCCACCTCGTTCTCGTGGACCTGCGCAAGTCCGAACTGGACGGCAAGCAGGCCGAGGACAGACTCCATCACGTCGGAATCACCGTGAACCGCAACGCAGTTCCGTTCGATCCACGGCCACCCATGGTGAGCTCCGGAGTCCGCATCGGCACCCCGGCCCTCGCGACCCGCGGCCTGGACGCCACGGCCTTCGCCGAGGTCTCCGACGTCATCGCCCACGCGTTGCGTCCCGACACCGACGACCGCGGACTCGATGCACTGCGAATCCGGGTCGAAGCCGTCGCCGAGCAGTTCCCCCTCTACTCCGACCTGACGGAAGGCTACCGATGACCGCCCCCGCAACCCCTCCGGGCGCACATCTGCCCGACCACCCGGACTTCCTGTGGCGCAACCCCGAGCCGAAGAAGTCGTACGACGTCGTGATCATCGGCGGCGGCGGACACGGCCTGGCCACCGCGCACTACCTCGCCAAGAACCACGGCATCACCAATGTGGCTGTGCTGGAGAAGGGGTGGCTCGCCGGCGGAAACATGGCGCGCAACACCACCCTCATCCGGTCCAACTACCTGTGGGACGAGAGCGCGCGCATCTACGAGCACTCGCTGAAACTGTGGGAAGGGCTCGCCGACGACCTCGACTACCCCATCCTGTTCAGCCAGCGCGGCGTCCTCAACCTCGCGCACAGCCTGCAGGACGTGCGCGACAGCGTGCGACGCGTCGAGGCCAACCGACTCAACGGCATCGACGCTCAGTGGGTCGACCCCGACGAGGTCAAGAAGCTGTGCCCGATCGTCAACATCTCCAGCGACATTCGCTACCCGGTGCTCGGTGCGACGTACCAGCCACGCGCCGGCATCGCCAAGCACGACTACGTCGCCTGGGGATTTGCCCGACGCGCCGACGCGGCCGGTATCGACATCATCCAGAACTGTGAGGTCACCGGCTTCACCACCGACGGCAACCGCGTCACCGGGGTGAAGACCACGCGTGGCGACATCGCCACCGGCCAGGTCGCGCTCTGCGCAGCCGGGCACACCTCGACGCTGACGGACATGCTCGGCATCAAGACTCCGCTGCAGAGCCATCCGCTGCAGGCCCTCGTCTCGGAGTTGCTCGAGCCCGTGCATCCCACGGTCGTCATGTCGAATGCCGTGCACGTGTACGTCTCTCAGGCCCACAAGGGCGAACTGGTGATGGGTGCAGGCGTCGACTCCTACAACGGCTACGGCCAGCGCGGTGCGTTCCACATCATCGAACGGCAGATGGCGGCTGCGGTGGAGTTGTTCCCCGTCTTCGCTCGCGCGCACCTGCTGCGCACCTGGGCCGGCATCGTGGACGTCTGCCCCGATGCCTCCCCCATCGTCGGACGCACGCCGTTCGACAACCTGTTCCTCAATTGCGGTTGGGGTACAGGCGGATTCAAGGCCACCCCCGGTGCCGGTTGGTGCCTGGCCGACACCATCGCCAACGACGAGGTGCACGACTACATCGCACCGTTCAGTCTGGACCGATTCGTCACCGGCGCGCTGGTGGACGAGCACGGTGCCGCAGGCGTGGCGCACTAGTTTCTCCGCCCCGACACACGCAGCACCCGAACGAGAAATCTTGGAGTGGCAATGCAATTGATCGAATGCCCGTGGTGCGGGAGTCGAGAAGAGACCGAGTTCCACTACGGCGGCCAGGCGCACATCGCCTACCCCGAAGATCCCTCGGCTCTGACCGACGAACAGTGGGCGCACTTCGTGTTCTTCCGCGACAACCCCAAGGGGCTCTTCGCGGAACGGTGGAGCCACAGCGCGGGCTGTCGGCGTTGGTTCAACGCCGTGCGGGACACCGCCACCTATCGAATCCACAGTGTCTATCGCCTCGACGACCCGAAGCCGGTGAACCCATGACCGCATTCCGCACCGCATCCGGCGGCCGCATCGACCGCACGAGCACCTTCGACTTCACGTTCGGCGGCTCGGCCCTGCAGGGCCACCCGGGCGACACGCTGGCATCTGCGTTGCTCGCCAACGGCATTCATCAGGTCACCACCAGCATCAAGCTCGGCAGGCCCCGTGGATTCACCGCTGCATGGGCCGAGGACACCGGCGGGCTCGTACAGATCGAGGAGCCGTTCCCCGAGCCGATGCTGCTCGCCACGACGATCGAGCTGTACGACGGCCTGGTCGCTCGCGGCATCCCCGGGCAAGGCCGACTCGCCGAGATCTCCGACTCCGCCAAGTACGACGCCATGCACGCCCACGCCGACCTGTTGGTCGTCGGAGCCGGCCCGGCCGGTCTGACGGCAGCTCTGGTCGCCGCCCGCAGTGGCGCTCGCGTGGTCGTCGTCGACGATCAGAGCGAGTTCGGCGGCTCCCTGCTCGGCTCCGACGACGTCATCGACGGACGGCCGGCCCTGGACTGGGTTGCCGACGCGGTGGCCGAGTTGTCGACCTTCCCCGACGTGACGTTGCTGCGCCGCACCACCGCGTTCGGTTCCTACGACGACGGCTTCGTGCTCGCCCTCGAGCGCCGCACCGATCACCTGGGCTTGGAAGCTCCTGCAGCGCTGAGCCGTCAGCGAGTCTGGCGTATTCGCTCGCGTCACATCCTGGTGGCCACCGGCGCCCACGAGCGTCCCGTCGTCTTCACCGACAACGATCGACCCGGAATAATGTTGGCGCACAGTGCACGTACGTTCCTGCATCGCTACGGCGTGACGGTAGGAACCGAGGCCGTGGTGTTCACCACCAACGACAGCGCGTACAAGGCAGCCGTCGATCTGCACGACGCCGGGGTCCGCATCGCGCGCATCGTCGATGCCCGCTCCGAGGCACCGGAACACTGGCTCGGCCTGTGCCGCGAGCGCGGTATCGAGGTGCGCACCGGCAGCGTCGTATCCGGCACCCGAGGCGACACCCGCGTCACCCACGCACTGGTCACCGGTGCAGACGGTGCCACCGACACCGTGGCGTGCGACGTGCTGCTCGTCAGCGGCGGTTGGAACCCCGCCGTCCACCTGTTCAGCCAGGCCCGCGGAAAGCTGCGCTACGACGGCGAACTCGGTGCGTTCGTTCCCGCGGACGACGTCGAGGGCATCAGTGTCGCCGGGTCGGCCTCGGGAGTGTTCGAGCTGGCCGGATGCCTCCGCGACGGTAACTCGGCCGCGGCAGGTGCGCTGACCCGTCTCGGCTTCGACATCACCGAAACATCACCACCAGCAGTCGAATCCGTGCCGAGCACCGAGTCACTGGTGCTGTGGCGGGTGCGCGACGACTTCGGAGCCGACAGCCAGTTCGTCGACGTGCAGCGTGACGCGACGGTGGCCGATCTGGTCCGCGCCGTCGGTGCAGGCATGTCGTCGATGGAACACATCAAGCGCTACACCACGATCGGCACCGCGCACGATCAGGGCAAGACCTCCGGTGTGGTGTCCTCGGGCATCGTGGCGGAACTGCTCGACAAGCCGGTGGAGAACCTGGGCACCACCACCTTCCGCCCGCCGTACACCCCGGTGGCGTTCGCGGCGTTGGCCGGCCGCAACCGCGGCATGGCCTTCGACCCGGAACGGGTTACTGCAGTTCATGATTGGCACGTCGCCCGCGGCGCGGTCTTCGAGGACGTCGGACAGTGGAAGCGGCCCCGCTACTATCCACTGCCCGGCGAGGAGATGCACGACGCCGTGCTCCGCGAGTGCGCGGCCGTGCGTGCAAGCGTCGGCATGCTCGACGGTTCGACACTGGGCAAGATCGACGTACAGGGCCCCGACGCCGGTGTGGTGCTGGACATGTTCTACACGAACATGATGAGCAACTTGAAGGTCGGCATGGTTCGCTACGGCGTGATGTGCGGTGCCGACGGCATGGTGATCGACGACGGCACCGTGATGCGGTTGGCGGACGACCGATTCCAGGTGTTCACCACCACGGGCGGCGCAGCAGGAATGCTCGACTGGATGGAGGAATGGCTGCAGACCGAATGGCCGCACCTCGCGGTTCGGCTGACATCGGTGACCGAGCAGTGGGCCACGTTCCCCGTCGTCGGACCGCGCTCCCGCGACCTCGTCGGCGAAATCTTCCCCGAGCTCGACGTCTCCAACGAAGCGTTCCCGTTCATGGCCTGGCGTGACGCCTCGGTCGACGGTGTGCCGGTACGCGTGGCGCGCATCAGCTTCTCCGGTGAACTGGCCTTCGAAGTGAACATCGATTCTTGGCACGCCCACGCACTGTGGTCGCGGCTGATCGATGCGGGCGAGAAGTACGGCATCACCCCGTACGGCACCGAGACCATGCACGTACTGCGGGCCGAGAAGGGCTACCCGATCGTCGGCCAGGACACCGACGGGACCGTCACCCCACAGGACCTCGGTATGAGCTGGGCGGTATCGAAGAAGAAGCTCGACTTCATCGGAAAGCGCTCGTTCGACCGTGCCGAGAACCGGAACCCGTTGCGCAAGCAGTTCGTCGGGCTCCTGCCCGTCGATCGGGAGACCGTCCTCCCCGAGGGCTCGCAGATCATCGAGCACTCCGAGAGCGGCGTCCTCCCTGAGCTTCCGGTTCCGATGCTCGGCCACGTCACGTCGAGTTACGCCAGCGCAGAATTGGGCAGGCCGTTCGGGCTGGCCCTGCTCGAGGCCGGGCGTGACCGACTCGGCGACATCCTGCACGTCCCGGTGGGCGACACCCTCGTCGCCGTGGAAGTCACCGGCTCCGTACTCGTCGACCCGGAAGGTAACCGCCGTGATGGCTGACCGACTCGCCGCCAGAAGCCCACTCGCAGAAACAGTTCTGCCGGACTCGTCTGCTGTACGCATCGTGGAGGAACCGTTCCTGGCCGGGATCGACCTGTGGGTCGACCCGAACGGGCCGGGCGGTGCCGCTGCCTCGACCGAGCTCGGCACCGAGTTGCCCGGCCCCGGACGCGTCGCCGAGGGCACGAACACCACCGCGATCTGGCTCGGCCCGGAGGAGTGGCTGGTGATCGGAGCGGGCCTCGATCCGGTCGAACTCGAACACCGTCTCGGCTCGGCCGTTCGTGAGCATCGCGGTGCGGCAACCGATGTGTCCGCACAGCGAACCAGTCTGCGCCTGAGCGGTTCCCGGGCCCGCGACGTGCTGGCGAAAGGGTGCTCGATCGATCTGCACCCCCGCGTCTTCCCGGCCGGGTCGACGGTACAGACGATGCTGGCGATGGCAGGCATGATTCTCATTGCCTGTGACGACACCGGAACGGACTATCGCATCCTGGTGCGCTCGTCGTTCGCACGCTATCTCGCAGCCTGGCTGACCGACGCGGCCGAGGAATACACCGACGCCGGCTGAGTCGGACCACCGAACCCGACGCGAGAGAAAAGGTGACCGCAGTGCTCACGACCGTCTCCACGGCAACCCGGGCAGCCGATGCCCGCGACCGGCTGCTGACCCGGCTGACGACCTCGCATCCGGTCGTCTGCGGGATCGTCAACGTCACCCCGGATTCGTTCTCCGATGGCGGCCACTTCCTGGACTCGGATCGTGCTGTGGCGCATGCTCTGTCGATGGTCGACGAGGGTGCCGAACTGCTCGACATCGGCGGTGAGTCGACCAGGCCGGGGGCAACCCCACCCACCGTCGACGAGGAGATCGAACGAGTCGTACCGGTGATCGACGCCCTGTCCAGGCTTACCTCGACACCGCTGTCGGTCGACACCTCACGGCCCGAGGTGATGCGAGAGGCGGTACTCGCCGGGGCGAGTGTCATCAATGACGTTCGTGCTCTTCGTCTTCCGGGCGCACTCGCCGCAGCTGCCGAACTGGACGTTGCCGTATGCCTGACGCACATGCAGGGCGAGCCGGCGACGATGCAGCATTCCCCTCGGTACGGCGATGTCACGGCAGAGGTCCGCCAGTTCCTCGACGACCGGGCCGCCGAATGCATCCGGGCCGGAATCCCGGCGTACCGCATCCTGGTCGATCCCGGATTCGGGTTCGGGAAAACTCTCGAACACAATCTGCAACTGCTGCAGGGCCTTCGGGCGCTCACCGCGGCCGGGCGACCGATCATGGCGGGTCTGTCGCGGAAGGGAATGATCGGTGCCATCACCGGCCGAGAGGTCGACGGCCGACTCGCCGGATCACTCGCCGCCGCGATTATCGCGGCCCAGAACGGGGCGTCACTCCTGCGGGTTCACGACGTCGCCGCCACCATCGACGCACTGGCCGTGATGCGGGCAGTGCGGTCGCTCGACGTACTGCCCTCACACCCAGGTCAATCCACGACGAATGCCGAGGCCACCTCATGACCGCATCCCTCTCCTCCGCCCGTCGGCTCTTCAGCGCCGAGCACGGTTGGATGGCCGTCGACCCGTTCGGCTCACCCGCCCAGACTCCGAGCCGTGTGGGGGTGACGCCGGCAGCGTTGGCCGACGCCGCCGACATCGTCGGCGTCGATCTTCCGTCGGTACGTACCGTGCTCACCGCCGGTGATGCGTGCGGCACCATCCACACCTCCGCCGGCTCGGTCACGGTGTACGCCCCGGCGAGCGGCATGGTCACGATCGTCAACCCCGCTGTGCGCGAGGACCCGTCGCTCGTCGCTGCCGATCCACTCGATACCGGCTGGCTGTTCGCGGTCCTGACTCCTGCGGCCTCGTCGTTCGACGACCTGACCATGCGCGAGCCGACCGGCGCAGTTCGGACGACCTCATGACCATCAGTGTTTTCGACCTCTTCTCCGTCGGAGTCGGCCCCTCGAGTTCGCACACCGTCGGACCGATGCGCGCGGCCGCTCGATTCGTCGACGACCTGCGGACGATGTCTGCGTTCGACGACGTTCGAGAGCTGGCGGTCGATCTGTACGGCTCGCTGGCCGCGACCGGAGCCGGCCACGGCACCATGACCGCCGTACTGCTGGGGCTGGAAGGCCATGCGCCCGAGACCATCACGACCGAGGTCATGGAAGAACGGCAGGCATCGATGGCGGCCACCGGCCGAATCGTCTTCGGTGGTCACCGCGAGACCGACCTGGCGGTCGACGACATCGTGCTGCGTCCGTTGACGGTACTGCCGTTCCACCCGAACGGGATGAAACTGACTGCGCGCGCCGCAGATTCGACCGAACTGCACAGCGAGGTGTACTTCTCCGTCGGTGGCGGCTTCGTGGTGACCGAGGCCGAAAGCGTCGAGGCCGTCGCACCCCTCGCCTCCGCGAACGGATTCGCGTCGGCCAAGGAGTTACTCCAGCTCTGCGAGCGGCGACGCTGCAGCATCAGTGACGTCATGACCGAAGTCGAACTCGAACGCCGCACGCACGAGGAAATTCGGGACGCGTTGCTGCACATCCGTGACGTCATGGTCGAGTGCGAGGTTCGCGGCATCTCCCGCGACGGCTACCTTCCCGGCGCGCTGGGAGTGCGGCGTCGAGCACGGGACTGGTTCCTGCGGCTCGATGCCGAGGATCCGAACCGTTCGAGCGAATTCGCCGAGGACTGGGTCAATCTCGTCGCCCTCGCAGTCAACGAGGAGAACGCCTCCGGCGGACGAATCGTCACAGCACCCACCAACGGAGCGGCCGGCATCATCCCGGCCGTGCTGCACTACGCGACCCGCTACACCGCAGCCGGGGTCGCCGATCCCGACGGCAGCACGGTGCGCTTTCTGCTCACCGCCGGCGCAATCGGGTCGCTCTACAAGGAGATGGCGTCGATCTCCGGTGCCGAAGTGGGCTGCCAGGGTGAGGTGGGTTCGGCGGCGTCGATGGCCGCAGCCGGTCTGGCCGAGGTACTGGGCGGCACACCCGAACAGGTGGAGAACGCCGCCGAGATCGCGATGGAACACAGCCTCGGTCTCACGTGCGACCCTATCGGCGGACTGGTGCAGATTCCGTGCATCGAACGCAACGCGATCTCGGCCGGTAAGGCCATCAATGCGGCTCGGATGGCATTGCGCGGCAACGGCACCCACCGCGTCAGCCTGGACCAGGTGATCGAGACGATGCGCTCCACCGGGGCCGACATGCACTCGAAGTACAAGGAGACCTCCAGCGGCGGCCTCGCGATCAACGTGCCGGTGAATTTTGTGGAATGTTAGAGCGTGGAGTGCTAGAGGCCGAGAACTTTCTCCACCGCCACACAACGACGAGGGGCCCGAACCGATTCGGTACGGGCCCCTCGTCGTTGTGTCGGTTCAGCTGAAGATGACCGTCCGGTGTCCGTGCAGCAGGACGCGATTCTCGCAGTGCCAGCGGACCGCCCGCGAGAGTGCGAGGGCCTCGGCGTCCTGTCCGACGGTGGCCAGACGAGACGGGTCGTGAGTGTGGTCGATACGAATGACCTGCTGCTCGATGATCGGGCCCTCGTCCAGGTCGGGGGTGACGTAGTGCGCCGTCGCTCCGACCTGCTTGACGCCCCGGTCGAAGGCCTGGTGGTAGGGCTTCGCGCCCTTGAAGCCGGGCAGGAACGAGTGATGGATGTTGATCGCCTTGCCGTGCAGCGCTCGACACGTCTCGTCGGAAAGCACCTGCATGTAGCGGGCCAGCACCACCAGGTCCACCTCGTACTCGGCGACGAGGTCGAGCAGGCGTTGCTCGGCCTCGGCCTTGGTACCCGGGGTGACGGGAACGTGAACGAACGGCAGCCCGGCGGCCTCGGCCATCGGCCGCAGCACCTCGTGATTGCTCACCACGGCCACCAGTTCGCCGCCGAGATTCTGTGAGCGCCAACGGAAGATGAGATCGTTGAGGCAATGTCCCATCTTGGACACCATGACGAGCACGCGCGGCTGGCTGCAGCCGTTGAAGGTGTACGTCATCGCGAATCGGTCGGCCACCTCGCGGAAGCTGTCCGTCAGCTTCTCGATGTCGGTGGCACCGCTGGCCACGAACGAGGTGCGAAGGAAGAACGAGCCGTCCGTGGAGTCGTCGAACTGTTGGTGTTCGGCGATGTCGCAGTCGTTGTCGAAGAGGAACGCACTGACGGCCCGGACGATGCCCGGCCGCTGGCCGCAGCTGAGCGTGAGGGTGAAGTTCTCGGTCATCGAATCTCCTGGTACTGGTGGGTCGTCAGCTGCGGATCTTGGCCATCTCGGGGTCGACGAGGGGCTCGGCCACGACGGTGGCGGACACGAGCCGATCGAAGTATCGAATCTGTACTGCTGCACCGGGTTCTGCGCTACCGGCAGGAACCCAGGCGTAGGCGATCGGCGCACCGACGGTGTGACCGAACGAGGCGCTGGTGACGTAGCCGGCGGGTTCACCGTCCACCAGGACGGGCTCGTGGCCGAGTACCACCGACGTGCCGTCGTCGATCTTCAGGCAGACCAGCTTCTTCGAGACGGTGTCGTCGGACATCTCGAGTACGGCGTCGCGCCCGCGGAATTCGCCCTTCTGTGGGCGTACCGCGAAGCCGAGGCCTGCCTCGTAGGGGTTGTGCTCGGTGGTCATGTCCGAACCCCACGACCGGTAGCCCTTCTCCATGCGCAGGCTGTTGAACGCAGCGCGCCCGCCGGCGATGATCCCGAACTCGGAACCGGCCTGCCACAACATGTCCCACAGTCGCTGGCCGTAATCGGCGGTGGTGTACAGCTCCCACCCGAGCTCGCCCACGTACGACAATCGCATCGCCGTAACGGGCACTCCCCCGATACGAACCTGCTTGCAGCGGAAGTACTTGAAGTTCTCGTTCGAGAAGTCGTCCTGGGTGAGCTTCTCCACGACCTCGCGGGCGTGGGGACCCCACAGGCCGATGCAGCACGTGGATCCGGTGATGTCGTCGACGGTGACGCTGCCGTCACTCGGTGCTTCACGGCGGAGGTAATCGAAGTCGAGATTGCCGTTGGCTCCGACCTGGAACTCGTCGGCAGACAACCGTGCCACGGTGAGATCGCTTCGGACGCCGCCCTTCTCGTCGAGAGCCAGCGTGTACGTGACAGCTCCGACGGACTTGTCCATCTTGCCGGACGTCAATCCCTCCAACAGTGCCAGCGCACCGGGCCCGCGAACGCGCAGACGCTTGAGCGGGGTCATGTCGTACATGGCGACGGACGTACGGGTCTTCCACGCCTCGGCCGCGGCAATGGGCGAATGGAACATCGACGCCCACTCGTCGCGCTCGGGCGGCTGCCACTCGACGGGAAGCTGGTGCACCAGATCGGCATTGGCCTCGTACCAGTGCGGGCGTTCCCACCCGCCGCCTTCGAGGAACACGGCACCGAGCTGATGCTGCCGCGCATTGAAGGGACTGACCCGAACGTCACGCGGGGACAACCGCGGCTGCGAGGGATGCAGCACGTCGTAGATCTCGACGAAGTTCTGCTGCGAGGTTTCGCTGACGTACGAGGGATCGAGCTGGAAATCCTCGAAGCGGTTGACGTCGCATCCGTGCAGTTCGACCTCGGAGCGTCCGTCGACCAGCAACTGTGCGATGGCCCGGCCGACTCCGGCCGAGTGCGTCACCCACACGGCCTC
Source organism: Rhodococcus sp. 06-221-2 (assembly GCF_002258365.1). Classification (NCBI taxonomy): domain Bacteria; kingdom Bacillati; phylum Actinomycetota; class Actinomycetes; order Mycobacteriales; family Nocardiaceae; genus Rhodococcus; species Rhodococcus sp. 06-221-2. The sequence continues at coordinate 425,606 of NZ_NOYJ01000016.1, forward strand.
GGCGATCCAGAAGCCCTTGACGTCCGGAGACTCACCGAGCAGCGGTCCACCGTCGGGGGTGAACGAGAAGACTCCGTTGAAGCCGTGGTCGATCTTGGCGGTCTCGAGGCACGGCAACAGCAGCTTGGACTGCTCCCACGACGGCGCGAAGTCCTCCTGCGTGAAGTCGAGCATGGACGGCATCGCCTCGTCGGACACACCGTCTCCGCCGGGCAGGGTCTTGGTGTCGACGGGCATCGGGCGGTGGGCGTAGGTTCCGATGCCGAGACGGTCGACGTGCTCGCGGAAGTACAGGTCCTGATCCTGATGACGAAGAATGGGCATGCCGGCCTCGGCCGCTTCGGTGTTGCGTCCCACCAGTTCCGGGATCTGATCGGTCTTGGCGTACTGGTGCGCCAAGGGCAGCAGCGGCACCTTCATGCCGACCAGTTCGCCCACATCGGGGCCCCAGAAGCCGGCGCAGGACACCACGATGTCGGCCTCGATGACGCCGTTGTCGGTTGCCACACCGGTGACGCGGCCACCCGTCTGTTCGATACCGATGACCTTGGTGGAACCACGGAAGACCGCTCCGCGCGATTCTGCGCGACGGGTGAGTGCCACGACGGCACGGGACGCTTTGGCAAGACCGTCGGTCTCGACGTACAGACCGCCGAGAACCCGCGAACGGTCTATCAGCGGATGCAGTTTGGCGCATTCGGACGGGTCGATGACCGATCCTTCGATGCCCCAGGACGTGGCCCAGCCCTGCTTGCGATGCAGGTCGGCCAGTCGCTCCTCGGTGGTGGCCACTTCGAGGCCGCCGAGCTGATTGAAGCACCACTGCCCGTCCACCTCGAGGTTCATGAACTTCTCGACCGTGTATCGGGCGAGTTCGGTCATGGTCTTGGATGCATTGGTCTGGAACACCAGACCCGGTGCGTGCGAGGTGGATCCACCCGTGAGAGGGAGCGGCCCCTGATCCAGCACGGTGATGCGATCCCAACCGCGTGCGGTGAGCTCGTCGGCCACGTTGGTACCGACTATGCCGGCGCCGATGATGACAACTCTCGGTGAACCCATGGTGGTCCTTCCGTATCGGGGTGGAGAGATGGAGCTCGGCCGAAGCGGTCCACGGCCTGCACGACAACTAACCAGAGATTGATATATCAAGAGTATGGGCAGGGATGGTTGTGGTCAACCCCCGAAATACCGATGGTGCGGGACGCATAGTTTCGCGTCCCGCACCATCGCTCACTTCACTTGCCGGCCTTGACTTTCGGCGGGGCCTTGGGGTTCTTGACGATGAACGGATCGTTCGTGACGTCCTTGTACAGCGAGACACACGTACCGATCATCACCAGTACGAACGGCGCCGCCACGATGATGGTCATCGTCTGCAACCCATTGAGAGCGTCCGAACCTCCCGTCCACAGCATCAGGATCGCGATGCCGCCGGTGACGACACCCCAGAAGGCGACGACCCCACGGGACGGATCCAGGGTGCCCCGTTGCGACAGCGTGCCCATCACGATCGAGGCAGCGTCGGCACCACTGACGAAGAAGATGCCCACCAAGACCATCACCAACACCGACGAGATGCCGGCCAACGGGAAGTGGTCGAGAACCGCGAACAGCTGCGACTCCGGCTTACCCAGGGCCACCAGATCCTCGGTTCCCTTCTGCTGCTCGCCGATTGCCGCTCCACCGAAGATCGAGAACCAGACCAAGCTCACCGACGTAGGGATGAGAATGACGCCGATGACGAACTGGCGGATGGTGCGGCCGCGACTGATGCGAGCGAGGAACATACCGACGAAGGGGGTCCACGAGATCCACCAGGCCCAGTAGAAGATCGTCCAGGACGAGAGCCAGGACTCGGTCTCGGGGCCACCGGATGCCGCCGAGCGCGCCGACATGCCGGCGATGTGCGCGGCGTAGTCGCCGAGAGTGGTGGGCAGCAGATTCAGGATCAGGACTGTGGGGCCCGCGACGAACACGAAGATCGCAAGCACGAGAGCCAGCACCATGTTGATGTTAGACAGCCACTGAATTCCCTTGGAAACCCCGGACACTGCCGAGGCCACGAACGCAAGTGTCAGGATGGCGACGACAGCCACGAGCAGAAGCGTCCCCGCTTGGTTGACCCAGCCGAGAACCTCGATACCGGAACCGATCTGGAGTGCGCCGAGGCCGAGGGATGCCGCGGTGCCGAACATCGTGGCGAAGATCGCCAGAATGTCGATGACCTTGCCGATGGGGCCTTCGGCGCGGCGACCGATCAGCGGAATGAACGAGGAGCTGATGAGCTGCTTGCGGCCCATCCGGTAGGTGCCGTAGGCGATGGACAATCCGACCACCGCGTACATCGACCAGGGATGCAGTCCCCAGTGGAAGATGGCTGTCGAAAGTGCCGTTCCCACAGTGGAATCGGTGATTCCGGGCGGCGGGGTGACGAAATGAGTGAGGGGCTCGGCCACTCCCCAGAAGATCAATCCGATTCCCATGCCGGCGCTGAACATCATTGCGATCCAGCTGACGGTGTTGAATTCGGGCTTCTCACCGTCTTTGCCGAGCGGAATCTTTCCGTAGCGACTGAGCGCGAGCCACAGCGCGAAGATCACGAACCCGGTGGCCGAGAAGATGAACAGCCAGCCGACGTTGGTCACGACCCAGTCGAGTACCGACGCGTTGACGGACTTCATGTTCTCGGTGCCGAGGATGCCCCATGCCAGAATCGCGATCACGATGGCGGCGGTGATACCGAACACCACCTTGTCGGTGCGCGGCTTGCCCTCCTCTCCGTGGTGGTAGACCTCGAGGGGGCCGTAATGATGAGGGGCATGTTTCTCGGGTGCAGCGACGCGAGTTTTGTCGCCCCGGGGTTTGCTGTTCGTTGTCACATCGTTCTCCCTCCGGCTCTCGCCGAATAGGTGTGTCGCCCGTGCACGCAGCGTGGGTGGTCGGATAGGTGCGCGACTCGTTGCTCTCTGCGCAACTACGATTTGTTTGGACTCGAACAAGACTGAGCCGACCCAGGGGCTATGTCAATAGATGGCTGGTCATTTCGACGCGTTCATCACGGATTTTCGAAACGGACAACGCCTCTGAACAGCATCTACGCAATTTCAAATGCCAAAAGTTGTCCGAATTCGATACTCGCTTTTAACATTCGATACTGTCCGGTAACTGATATATTAAGCCTATTCCACCACCGTCGGCGGCCTTGAACGCCGCTCCTTCACTTCACTCAGGAGTACCAACCATGCCGCAGCAGGTCCGCGCCGTCGTCGCCAAGAGCAAAGGCGAGCCCGTCTCGATCGAGACGATCACCATTCCCGATCCCGGCCCGAACGATGTCGTGGTCACCATCGCCGCGTGCGGGGTGTGTCATACCGATCTGCATTACCGCGAGGGCGGCATCAACGACGAGTTCCCGTTCCTGCTCGGCCACGAAGCCGCAGGCACCGTCGAAACCATCGGCGACGCGGTCACTCATGTCGAGGTCGGTGATTTCGTGGTGTTGAACTGGCGGGCGGTGTGCGGGGAATGCCGAGCCTGCAAGAAAGGCACCCCCTGGTACTGCTTCGACACCCACAATGCGTCGCAGAAGATGACTCTCGCCGACGGTACCGAACTCTCGCCGGCGTTGGGGATCGGTGCGTTCGCCGACAAGACCCTCGTCCACGAAGGCCAGTGCACCAAAGTCGACCCGGACTCCGATCCGGCGGTGGTCGGTCTGCTCGGGTGTGGGGTGATGGCCGGGCTCGGTGCGGCGATGAACACCGGGAACGTCTCCCGCGGTAATTCGGTGGCGGTGATCGGGTGCGGCGGTGTCGGGGATGCTGCGATCGCCGGGGCCCGCCTGGCGGGGGCGTCGACGATCATCGCCGTCGACCGTGACAAGAAAAAACTCGACTGGGCTCTCGATCTCGGGGCCACGCACACCGTCGATGCCTCGCAGGTCGATGCCGTCGAGGCCATCCAGGAGCTCACCGGTGGGTTCGGGGCGGATGTGGTCATCGATGCCGTCGGGCGTCCGGAAACCTGGAAGCAGGCGTTCTACGCCCGCGATCTCGCCGGGACCGTCGTCCTCGTCGGGGTGCCGACGCCGGAGATGACGGTGGAGATGCCGTTGATCGATTTCTTTTCCCGGGGTGGGTCGTTGAAGTCGTCGTGGTACGGCGATTGCCTGCCGGAGCGGGATTTTCCGATGTTGGTCGATCTGTACGAGCAGGGTCGGTTGCCGCTGGAGAAGTTCGTGACCGAACGGATCGGTCTCGGTGATATCGAGGCGGCGTTCGAGAAGATGCATCAGGGCACGGTGCTGCGTTCGGTGGTGGTCCTGTGAGCGGGCAGTTGCGGGTCGAGAAGGTGGCCGCTTCCGGTGACTCGAGCCCGTGCGCTGCGGCTCGGCACGTCTGATATATCAAAATGGGCCTTTTTACCCGTCGGTAGCGTTTTGTTTCATGGTGCCCTCGACGTATTCCGACGTCGGGGGCATCATCGAGTCGGGCGGATGCGACACCGGCCACGCATGTCATTGCACGGGCTAACCACCTGCTCAGCTGGTACAACGCGTGGTTTGTCCGGTTCCGGTTACGTCGTGTTTCGCGTGTATGAAAAGTGCCGTCACCTATTGACACACTCTTGTGGCGATGTTCACACTGTTGTTGCGGGAAGTAAGACGTGTTCCGCATAGCGATACAGAAAGGATCCGAATGCTCAAGGTGTGTTCCTTGGCCGATCTCCCCGGCGGCGAAGCTCTGCGCGTCGACACCACCCCTCCGGTGGCGGTGTTCCACACCGAGGACGGTGAGCTGTTCGCGATCGATGACACCTGTACGCATCAGGACGCGTCGCTCGCCGACGGCTGGCTCGAAGGGTGCGCGGTCGAATGCCCGCTCCACGCGTCCACCTTCGACCTGCGTACCGGTGCTGTCGACGCTCCGCCCGCCAAGTTGCCTGTCCGCACGCACACCGTCGTCGTCGAGGACGGCGTCGTCTATGTCGAGCTGAGCACCGCGGCCCCCAATCTTCCGCCCGACGTTCGCAGCCGGTTGGCCGCCGAGGGACATTCATGAAGAGCGTCACCATCGTCGGAGCCTCCCTGGCAGGCCTGTGCTCCGCGCGTGCACTGCGGGCGGCCGGGTTCGACGGCTCCGTCACCATCGTCGGTGCCGAGAGCCATCGACCCTACGACCGCCCTCCCCTGTCGAAGGAATACCTCGCCGGCGACGTGGACGTGAGCACTCTCGCCCTCGAACCCGACGACGAAAACCTCGACGCCACCTGGATTCTGGGCCGCACGGCCACCGCCCTCGATCCATCGCGTCGCACCGTCACTCTCGACGACGGTGCCGAGCTGACCTCCGACGGCGTCGTCCTCGCCACCGGCTCACGCGCGCGATCGCTTCCCGGTACCGATCACCTCGCCGGTGTGCACGTATTGCGTACGATCGACGACGCCGACCGGCTGCGTGCAGATCTCACGCCCGGCGCACGTCTCGTCGTCATCGGCGCAGGCTTCATCGGAGCCGAAGTAGCCTCCACCGCAAGGAAGTTGGGCCTCGACGTCACCGTCGTCGAAGCCGCCCCGTCACCGCTTGCCGGGCCACTCGGTGCACGATTGGGTAGCGCGGTGGGCAATCTGCACCGCGACAACGGCACCACGTTGATCTGCGGAATCGCCGTCGACGGCCTGACCGGCACCGACCGAGTGACAGGCGTTCGCCTCGCGGACGGTCGACTCCTCGACGCCGACGTCGTGGTTGTCGGCATCGGCGGCATTCCGAACATCGACTGGCTCGGCACCAGCGGACTCGCGCTGGGCAACGGAATCCTGTGCGACGGCGGCGGCGCGACCGCCGTACCCGGAGTGGTCGCAGTCGGCGACTGCGCCGCATGGCTGGATTCGACCGGTGTCCACCGACGCGTCGAGCATTGGGCAGGGGCGTCCGAACGACCCACCGTTGCAGTGGCCACCCTGCTCTCGGGCAGTTACGGCGGCCAACACGTCAAACCTCCGTATTTCTGGTCCGACCAGTACGGGTCACGTATTCAGTTCGCCGGCACCGCCGGACCGGACAGTGAATGCACCATCGAAGAGGGTTCGCCCGAACTCGGGAGTTTCCTCGCCGTGTATCGATCCGACGGACTTCCGGTCGGTGTACTCGGTGTCAATCAAGTTCGATTGTTCACCCGCTGGCGCCGACAGCTCTCGGCTCCCGCTCGCGCGGTCTGAAATCACCCAGGCCGCTGCTCCACCCGTCGTATTCCATTACCCCAGTTGACGTCTCGTCACCGATCCACAAGATCGGCCACGTACGGAGGACCCCTTGACCACCATTCCCGACACCACGCCGCCCGCAACCTCCCTTCCCCTGCCCGAAAGCCTCATCTCCACCCTTCCCGGTCGCTACTACACCGATCCGGCCATCTTCGAGCTCGAGCAGGAGAAGATCTTCGAGGAACTGTGGATCTGCGCGGTCCGTGCCGCCGATCTGGACAAGCCCGGTGCCTTCCGCACCGTGCAGATCGGGCGCGAAAGCGTCATCGTGACGCGCACCCGAACCGGGGCGATCAAGGCCTACCTGAACGTGTGCGCGCACCGCGGTGCTCGAATCTGCATGGAGGACAAGGGCGAAGTCAAGCGATCGTTCCAGTGTCCGTACCACGCCTGGACCTACGATCTCGACGGAAAGCTCATCGCAGCACCGAATCTCACCAAGATGCCCGACATCGATCGGGTTCGCTACGGCCTAGCGTCGGTGTCGGTCGAGGAATGGCTCGGGTACGTCTGGGTCAATCTGAGCGACAATCCGGCCTCCTTCGACACCACTGTGGTGCAGGACATCCGTGATCGACTCGGCGACGTCGAGTCGATCGACCGCTACAAGATCGAAGACCTCGGTCTCGGCCGCCGCGTGAGCTACGACGTCAAGGCCAACTGGAAGCTCATCATCGAGAACTTCATGGAGTGCTACCACTGCGCCACCATCCACCCCGAGCTGACCGAGGTACTTCCCGAATTCGCCGACGGTTACGCGGCCCAGTACTACGTGGGCCACGGAGCCGAATTCGGGGAATCCGTCAAGGGATTCACGCTCGACGGTTCCGAGGGACACGACTCCATTCCCGGAATCGCACCCGAACAGGACCGGCGCTACTACGCCATCACCGTCCGGCCACAGGTGTTCGTCAACCTCGTCCCGGATCACGTGATCATCCATCGGATGTATCCGCTTGCCGCCGATCGCACTCTGGTGGAATGCGATTGGCTGTACCTGCCCGGCGTCGTCGCATCGGGACGGGATCTGCAGAAATCGGTGGAGTTGTTCCACCGCGTCAATCTGCAGGACTTCGAGGCGTGCGAACGCTGCCAGCCCGCCATGAGCTCACGGAAGTACCGCGACGGCGGAGTGCTGGTGGGCAGCGAACACCACATCGGCATCTTCCACGATTGGCTGAAGAACCGCATCGAGGCCTGACCGCACGCTGCCCCGCACTCGGTGCCGATAGGATCGGTAACCATGAGTGTCGAGGTCGCATCGCCGGGCGCCCCCGGATCGTCGGGGGTGCCGGGCGAACCCGGAGCGACGATGGCCGACGTCGCCTACTCGGCTATCCGCGACAAACTGATCATGCTGACCATCAAGCCGGGTGAGGCCGTCGTCGAATCGGCGTTGTCCGCCGAGCTGGGGGTAGGACGCACGCCGGTGCGGGAAGCGCTCAAACGGCTCGAGTACGAGCGCCTCGTCATCTCGCACGCCCGCCGCGGCACTTTCGCCACGGCCATCGACGTCGCCGATCTGGGCGACATCTCCGAAATCCGCCAGCGGCTCGAGCCTCTTGCCGCCGCCAAGGCCGCCACCGCGGCCACCGCAACCCAACGCCAAGTTCTACTGGGCATGGCCGACCGCACCCAGAAGTACGAGGCGACGCCGCCGAGCCAACACGACCTGATCAACTGGGACGCCGAAGTGCATCGCACCGTCTACCGGCTGGCGGCCAACCCGGTTCTCGAAGACGCATTGATTCGCTACAACAATCTCGCGACGCGAATCTTCTGGTTGTTCATGGATCGTCTGCCTCCCCTGGCCGACCATGTGGGGACGCACACCGAGCTGCTGCGCGCCATCGCGGCCGGGGATGCCGAGAAAGCCGCGACCATCGCCCGAGCACACGTGACCGAGTTCGACGACGCGGTGCGCGCCGTCATCTAGATCGCCGGCTCGGGCCACGCTCCGAGGGGCAACACCACGGCCAAGTGCCTGTTACGTATAGTCGCGGGGGTGGCCAGCGACGATTCGACACGTGCCCCCGAGGGTGGCGTCCAGTCCGTCGACCGCGCATTTCGGGTGCTCGAGGTCGTGGCACGGCTCGGAGAGGCCGGCGTGAGCGCCATCGCCACCGAGATCGGTGTGCACAAATCCACGGTGTCGAGGCTGCTGGCGTCGCTCGAAGAACACGACATGGTGATGCAGACGCACAATCGCGGCAAGTACCGGCTCAGCCTCGGAGTCCTCCGGCTCGCGGCGGCCGTGCCCGAGCGTCTGGAGATCACCGAATACGGCCACGCGGTCTGTGAACGCCTCGCCGGCAAGCTCGGCGAAACGGTCAATATCGCTGTGCTGCGGTCCAATACAGCGGTCCACCTGGATCAGGCCCGCGGGCCGAGTTCGGTGGGAACCCACAACTGGATCGGGGAGCAGACACCGCTGCACGCCACCGCGAGCGGCAAGGTGTTGCTGGCTGCCCTCGACTCCGATACGCGTCAGGACGTCGTGGACGGACTCGACCTCCACCGGTACACCGAGCACACACTCACCACCAAAGCCGGTCTCACTGCCGAACTCGATGCCGCGGTATCCCTCGGATACGCCGTCGTCGTCGAAGAGTTCGAGACCGGACTCAACGCCATCGCGGCCCCGATTCTCGACTACACCGGCAAGACGACCGCGGCGCTGAGCATCTCGGGACCGGTCTACCGCTTCGACGAGACCAGAATGCGGGCCATCGTCCCCGACGTGCTGGCCGCCGCCGCCGAGATCAGCGAAAAAATGGGCTACCGGGAGTCCTTCATCCCCTCGGCCTGAGTGGCCTCCGCACACTCCACCACGTTCGTCAGCAGCATCGCCCTGGTCATCGGCCCCACCCCGCCGGTCGCTCCGCTGAGCCGCCCCGCAATGTGCTCGACGCTGGGGTGCACGTCGCCGAGAATGCCCTCGACGGTACGGGTGATTCCCACCGACAACACCGTGGCTCCGGCACTGATCCAGTCCGGTTGCACCAGATGCGCAACACCCGCTGCCGCGATGACCACGTCGGCGGCCCGAGTGTGCGCGGCGGTGTCCACCGTCGCCTCGTGACACATCGTCACGGTGGCGTGTTCGCTGCGACGCGTCAGCATCAAGCCGAGCGGACGACCCACCGTGATTCCACATCCGATGATGCAGAAGCGAGCACCGGTGATCGGAACATCGTGGTGCCGAAGCAGTTCCAATATCCCGCGTGGGGTGCAGGGCAGCGGCCCGTCCATGCCGAGTACGAGCCGACCCAAATTGGTCGGATGCAGCCCGTCGGCATCCTTGCGAGGATCGATCAGCTCGATCACCCGATGGGTGGCGATGTGCGAGGGCAGCGGCAACTGAACGATGAACCCGGTGCACTCGGGATCCTCGTTGAGAGCGTGCACGGCATCTTCGATCTCCTGCTGACTCGCGGACGCAGGCAACCGGACCTGAATCGAATGCAGTCCCACCTCGGCGCAGTCGCGATGCTTCGCCGCGACATAGGAACGGCTCCCCGGATCGTCGCCCACCAGAATCGTGCCCAGGCCGGGCCGAATCCCCTGCTGGGCGAGCCGTTCGACGCGGTACCGCAGATCGTCCTTGACGATCGCGCTGACCGCGGTTCCGTCGATCTTGAGCGCTGTGGTCATACTTTCGATTCCTCGGTTCGGCGGGCCGCTGCGTTTCTGATATATCAACTGTCGGTCAGGGTACGGTGAGTCGCAGGGACCGGTCAAGAGCCGCGGTATGGGAGGGTCGAGACATGGAGCCCCTGCAGCCGATGCGGCCGGTCGACGTGCAACGGGACGAGCGCGAGGCTGCACCTCGATGGAAGGTGTGGGGTGCGCGCATCGTCCTTGTAGGACTTGTTCTGACCGCGATTCTGTTCGAGGACGGACAGTCATGGATGGTCGTCGCATGGATATGCACCACAGCGATAGGCGCGGCGCTGACCGTTGCGTCGACAAGGCGAACGCTGTGCGAGAACGCTGGTCACAGAATTCCATGGAACGGTCGGCCACCAATCGAACCCCGGCGAGTAGACCTATTGGAGGCCTTCGGATTTCCGATGGCCGTCTTCGGCGTCGCGTTGACCGCGAAGAGCGCATACGTGCCGTGGTCTTTCGCAGTAGCGGTCGTCTGCATCGGCGTTGTCGGGGTGCCCCTGGCGGCACATGCATGGCACAACTACCGCGTCCGCAAGAGCACGCCCAAGCCCTGACCATTCGGGTCGGGTGCAAGGCTCGACGGCGATTGCCCGACGGCACAGCGCATACAACCGGCCGCGACTCCCACCCCGTTCCGATGAAATCCGACCGACCGTCGCCGATGAAGAGATGATCGAGTCTCTACTATGGAGGCGTCGTTGCCGGTTACCTGCAGAAAAACAGGTCGGGGCGGTGCTGCCGCACTGCATGCGAGAAGGAGTGCCGGTGATGCGCAAGTCCCCTTCTCGGTCGATGTTCCGTGACGGTGCCGGAAACCTGGCGTTGATTGCGGGCATCGTCGCGGTCGTCTGCGCGTTCGTGCCGTTCGTCGGAGACTTTGTGACCATCCCGGCCGGAGTGATCGCGGTGGTCAGTGGCTGGATCGGTCTCGGCCGCGCAGTCGAGGGCGACGCGTCCAACGGTCGCGACGCCGTGATCGGTGCGGCGCTCGGTGGCATCGGATTGTTCGTCGTGTTCCTGACCTACTTGGCGTCGTCCATGTGATCGCGGCCGTCCCGCCCCGGTACCGGCGGGACGGATCGGACTACGCGCCGAGCTCCTTCTTCACGATCTTTCCGACGGAGTTCTTCGGTAGAGCGTCGTGGACGACTGTCCGAGTCGGTCGCTTGAACTTGGCCAGGCTCTGCGCGCAGTGCGCGTCCAGCTCGTCGACCGAGATACTGCGACCGGCTCGTGCAACGACGTGCGCGACGGGTACCTCCCCGTAGACCGGATGCGCTTCGCCGACGACGGCCACTTCCAGGACGTCGGGATGGGATTGCAGGACATGTTCGATTTCGCTCGGCGCGATGTTCTCGCCGCCGCGAATGATCATGTCCTTGAGTCGATCCACCAAGACGAGATAGCCGTCCTCGTCGAGGACTCCGATGTCGCCGGTGTGCAACCACCCCTCTCGAATGGTCTTAGCGGTCACGTCCGGCAGGCCCAGATATCCCTGCATGACCGTCTGTCCGCTCACCAACACTTCACCGGTCCGGCCAGGAAGGGAGGTCGGACCGTCGGGTGTATCGATCGCGATGTCGATACCGGGGAGCGCAATGCCGACCGTGCCCGGCTTTCGAATCCCGTTCGGCGGGTTGATCGTTGCCGCCACAGTGCATTCCGACAGGCCGTACCCTTCGACGACCGGCACGCCGAAGATCGATTCGAATGACGCGATCAGGCCGGCAGGCATGGGCGCTGCTCCACAGATGACGAATCGAAGCGACGAGATGTCGCGGTCGGTCGATCCACGGTCCGCAAGCAGCGAGTACATGGTGGGCACTGCGGAGAAGTAGGTGGGCCGGACAGTCTCCACGTTGTCCCAGAACGTGTCCGGCGAGAAACGTGGGGCGATGTGCACACGTCCGCCGGCTCGCAGCGGAGCGACCGAGCCGACGACGAGTCCGTTGCAGTGAAAGAGTGGAAGTACCAACAGGCTCGTATCGACCTCGGTCAATTCGCAGGCCGTCACGATCGCGGCGCTCATCCGGTCGACGTTGCGATGAGTCAGCACACAGCCTTTCGGCCGCCCCGTCGTTCCCGAGGTGTAGACGATCAAGGCCGGTGCCGAGCTGTCGGCAGGCCCCGATCCACGATGCGCGCCGTCCAACTGCGGCGTGCGGGGACGACGATCGCCGGAGTCCACGTCGATGAACGAAATACCCTGTGCGCGGCCTAGAGTGCAGGCTCGCTCGCTACCGACGAGCACGCGGGCGGTCGAGTCCTCGAGTTGATAGCGCACCTCGTCGTCGGTGAGTGCGGGATTGACGGGAGTCAACGTTGCTCCCAGCACCCATGCCGCGAACATCGTGGTGATGATGTCGATGCGATTCGGAAGCAAGACTGCAACCACATCACCCGCTCCCACCCCCGCGGCGACGAGTTCGGCGGCAACCGCGTCGACTTCGAGCCCGAACTCGGCATTGCTCAACCGAGTGGAGTCGTCGGACAGACACGCGCCGTCCGGGTCGTTGTCGATGCGGCGGTACATGGCCTGCAGAACCGGCGAGGAGGCGTCGAGAATTGGCAGCATGTGACGTAGGTTACGGATTGCCCATTTGAAAGACTTCGGTCCAGCAGCACAAAAACCGCGGATTATTTGTAGCCCGAAACGAAAAGGAACACCCGTGCCGACACCTGCCGACATCTCGCCCGCCTCCGCCGAGGCGGTGCGCACTCACGTGGCCGCGGTTGCCGCGCACCTCAATGCCCGGCTGGCAGATGTCGTGGCGCAGATGCGCACGACACTCGCGTCGCGCATCACGGAACTGAACAACGAACCATCGCTGATCGAGCTGCTGGGATCGAGTATCGAGGGCAACGTCGACACGATCCTGCACGCTCTGCAGCACGACATCGGCGGTGCCGGATTCGAGCCGCCGGCGGCGGCCATCGAATATGCGCGCCGCCTGGCTCAGTGGGGCGTACCGGTCAACGCCCTGGTTCGCGCCTATCGACTCGGACAGCAATTTCTGCTCGATCGAGCGTTCGAGACCTCGATGTCGCTGGCCGCGCCGGACCCGGTTCGGATGGAGGCGCACCGCGTGATCGTCGATTCGGTGTTCGACTACATCGACTGGATCTCGCAACGGGTGGCCGCGGTGTACGAGACCGAGCGGGAGTCCTGGCTGGCGGATCGCGAGAATGCTCGACTCGATGCGGTACTCGATCTCCTGAACGGCAAGGGGTCGGTGGACGTCGTCGAGCGAGTGACCGGGTATCGACTGCGCGGACGCCACCTGGCCGTCGTGGCCTGGGTCGGTGAGTCCGCCGTTCGCGGCGACCGGATGCGCAGGTTCACCACGACCATCCGCGCTCTGGCGGCGGACTTGGACAGTCCGGCCCCTCCCCTGGTGGTCGGACGCGACGGCGCTACCGCGTGGGGATGGATTCAGGTTCCATCGAACGACACAGCGCTCGCCGTCGTTCTCGATCGCATCAACACTCGTCCGCGGACCGAGGACGCACCCCTGTTGGCGGCCGGGGCCATCGGACTCGACGCGGCCGGGTTCGTCACGTCCCACCGACAGGCTCAGCGCGCCCATCACGTGGCCGTTCTGGGTGGCCGAGGCCGAACGATCGAACGCTACGACGACCCCGGGTTGGCCGTGGTGGATCTGTGCGCTCGCGACCCGTCGGCATTGCAGGCCTGGGTCCTGACCGTGCTGGGACCGCAGTTGGCCGCCGACACCACACATGCCGAACGATTGCGCACCACGTTGCGGATCTACCTTGCGTGCGAACGGAGCCTCTCCGCGGCGGCTGCGGTGATGACGATGCACAAGAACTCGATTCGCTACCGCGTCGACAACGCCGAGAAGCTGCTCCCCCGGCCACTGTCCGACGACCGACTCGCCGTCGAGGTTGCCCTCACCGCATGTCAGTGGCTCGGGTCTCGGATCCTCTCCTGAGAGTGCACTTTGTGTCGGCGTCACAAAAACGAAGGTGAGCCTCGGGTCGGCGAACCATTGGGACCGCCGATAGGAACCCCGTAGCTTTCTGTGGTGCAGGACACAGTCCGATGGTTGCGTCACCGCGACCGAGCCTCGGGCGACAGGGCTGACTCCTGCTCCTTCATCCTCAGCGCTCGCTACAGAAAGCTCACTCATGGGATTCAAGAACGGACAGTTTCCATCTGTCGACCTCGAAACCTTCCTCGACCGGCCCCTGCTGGAACGAGTGAAAACCCTTGCACTGCATTGGGTCGACTACGGCTTCGGCTCGCCGAAGGTCATCCCCACCACCTACGTCGTCAAGCTCCTGGTGCTCTACATCGGGATCGGCCTGACTCTGGCGACACTGAGTTCCGGCGTCGGGATGCCGTGGGACGTCGGCTCGTGGTGGGACGACATGATCGTCTACCAGAAGTTGGTCTACTGGACGATGCTGCTCGAAACCGTCGGACTCGCGGGGTCATGGGGACCGATCGCCGGCAAGTTCAAGCCGATGACAGGCGGAATCCTGTTCTGGGCGAAACCGGGGACCGTTCGGATGCCTCCGTGGCCGGGCAGGGTGCCGTTCACCTCGGGTGACACCAGGACGCCGCTGGACGTCGTGCTGTATCTCGCTCTCCTGGTGAGTCTGTTCGTCCCCGTCATCGCGCCCGGAACACCGCCCGGTGCATTTGCCTCGATCCTGCCCGAGGGCATCGGCAACCTCGTCGATCCACGCTGGGCGATCGCGCCGGTCTTGCTCACCATCGTTGTGGGCCTTCGCGACAAGACGATCTTCATCGCTGCCCGCGCCGAGCAGTACGGTCCTGCGATAGTCCTGTTCGGGCTCGTGGGAATTCTCGGTGACAACGCCATCGTGGACCTCGTCGTCGGACTGAAGCTGCTCATCTTCTCGGTGTGGGTCGGGGCCGGCATCTCGAAATTCGGTGCACATTTCGCCAACGTCGTTCCGCCCATGGTCTCGAACAGCCCCTGCATTCCCACGCGCTGGGCCAGGCGCAAGCACTACCGGAATTTCCCGGACGACATTCGTCCCTCGGCAACGGCCAAATTGATCGCGCACGTATTGGGCACCACCGTCGAGATCGCGGTACCGGTCGTGTTGCTGCTCACCACCAACACGACCGTCGCACTCGTCGGAGCACTTCTCATGGTGGCATTCCACCTGTTCATCATTTCGACGTTCCCGCTGGCGGTCCCACTGGAGTGGAATCTGTTGTTCGCCTACGCAGCAGTCTTTCTCTTCGTCGGACACCCTGCAGGACAGGGATTCTCGATCTTCGACGCCTCCCCGTGGTTCGTGGCGACAGCGCTGGTGTGCTTGTTCTTCTTCCCGGTTCTGGGCAACCTCCGACCGGACCTCGTGGCCTTCACGCCCTCGATGCGCCAGTACGCGGGCAACTGGGCCTCCGGTCTGTGGGCGTTCGCACCGGGTGCCGAGGACAAGCTCGATCAGATCGTGCGCCCCACCCGCAATCAGGTACGACAGCTCGAAGCCATGGGTTACCCGCCTGCCGTCGCCGAGATCACGATGCAACAGACCATCGCATGGCGCTCTATGCACAGTCAGGGCCGCGGATTGTTCTCGCTTCTGATCCGCAACGTTCCCGACATCGATCGATGGACGGTGCGTGAAGGCGAATTCGCCTGCAACTCGATTCTCGGTTTCAACTTCGGCGACGGCCACCTGCACGACGCCTCCCTCATCGCAGCGATTCAGCGACGCTGCAACTTCGAGCCGGGCGAGTTCGTGGTGGCCTGGGTCGAATCGCAGCCCATCCATCGAAAGACGCAGTCCTACAAGCTCATCGATGCCGCCCTCGGCGTGATCGAAACCGGCACGTGGAACGTCGACGACGCGGTGTCCGCCCAGCCGTGGCTACCCGACGGCCCCATCCCCATGTCGGTGACGTGGCGGCGTCGCGCAGACTCGACAACCGCTCGACACTCGGCACCGGAGGCGTCGTCAGCGACGGCCGGTGCTGGAGAATCGACATCATGACGCGATCCGCGACGATAGTGGGCAGCGGCCCGAACGGGCTTGCCGCTGCACTTGCTCTGGCACGCGACGGCATACACGTCACCGTGCTGGAGGCAGAGAGCGAGATCGGCGGCGGCACCCGTAGCCACCGGCCTTTCACCACCGTCGATCTGCTCGTCGATCACTGTGCCGGTTTCCATCCGATGGCGGTGGGTTCACCCGCCCTGGCCGGTCTCGAGCAACACGGACTGACGTGGCGGTGGCCCGAGATCGATTGTGCTCATCCGCTTCTCGACGACGCGGCAGCACTGCTCCATCGATCGATAAACGAGACTGCTGTGGGCCTGGGTGCGGACGGCAAACGATGGAAGGCACTGTTCGGGCAACCGTCGTCGTCGTACGACAGACTGTCCGCAGACCTACTCGGACCGGTCGTGCACCTGCCCCGACATCCACTGCTGCTGGCGAGATTCGGTGCGCCGACTGCTCTGCCCGCTGCGGTGTTGTCACGGGTGTTCGCCACGCCGCAGGCGCGGGCACTGTTCGTCGGAGCAGCGGCACACGCGATGCGGCCGTTGACCGAAGTGTTCTCCTCCGCCATCGGGGTGGGAATCCTGACCGCCGGACACCACAACGGATGGCCGGTGGCGGAGGGCGGAACCGCGGCGATCACACGGGCGATGCACTCCGCGCTCATCGAACTGGGAGCAACCGTGCAGACCTCGACGCGGGTTGCCTCACGAGCCGATCTGCCGTCGTCGGACATCACGATCTTCGACACGACGCCGTCCGTGGTGGCCGACGTACTCGGCCAGGAACTCACGACGCGTACACGTCGCTCCTACAACAGGTTTCGGCACGGACCAGCTGCGTTCAAGGTCGACCTCGCGGTGCGCGGTGGAGTCCCGTGGACCGACCCCAGGGTCGCACAGGCCGGCACTGTGCACGTGGGAGGTAGCGCCGAGGACACCGTTGCAGCCGAGGCGGCCGTCGCTGCAGGACGAATGCCCGATCGGCCGTTCGTCCTCGTCGGGCAGCAGTTCGTCGCAGATCCTCAGCGCGCGGACGGAGACGTCGTACCGCTGTACGCATACGCCCATGTTCCCGCCGGCCTCGACCACGATGTCACCGACGTCGTGATCGACCGCATCGAACAGTTCGCACCGGGCCTGCGTTCGCGAATTGTGGAGACAGTCACCACGTCTCCGCAGAGCTTCGCCGAAGGAAACGCGAATTTCGTCGGCGGCGACATTCTGTGCGGTACGTCGTCGCCGACACAATTGCTCCTCGGACCACGGCCCGGCCGAGACCCGTACCGCACGGGAACGCCGGAGTTCTATCTGTGCTCTGCGGCAACTCCCCCCGGACCCGGTGCACACGGCATGGCGGGACTGAATGCAGCGCGACGAGCTCTGGATGACCTGCTGAAGCGCTGAAACAGCGACACAGCAATACCTTTCGCCTTCTCTGTCGTCAGCGAGAAGGCACTACCTCTGCTTTCCCACGGAAGGACCGAACACAATGCCAATCGACGAATCTCTCCACGGCAAGGTCGCACTCGTCACCGGTGCCGGGGCAGGCCTCGGCGCCGCCATAGCGCGGCGACTGGCCTCCGACGGCGCACAGGTGGTCGTCTCCGACATCGATCTCGACGCCGCTCGCCAGGTGGCGTCTTCGATCGACGGTGCGATCGCTGTCGCGACAGACGTCACCGACGAGGATCAGGTTCGATCTCTCGTCGAGCAGACCGTCGAACACTTCGGCAACCTGCACATAGCAATTCCGAATGCCGGTGTCGGCGAGGTCAGAGCGATCGCACAGATGTCGTACGCCGATTGGCGGCGTACCACCGCAGTCAACCTCGATGGCGTGTTCCTGACCATCCGATATGCCGCACCCGCGATCGCAGCATCCGGCGGCGGCTCCATCGTCACCATCAGCTCGATCACCGCGACGGCAGGTTCGGCGCTGCTCGCGCCCTACGCCGCCAGCAAGGCCGCGGTGAGAAATCTGACCGAAACCGCCGCAACGGAGATCAGAGCGCAGGGTGTTCGAGTCAACGCTGTGCTGCCAGGGTTCATCGATACCGCTCTGGTCACCAAGGCAGCCCCCGAATTCGAGGCAGCTCTGGGGCTACCGGAAGGAGGGTTCGACACCCTCATCGCCGACAAACAAGGGCGCTACGGCACACCGGAGGAAGTAGCAGCAGCTGTCGCGTTCTTCGCATCGCAACAGTCGTCCTGGTGCACGGGGAGCAGCCTCGTCCTGGACGGCGGACTGGTCGGCTCACTGCCCTGAACGCCTGACGGGGTTCGAGGAGCGAGGGCGCATCCGTGGCGTTCCGGTTCGAGTCGGCGTGGGGCCCAGGTGTGGAAACCGCTCACGCGGGTAACCGATGGACAAGGAGCCGTTCACGCGGCCGCCAAAACCTCTGTTATATCGCGTGTTTCGCGATCGGAGCAGCGCACACAACCGAAGGATCCTCAGATGTCCAACAGAAATACCCTCATCCGTTCGCTACACGATCTCGGTGCTGCTGCCTGGTTCGGCGGCTCGCTCATGGGTGCCGTCGGCGTGAACGGTGCTGCCACTGCGGTGCAGGATCCGCGAGACCGCGCACAGGTTGCCGCGGCAGGGTGGGCGAAATGGGCTCCGGTCAACGCCGCGGCCATCGGTGCACATCTCATCGGCGGCGCAGGCATACTCATCGCCAACCGCGGTCGTGCTCGTCATCAACAGGGTGTCACCGCCAACACCAACTTCAAGATCGCCGTTACCGGGGCCGCCCTCGCCGCCACCGCGTACAGCGGTGTCCTCGGCGCGAAAACGACCAAGGCTCAGGGTCATTCGATCGATTCGGCAACCGAGCCGTCAGCAGGTACCCCACGCGAGGCCGCCGCAGCACAGAAGCAATTGAAGTACCTCCAGTGGGCATTGCCGGTTCTGACCGGAACCCTCGTGGTGCTGGGTGCTCAGCAGGGTGAGCAGCAGAGGCCGACCGAAATCTTGTCGGGAATCGCAGGAAAGCTGGTCGCCCGCGCGTAGAAGCACGCGAATGTGCCCTACCCCGTCGCAGACATTGCGGCGGGGTCGGACGTGTTGGGGCAGTGCCGACACCGGCGTGCAAGGTACGGCGGTCAAGGGGGCCTAGGAATTCCAGCGAAGACTGGGCGTCATCGCGATGTCGGTCACTTGCTGGACCGTCAACACAGGGTCGGCGGATACATCGACGATGCTGCCGTCGGTCCCGTATACCTCTACGCGACTGCCTCTTTCGGATGATCTCAGATCGACGACTGTACCGTCACTCAGTGTCCGACGCTCATCGACCTGCCCGGCAAAACATGGACCGGCAGATCGGCGGGAAGGGCTCGCGCCAAAGCGGCCGACTTGGCTGCTGCGTCGAACCCCGCCGGGGCGGAATCCGGTCCGACAATGGCGTAATTGATTCTCTGCATGTCCTCGGGCTGGACGACCTCCGCACAGCCGGGTATCGACACGGCGTCGGGTTGCGGATCGTGGAGAAGACCGGCGACTACGACGCCTGCTGCCACGGTGCCGACGATCACCGAGACTGTCGTCCACACCGACTTCGGGTCACCTGGGCTGGCCATCCTGCCAGTGTCCACCGCCGGCGACGACCCCCATCGCCCGGGTCACGCTGCGTTGCAGGATTTACCGCCGGGACCGTTCGGCAAACCCCGACCCCACTGCTCCGACCGCGAACACCGCTGCGGTCAGCACGATGTTCGGCCACAGACCGAAGCGGGGGTCCAGTGCCCCCTCCCGCGGCACGAGATTCTCGACGTTGTAGAGGTTGGACACCAGACTCGCAGCAACGGCGACAACACCGATTGCCACCAGCAACCGCGACCGCAGGCCGACACCCCACACCAGGACCGCGATCGATATCGCCAGTAAGGGCAACAATCCTCGAATCGTCATGTTACCCACGTAGAACATCATTCCGTTCTGCACGAAAACTGCTGTTGCACTCGACAATCCGAGACTCGCAACAAGCCACAGCCGAGCATGCATGGCGACGCCCGTCGACGTTCGCTCCACACGCAGTAGACCGCGACGGCGCCGATGCACACCGGCAGAGCGCACAGCCAGTACACATCGGCTGCTGGTTCTCCGAGGTGCGCACCGCCGAACCACGCCGGACCCGACACCGACTCACCGCTGACGACCGGTTGCCGAACGTAGAACGGCAACGCACCGACGAAGAGCACCGAGATGAACAACAGCGGGATGAACAACGACGAAGCCTGAGCGTCCGACTCGCTCACAGTCGCCGTTCTGCCTGATCCAAAACTCACGTGCCCTCCTCGGCGAGACGATCACACCTTACGTTCGGTTTGTTTCTATGGGTGCACTTTCGACCGATCTCTACGCCGTCTACCAGGCCGCACATTAAGTGCCACAAATCTCAAACTGAGACGGATGAGACGTATATCACGGTGTTCAATCATGTGCACATCTTCCCGAGAAGGTCGACAACCCCTGCCGACCTCGCATCCAGGAGGCGCACATTGAGTAGGCAAAGCCTTACCAAGGCACACGCGAAGATTTCGGAGCTGACGTGGGAACCCACGTTCGCTACCCCTGCTACTCGCTTCGGCACGGACTACACGTTCGAGAAAGCACCCAAGAAGGACCCACTCAAGCAGATCATGCGGTCCTACTTCCCCATGGAGGAGGAGAAGGACAACCGCGTGTACGGCGCGATGGACGGTGCCATTCGCGGCAACATGTTCCGCCAGGTCCAGCAACGCTGGCTCGAGTGGCAGAAGTTGTTCCTCTCGATCATTCCGTTCCCCGAGATTTCGGCGGCCCGTGCGATGCCGATGGCGATCGACGCCGTGCCGAACCCCGAGATCCACAACGGCCTTGCCGTTCAAATGATCGACGAGGTGCGTCACTCGACGATTCAGATGAATCTCAAGAAGCTGTACATGAACAACTACATCGACCCGGCCGGCTTCGACATGACCGAGAAAGCGTTCGCGAACAACTACGCGGGCACAATCGGCAGGCAGTTCGGCGAGGGCTTCATCACCGGTGATGCCATCACGGCGGCAAACATCTATCTGACGGTGGTGGCGGAGACGGCGTTCACCAACACCTTGTTCGTGGCCATGCCGGACGAGGCCGCCGCCAACGGCGACTACCTGTTGCCGACGGTGTTCCACTCGGTGCAGTCCGACGAATCACGGCACATCTCGAACGGGTACTCGATTCTGCTCATGGCCCTCGCCGACGAGCGGAATCGTCCTCTCCTGGAACGCGATCTGCGTTACGCCTGGTGGAACAACCACTGCGTCGTCGACGCGGCCATCGGCACGTTCATCGAGTACGGCACCAAGGATCGACGCAAGGACCGCGAAAGCTACGCCGAGATGTGGCAGCGGTGGATCTACGACGACTACTACCGCAGCTACCTGATCCCGCTCGAGAAGTACGGCCTGACGATCCCCCACGACTTGGTCGAAGAAGCGTGGAACCGGATCACGAACAAGGGTTACGTCCACGAGGTCGCGCGATTCTTCGCCACCGGTTGGCCGGTCAACTACTGGCGCATCGACACCATGACCGACACGGACTTCGAGTGGTTCGAGCACAAGTACCCCGGCTGGTACAGCAAGTACGGCAAGTGGTGGGAGGAGTACAACCGGCTCGCGTACCCGGGGATCAACAAGCCGATCGCATTCGAGGACGTCGGCTACCAGTACCCGCACCGCTGCTGGACGTGCATGGTGCCGGCCCTCATCCGTGAGGACATGGTGGTCGAGAAGGTCGACAACCAGTGGCGCACTTACTGTTCGGAGACGTGCTACTGGACCGACGCCGTTGCCTTCCGCGGCGAGTACGAGGGCAAGGAGACGCCGAACATGGGTCGTCTCACCGGTTTCCGTGAATGGGAGACACTGCACCACGGCAAGGATCTCGCCGACATCGTCTCCGATCTCGGCTACGTCCGC
The DNA here is from genome assembly GCF_002258365.1 of Rhodococcus sp. 06-221-2. NCBI lineage: Bacteria > Bacillati > Actinomycetota > Actinomycetes > Mycobacteriales > Nocardiaceae > Rhodococcus > Rhodococcus sp. 06-221-2. The sequence continues at coordinate 447,506 of NZ_NOYJ01000016.1, forward strand.
GACGACGGCAAGACGCTCGTCGGTCAGCCACATCTCGATCTGGATCCGAAGAAGATGTGGACACTCGACGATGTCCGCGGGAACACCTTCCAGAGCCCGAACGTGTTGCTGAACCAGATGACCGAATCGGAGCGGAACGCACACATCGCCGCGTACCGAGCCGGCGCGACCATGCCTGCCTGATCACAGACTCGGTGGGCAGCGGCCGATCACGGGCGCTGCCCACCGCATCCAGCACGATCACTTTCTTTCGATTCAGGAGAACCCCTCGTGGCCGACACACACCGAATCACGTTCGACCCGGTCGACATCGAGATGGAGGTCCGAGAGGACGAACACATTCTCGACGCGGCCTTCCGACAAGGAATCCACCTGATGCACGGCTGTCGCGAAGGACGTTGCTCGGCGTGCAAGTCGTTCGTTCTCGACGGAGACATTCAGATGGAGGGCCACTCCACTTTCGCGTGCAACGAGGCAGAACAGGACGAGGGATTCGTACTACTCTGTCGCACAAAGGCTTACAGTGATTGCACCATCGAGCTGCTCAATTTCGACGAAGACGAACTACTCGGTGGAATTCCGATTCAGAACGTCACCACCCGCGTAGTCTCGGTCGAGTCGGTCACCGCCGACATCGTGGCCCTACGCCTCGAACCGATCGAGCCCGAGGTGTTCGAGTTCAAACCCGGCCAGTACGCCGATCTGCAGATCCCCGGCACCGACGAGTTCAGATCCTTCTCCATGGCGTCGACACCGTCGACGCCGAACCAGGTCGAGTTCCTCATCAAGAAATATCCGGGCGGCGTATTCGCAGCCTTGCTGGACGACGGAATTCCGGTCGGCGACAGCATTTCCCTGACCGGCCCGTACGGTTCCTCGACCCTCAAGGACGGTCACGTCCTGCCGGTGGTCTGCATCGGCGGTGGTGCCGGCATGGCGCCCGTCCTGTCGCTGGTCCGGCACATGAGCGAGTCCGGCAACACCCGTCCCGTGCACTTCTACTACGGCGCGAGAACCCCGGCCGACTTGTTCTACGTCGACGAGATCATCTCCCTCGGTGCAGGTTTGGTCGACTTCACCTTCGTGGCGTGCGTATCCGACGCAGCGGGAGTCGCATCCTCGGGATCCTTGTCGATCGAAGAGGGAAACGTCACCGACGTCGTACGTCGTCTCGAACCCGACATCGCCAAAGCCGAGGTCTACCTGTGCGGACCTCCCCCGATGGTCGACGCTGCGTTGGACCTCCTCGACGTGTGCGGAACGCCGACGGACCAGATCTTCTTCGACAAGTTCACCAGCCCTGCCTTCGACTAGTTCACCGCCGAGACCGGGCACGCGCACCACGAACACCAGCCCCTACCTCAACCGAGAGGCCAGACATGACTGCCACCACAGACTCGACTGCCACGACGGAGCCGAAGCAACGCAGCTTCCCCACAATCGAATTCACCGACTCCGAGGCCGGAGCCAAGGAGTTCCCCAGTTCGAGAAGCCGTACGTACAGCTACTACACACCGGCCAAACGTCGGGCAACGATGTACGAGGACGTGACCGTCGACGTTCAGCCGGACCCGGATCGGCACCTCACGCAAGGGTGGATCTACGGCTTCGGCGACGGCCCGGGCGGTTACCCACAGGAGTGGACGGTCGCGAAATCCTCGAACTGGCACCAATTTCTGGATCCCAACGAAGAATGGGACCAGACGATCTTCCGCAACAACTCCGCGGTCGTGCATCAGGTCGAGCTGTGTCTGAGCAACGCCAAGCGGGCCCGTGCCTACGCCGGCTGGAACACCCCGTGGCTGAAGTTCATCGAGCGGAACGTCGGCGCGTGGATGCACGCGGAAAATGGACTGGCACTGCATGTGTTCACGTCCATTCAGCGTTCGGGGCCGACGAACATGATCAACACGGCCGTTGCGGTGAACGCCGCCCACAAGATGCGGTTCGCACAGGATCTCGCATTGTTCAATCTCGATCTGTCCGAAGCCGATGTCTCCTTCGACGGTTCGGCCCACATGGAGGTGTGGAAGAGCGCACCCGAGTGGCAGCCGACACGTGAGGTCGTGGAACAGCTGACGGCTGTGCCGGATTGGTGCGAATTGCTCTTCGCAACCAACATCGTCTTCGAGCAGCTCGTCGGCTCCCTGTTCCGCACCGAACTGGTGATGCAGATTTCCGCCCGCAACGGCGACTACATCACCCCGACCATCGTCGGTACCGGCGAGCACGACTACGACCGCGACCTCAACTACACCCGGACGCTGTTCCAGCTGCTCACACACGACCCGGAACACGGCGAAGCCAATCGCGCACTGTTCGGCGAGTGGATGTCGCTGTGGGTACCGAGATGTCTCGCCGCCGCACGCGCATTGCAACCCATCTGGTCGCAGCCCGCGGACAAGGCCGTGACGTTCGCGACCAGCTTGGACGCGGCGATCGCCAAATTCACCGTTCTGCTCGAATCACTCGGCCTCGACATCCCGCAGGAGTTGGCACTATGACCATGCATTTCGGATCGGACACGGAGTTCTCCAACAAGTGCGGTGTGACGCTGATGAACACGCCGGTCGGACGTGTGGTTGCCGAGGTGATGGGTGACAAGGACGGCGTCGAGCTCACCGAGTATCCCTCGATGATCCGCGTCGACGGCACCAAACTCCTCTCGTTCGACTACGACGAGCTGACCGATGCACTCGGCCAGGAATTCGACGGGTCGGTCTTCGAGGAGATCAGCTCGACGCATTACGGCCGGATGGTGCACCTCGACGACAAGACGATGCTCTTCGCCAGCCCCGAGGACGCCGCCAAGTACATCGGGTTCGATCTCGCCGAACGGCCCTGATCTCGCTTCGGCCGATCGAGCGCCGGCTATCGATGCGCAGCCCCGAACCGACACGAGTGGGAGATTCGAAGATGTACGAAACCGACGTCGACCAAGACCTCTTCGCTGCCGTGGGCACCGATGAGGTCGACGAGACTGCCTGTCTCGACGCATACTTCGCGGTTCTGGATCGTTCGATCGCTGAGCATCTGGCTCGCACCGGAGAAGGTACCGATCGTGTTCGTTCCCTGACACTCCGCGATATCAGAGGCGAAACACACACCACAGCGTTGTTGCGACGGCGGAGCGCGCTCGGGCTGAGCATCTGTCCCAACAGTCGCGTCTTCGTGGACGAGAGCGGCAAACCCATGATGCCGGAAGAACGAAGAGGGCTTCGACATTCGTCCGGATAGTCCACGCTCTGACCCCGTGAACCGAACCGACCGCACATCACACCACTCGAAGGGAATACGTCATGGCCAAAGAACTACGGTTCAACACCGAGGCGCGCGCTTTACTGGAGCAAGGCGTCAACGCACTCGCCGACGCGGTCAAGGTGACTCTGGGCCCGAAGGGGCGCAACGCCGTGCTCGAGAAGCTCACGGGCCCACCGACTATCACCAACGACGGCGTCACGATCGCGAAAGAGATTCAGCTCAGCAACCCGTTTGCGAACATGGGTGCGCAGCTGGTCAAAGAGGTGGCGATGAAGACGAACGGAGTGGTCGGCGACGGAACCACCACTGCCACCGTGCTCGCCCAAGCGATGGTGCGGGAGGGGCTGCGAGCAGTGGACGCCGGTGCCAACCCGATGCGTCTGCGCCGAGGCATCGAGACCGCAGTCTCGGCCGTCGTCGATTCCTTGCGCGTTCAAGCCGTCGAGGTGGTCGGCAATGCAGACCTCGAGCGCATCGCGACACTGGCGGCCAGCGACGACGACGCCATCGGCCAGTGCGTGGCCAAAGCCGTGGAGTACGTGGGTAAGTCGGGCATCGTCACCACCGAGGAAAGCGACACTCTCGGGATGTCGGTCGACGTGGTCGACGGCATCGAGTTCGATCACGGGTTCATTTCCGGCTACATGATCACCGACCACGAGCGTGCAGAAGCCGTCCACGAAAATCCGGTCATTCTGTTGACCAACAAGAAGATCAATCAGGTCCAGGACATCATGCCGAGCATCGAAGCCGCAAAGCGAGCAGATCGTCCCCTGGTCGTCATCGCCGAGGACGTCGATGGACCGGCGCTGCAGCTGTTGGTCGGTGGGAACATGCACAACACGATGCAGTCCGTCGTGGTGCGAGCACCGGGCTTCGGACATCGCCGCGTCGCAGAACTCCAAGATTTGGCCGTGTCACTCGGGGGTCAGGTCATCGCCAAGGACACCGGACTCGAGCTGTTCGAGGTCTCGCTCGACCAACTGGGCTCGTGCGACCGCATCACCGTCACCGAGCACTCGACCACCATTGTCGGTGGCCGGGGCGATCCCAAGCTGCTCGACGCACGCGTGGCTCAGCTCGAGTCGCAGTTCGAGCGCTCCAAGATCGACGGTGACCGGGACAGCCTCGAGCAGAGGATCGCACGACTGACCGGCCGGGTGGCCGTGGTCAAGGTAGGCGGGGCCACCAGTGTCGAGCTCAAGGAACGCATGCTGCGTGTCGAGGATGCCCTGGCGGCGTCTCGAGCAGCTCTGGAATCCGGGATCGTCTCCGGCGGAGGTACCGCGTTGGCGCAGTCCCATCGCGCCCTCGGCGAGTTGGAGCTGACCGGAGACCAGGCGATCGGTGCCGAAGTGGTCCGCAAAGCGCTCACCGAACCACTTCGATGGATCGCCATCAACGCCGGCTACGAAGGCGACGACGTCGTGGAGATCGTGTCCGGACTGCCACTGGGCCATGGCTTCAATGCGCTCACCGGCGAATACGGAGACATGTTCGACGACGGAGTGATCGATCCCTTCAAAGTGACGCGTGCGGCGCTCGAAAGTGCGGCTTCCATTGCAGCGCTGCTGATCACCACCGAAACCGCAGTGGTGGAAGAGGTATTCGGCAATCCGGGCGCGATCATGGCCCCCGGATTCGGCGATCTCGCCGAAGGAATGGTCCGCCCCTCGAACATCTACTGAAACCTAACAAGTTTCACGCTACTCGGGGGTCGGCATCGCAGTGAGGACGCCGATCCCCGAGCCGCACCAAGGAGACAACCACGATGTCCTCATCGAATCCGCGACGCGAGCTGACCGATCACGACCTTCGAGTCGTGCTGCGAGTTCTGACCGGCATTCATATCGGCCCCGAGGCGCCTGCCGCAGCCGAGTACCAAAAACCGCAGACGCCACGCTTTTCGACGGGTAGACTCGATCCCCGCAGAACACCTACGCCGAATTATTCACGCGCAGGCGGTAATTGAGTTTCCTCGATTGTTTGTGGGTAGGTGGCGGCTTTGGCAAGACAGGGCGGACGCGATCTCTCGAGAGCGCGTGACAAGTTCTTCGTAGAGAACGAGTTCGACGACGCGGTCCGAGACCAGATCTCGTTCTCGTGGGAACGATCGCGCGCACTGAACATCCAACCCGACATTCTGCACCTGCCCTTCGTTCGCGAACCCGACTTGGACAGCCCTCTCGTCGTCGCCGCAGCGCCCGTACTTCGCCAGCTCGCAACAGGTTTGGTGGACGAGCCGATCTCGGTGATCCTCACCTCGGCCGACGGTGTGGTGTTGGACCGCGTGGCCGGTAGCAAGCCACTGCTGGACAATTTGGACAACGTCAATCTCGCACCGGGCTTCAGCTACTCGGAAGAATATGCCGGAACCAACGGCATCGGCACAGCGCTCGAGACTCGCCAACCGACTCTGGTCTACGGAGCCGAACACTACGTCGAGAGCTTGGGCGGGTTGGTGTGCGCCGGCGTCCCCATCGTTCATCCCATATCCGGACTCGTCGTCGGCGTTCTCGACGTGACCGGGTGGATCGACGACGGAGCTCCACTCCTGGTGACACTTGCGCAATCGGCGACGGCACAGATCGAAGGTCGACTGCTGTCCCAATCGAGTCAGGAGCAGACCGCTCTGCTCAACACCTATCTCAAAGCGTGCCGGCGATCCCAACAGGTCGGAGTTCTGGCACTCGGCGACGACATCGTCCTGCTCAATCGCAAGCTACGCAATGCCCTTACCCCGCAAGACCAAGCCGCCTTGCTCGAGCACGCCGTCGATCTGAGCGTCCACACCGACAACAGCAAGTATCTGCTGACCCTGCCCGGTGGGCAGACCGTCAGGTTGTCGCCGTTCCACGACGACGCCCTTGCACCTCGACACGGTGTGGCGGTGTACCACGCCTACCTCAACGACACAGCCGGTCCGGCGGCGATAGCCATCGAGGGCATCAGGTCGCTGCCCGGCATCGTGGGAGACAGCGCATCGTGGAGGCGCGCGACCCGAGACGTGTCGCAGTGCGTTCGCAGGCACGAATGGGCCGTGGTGGCAGGCGAATCCGGCTCGGGCCGATTCGCGGTCCTCAAAGCTGCGGCGCAACAGCATATTTCCAGGGGCACACACTTCGTCACCGCAGCCGAACTCGCCGACGGGGACGCAGGGATGCGGGCGCTCGAAACCGAGATCGAACAGGACGAATTCAGCGTCATCATTCGCGACCTCGACCTGGTTCCGAACTCTGTCCAGCAAGAGATCGCGAGCCTGATTCAAGGGCGCGAACACGCCGGATGGATGGGAGCCACCATCGGAACCGGTACGCAGAGCGCCGGAAGCGAGGCACTGATACTTCCCTTCTTCGGCCACACCGTGCACGTACCCGCCCTTCGACACCGCATCGAAGACCTCCACAAGTTGATTCCCTACCTACTGCGCCAAGTCAGTCGCGGCCAGGAGCTGTCACTGTCCGCGGCTGCGGTCCGTCAGCTGACCAAATACAGCTGGCCCGGCAATGTCGGACAGCTCCGCGACGTGCTCCAGCAGGTCGTGCAGAGTCAACGTTCAGGGGTCGTCGAGGCAGACAAGCTGCCACCGTCCGTCCGGGCGGTAAGCCGCAGAACCCTCACCCCGATAGAGGCAATGAACCGAGACGCAATAGTGCGCAGCCTCGAGGAAAACGGTGGGAACAAACAGGCCGCCGCGGATGCCCTCGGAATGTCACGGGCCACGATCTACCGAAAAATCCGAGAATTCGGGATCGAGTTCTAGACAGACCAGATGCCGAGCCGGCCGCAGCTCGGATGCTCGACGAAAAAACCCCGAACCGCATCGCTGCAGTTCGGGGCATCTTCTTCTGTGCGCCCGAAGGAATTCGAACCGAGTGGGTTGTGGGTTCGAGCGACCTCGAAGGTCTAGCTCAGTCCAACCACGTTTGCCCGCCCAGGTGTCTGCGTGATCGGACACATTGACGAGGTCGTATCGACTGCGAGGAGCCGGGTGCGCTGGCGCAATTTGGCACGTGCACTCGGGGCCACCCGCGCCACGAGACGCCTCGTGGCACTGCGTCGATGTTTCCGGCTTCACTCGGCTGGCGCTTCAGCGGTGCCGAACAGGAGCGGACCACCGCCGCAGGGGTTTTGGCGATCGGTGTTCGACTTCATATCGGAAGGCGTCCAGCTGATTGAAAACCTGCGCACCAAGCCGCCAAACGGGCACGAATACGTCACACAGCGTCCGATCGCGGCGTTCCACGCAGGCGCATGAGGGTGTTGTCTGATTCAATATCGCCATGACTGGGACGCGGAGTAACACACAAATTGGCCACAAGGTTGGTGACAAAGTCCAAATTCGACGCGAAGGAGGTATCAGCAAAGGGACCCTTGTCGAAGATTTCGCAGACTCGTTGATTCCCACTGAGCAGCTCGGGCGAGAGTGGGCACAGCCACACCGGTGGGCCGTTGCACTCGATACGGGTGTGCTCGTATTCGCGGACGACAGTGATGTCGTCGCGGGTGACGCCGTCAGGGCACAGTGACATCGATGACCGCGAGTGAGCCGGCGGCAACGCCCGCTTCACTGTCGACGCGGTAGCCGCCGAATGCGGCAACACTCGAGCTCGTGCACGGCGAGAGCACTAGCCGCTCGGAATTGTTCTACGACAGCAGCTATCGCCTGCCGACCCGATGGACTGGGTTCGGAGGGGACCGGGTCTCGGTCCTCTGGGGGGCTGTCCCTGACCGCTGTCGAACGCCCGCGCCCTGTGCGGAGCGGCCTGTCCGTGGATTGGTCGGTGTGAGATAGTCCCGTCTTCCGGCCCTCCAATTGTGTTGCGAGAGAGGGCAGCATTGGTGGTGTGATGAAGGTACTGATGTGGTGGCTATCTGCGCGCCGCAGGGCCGCGCGGGTAGAGATCGCAGCCGTGGTGGAAGAGGCGCGAAAGGCGTTGATAGAGCATCAGAAATTGGCGCGGACTGCGCAGATTACTGGCAGTGCCGACGATCAGTGGGCTGCGGACGAAGCGCGCAGACGGTGTCAGCATCAATGGTTCGCGATCGGCGACGCAATGCGGGCTCTACCCAAGCGTGAGCGTGAGCTGGTCGAGGTATGGGACCGGGCAGCCGCCATGGCGTGGTGGCACCGCACCAGTGACCGTCAGGGATGGGCATGCTTCGAAGCTGCAGCGGCACAGGTGATCGCAGCTCTACCGGGCGGCGTGGACTCCGATGCCGTTGCGGCTGTGATCGAGGCGAGTGCACGTCGTTTCGACGTTGAGCTGCAGCGGCGGAGCGATGTAAATCCCGGCCCGTCGACACCGAGTGGGCCCGAGCTGATCGACCAGGAAAAGCTGGTACGGCTGCTGCGCGAAAATCTGCTGGAGGTACTCGCAGACGAGTCCGGCTCGGCGCGGGCGGACATGGCGTTGCGGCATCTCGAGCCTTGGCTGTGTGAGTCAGTTGTAGAGCTGGCGAAGCCACAGTCGCAGCATCGTCTGCGCGAAATCCTCGATCGGTGGCGCGCACTGCGCGCGCAGTTCTCCCCGCCCCGGATTGGTGGTCCGAGCGATCCCACACCGGCGCGAGGCGAGTGACCGCACGTTCCCCATCCTCGCTTGCCATTGAGACCGATCTTGGTCGCGTCGGATACAGCCCACCCTCACGGGCACGGTGAATGCGATTCGGCCGTGTTCGGGACTGGCAATTGTGAGCCCTGCCACCCTCGTCCGGTAAGCAAACCGCCTGGTCCACGACTTGCCGAAATGTTCTTGTAACTCCAAGTACGGCTATTCGTGGGCCATTCGAACCTCGCGAACTGGTCGAATGCCGGTGTGGTGTTGTAGCGTGCCATCCAAAATGATCAGCAAACATTCAGCAACATCGATAGTCCTGGCCTTTCCGGTCCGCCGAGGGAGACAACAAAATGGAAACAACGACAAGCAGAACGTCCACATCGAGGACGGCGCGGAGCCGCCGCACGGTGAAGAGAATCGCTATTCCGGCGGTTCTTTCGACGTTATTGGCCGCGGGTTCGCTTGCGTTCGCAGGCAGTGCAGCAGCAACCCCGACGCCATTGGCCGACAAGTTTTCGAGCACGGTCACCGATGACGGATGGATCCTCGATCTCACAGCGAGCAAACTATCGGCGAACCCAGTTCCGAACCTGGCGACTACGGCGTTCACGCGCGAGGGGTTCGTGTCGGCAAAGGTGACCGGCACCGTCGCCGGTGCCGGTGATAGCGCGGTGAAAACGGGGTACATCGAGCAGGGGTTGCAGATCGGGTGTCAGATCGATGTCTCGTCCGGTCTCGGCTTGGGACTTGGCTTTTCGTTCGGTCCGTCGGTGGGTGTGTCCATCTCTGGGGTTCCCTCGGCAAATATCGGTGTCAATGCTTCGGTGAACCCGAACATCCAGGCCACCATCGCTCCAGGAACGATCACCACGATTCCGCTCGGCAAGAAGAATCTCGAAACCTCCAAGGCCTCGATCACGGCGGAGAACGTGCATGTGAAGGTCGATGCCTGCCTGGGACCGGTCACGATCCGCTCCTACGCGCAGTTCGCGGTGTCGACAGCGACCTCGGACAACAGTGTTTTCGTGTACTCCGACCCCACTTGGCTCTGACCGACGTCTCGATTTCATCGAAACAGCACTGAGGCTGTTACCCAACAGTGTTCGAGCCCATCGAACCTGATCATTCACAGGGAGTACTCCATGTTCGACGCACGTATGAACAAAGCCGCGGCTGTGGCCGCAGCAGCGACGACTGTGGTCGGTGGCGTTCCCGGTTGCGGATATCTCGAGTCCCGCGTTTCTGTCTGGTAGAGAAAGGCATTCACTTTCGATGACCACTTCACCGGCCGACCCGATGACCCCACCGACCCGCCGCGTCGGCGCAGCACGGAACCAGATGTCGACGGCGGTGATCGCGACACTGTTCGGGCTCGGGTTGCTGATTGTGGCGTTCGCGGTGATCGGACACCTCGCCGGGTGGGCTGCCGATCACGGGACGATCCTGGTGTATCTGGCGTTCTTTCTGTGGATGTCGATCGCCGGACGGGTGTTCTGGTGGGGCGCAGACAGAGTGGTTGCCACGGTCCGGAAGACGGCGGCCCAGGACCACCGATGACACCGGAACCTATATCGAAACCGCCTGCGGAAACGAGGAAGCCGGCGCTACGCAGGTCGGTGGCGGGAGTCCTCGCTGCCGGAGCATTGTTGACCGGGACCGCCTCAGTGATCGGTGCCGCGATCGTGCTCACAGCAGGGCCGGCGTATGCGACACCGGAAGAAGATTGTGTGGCGGTGCGGGCGCGGGATCATCAGATCTACCTGAACCTGATTGCCTCCTTACCGCCGGGCTCTCCGATCCCGCCCGAGTACATCAACCCGTGCCTGACCGCACCGCCCACGACCACGACTGCTCCGCCGACGAGCACCGCGGGATTACCGGGCGCGCAAGCACCCGGCGGTGGCCCGAACGTCGGGGCGAACGCACCGACGAACTTTCCCACCTACAACGGCACCCCCATCGTGCCTGTGCCCGTGCCTGCGCCCGGGGTGGCGCAGACCGCAACACCCGGCGCACCAGCAGCCCCAGGTGTCGAGAGTCCTGCAGGCGTCCCGGCTGCGACGGCGACCAGTGGTGGTGCGCCGACATCGTCGCAGCCTGCTGGATCGACTGCACCCACCGCGGTACCCGATCGTGGCCCCGGGCCGATACCTGCCAATACCGCACCAGCGCAACCGGTTTCGGAAGCTGGATCCTCGGTAGCCGGGGAGGGTGCAGATCGTGACAGGTATCTCGAACTCGTGTTGGTCGGTGCCGCCGCGTTCACCGCAGCCGGGATCGGAGTGCGTGGGCGGCCCGGACCGTTCAGCCCTCGGACTCCGGAATCGATTCTCTCCCAAGCGGTCGGCACTGTTGCTTCGCCGTTGATCGCGTATGCCCCTGGTGGGCAGTCGAAGATCACCGTCCCCGATCCGGGTGGGGGTCGCCGCACGTTCTTCCTCATCCACGACCCGTCGTCCTCGCACGAATCGGTGATTCCTGTCGACGTGCCGCCCGGGGGACGCATGTCGGTCGGTCCGGACGGTTCGGTGACCGTTGTCGACGCCGACGGAAACCCGGTGTCGACGGTCGCCGCGCCGTGGGCGTACGACGCCGACGGCACACCGATTCCCACGCACTACGAGATCCGCGACGGACACCTCGTCCAAATCGTCGACACCGTGGGCATCGAGAACATTCTGTATCCGATCCTGGCCGACCCCTTGTCCGGCGGTGAGAACGCAGCCACCGGCAGATCGATCACCGCGACACCGTTGTACAACGGGCAGGATGCGATCAGCGGTCAACCCGGCGGTATCGCCGTCGTCGGTGCTCCCGACCCCGGATACAGCCCGTACCAACCGACCACCGACACCGTCAAAGACGGTACCGACCTCACCGTCGACCAAGGCGGCGGCACCACCAAGCGCTACACCGGCACCGGCACCGATGCCGGTCTGCCGTACACCACCGAAGCCACCACCGACACCTATCAGCAAATGGCCGAAGACCAAGCCACCGCCGAGCAATCCGCTGACGATGCTGCGACGCAGGCCGAGGTCGAACAACAGCTCTCCGCGGCCCCGACGACAAGCGACTCCCTCTCCCGCGCCGCCGGTGCTGTCGCTATCGGCGCAGTGGGGGCCGGTGAGACTGGTATCGGAGTCCCTGCCGCCATCGGACTCGCAGTCCTCGCCGGAGGCTTGTTCATCGCGGGAATGGCGCTCGACCGCGGAGACGGACGAGACCTCGGCGGACATTACGCCGACGGCAACGACGGCCGGAGCGGCAAGGAAGCCGAACAAGCCGCACTCGACGAACGTGAAGAGCTAACCGGCGAAACGATCGAACGGCGACAGGTCCGGTCCACTGTCGATGGAGCCAGAAACGGCAGGTACTACGATGGGCTCGCCGAAAACCCAGACGGGACGTACACCGCGTACGAAGTCAAGAGCGGAACCGCTCGTAAAACGGCCGGCCAGCGCGCGTTCGACGACCTCGTCTCCCCGGAGAACCCCGCAACCGCCACACTGAACGGCAAGACGATCAAAATAGTCGAAGTCCAAGACCTAGCGGGATGATCACTCACTTTTCAGACGGCACTCAACATCCAAGGAGCTCAATGTTTCTGTTCGTGTCCAACGGCGGCAAACAGCAATCCATTGCACATCGAATCGATTTTCCATGGCAGTTCGGGCAGCTACTCTCGCGGTTCGATGGAATGCAGCGGTCTGCGTTGACGGTCTCGAAGGTCCCAGAGGGCCGGTACTACGAGGATCTCAGCGACGACGAGAAAACCGCGATGAGCGAAAGCTACATCCAAGCAGCTGGGTCAGCGCGAGCGATGTCGGTCGAATTGAGGTTTCCCATCGACGGTGTTCATCGCCTGTTCGTCATCGGCCGACCCGGCCCTCGTCATGGCGAACCCACCGTCGGAATCCCCTTCTTCAGCGGCAAACGCTCCCTCACCGTGTACCCCGAAGAGGTGTTCACCGCTGACGATGCCACGCAGTTGTTCTTCGATTGGGCCACCACCGGAGACATCGACCGCACGAAGCACCATCTCCGCGAATTCGACCTCGACGCTTTCTACAGAACCTGAGACCTCGTCGACTGCTCCGATCCGACCGGGCGTGCACCCGACTTGTGGTTGCCCGCATCGACGACTGAGCCGGGCGCGCTCGAGCGCGATCACCCCGAAGTCGCGGCTTCCGATGTTGCGGTGTCCGTCAGTGCCGCCGACCCCAGAAACGTTGAGCAACAATACTATTGGAAGCTCCCTGTCGGCAGGCGGGCCATTTTCCATGGTCCACCTGCCGGTCATCACCTGAGCTATTCGCTGGAGACGTCGACCAGCACCTTGCCGAACACCCACTCAGGAGCAGCGATGACCAGGAACCCTCTTCGTGAGGCGGAGGAGAACAACCCCCACGGGGTGGGGGCGTTGACCGATGGCGAGGTGGCTCAGTTCACGGCGGCGGTGGAGTATTTGCGGTCGGTGATTGTTGCTGCGTTCGGGGTGGAGTGGACCGACCCGGTGTTTTCCGGTGACGGGTACGTCGTGACCGAATTCCCACGCAGTCGTGGTGGGTACTTCACCGGGTATCAAGGGGTGCGCAAGGTTGTGCGTGGGTATGCGGTGATGTCGGGCGATGAGCGCAACCTCGAGGGTGGGTCGGTGACGTTCGGCCGGTTCGAGGATGCGGTGAAAGGCTACGCAGCGGGGGTGATTCGTCCGTTTCGGATGCCACACCGTGGCCCTCAGCTGGGCAGTGTGGCGTGGATGTGGAACGGCACGACCGGGCCCGGTGTCGTTGCGCACCAGTTGAATCGGTCGAATACACAGTTTCGTTATTTCCTCGACGAGGAGCCGAGTGCATGGCTCGAAGGGGGGGCGGAGTGGGGCTGCGTTGTCGCATGGTTTGGGTATGTCGGTTGCGGCGTTCATCGCGGTGATCGTCGCGCATCCGAAGGTGACTGCCAAGGATGCGACAGCATGGCCGAAACCGGTGCGACCCTGACCCTTCGACCCGGTATGGCTGGTTCGGCATCGTGAGAAACACATCCAGTCAGGAGCGAACATGACCAGGAACCCTCTTCGTGAGGCGGAGGAGAACAACCCCCACGGGGCGGGGGCGTTGACCGATGGCGAGGTGGCTCAGTTCACGGCGGCGGTGGAGTATTTGCGGTCGGTGATTGTTGCTGCGTTCGGGGTGGAGTGGACCGACCCGGTGTTTTCCGGTGACGGGTATGTCGTGACCGAATTCCCACGCAGTCGTGGTGGGTACTTCACCGGGTATCAAGGGGTGCGCAAGGTTGTGCGTGGGTATGCGGTGATGTCGGGCGACGAGCGCAACCTCGAGGGTGGGTCGGTGACGTTCGGCCGGTTCGAGGATGCGGTGAAAGGCTACGCAGCGGGGGTGCTCGATTCGTTTCGGACGTGGCGCAGCGGCCGTTACCTGGGCAGCGTGGCGTGGATGTGGAACGGCACGACCGGGCCCGGTGTCGTTGCGCACCTGTTGGGTCGGTCGAATACTCAGTTTCGTTATTTCCTCGAAGAGGATCCGAGTGCATGGCTCGAGGGTGACAGGGTGGTTGCGACGTTGTCGCATGGTTTGGGTATGTCGGTTGCGGCGTTCATCGCGGTGATCGTCGCGCATCCGAAGGTGACTGCCAAGGATGCGACAGCGTGGCCGAAACCGGTGCGTCCCTGACCTTCTCGACCCGTATCGATGGACCGGTCAGACCGGCATCTCCATCCCCACCGGCGGCAGGGGCCCCAACGGTGAGAACAACGGGAGTGTGCGCGCCGCGTCAGCGATGAACGCATCTTTGGCGTCGGTCTTTCCCCTGCCGGGATACAGGTCGGCAATGCGTCGCATACGCAGCCCGGGTAGGTAGGCGGCATCGATTCCGCAATCGCAAGCAACCACAACCGGGTGTGCGCCGATGTTGCGTGGTCGGTCGACGATCACCAGCAGCTTCCCGTGACGGCTCAGATCGTCGAACATTCGCCGCAACGCGGCCTTGTCTTGACGATGAGCTCGCCGAGAACCCGACGGGACGTACACCGCATACGAAGTCAAAAGCGCGGAGCGACCGGAGACGAACGGGTTCCTATGTGGTCGGACCGTCCAGCTGGGCCGTTCGCGTGGCAAAACGGTGCGGTGTCTGCTTTGATTTCGATATGTCTGCAACGCGAAGTAACACTTACATTCACGATTCTGTCGACATAAAAGCTCAGTCGCGACACAATCCAGTCGCTGCTGACGGAAAGCCGGGGGCGACGTGACGGGCGGGGGTCTCGAACTGAGCGATGCGCTGGTCGCGTTCGCTGTGCAGTGGGAGCCGTTCGGGGGCGCGTCGCCTGCTGATGTCTTTGTCGAGTTCGGGATCGACATCGATGAGTATCGGCGTCGTTTGTTCAGTCGATTGTGCAGGCCCGATCGGGCGCTGGTCCCCCTTGATGTGCACGGGCGACTCATCCGGTACGCCCTCGAGCCTGCGGAATCCGAGCCCAGAGTCGGTGAGTAGTGCACCGCCGCTGATCTCGCCGCGACTGTTGTGATGCGGGCGCTCGGGTAGTCTTCGCGGTCTGGGTCGTGAAGAACCGACAGGGCAGGAATGTTCGTGAAGCAGGTGCAGTGCGTGTTTCGGTCGCTACTGGGTGCTGATCCGACTGCTCAGCGTTCGTTGAGCGATCCGGCTGCCGCGCGAATCGTCGACGAGGCGATCGAGGCGATCGCGGTTCTCGGTTGGCGTCGTATGACGATGAGCGATGTGGCCAAACGCGGCCGTATCGGACGCGCGACGCTGTACCGCTACTTCGCCTCCAAAGACGAACTGCGCGATGCCATCTTCCTGCGGGAAGTCAACCGCTTCATGGACGCGTCTACTCGAGCGAGGGCCAGCACAGCCTCCGTGGAGGATGCGCTGACCTCGTCACTGGCGATTACGCTCGAATTCGTCCGTGACAACCGCATGCTGAACAGGCTTCGCGAAACCGACCGCGAAATGCTCCTGGAGGCCCTGTTCGACGACGACCTGATCGCAATGGGACGTGAATTCTCCGCACAGCTATGGAAGACCCAACTCCACGGCGAGGCACCGGTCGACGAATCTGTCATGACGCATCTTCGGACAGTCAGTGAGATCACCACCCGGCTGACGTTGTCGTTGATCGCCAACCCACAAACCGTCGTCGACTTCACCGCACCCGACGCGTCCCGTGCCTACGTTCAGCGGTATCTGCTGCCTCTGTTCCGCCCGTCCACGAACTTCGGGCAGGCGTAGACCTGCCCGCTGCAGTAGTGCCTTGAACACGTTTTTCGCATCGATGACCCCACCCTTGGGCGTGGCCTGCGCCATCGACAACATGGCCGAGCAGACGACATAACCGCCTCGGCAGCCCTTCTTGTGCCTGTCGTTCTTCGATGCTAGCGTCACCGACACTGAGACAGACTACGTATGACTGTCTCACTACGGAGGGTGTCAGATGGTTCGTCGCGCAGTGGGGAAATTTGGTTTCGGTGCGATCACCGCGGTCGCCGCGAGGCATTCCTGGTGGGTCGTCGGCATCTGGCTGATCGCGGTCGCCGCTCTCAATGTCGTTGCGCCACAGCTCGAACAGACGGCGACCGAGAAGTCTGCAGCGATCGTTCCCTCCGATATGCCCTCGACCCAGGCCCTGGTTCGAATGGCGGACGACTTCGACACACCGGCATCGACGGCCGTCGGTGCTGTCGTCCTTGCCAGCGACAACGGGTTCGGTGAGCAAGAGCAGAAGTACTACTCCGAACTGATCGCCCGCCTGTTGGCGGACCGCGACCATGTGGCTTTCGTTCTCGATATGTACGGCGATCCCGCTACCCGAGACTTCGCGGTCAGCCCCGACGGCAAGGCCGTCACCGTGACGGTCGGTGAGCAGGGCGATATCGGTACCGCCGACGCGCATCGATCCACCGAGGCCATCCGTTCGACGATTACAGATGTCGCGGCACCCGAGGGGTTGGATGTGCACTTCTCCGGTCCGGCACCGACGGTGGTCGACGAATTCATTGCGGTCGATACTTCGATGGTCCTGATCACGGCGGTGTCGGTGCTGCTGATCACGTTGATGCTGGTCATCGCGTTCCGGTCGGTAGTGGCTGCGCTGATTCCCCTTCTGACCATCGGCACCGCGTTGGCGGCATCACGGGCAGTGGTGTCTGCACTGGGATGGAATGCGATTCTTCCGGTCTCGACTCTGACGGTCACATTGATGACAGCGCTCGTCCTCGCGTCCGGTACGGACTACGCCATCTTCCAAACGGCGGCGTATCACGACGCGCGTCGTCGCGGTGAGACTCCGCTGCGTTCGGTCGTCGCTGCGGGCTCGAACGTGGGAGCCGTTCTGACGGCATCGGCATTGACCGTCGCCGCCGCCGCAACGTCGATGGTCTTCGCCAAGAACGGAATGTTCACCACCTCCGGGCCGGCGATCGCCATCGGTTTGATGGTCACCCTCGCCGTGTCTGTGACCTTCACTCCCGCGTTGATCGCGATTTTCGGACGCCGCGGATGGATAGAGCCGCGAGTCTCTCACGAGCGGCAATGGCGCAAGCGCGGTACCCGAATCCTGCGCCGCGCAGGCGCGCTCACCGCAGTGTCGGTTCTCGCCCTCGTAGCGTTGGCCGCACCAGCGCTCGGCATGGTCCCCAACGGGGACGACAGCGCCATGATCATGGGCGACGCCGACTCCACGGCGGGATACGACGCGGTGTACCAACACTTTCCGGCCAACGAGATCGTCCCGGAATACCTGGTGATTCGCGCCGACCACGACCTGCGAACCACTACCGATCTCGCAGCATTGGACCGCGCCGCCGTCGCAGTGGCGGACCTGCCGAACGTTGCGTACGTGCGGTCGTTGACCCGGCCGAACGGCGAACCGCTCCCCGAGTCTGCAACCGGTTACCAAACCGGCATGATCGGCAGCCGCCTGGGTGCGGCGCAGGGCCAGATCGCCAACGCACAACCCGACCTCGAGCGATTGGCATCCGGCATCACCGAACTGCGAGACGGAGCGCTCGATGCTCAGAAACAGCTGCCCCAATTGGTCGACGGAACCAATCAAGTTGTTGCGCTCTCGAATTCGGTAATCGATCTGCTGCCTACCGTCACGGCTCTGACCACCGCCACCACTGCCGACGGCCGAACCCTCGATCAAGTACTCGGCCAGGTGCAGTCGCTGACCGGCACGCTCGGAACCCTGGCCTCGGCCATCCAGGCGAACCAGGGTGCGGTGAACGACTTCCAGAATGCGCTGGCCCCGTTCGCTTCTCCCGAACCGTCGCCGCAGTGCGCCGTGAACCCGGGCTGTACGGCCGGGCGCGCACTGTTCGATCAGCTCGACGCCGCAACCTCGGGCGCACTGACCGCAGCCCTGTCCGCATCCGAAGCCGTCACCGCGCTGCCACCCGACACCGTCGACACCATCGACAGCGTCCTGCCGACACTTCGCAACGGACTGGGCGAGATCGATTCGCTAGTCGCATCTCTCGGCGGCCGCACACCGCAATCGATCCGGTCCGACCTCGAGCGACTCCAGGACGGGATGTCGGCACTGGCAACAGGAATGGACCAGATAGCCGGTGGCCTCTCTCAGGCCAAGGACGGCACAGACACCACCGTGGCGCTGACCGGACAACTCTCCGACGGCCTCGGCGACGCCGCGAACTATCTGGCATCCATGAGCCGAGATACCTCCACCGGACCCGGATCGGGATTCTATCTACCTCCGAGCGCCCTACAGGACCAGCGATTCGTCACCGGAGCGAAGTTGCTGATGTCGCCGGACGGTCACGTCGCACGTATGTTGGTGATGCAGGAGGGAAACCCCTACAGCGCCGACAACATTGCCACTGTCGGTGACATTTCCCAGGCCGCACGAAACTCGTTGCAGGGCAGCACTCTAGCGGACTCCGAGGTCGGCTCCACCGGCCTCACCTCGATCACGGCCGACATCATCGATCAAGCAGAACGCGATTTCCTGCTGATCGCGATCGTTGCTGCGGTCGCCGTCTTCGTCATCCTGGCAGGCCTCCTCAGGAGTCTCGTCGCACCAGCGCTACTCGTGACTACCGTATTGCTGTCCTTCGCCACAGCTGCCGGCATCAGCGTCCTACTGTGGCAGCACCTCATCGGAATCGGCCTGCACTGGTCGGTTCTACCGGTGTCGTTCATGTGCCTGGTCGCCGTCGGAGCCGACTACAGCATGCTGTTCGCCTCACGAGTTCGCGAGGCCAGCGCCGGCGGCACCACCAGTGGGATTCTGCGAACGTTCGGAACCACCGGCAGCGTGATCACCACTGCGGGAGTGGTATTCGCAGTCACCATGTTCGCCCTGATGTCAGGTTCGGTGGTGCTACTGCTGCAAACCGGCTTCACCATCGGTGTCGGACTGCTGATCGACATAGCCGTGGTGCGCACCGTCATCGTCCCCGCAGCACTGCACCTGCTCGGCAACCGAATCTGGTGGCCCTCGGCACCAGCAGCGCAGAACCGGCACATCCGAGCACATCCCGGTCACCCGTGATGCCATGGCAACCGCCCCCATCTACCCAGCATCCGACAACAACCCTCATTGTCTCGAATGCGAGGAGAAAAATATGCATTGCGCTCTCGAACAGCAACTCGTACTCGCGCGCAGAGGCACCCCTGATTCTGCACATCGAAGCGTACGCCGCCGTAGACACTCGAGTCCACATCGAAGTATCGAGTCCTCACCGATTCGCGCCGAACACGAACCCATCACTGCCAAAGCTGATTTCGACAAGCGGATGGTCTCAGCTATCGAGTGGGCACCGTTCGGCGGCGGAACAGCCCGCGACATCGCCGCTGTCCATGCGATGACGGTGACCGCGTTCTACGAAGAAGTACTGTCGTTGGCCGACAGCGAGGAGTACCGCCGTAAGTTGCCCAGGATTGTGCTCGAGCGCGTAACCGAGACGGCACGTCTTCGCCTCCGCCGAGAGCGGTATTCGACCAACACAAGCCAACACCGACCGTAGCCCTGATCCACCGAACCTGGGGATCTCGACGACCCGATGAAAGCAGCTGCACAGCCCCACACCCACCAAAACCTTTGGTAGAAGCCCGATTGGAAAGATGAGACAGGAGCGAACGCAATGACCGGAACAGCCGTAGTGACAGGAGCAGGACGCGGAATCGGGAGGACTATCACCGACCGATTGTGCCGCGAGGGATGGACGGTGTATGCGACGGCTCGTTCGGATGCACACATGCAGGAACTGTCCCAACTGGATCGGGTTGTTCCGATCCGAGTCGACATCACGGACGACGATGCAGGCGAGGTACTCACAGAAAATGTTCCTGCGCGAATCGACGCGCTGATCAACAATGCCGGATACGCGCTGACGGGACCACTCGAAACGGTATCGGCCGACCAGCTGATGAGTCAGTTGGCCACAAATGTGGTCGGTCACCACAGAGTGACCCGAGCCCTGCTTCCCAACCTACGCGCAAACGAAAACGAGAATGCAGGCCGGATTGTCTTCATCTCATCACTGAGTGGATTGTTCGCGATACCGGGCAATGGTGCGTATACCGCATCGAAGTACGCGGTCGAGGGGCTCGCCGACACCCTGCGTATGGAACTACGACGGTGGAGCATCGGAGTGAGCTTGATCGAGCCCGGGACCACACGAACCGACATTTGGACCGGCATGTCGAACGACTTCGATGCCACCGTCGCACAGTGGTCCGACCGCGACAAGGACCTGTACCGGCCCGCCACCGACAAGATGCGTCGACTCATCCCCCTGCTGCAACGAAGTGCCGTTGCCCCCGAACGCGTCGCCGACGCAACACTGCGAGCACTGACCGACAAACGACCCCGACGCCGCTATCGATGCGACCTTGCCAGCCGCATACAGATCCACGCAATGGCCCTCACGCCCGCCACTGTCACCGATCGATTACTGGCCCGTGCACTCGCCTGAGTCGTCGCGCGCACATTCCTGGGCCTCAGCAGTACAGCCCCCGGAATGGCGGTGGACACCCGTCGATCCCTAGCCAGTTGCGATCGGACACTGTTCAGCAATCGCCGCTCGATTCGAGGATGCGCACGCTCCGTTCGAGGTTGTGAAGCACGTCGACCTCCCGAGCAGCGTTGTCGCCAACCCGCCCGGACCCGGCATAGAGGGTGATCGTGCTCGTCACGGTGCGCCCAGGAATGGAGACAACAGAGCCTGGTGCGATCGGCTGGTCATGATCGGACAGTCGGAAGGCGACGTGGACGCCGGGAGTCGCTGTCGGTGGCCACATCGCGGCGTTGATCGCCGTGCAGATCAGGACATGAAAATCCCGCGAGCGGAACCGCGGCCGACCGGTCACCACATAAACCAGCGTTCTCGAAGTGAAATCGGGGTCGCCATACGGAGGGGGCAGAGGAAGGAAGGCGACCGCTTCCCAGGTCTTGTACGAATCGAGCGCACGGTTGTATGCGAAATCCTCTCGTAAGTGCGGCCGGGCGTCGAGAGCCAGCGAGTACAGAAACCGAGCAGCGAGCTCGGCATCACCGCGATCGACCGTGCCATCGGAAATCCCCCGGAGCTGGACCGCCACTCTTTCGGCCTGGAAGGCCGACATCGCAATCGGGGCGTCGTCGCCGTCACGGATGGCATTGAAATGGTCGGTCACAGTGTTCCGGGGGCTGAGATGATCGACGGGTCGCAACCCGGGCTGAATGGTGTCGGCTCAGCGCTGTAGTCATCGGTACGGCCGGTGGTGCGCGCGTTCCGCTCGAATTTTTGGTGCTCGATCGACGCGATTCGCGCTCGTACCACCAACTTTGCAATTCGAACGCGTGCGGCTCGGCGGCCCGCAGGCGGCCACGACACCCACAATTTCCTCACGACAACCATGATGCCCTCCCACACAACGCGATTGGACGTGAAAAACGAAGGACTATCTCACACCCGTACGGACTCGACGCGACCTTTGCGTCCGTTGCCGGCCGCTAGCCGGCCCGGCAGAGACATACGAGTCCTGTTACGCACATACCTATTTGGAGACCACAGATTCTCTCGCTTCTACGTGCCCTCGGTCGACGAGTCGGCGCTCGGCCCGTTGTCTTTCCACGTTGCGCGAAGAGGGTCACCGCAGCTTGCCGCACTTACCCGGTTTGCGGACAGCTACTTTTCCGCTAACGTATGTGTGTCGGCGTCGAACACGCAGACGACGTCGGCCGCACCGGGCGCGGGGAGCCTTCCCCCGGGGTCTCGATACTCGCACCCGGTGCGCAAGTAGCCGAAATAAACTGACCAAAAACGATATACCCGGATCGTCGGAGTGACAGAGTTGTGTTCGGAAGAACCGACTCTTCGTCGTGTGACAACCGAAGCACAGACCACCCCAAGCCCTGAACAACGAGGCCACGGTCCGGGCTAACAGTCAGCGACACCTACATGGTGCCACGGGACGGATCACAGTCCTCGCGCAGCGCTCACCTGGTCGCCGCGTACCGCAGAAGTCGCCGATAAACGCCGGGGTCCAGGTCATACGCCGTGGTACGAGTCAAGATGCGGTGCAGCCGAGCTCGGAACTCGTCGACAGACAGGCCGAAGCACAGCAGAATCTCCGAGGCGTCCGCACCGCCGTAAGGCTCCCACCTTCTGGCGAAGTCCAGGACAACGGCATCCTCGGTTTGTCGTGGCATCATCGGGTAAACCTTTGCTCCAGAAGAATCAAATTGCTCCAGCTAACTCTAGGCTATCAGCCAGCCGACTGTCGACACTCGTTTGCATTCGCAAGCGCCCTGGCGCCCGTAATCGATACGCACCCGGCCGGCCAGTCGAATGATGTTCATACTGAACCATTGTCGAGAACACATACGCTCTCGACGTACGGACGACGACCACACTCATCGACAGGCTGCTCCACACCTCACACTGGCCACCGTCAGCCAGGCAAGCAAACAGCAAGCAGTCGGCGTTCCATGTCACAGGCTTCCCAACGGCCCCTTCTCTCACCCACGCGATCAGCCTGAGACGTGTAAATAGCTGGTAGGTTGCCATGTGGACACCATGGTGCGACATTGACACATGAAACGATGTGCATTCGCAGACAAACTACTTCGCACAGTGGCGCTCGACATCGACAGATGTTCATGCATGTTCGGTAACGGATCGATAGCTGCGTCGATATGCAGGGAGTGAAATCAGTGCGGACCACGCTACGACCCACCATCCACTTCCGGGAGGGTGGCCGCTGGATACTACTGTCCGTGCTCGCCCTGCTGGCTGTCGCAAACGGGGCCGGACTCACGTTGGCGAGGTCTGCTACCAACGACAGGCAGGCCACGGAGTACACCTCATGGTGGTTTTTCGCGGCCCTCGTTGTCGCTATCCTCGGGCTCGCATCGCTGGCTACGCCGAACGCCGGAAATGCCCGCCATTCGATCGCGCTGTCGTGTGCCGCCACGTTGCCGCCCTGCACCCTGGTCACCCAAGGACTCGCGATGCTCCAGATGTGGGGCCTGGTGTCGATTCTGTTCCTGGCCATATATATTCGAGTCTTCTACCCGGCTCGAACTGCCCGCTTACTCGTCTGTGCACTGGCGGCGACAGCCGTAATATCGGCAGTACTGTCCCCCACGCCATCACCTCTGGTATGGATCGGTTTCTATCTCGTGAGCGTATCCGTGGCGGCCGAAGTATTCGGTGCGATGGGGGCGACGCTGATAGATGGTGCCTTGCGTGACCCCTTGACCGGTGCACTCAATCGAGCAGGTGCGGCGCACGCGGCAAGCCACCTCCTGGCGCGCACCAGGAAACGCGGCGAGAACTTGGTCGTCATCGTGCTCGATGTCGACGATTTCAAAGCCGTCAACGATTGCCACGGGCATGCAGAAGGCGACCGCATCCTCGTCGAGTTGGCGCGGTCGTGGATGACGTCGCTTGCCCCGTCCGACGTGTTGGTTCGCTTGGGGGGTGACGAATTTGCAGTTCTCACAACCGGTTGCAGTCGATCCGAAGCAGAGGCTCTGGCATCCTCGCTGGTCGATGGCCATGTAGTCGAAGTGTCCTACGGAGTGGCCATTGCCGAGCCCGAAACGGACCCGTACGGAATTCTGATATCGATCGCCGACTCGGAGCTGTACTGCAACAAGCGTTTTCGCCGAAACCATTGCGACGGCACCAGCGGTGGCAACAGTTGCGACGCCGATCCGCCGATTGCCATCTGAGTGCCGAGAGCGAGAACGACACATCGATCGAGGTGGTGAAGATTCGCTCCGAGACATTCGTCAACTTCGCAATACGCTGGGCTCGACTCGGTGGGGCAGACGAGAAGACCATCGAGGAGACATTCGGAATCTCAATGGATGAGTACCGGCGGCGGCTGCGCCTGGCGCTCACACTGACCGACAGTTCGATCCTCTCTCCTGAAGAACGACGACGTCTTGTGCGTTCGGTCCGCACTGACGGCCCGCAGTCGAAACGAACCGGGCAGCACTAGCGGCGCTCCACCCGGCCACTGGTCGAAACGACAGCATTTACCTCGCGGGTGGAGAAGTCGGGGTCTCGAAAAGGTAACATCACGACCCGGAGCTATCGGGCGGTTATCCCGACGCTCATCACCACCACCGAGGAGGGCTTGGGCAGTGCCGACGCAAGGGTCTTTCGCGGAGCGATTGAACAAGTTGTTCGAATCGATTCATCCTTCGGGACGGAAGCCGTACACGAATGCCGATGTTGCCGAAGCCCTGGCAGCGGCTGGTCACCCGATCTCGAAGCCATACATTTCGCAGTTGAGATCCGGTCATCGAACCAACCCCTCCAACGAGACAGTTGCCGCGCTGGCCCGCTTCTTCAAGGTCAAGCCCGACTACTTCTTCGATCCTGTGTACGAGGCGTCGGTGGACCGCGACCTGGAGGTATTGTCGCAACTCCAAGGCTATGGCCTGCGACGACTGTCCACGCGAGCATTCGACCTATCCGAGGAATCGCAGAACCTGTTGACCGCAATGGCGGAGAAGCTGCGAACCAGCGAGGGGCTGCCCGCAGTTCCCCCGGATGGATCGGACTGACTCCTTCCGCTGTCGCGGATCGCGTCAGCGCCCGAATTCCGAAGCGATCGTCGTCACCCACCTGGCCAGCGACACATCTCTCGGCACAGCAATCCAATGTCCACCCATAACTGGGTCGGCAAGCGGATCCCGAACCGTGCGGGCCACGCGAACGGCTCGGGCACCGGATTCCACAGGCACAGGCGCTCCGTCGTCGAATTGCCCGGCACCGACCTGAAGGTACAACGCGTCCATGATTTCGGAGACGTGGTCCGATGCACGCAACACCGTCGGAGCGCCCGACCGTTTGTCGTCCACCACCTCGGGAAATCTGCGAGTGAGAGTGCGATGAAGGTTCCTGATGCGCCACAACAGGATCCGCGCACGAACCCAGCTCGTCACCAGAACCCACACTGCGGCAGCGGCCATCAGCAGCGCGCCGGCCGTGAGTACCGAGTGTCGGGGTGCAGACCCGAAGACAACCGATACCGCCACGAAAGCCGGTGCACACGTTCCGACACAGAACAGAGCTACCGCGCGGCCCAACGGCGTTCGATCGACCATTCCGAGACCTGTGACAATGAGTAGCGGAAACATGAGAAGAACGAAAACCCACGCAGCAGTAGGCCACACAGCGGAGGCAATTCCAGAAGCCACAGCGAAGAAGACCACTGCTGCGATCGATCGACGCTCTCGCGCCGCGCCGAGCATCGGTCGCGCAGTCAGAGTGATGACAGCGGAAGTTGCGGCAACTCCGATCCAACACATTCCGATGACGGTCGGCACGTCGACATACGGTGTCAGGAGTCGCGCGACATCGTCGACCAGCAATGTTTGCCCCACAGCGAGGAAGCCAACGGCGAGCACAATGGACACTCGCACGGTATTCGCGCTCCGCACCACCACGCGGCCGACGCGAGCACCGACTGCGAGCCACACCAACAGCGCCGCTACCCAGTCCATGTCATCCCAGAGCCTGATCGAAACGCAACACCGACAATGGAGCGCCTCGGGTGTTCATCCGCCGCAGCCGCTGTAGCAATTGGCCGGCGAACGTTTCCGCCTCCCACTCTGCCAGGGCGTCCGACCCATCGAGAACTGTGGACATCAAGCTGCGCTCACTGAGCATGAACGCGATCAACTCGTCACTGACTACGTGCAACGATTTCTCTACCGGTGTGCCTTCGTGCCGAAACACGATGTGACCCAGCTCGTGCGCCAGCGTCCGTTCGTAGTTCGGTAGATCCGGGGCCAGAACGATGACGTCATGGTTGGGGAAAGCACGTCGTTGTCCGCACACGCCGGGCGGCAGCTCGGCCATCTCTACCTCGATCGACCTGCCCCGCTCTCTGGCGACTGCGGAAACTATGTCATCGAGATCGAATTCTGTTGTGTCCGAGGCAATGTCGAATACGACGTCAACTGCGGCAGACACGCGGCGGTGCGAACGGATCATGGGAACAACTCCGCGCGCGCGGCAGACCGTCGCGCCTCGGTAGCGCGCGCACCGCGAAAGGTGATGACACCCGCTCCGAACCCCGCCAGCGCCAGGCCCGCGACGCCACCGACAACCGGAAGAGGAGCCACGTCATGGAGACCGCTTGTTGCCGAGGACAATTCGGTATCGGGATCCTCCTCTTCGATCACGCCATCGACGTTCGCCGCCGGCGTCGGTGACGGATCGGTAGTACTCGTGGTTTCGGTCTGCGAATAGGAAGCCGTCGGTGCCTCGTCGCCAGGAGACTCGTCGGCGGGAGACTGGTCAGCGGAAGACTCGGGCGAGTTTGCAGCATCCGACGCCGGCGACTCGGCATCCCGCGGTTCGAGCGGGTGCACCGTTTTCCCGACAGTCGAGGGTTCCGAGTAGCGGGTGTCGGAATGCAGCTCGCCATCGGCGATCGGTGGGCCGGCATCGGCACTGCTTTTCGGCTCGGCTGTTGCAGTCTTCTGCGTGTCAGCGGAAGTCGCGGTCGGGGTGTTGCTCGTCGTGGTCGGGTCGCTGCTCGTCGCGGTCGGGGCGTTGCTCGTCGTAGTCGGCTCGACAGTGGTCGTGGTCGGATCGTTGCTCGTCGTAGTCGGCTCGACAGTGGTCGTGGTCGGACCGTTGCTCGTCGTGGGTGTCGATTCCCCACACTTTCCGGGCCGCCCGATGCATATTTCGATGGTGCTGGCCGCCGAGGTCTGGCCTGCCACAGCTATGGCGAAGACACCCAAGGTGAGGGCCGCACAACAGATCGCCAGGCCCACCTTGCGCCCCATCGAGGTCATGGCAGGCACCGATCCCACCCAGACGTGGACCACGTGCCGATCTTTTTCACGCAGCGCATTGCCCCTCCGCCTGATTGATGGTGGTACCGACCGGGATAGGACATCCGGCAATACAAAATGTGTCGCTGCTCTTGTAAATCGCGTTACTCGTCGATGCTGTGATGTCCAACACCGGCACTTCCTATGTCGTTCTTGCGAGCCAATCCGAATCAGCAGCCTTACGCTGCAACATGATTCGGCAACGTGCAGTACGTCCACTACACGCGGCGCACGCCTTCCACGCTTCGAATCAAGAAGCACGGCAAGCCTGCCGCCCGAGGCTCGATTGACGCACCCGTACTGCTCAATTTCATTTCCAATAGCAAGTGTTTCATACGCATCACCCCCTCTGGCGGCCGCGAGATGTGTGACAGACCACAGCTGCGCGAACTGAATCAACACACAGAAGCCCTTGGCTCAGCGACCGATAGTTAACTTCCAGCACCTAGTAATTCTGTGACCTACGACACTGCTATACCGAGCTTCCGGGCTGCATTCCTTGCGGAATCGAGCCGTAAGCGGCCGCTATCCATCCTTTTGCATCGAATACGGCGGGCACTTTAACGGATCGATGTGCCAGCCGTAATCCTGTAGAGGTTGCTCAAAATTAGCTCGTGTGTCTGAATACAGGGGCCACGCCGGTTTCTCCGAGCTGGTCTCAATCTTCGACTCAGGAGCTCCCATGAAACGTTCGATCAAGACCGTTATCGGTGCCACTGCTGTGGCCATCTCAGCGGCAACTATTGCGTCGCCGGTCGCTTCCGCAGCACCTGCGACAACGACAGGCCCCACCACGCAAGCTGCACCGACAGGAGACGGCGTCTGGGCACCGAGCCATGACGAAGCTCTGGCACTGATTCCCGTGTGCAGTGGACCGACCGCAACGTTCAGCTGGTTGAACGCGAATTTCACAGACCATGGGAACGACGTGAAAGCTGCGATCAAGCGGAACACGGCTCTCGTCACGTCCATTCTCACGTTCTCCGCTTCCCCATACCAGGTTCTCGAGGGGTTGTTCGTCGACGTTCTCCAGGTACCCGTGTATGCGGTCAACGATGTTGTCTTTCACGATCCCGCGACGGTGAAGGACATTCTCACTTTCTGCGCCTCCACCCGGAAATGAGTCCGAAGCACTCGCGCCGAGCGGGCGATAGCGTGTTGGGCCGTCGGTCTTTTCTCACGGGTACCGCTGCCGTGACGGGTCTACTCTTCGCCGGGTTCTCTGCACCGGTGCGGGCAGAGACCGTGCTGCCGGCCTTCCCCGAAGGGCTGTCCCTGCGTAAGGCACAATTCCGCAACTGGGACGAGGCAATTGTCACGGAGGATCTGTGGACAGTAGCCATCGGCTCTGCCGACGATGCGGTAAGGGTTGCCGAGTGGGCTAGAATCAACTCGTATACGTTGCGCCCCCATGGATTTCGACACAATTGGTCACCGCTCGTCGTCGATTCCGGCACGCCCTCGTCGGCACGAGTGCTTCTTCTCGACATGACCACCTTGAACTCGATGGCGATGGTCGATGACACCGTTGTCGACGTCGAGGCAGGTGCCTCCATGCAGGACCTACTCGCCTACCTCCACGCGCACGGTCGCGCAGTACTTTCCGCGCCGGCACCGGGAGACGTCACCGTCGGAGGTGTGCTCGCAGTGGGTGGGCACGGTAGCGCCGTCGCTTCGGCCGCCGAACAGGGCAACCGGTCGTTGCCGTTCGGTTCGGTGAGCGACCTCGTCGAAACCATCTCGGCCGTTGTGTTCGACAGCCGCACCGGTACCTATATCGAGAGGACGTTCACCCGTTCCGATCCCGAATGTTCCTCTTTACTCGTGCATTTGGGGCGTACTTTGGTCACGCGCGTTCGTCTGTCGACGGTGCCGACGCACAACCTGCGGTGTCGGACCTTCACAGACATTCCGACTCGGGAGCTGTTCGCAGCACCCAGCGTTGCAGGCCCGCGGTCGCTGACCACAATGCTCGACGACGCAGGTCGAGTCGGAATCATCTGGTATACCTTCACCGATCGACCGTGGATTCAACAATGGTCCGTCTCACCCACTCGCCCGGCCGAATCACGACCGACCACAGGACCGTTCAACTTCCCGTTCGCCGACAACCTGCCCGATCCGATTCCGCAGATTCTCGGCCGGATCATCGAGGGGCATACCGAACTCGCGCCGGCATTCGGGGACGCCGTCATCGCTGCCACCGATGCAGGTCTCACCCTGACGGGTGCTCGCGACATGTGGGGTCCGGCCAAAGATTTCATTCACTTCGTCAGACCCACAACGCTACGCGTCACAGCGGCCAGCCATGCGGTGATCACCCGTCGAGACAATGTTCAGCATGTGGTTCACGAGTTCACCGAAGTGATCAGCACGATGCTCGACGAGTACGCCACACGCGGCGAGTACCCCATCAACAGCTGTGTGGAAATCAGGGTGACCGGGGTGGATTCTCGATACCCGGTCGACAAAGCTCCCGCCCTCTCCCCCGCTACGCCGGTACCCGGACGCGCCGACTTCGATACAGCGGTGTGGCTCGACACGCTGACTTTGCCGGGCACCCCTGGGCATGCGGACTTCTACGCGGACCTCGAACGGCGCTTCTTTCGGCCCTTCCCAGCCGAACTCGGAATCGTTCGACCCGAGTGGGCGAAGCGCTGGGGTCACGGAGACGGTGGTGCATGGACCGACCCCCACGCGCTCAGCCACGAAATTCCCGACGTGTATCCGCAGTGGTCGATCGCGGCAAATACGTTGGCTGCTCTCGACCCACACAATCTGTTCACCACGTCGCTCACCCGACGGTTGGGACTCTGAACCAGACGTCCGGACCCGGGCACCAACACGTCCCATCGAATCACGATGGGCGACTTCACAAGGAGAAGAACATGTTCGATCCCATCATCACCACCCTGACTCTCGCCGGCGGCCTCGGAGCCCTCGTGATCGGTGTCATCCCCTACGCGATCAAGGGCCTTTTGTTCTGACCGTACGCAATCCGAGAGATCGGGCTGCACGATGATCGTTTCCCTTCCCCGGGCCTGATCATCGTGCAGTCCCTTCTTCTCGAACTCGAAGCAGTGACACCACCGAGGCGCGACCGACAGCAACAGGCATGGGAAGGCAACCGATGACACCGACAGGCCCACAGAGCCCGTGCTTGGCCGAGCTCATGGATGCTCGCGGAATGCGAGACAGTATCGATTTGCTTCCACATCTGGCCGACCGCGGTGTGCTCTTGACCGAGTCACAGGTTCGCAGACTCGTTGCGCGGCGTCCGATGCTGGTGTCCCTGACAACGTTGATTGCATTGTGCGACATCTTCGGCTGTGCGCCGGCCGACTTCGCTCCTTCCGACGTGCACCGTGCCGAATATCGTAATCGTCTGTCGCAGAACGAAATTATCGTCGATATCAACACTGCGTTGGACACTCGGCGCGCCCCGTGACCGATTGCTGATCGATGCGACCGGCAGCACCTGCCGATACGCAGACTGCGCAATACGACACGAGAAGTGGAAACAATTTTCGCGCGGCGGCCATTTCATTTCCGGCGGCACAGCCGGGCGTCGGATGTGCGAGAGTGTCCAAATCTGCAGCGCACTGCTGCAGCGGTCAACCGGGATACGGTTCGGATCGCTCGAGGTCGAAGATTCCCAGCGCCAGTTGTCCGGTCTCGTCGATCGGAATTGTCGCTGATGGCGTGGGGGCGGCGATCAGCCCGGAGACGACTTCGGGAGGGAAGTCAGGGCGCCCGTCTGTGAGCCACGCGAGCACACGCCCGCTTGCGGCGTGCAGCACCGCCGTAGAGGTTCCAGCGTAGGTAGCGGTGGCCTGAAGTGCGGCGCGTGGAAGTAGCTCGTCTTCTACGGCGGCGGTCGGCTCAGGGAGGCGTACGGATACTGCAAGGATGGCCGGTCCATCGAAGGTCGCCACGACCCGCATCGTGTATCGCTCGACGGTCCCATCGGTGCGGATCCAGTCTCCGGCGAAGCGATCGCCGACAGTGGCACCGTGGACGTCCGCGGCGGTGCGACGGATATCGGACAGTCGAGCGCATCCGGAGAGCCAGTCGGTCATCG
Source organism: Rhodococcus sp. 06-221-2 (assembly GCF_002258365.1). Taxonomy (NCBI): domain Bacteria; kingdom Bacillati; phylum Actinomycetota; class Actinomycetes; order Mycobacteriales; family Nocardiaceae; genus Rhodococcus; species Rhodococcus sp. 06-221-2. Next base: position 478,764 of record NZ_NOYJ01000016.1, read on the forward strand.
TGCCGGTCTTCGGGTCGTCGACGAAGCTCGGCGAGATCGGATCGGCCAGTTCCCATGCGAATGCCCACACCGGGGGCTCGGGTGGTGGCGTCTCGGTGGCGTCGCCGATCCACATCAATATCGCGTGTACTTGTCGAGACGGCCCGAGGACGGGCTGTGCCAGCGCCAACCGCGGCCCGCCGACGTCGAGGAGTACCTGCGATTGTTTCAGGTTGTTGAGGACGGTATCGAGTAGTTGCAGCACCGTTGTATAGACCGAGCCGCGGAACATGTTGGAGACCGGTCGCCATTGCTTGGAGCGCGCACCGACCATGACCACGGCGGGGGTCGATCCCGAGGTCTCGACCAGAAACCAGCCCTTGTCCACGACACCCTCAGTCTCCAGCCGAGTCGACGAAATCGGCAATGGGCGGCAACGATATCAGTGCTCCTGCATCCAGCGCAGCGCGAAATGGCCCTCCAGAACCTTGCGCATCAGTGTGATCTGCGAACTATCGCCGGCCCACGCGACGTATCCGTCCGGTCGGACGACGACGATCTCTGGGTAGAGCTCGGGCAATCCCTGGGCGACGACTGCGTCGGCGAACGGGAGGGCTGCCGTCTCCTCGAGAGCCGAACGTGCTTGCGCACCGACAAGTATCACGATTCGGCCGCGGGCGAGAAGCTCCGACACGGTCGTCCGTGTGCCGTCGACGTCGATTTCGTGGTCGGGCAGGAACGACCCGTCGAGCTCGTTTTCCGACAGTCCAGGGATATCGTGGCGCAGGGAGTGACCGTTGATCTTGTCGCCCAACCAATCGTGAGTATCTTTGTGGCACAACATCTGCGAGACCATTCGACGCAGTGGGTCCTGTGCAGGATCTGGATTCATGATCGCCGACTGAAGACGAGTGTTGTCGATGACCCACTGCCCGACAGGTTGACGTTCGGTGGAGTAGCTGTCGAGCAGGGCGTCGTCTGCGGCACCGGTCACCACAGCGGCAAGCTTCCATCCGAGGTTGACCGCGTCGGAGATTCCGGTGTTGAGGCCCTGCCCACCGAGTGGGTAATGGATATGGGCAGCGTCTCCGACCAGGAACAGTCGACCGTCTCGGTAGTTGTGCACGATCCGGCTGAAGTCACTGAACCTGTTGAGGTAGTGCGGCGACTCGAGCTCGACGTGCGACCCGACCACGCGGTCGATGGCGGCTCCGAACTCCTCCGGTGTGACCGGTGCATGCCGGTCGGCGGCTGGACCGTCGAACTCGAACACAATTATCCGGCTGTGTCCGTAGCGGTTCAGGTTGAGCAGCGTCCATCCGGCGTCGGTGCGGTTCCATCCTCCACGGAGATGCTCGGGGTGCGGCAACTGCGCGAGGCCCAGGATCGCGCGCATCGTCGGCGCGTATTCGGTTGTCGTGAACTCACCCGAACGCAGTACCGTGCTGCGGCCGCCGTCGGCACCGACCACGTAGCGCGCTGCGTACCGCTGCTCGGTGCCATCGGCGTCATGTGCAATGACGAGTGCCTGGTCGGCGGACTGTTGCACGGAGGTGACCGTGATGCCTCGGATCACCTGTGCGCCATGCGTTTCGGCCTTCGCTGCGATCGCGCGCTCGAGTTCGGCCTGAGCAATGCCCATCATGACCGGCCCGTCGATGGTTCGCGACCGCAGCGTCAGCCACGGGTATCCAGCGAACTGGAACAGCTCCGAAGAGATGGTCGTGTGATCGTTGGTCCGGCGTGGGACGGCGACGACCTGTCTGCGCGCAAGGGTCGCGATAGCGCGCGCGTGATAAGTCCCGGCCTTGGGGTACTCGTTCACGGCATCGCGACTCTCCAATACCACCGCCGAAATGTCGTGCAGCGCCAGCTCGTTGGCAATGAGCATCCCCACCGGCCCGCCGCCGACCACGATCACGTCGTACATCTACACAATTCCTCTCGCACCGAGATCCACCGGCAGGACGGCAGGTCGCCGCAGTCCGGTTCCTAGATCCCATTCGACATTCGACGGATCCACACGCAGGGACAGGTCCGGGTAGCGCGTGACGACCCGGGTGAGTATCGCGATCAACTCGGTCTGCGCCAGCGCCGACCCCATGCACCGATGCATGCCATACCCGTACTGCAGATGCCGACCACGCGGGCGATCCAGCCGGATCTCCAACGGTGCATCGAACACCGCCGGATCGCGATTGGCCGCGTTGATGTGTGGGTAGACGATCGCCCCGATCGGAAGCCGACCGGCCGTGGTGTGGAGAGAACGGGTCAATTCACGCGGGAACGACCCCGGCGTTCCGAGCGGCATGAGCCGCATGATCTCTTCCACCAAGTCAGATACGAGGGAGGGATCGTCGACAACTTGTGAATACAGATGCCGATGCGCCAGTGCGGCATACAGCGTTTTCGCGAGCATCGTCGCGACGTTGTTGTCCCCTCCGAGGACGATTCCCATCACGGTCCCGCTGATGAGGGTGTCGTCGATGGCGGCGAATTCCGGCTGCCGGGCCCGCCGCTTGTAGGTGGCGAGCAGTCCGGTGTCGTCGTGTTCGGTGTCGTCGGCAACCAGTTTCTGGACCCAGCCGTACAGCTCTACCCACGAGTCGACGATGAGAGGTATCTCGTCGCGACGAGCGAGCTGAATTCGTCGACCGAGCTCGTTCATCCACGGCGCATGGTCGAGCGAGATGCCGAGCAGAGTGCACACCATCTGCGCCGGCACGACACGGAAGACCTGAGCCATGACGTCGGGATCGGCCATCGCGTCGAGCGTGTCCAACGCAGCATCGGTGAGGGCGAGGATGGTGGGTTCGAGTCCCGCGATGGCGCGGGCACTGAACTCGTGAGACACGAACTCCCTCACCACACCGTGCACCGGGGCGTCGAGATTGATGAGCACCTCGGGTGCCCAGTTGGTGGGCATGAACGACGGACCGCCATCGACGTTGCAGAGCGTGCGGCTGGCAGTCCGGTCGAGCATCAACGTCTTGACGTCCTCGTATGACGTCAGGCAGATCGCACTGTGTCCACTGGGTAGCTCTATTCTCTGGTGCCCATCGTCACTGGCGAGTTCCCGGACGTACGGCGGCGGGGTGTCGAGATTCGGAATGTCGGTCACCAGAGGGTTTGTCGATGTGCCGTCGGGTCGATGGATGGTCTGGGTCATTGCTGGATCTCCTCGCGATCGAGAGCGGTATCGGCATCGAGGACCGGATCGGCCGCGGTGGGTGTCGTCGAAGCATCGACGGGGCGGCGCAACAGGAGTGTGACGGTCACCGCGAGGACAAGGGACAAGGCGGCGAGCACCCAGAGCAACGGAGTGAACCCGTCGGCGAACGCGGCTCGCAGCAGACCGGTGTCCACGGAGCTGTCGATACCTCCGATCTCCCCGGTGACGACCTTGTCCACGATGCTCTCCCGCTCGCCGGATCCCAGGGCGGCCGGCAGGCGGTCGCGGACCTGACCACCGACGCCCGCAGTCAGCGCGCTTGCAAACACCGCCACGACGACGGCCTCACTACCCAGCCGCACCGTGGACACCAGACCTGACACCATGCCCGACTTGTCGGCAGGCACCGATCCGATCGCCTGACCGTCCACCAGCCCTACGCCCAACCCGAACCCCAGGCCGAGCAACAAGAACGGGACGACGATAGTGCCGATGTTCTCCTCGGTACCGACCAGAGTGAGTGCGGCCGCACCGGCAACGAACAACAAGACGCTGCCGCCGAGGATGATCCACACCGGTACGCCACGGGTGTGCATGGCACCGGCGATGAGCGGGCCGACGATGACCGGCACGGTCATGATCAGCATCACCAGACCTACGGTCCCAGTGCCCAGCTGCCATACCGTCGACAGGAACGTCGGGTAATAGGTCAGCAGCGTGACGAAGCCGACTGCGCCCGCGACTGGGACGGCGAGCAGACCGACGAGCCGGGATGATCGCAGCAGCGTCAGGTCGAGCAACGGGTGAGCGGTGGTGAGTTCGATCCGGATGAACGCCGCGAACAGTGCCACCCCGGCGATCAGGGTGCCGAGTGTCGCAGGCGAGTGCCATCCCCACGAATCCGACTGCACGACAGCTGCAATCACCAACGTGAGTGACGCGGCGAACGCGACCGCGCCGGGGTAGTCCAGCCTGCCGGTGGACTGGGCAGGCGTGTCGTGCACCTTCGACGCGATGACCAAGGCTGTCGATACGGCGATGACGACGGCGTTGAACCAAAAAATGCCTGACCACCCCACCAGGGCGATGGCGGTCGAGGAGATCGTCGGCCCGAGACCGAGTCCCACTCCGGCGGCGGTGCCGAACAGCGCGAATGCCCGCGCCGCGGCAGCGCCGTCGAAGGTGATAGCCAACAGTGCTCCAGAGCAGGCGAAGATGATCGCGGCACCGATGCCGGCGAGCGCTCGACCGATATCGAGCAGCAGCAACGACGGTGCAACAGCGCTGAGGACCGCCGCACCGGCGAACAGCGCGCCGCCCAGGATCAGGCCGCGGCGGCGGCCGAGATGATCGGCGATGGATCCAGCGACCAGGCTGAACACTGCGAAGGTGAGATTGAACCCGTTGACGACCCACTGCAGCAGTGCCGGATTGGAGCCGAGATCGGCCGCGATGTGCGGTAGCGCCACACCGGTTCCGGACACACCGGTGGGTACGACGACGACGCCGAGCAGGATGGCCGCAAGGAGAAGGTTGGGTTTGGCCGACGATGTGACTGTCGAGGACGATGCGGGTGCGGTCATTCGTTGGTCTCCTTGTCTTCGATATCACCGAGGTCTTCGCGTAGGAGCGCAGCGAGGTCGGCGAGGGTTTGGTCGTTGTCGACGAAGCGGACTGCTCCCCAACCGGATCTGCGTGCGGCGGCACAGTTCGATTCGAGATCGTCGATGAGAATGGCGGTTCCAGGGGCTGCCCCGATCCGGGCCTCGGAGATCGCGAAGATCTCCGGCTCCGGTTTGCGACACCCGACGTCGTAGGAGTCGACGATCGCGTCGACGTCGTCGTCGAGTCCGACCATCGGGCGCCAGTGGGCCTCCCACTCGCGGACGTTGTTGGTGAGAATCCCGACTCGGTAGCCCTGCGCCTTCAGCTCGTAGACCAGGTCGCGCATCGTCGTGTTGACTTGATGGCCCGCGAACCACTGTCGACCGAAGTCGATCTCCGCCCGCGAGACGTCGATCCCTCGGGACGTGAGCCAGAGGTGCATACGAGTTACCCACTCGGCCTCGGTCAGCAGGCCGAGTTCGACGGGGGCGAGCACATCGACCCCGAGGCCGTCGGCGACGCCCGCCATCGCGGCCTTGAGATCGGCCGGGCTGATACCTGTCTTGCGCTCGTAGTCGACGAACAGGTCTTCGATGGGGGGCGAGAGCACGCCCCCGAAGTCCAGGAAAACCGTCGTGTATCGCGGTGAGGCGGATACCGGCGGGACGGTCCCGACGTGTGCTGAGGCGGTCATCGGGTAACCGCCACGCGGCTGGCTGCGTGCGACCGATCGAAGAGCACTCCACAGGAGGCGATGACTACACCTTCCTGCGTGATGTCGATGTCGAAACCGACACCCCGGTCGCAGGTGTCGGTCTGCGGCCGGACAAGCGCATTGGTCGGTAGGTCGAGCTCGCCGAAGCGGGTGAATGTCGCAGACAGAGAACGCATTCGGAGACGTCGTGCACTGAGTCCGAAGTACTCGTCGGCACCGATGATCCCGGCCTGGCGTACCGCTTCGAAGAGCACTGCTCCGGGGATGTGATCGAGCGGGTGGTCGAACAGACTCGGGTGATGCTGGTCGACGAGTACATCGACGTCGAAGCCGCCCGATACGTGGCTTGCAGCACCGACAACAACATTGCGACCCAAGCTACGGCCGAGGGCTTCCGGCTCATGCGCACCGACCAGCGGGTGGGGGTGACGTCCGGGCAAAGGGCTTATGCCGCTGCGATATTCGGCCAGCCCCAGCTTTGCCCGTCCCGATGCTCGGACCCGAGACCAGACAGATTTCGGCATCCACTGAATCGACATGGTCATGGTGACCGCGGTCGTCCCGGCAAGTGTGACCGTCATGTCGAGTGTGATGCCGATGATCGTGGTGTCGCGGACCTTCTCGCCGACGATCACCGCACTCAGCTCACCGTTGCCAGGGGCGGGCGTCACCGTCATCGCATCATCCGAAACAACGGTGAAGGAACCGGCATTGAAAATGAAGGACTGGTCGAACTCGACTCCCACGTGGCGATGGGCGATCAAGATCGACGCCTGCCGAAAGCACTCCAGGACGAGCAACGGGTCGTATCGGCCGGCGGCGGGCCCGACGTGATCGCTGTAGTAGCTGTGCGACTTCGGAAGATGAATACCGACGCGAAAGTTGGGGTACCGATCGCAGATGATGTCGGTGAGATAGACCTCCGACAACGCGTCGCGGTGCACGTGTTCGCGCGGGACCAGAGTCGAATGTGAAAGTGGAGGGTAAAGAGTAGATGTCACGGTGAGCCCCTTGCTGATGGTTCGGACGGAAACACAGACGAGAGGTGTTGCTGCACACCGATCGTCTGCGATTTGTCTCAAGCGATCCGGCAGGTCTCGGGCTTGTAAGCAAGGGGCTCTCAAGCGACTCTGTTCGGACTGCCAATAGATTAGCGCGCGCAACGAGTTCCGTCGCGCCCGAGAACCGAGTGCGTGCGAAGTCACATCGCTGAATTCCGAGTGACTTGTTGCACAGGCGTTCGCAGTGGCGCACATCATGTGTTGCTGGCGTATCGATTCCATACTCGGCCCGCATAGTGGTCCGATGACACCGAACCGACGACCGGTCGCCGTTGTCGCGGCGGGGATGGCCGTGGAGGGCTACGACTGGGTGACGTTCCTTACGCTGCTCCCCTACATGACCCGCGAGCTGTTCGGTGACGACGAAACCGGGATGACCGTAGGCCTCGCAATCTTTGCCGCCGGGTTCGTCTCTCGTCCCGTGGGGGCTTACCTTCTCGGGAGTATCGCCGACCGACGAGGCCGCACAACGGCGTTCGTCGCCTCTTTGTGGATCGGGGTCGGCGCGACTACCGGAATGGCCTTCACGCCCGCGATGGACGGAGTGGCCTGGGCAGCTCCGGTGTTGTTGTTGATCTTCCGTGTCATTCTGGGTGCCGCACACGGCGGACAGGCCGCGGTGGTCAACGCGCATATGTACGAGATGCATTCTGTCGGGCGGAAATTGGACCCGTCGGCGTTGATCTACACGATGGCCGCGGGTGGAAAAGTGGTGTCACTGACGGTCACCCTGGTGACGATTGCCTCGCTCGGTGATGAGCAGATGGCCGGGTGGGGCTGGCGGATTCCCTACGCGGCCGGAGCGGTGGCAGGTGCGCTGCTGGCGATAACCGCAACCCATGGCACAGACGCCGCTCGGTCACGATCCGAAGAGGTGAGCACCGCGCCGAAACTCCGGGGTTCGGCGATGCTGGCTCGAATGGCGGCAGTCTGCGCGCTCACCGCGGGAACCACTCTGTCCTACAACATTTGGGTCGCAGGCACCGTTCCCTATGCAGTCACACATTTGGGCGTTGGCGAATCGACCATGGTCGCAATATCTCTCGTGCAGACAGTTGGTTTCGCTGGACTGGTTGTTTGCGCCGGAGTGCTGATGCGGCACCGACCCCGCACCGGTCTGTACGCCGCCTCCGCGGTCACCAATGCAGTATTCGCTTTGCCCGTGCTGTATCTGACCCGGCCGTCGGCGACACTGGCGATGTACTTGGTAGGCACGTCGCTGGCAACGGTGGCCTTGGCGGGACTGTGTGCGGCATTGCCCGCGGTTATCAGCGCCCTGTTTCCGCGATCGATTCGCGGGGTCGGTAACGGTCTGCCCTACGCCGTTGCCGTTGCATCGATCGGCGGGACGGCACCGAGCCTGCGCGAGACGTTCTCATCGAACTACACAGTCTTCGCGTGGTACGCCGCGGCGACGTGTCTCATCACGGCAGGCACAGCAATCGTGGTCGACCATCGGTCAATCGGGCTGCGACGCTGAAAGCAACTTATGGCAGCAACATCTGGACCAAGTTTTCGATCGCGCTTCGACGCTGCCGGTCGAGCAGTACTTCGTCGTCAAAACTTTTGTTCCGATGTCATGTGTCCGCTCAGAGTTCGCCGGGAACGTATGAACGCCTCTGGGCTTTAAAATCTCGTGCCGAGGCAAAGCGCACCCACACGGAGCAATCCATCGATCGGCCACCAACGTTCACACGAGTCCACATCACTCGATACTTTCGACGCAGTGCAGGTCGTTCGTGTTGAGTTGCAGGCACATCCAGCACATACAAAAAGCCCCTGACCTGCGAATGTTCGCAGATCAGGGGCTTTTTCCTGTGCGCCCGAAGGGATTCGAACCCCTAACCTCTTGATCCGTAGTCAAGTGCTCTATCCGTTGAGCTACGGGCGCATGTTCAGTTGTGTCGGTTCCGAAGAACCGACGTGCCGATCCTTGCGGATCAGCGTGGCGGAGGCGAGAGGATTTGAACCTCCGGACCCGGTGAAGGGTCAAGTCATTAGCAGTGACTCCCATTCGGCCGCTCTGGCACGCCTCCTAGGCTGCCGGCCCTCTCGGACCGCCGAGGAAAGAGATTACACACGGCTGAGGCCAGAAGGCAAAACGGCTGGTCGACGCCCCAGGTTCGCGCGGCGTTCGCGTAAAAGATGCTTGTTGCTCGTCAACGCATGAAGCTGTCGAACCAGTCGAAGATGCGCGTCTGCGCATCGACGAGAGCGGCCTCGGCGGGGTCGGTGTCGTCGCTGCTGCCCGGCTGTTCCCGAGGATGATCGGCGCGATGCTCCACACCGGAGTAGCTGACGACGTTCGTGGCCACTGAGGCGCGCGTGGCGGCATCGCGAAGGGCTTCGATGTGTTCGGGTGGGGTGTGGGGGTCGTTCTCGCCGTAGAGGCCGAGCCACGGCGCCTGCAGCTTGGGCGCGGCGTCGACCAATGCGATGGCGTCCGAATTGAGCGGCTCCACGATCCCTGCTGCGGCGACACTGACCGCCGCTCCGACCGGACGGCTGGTAGCCACGATCAACGCGGCCGTTCCGGCATCGTCGAATCCGATGACGCCGATGCAATCGGAGTACACCCCGCGCTGGACGAGCCAGTCGGAGGTGGCGTCGAAATCGGCGAAGAGGTCGTCGCCGAACACTTCCTTGTCGTCGCCGTGCCCCCGATGGAACAGGTCCGGCGCTACCGCCAGCCACCCTTCCAACGCGAGCGCTCGCAGGAGATCTTTCAGCGACTCGGGTATCTCCCTGGCCTCGTGCAACACGACGATCCCGCCGCGCGGTGACCCATCGGGCTCGACGGCCGTCAACGGCACTTTCTCCTGCGAGACGGGTTTCGATGCGGCCGTATCCACCTCGTCGTCCGCGCCGACTGTGGGCGCGGGGGCGGACCGAAGGACTGCGAAGTCGCTGAAAGTTCCCGACATACTGTACGAAGATAGGACGATCGCGGCCGTCCTGCACAGCTTTGACGCGGACAGGCAGAAGTCGCTTACCGACAGGGTCGGCGCATAATGACTGACGTGACCGTGCACATCCGCCCCGACCTCGACGCCATCCCCGCTTACGTACCCGGCCGCAGCTTTCCCGGTGCGATCAAGCTGGCGAGTAACGAAACGACACAGGGCCCTCTGCCGAGTGTCCGTGAGGCCATCGCGGAAGCGGCCGGCGGCGTCAATCGCTACCCCGACATCCGCGCGACCGCGCTCGTCGAGTCGTTGGCGAAGAAGCTCGGAGTGGCTCCGGAGAACGTGGCCGCCGGAAACGGCTCGGTCGCGTTGTGCCAGGAGGTCGTCCAGATCACCTGTGGCCCCGGTGACGAGGTGATCTTCGCGTGGCGCTCGTTCGAGGCCTATCCGATCATCGTCCGGGTGACGGGAGCGACGCCCGTTCAGGTGCCTCTGACCTCGGACCACGTGCACGATCTCGACGCAATGCTCGACGCCATCACCGAGCGCACCCGACTCATCTTCGTCTGCAACCCGAACAACCCGAGCGGAACCGTCGTTCAGCGCGACAAGCTCATGGCCTTTCTCGACGCGGTGCCGTCCAACGTCCTCGTCGTTCTGGACGAGGCCTACTTCGAGTACACCCGGCCCGACGCGGCAGGCAATCACACCGACGGGGTGGAGATCGCTCGCGGTCGGCGCAACGTGATCGTGCTGCGGACGTTCTCGAAGGCGTACGGCCTCGCGGGTCTGCGAGTGGGCTACGCGGTGGCCGATCCCGAGGTGATCACGGCACTGTCGAAGGTTCGAATTGCGTTCGCCGTCAGCACGATTGCTCAGCAGGCGGCTCTCGCGTCGCTCGAAGCCTCGGCTGAATTACTGGCCCGGACCGATGCGCTGATCGCCGAACGTGATCGAGTACGCGACGCCCTGGTCTCGGGTGGCTACGACGTGGGCGTATCCCAGTCCAATTTCATCTGGCTGCCGCTGGGCGAGCGTTCGGGTGAATTCGCCTCGGGCGCAGCCGAACAGGGCGTGCTGTTGCGTTCCTACGGAAACGACGGAGTGCGGGTCACCATCGGCGACCCGCACGAGAACGACGCGTTTCTGAAGTTCGCTCTACAGTCCTAGCGCGCGCTCGAGCGTCGGCCAGGATTCCCGGAGATCGTCCTGCCAGTACGGCCACTGATGGATGCCGTACGGGCGGTAGGTGAAGGTGGCCGGTATGTCGATCGAGCGCAGGCGTGTGTCGAAGAGCGTGGTGCAGTACAGCGCTGCAGCTTCGAGCGGTCCGCCCATCGCAGCTTCCTGCACTCCACCGCCGCCGGGGCCCAGCTCGTACGGGCCGGGTAGGCCGGTGCCGACGGACACGTAGACGTCCTTGCCGCGCAATGCTTCTGCGTTGCGTGACGGATCGTGTTCGATCCACTTCGCGTCGGCGTTCTCGCCCCACATGTTGGTGGCGTTGCCGCCGTTGGTGGCGACCGTGGCGCGCACGGCGTCCTTGAGGTTGTTCTGCGAATTGTCGTAGCACCCGCTCAAACCGGCTACTCCGGTGTAGAGATCGGGGTGGCGCGTGATCAGATCCATCGCGGCCTGGGCACCCATCGACACACCGCCGATGGCATTGGTGCCGTTACCGGAGAACCGCGCGTCGATCAGCGGCGGCAACTCCGCAGTCAGAAATGTCTCCCACTTGTTGACGCCCAGAACGGGGTCGGGCACATTCCAGTCGGTGTAGTAGCTACTCGATCCACCGACCGGCAACACCACATTGACCGGCTTGTCCGCGAAGAAGTCGACGATGTCGGTCTTCTGCGTCCAGGTGCTTTCCTTGTAATCGGATTCCTTGCCGGCACTGACCCCGTCGAGCATGTAGAGCGTCGGACGGGACACGGCCTGCGCGGCCGGAAGAAGAACCTGCACCTGGATCGCCCGACCCATCGCCGGCGAATCGACCCACACGGCCGCACGACGCGGAGTCAACATGTCGACTCGATCGATACGAGCCGCTGCCGTGGGCAACGACTGCGCCTGTATGCCAGGTGCCGCCCCGCCACCATCGGCACTGCCGGTACCCGGAAGCGGCTGCGCTCCGGCGATACCCGACGACAGCAAGGACACAGCCAGCGCAGCCCCCGCTACTGCCAACACACGACGGTGCATCTGATCTGCCATCCTCCCCAGGCGCACCCTCGCGGGCGCAACACAAACAACATCCGTTCCACAACGTACTCACCGCGACGCAGACACGCCGAGGGCTGTGGGTCCGCTCACAGTAGCCGCGAAATCCCGGGTACAAAAGTCTGCGTAATCCTTTGTTACATGTACCGAAGAAATAACGGTCTACCTGGTCGGATGCTGCCGTCGGGAGGTGCTTCGGAAGGCACTCAATGTGACATTCGGTGGACTTTTCGGGGGTCAATGTCACATCGAGTGGACTTCTGACGGAGCAGGCTCAACCGCGGCCGGTTTCGCCCTGCAACTTGTCGATCATTTCCGACGCCTGCGCCTTGTTCAGGTCGTCGGGAACTTCCTCCCCTGCCTCCTGCGCGAGGGTGCTCAGGTAGCTCTTCTGCGGACCGGTCATCGGCTCGTCGCCGGTGACCCAGTCGTCGGGATCCTTCTCGGGGTTCTGGTTGACCTGCTCGTTTTCGCTCATACGTTCGTAAATACGCCGTCGTGACGGTTTCCAAACGCGTCGATCCTGCGCATGTCGGTGCCGCCCTGCTCAGTACGGCTGTCGGTCGCGCGAATGACTTCGTTGACAGTTCAAGGATCCGACGAGGAAGCTCCATCGCACCCCCTCGAACTGGAGCAACATGAAGACGAAGAATCTGCTGGTCAGAATCGGCATCGGAAGCGCGATCGCTGCGGCAGCCATGGTCACCACCCCCGCCCTCGCTTCGGCGGATCCGATCACCGATTTCCTGTGCGGTGCCGGCTCGGCGCAGTTCTGCATCCTTCCGCCGCCGCCTGCTTTCGCTCCCCCGCCCGCACCTCAGGGTGCGCCCGCTCCCGCACCTCGGCCCAACGGTGGGTTCCAGTACCAGAACTGCGACGCCGCCCGCGACGCCGGAGCTGCACCGGTCTATCGCGACGAGTACGGCTACGGCCCCCACCTCGACCGCGACAACGACGGCATCGGCTGCGAGTAGCGAGTTCGCACTTGTGTAAGTGAATCGCTGTCGATTGTCTGCACAAGTGCGATCTCGGCGGACGGATACGCTCGGTCGGTGAGACGACGCCAGCAACCGCCCCTGGCGAAGCGCTACGGCCTCGACCCCGCACGCGTCCGAATGCCCGAGGACGGCTCATGGCCCACCGTCCGCGAGTTCTTGACGGCGACCGAGCAACGCATCTCGCCGCGGCGCATCGACGAGATGCTCGCTGCGGGTGAGGTCGTCGACATGGGCGGCCCTCTATCCGCGGATGCGCCGTACGTCCCCGGTGAGGCTGTCTGGTTCCACCGCGACCTGCCGACGGAAACCGTTGTGCCCTTCGATATCTCGATCGTGCACCGGGACGATGCCGTACTGGTGATCGACAAGCCGCATTTTCTGCCGACGATCCCGCGCGGCGGCCACATTCTGCAGACCGCGTTGGTGCGCCTGCGCCTCGAACTCGGCCTTCCACAACTGGTGCCTGCTCATCGACTCGATCGCGTCACCGCCGGCCTGGTGCTGTTCGTCGTTGATCCGGCACTTCGCGGGGCGTATCAGACGTTGTTTCAGGATCGAAAGGTCCGCAAGGAGTACGAGGCCATCGCGGCCTACGAACCGACCCTCGCTCTGCCTACCGAGGTACGCAGTCGAATCGTCTCTGACAAGGGCCAGTTCACTGCACGCGAAGTGACCGGAGAACCCAACGCGCACACCGTCGTCGAACTCTTGGACCACCGCGAGGGCATCGGACGGTACCGGCTGACACCGTCGACGGGACGAACCCACCAGCTACGTCTGCACATGAACTCGTTGGGCATCCCCATCCTGGGTGACGATCTCTACCCGACGGCAACCGGCCGAGCCGTCGACGATTTCACAGCTCCACTCCAATTACTCGCCAGTGCAATCGAATTCATCGACCCGATCTCGAAAGCTGTACGACGCTTTGAGACTCGACGCAGCCTGGAGCGTTGGGTGCAGAACTGAAGTCCATGACTCTCGGCTCCGATCACTACTCAGAATTCTGGTCACGCTCGGACTTCACGAGTTCCTTCGTGCGCACCAAGCGCAGCGCCGTGACCAACACGACGCCGCCGATGATGTTGAACAGCACTGTGTAGCCGAACCATTCGATCCACTCGCGGTAGGTCACATCCGCTCCTGCGTGGATGGCCCCGAAGATCAGCAGGGAATCCAGGACCGAGTGGAACAACTGCAATCCGGCCAACAGAAAACCCGCCGCCATGGCGGCGATGATCCGCGCCACATCGGATTCGGTTCCCTGCTGCATGCGGGTCAGCAGTGTCATCGTGCTGCCGCCGAGAACAGCGAGGCAGATCGACTGAAGATCCAAGGGTGCGTAGACGAAATGATGCGCCGACTCGGACAACACTTCGAGCCATTGCGGAAACGCGTGCGCGATCAACCACATCACGAACCAACCGCCGAGCAGATTCGCGAGCAGCGTCCCGACCCACAACTTCGCGAGCTGTCCAGGCGTGCCGTTGCGGGCCACAATCGCGGCGATCGGCATCAGGAAATCCTCGGTGAACAGCTCACCGTGTGCGAGATAGATGGCCACCAGGCCGATTCCGAACGCCAGGCCCGCCAGCAGGTGACTGCCGGTCTCGTCCAGCACCGCCAGGTACGCCATCACCCCCAGAGCGACCTCGAGTCCGCCGAATAGTCCGGTGATCAGCACGGTGCGTACGGTGCGGTGCAATCGCTCACCACCTTCGGTGACGACAGCGTCGAAACTCTCCTCGAGCTCCTCTTCCAGAGGTCCCTCGTTGTCGCCGTCGTTGCGCCGCGCTTCTTCGCTCATTGGCAGGTAGTACCCACTGAACCGGTATTGATGCCACGCCGAGAATTCGCTGCTTCGCAAACGAACAAACCCGGTCCACCCTCGCGGGCGTACCGGGCTCGATCAATCGACATATGGCGGAAGCGGAGGGATTTGAACCCCCGGACGCTTTTACACGTCTCTCGCTTTCAAGGCGAGTGCATTGGGCCGCTCTGCCACGCTTCCGTGTGCGATCTTAACGGCCGGGGCGGCACCGGCCCAATCGCCCCTCGTTGCCGGTCTGTCAGCGTCGGGGTCGGGCTGCCGATGCATCCATTGCGGCGTCCACCTTCTGGAAGATGTCGCCCAGGACCTCGAGTTCGGCCGGGGTGAGGAGATCGACCAGATGTTGCCGGACGCTGCGGACGTGCGTGGGTGCTGCCTCCGTCAGTCGTCGTCGACCTTCCTCGGTGATGACGGCGAGGACGCCACGGCCGTCGTGCGCGCAGGTACTGCGGCGCACCATGTCCTGGACTTCCATTCGCCTGATCTGGTGAGTGAGGCGACTTCGGGAGGACAGAACCCCGTCGGCCAACTCGCTCATGCGGATGGAGCCGTCGTCCGCCTCGGACAGCATCACCAGGATGCGGTACTCCGCCATCGACAGGTCGTGCCTGTCCTGTAGATCCCTGTTCAATACCTCCATCAATCGTTGACCGCCGTCGACATAGGCACGCCAAGCTCTCATTTCCGCAGTGTCGAGCCACTGCGGGTCCCCCCCGGGACCAATGGCTAATTCGGCCGTCACGCGAGTCATCTTAGGCAGGAAATCTACTCACGAGTAGCTTGCCGTGGTTCGGGGTCCGATTCGCCGATGCGACCTAGGGTCGAGTTATGACAGATCCCTACATCGACCCTCCGTACGTTGCCGCCGCCGATCGCTACGAATCCATGTCGTATCGCAGAGTGGGATCGCGTGGGCCGGTACTGCCGGCGGTGTCGCTGGGCCTGTGGCACAACTTCGGCGACGACGTTCCACTGATGAAGCAGCGCGCGATTCTTCGTCGCGCCTTCGATCTGGGAATCAACCATTTCGACTTGGCGAACAACTACGGTCCGCCGTACGGAAGCGCCGAGAAGAACTTCGGCCGCATCTTCTCCGAGGACTTCGCCGGGTACCGCGACGAACTGATCATCTCCAGCAAAGCGGGATGGGACATGTGGCCCGGCCCGTACGGCTTCGGTGGCTCCCGCAAGTACCTGCTGTCGTCACTCGACCAGTCGTTGACGCGTATGCGACTCGACCACGTCGACATCTTCTACAGCCACCGCCCCGACCACGACACTCCCATCGAAGAGACAGCCGGTGCGCTGATCAGCGCTGTCCAGCAGGGGAAGGCCCTGTACGCGGGTATCAGCTCGTACAAGCCCGAGGGCACGCAGAAGATGGCGGATCTTCTCGCCGACGCCGGTGTTCCGTTGCTGATCCATCAGCCCAGCTACTCGATGGTCAACCGGTGGATCGAACCCGAACTGTTGGGCACACTCGACGCGATCGGCGCAGGCGTCATTGCATTCTCTCCCCTCGCTCAAGGCATGCTCACCGACAAGTACCTCGACGGCATTCCCGCGGATTCGCGAGCAGCACAGGGTAAGTCGCTGAACCCGGACTGGCTCACCGACGACCACATCGGGCACCTTCGCGCATTGAACGACATCGCGTCGGCCCGCGGTCAGTCCCTGGCGCAGCTCGCGCTGAGTTGGGCTCTGCGCGACCGGCGAGTGACGTCGGTACTGATCGGCGCATCGAGCGTCGAGCAGCTCGAGAACAACGTCGCGGCGCTGGACAATCTGGACTTCTCCGACGCCGAACTCGGACAGATCGACAGTCACGCCGGCGACTTCGGCATCAACCTCTGGGACCTGTAAAGCGCCTGCGACAGTGGTGGCGCATCATGGATGCATGCGTGCAATCACACTGAAAGAATTCGGCGATCCCGACGTCATGGAGTGGACCGAGGTTCCCGATCCACGACCGGCCCGCGGACAGGTGATCGTCGACGTTTCGGCTACCGCCGTCAACCGTGCCGATCTGATGCAGCGTCAAGGCAACTACCCGCCGCCCCCGGGTGCCAGCGAGATCCTCGGTCTCGAGTGCTCGGGAATCATTTCCGAGCTCGGTGACGGCGTCAGCGGTTGGAACGTCGGCGACAGGGTCTGCGCGCTTCTGGCAGGTGGCGGGTACGCCGAGCAGGTCGCCGTGCCTGCCACCCAGCTGTTCCCGATCCCTGCGGGCCTCGATCTCCATGTGGCAGCAGCACTTCCGGAGGTCGCGTCCACGGTGTGGTCCAACCTGGTGATGGATGCGCACATGCGTTCGGGCCAAGTACTGCTGATCCACGGCGGCGGCAGCGGAATCGGTACGCACGCAATCCAGGTCGCGAAACAGATGGGCGTCACCGTCGCCGTGACCGCCGGATCCAAGTACAAGCTGGACATGTGCGCGGACCTCGGCGCCGACATCCTCATCGACTACAAGAACCAAGACTTCGTCACCGAAATCCGTTCACAGACGAACGATCACGGAGCCGACCTGATCCTGGACAACATGGGCGCTAAATACCTCGACCGAAACCTCGACGCGCTCGCCATGGACGGCACCGTCGTCACCATCGGAATGCAGGGCGGCGTGAAGGGTGAGCTGAACTTCGGCAAGCTCATCGCCAAGCGTGGCTCGGTACACGCGGCCGGATTGCGTGGACGCCCCGAGACCGGACCGTCGAGCAAAGCCGACATCGTCGCCGACATGACCGCGCACCTGTGGCCGATGATCTCCGAGGGCCGCGTCACCGCCGTCGTGCATGCCGAAATCCCGATAACCGAAGCAGCACAAGGACATCGGATGCTCGACGACGCCGAGACGATCGGGAAGGTCATCCTGCGCGTGCAGTGATGTGCGTCCGAGGGTCGTGCGTGGAACTTCGTAGTGGGCTACGAAGTTCCGTGCACGTGCGGCGCAGCCGCTCTCATATGGAGGTCGGCCTGTCAACGACGGCATGGTGAAGCGGTGGCACGCACCGTCGTGTGTGCCACCGCTTCCTGTTGCCGGGATGGTGA
>NZ_NOYJ01000001.1:0-2535 GCF_002258365.1 Rhodococcus sp. 06-221-2
CCGCAAACCGGAATCCAACACAAACAACGCATCACCCGGCACCGGCGTACCGATAGGAGCTCCATGACCAGGCTTCATGGGCGCACTCATAGAGGCGTAGAACGTCTCTGTCTCCCCGTAGCCATTGATCATTTCTCGGCCTGAAGCCCACCGATCGACAAGTTCGGGCGAGCATGCCTCACCCCCCACAAAAATGGTCCTTACTTGATCTATTCCCTCGGGCGAGAGCATCTCGAGTGCGGACGGGGTCTGGTTGACGGTGGTGACCTGCTCGTCTACCAGGATTCGGTGAAAGTCCGTTGCGGAGCGGGCGGCATGCTCAGGGATGATCACCAAGCGGCCGCCGTGCAGCAGAGCGCCCCACATCTCCCACACCGACACATCGAACGAGTACGAATGGAACATCGACCACACCTGATCTGGGGAATGTTTGAAAGCATGTTCCGAAGCTGCGTAGGTCTGGGTGACGTTCGTTTGTGTGATGCCGACGCCTTTGGGTGTGCCTGTCGTTCCTGAGGTGTAGATGATGTACGCGAGGAGGTCAGCATTCGGCACCGGCAACGTCGTCGTCGGCTGTTCAGCGACCTTGGGATCCTCGACATCTATCAGTGGGACCCCGGACTTACTGACGCGACCAGCGAGGCTCACCGTGGTCAAAATCGCGGCCGGCGCAGCGTCTTGTAGAACGAATGCCAGGCGCTCGTCAGGGGTGTTGATGTCGATCGGCAAGTAAGCAGAACCCAGCTTCAGCACCGAAAGTATGGCTATCACAGTGTGTTCCGAACGTGGCAGCAACAGTGCAACAACGTCCTCTACTCCCACCCCACGCCCAGCCAACAAATGAGCCAACTGCGTCGATGTGTCGTCCAACTCCTGATACGTCCACGACCGACCCTCGAACACCACCGCTATGACGTCCGGCCGCACCCTCACCTGCTCGGCGAACAACTCCGGAATCGCGGGGTCCACGATCGATTCATTTAGCACTGACCGCGCTCCGAGGGCGTCCAGCTGCGTCAGTTCTCTCTCGTCAAGCAAGTCGATTGACGCCACCGAGCGGTCCGTGCCGGCGAGCATCGTCGTGAGCACCCGCTGCCAGCGGGTAACAAGTTGTTTTACAGTTTCGGCGTCATAGACGTCGGTGCGGTACTCGACCAGACCCCCAATGCCTATGGGACGGCCGGAGTTGTCGAACCGCTCACGCAGGCTGAAAGTCAAGTCCATTCGAGCGGTCAAGGTGTCCGTGCGCTGCGGGGAAATGTCGAGACCTGGCAGAGACAGATCGGGCAGGGTGACGTTTTGCCAGGCGAACAGGATTTGGATCAACGGATGGTGAGCCTGCGTACGGACCGGATTGAGGCGCTCGACAAGCGCATCGAACGGCACATCTTGGTTCGCGAACGCGTCCAGGCTCCGCTCCCGTACCTCCTCCAACAAATCACCGAAGTTCATCTCGGCTGAAACCCGCGTACGCAACACCAGCGTGTTGACGAAAAACCCGACCATGCCGTCAAACTCGGTTCGCCCCCGCCCCGCCGTCGGCACCCCGAACGCCACATCCGCGCTCCCGCTCAAACGCGCCAACAGCACCGAAAGCGCCGCCGACATCACCATGAACGTCGTCGCATTGCGTTCCCGCGCCACAACCCGCACGAGTTCCTGCAGTTCGGCGGGCCATTCGACGACGACTTGGCCGCCCTGATGGTTGGCGACGGCGGGGTAAGGCCGGTCCGTGGGAAGCTCCAGCAGTCCCGCGTATCCAGCGAGGTTCCGCTCCCAGAAAACTGTTTGTCGACCAGATCGGGTATTAGGATCGTCGGCCTCGCCGAGGAGCTTGTGCTGCCAGATTGTGAAGTCGGCGTACTGAACGGGCAACGGCTCCCAGCCTGGCTCCGTCCGGGTGGTGCGGGCCTGATATGCGGTAGTCAGGTCGCGAACCAGCGGCGAGAGAGATGATCCGTCGGCGGCGATGTGGTGCATTGCCAGGGCCAGATGGTGTTCCGTGGTCGAGACTGCGAAAAGCCTTGCACGAAAGGGAATCTCGGTTTCTAAGTCGAAGGCGTGGCGGGTGACAATACCGACCGCCTCATCCAACTGTTGATCGGTCCAGTTGGTGGCGTCGATGACTTTGCAGGCGACAAGCCCTTCAGAGGCATCGAGAATGCACTGCTCGGGCACGCCAGCCGTAGCGGGAAACACTGTGCGAACACTCTCGTGCCGGGCTACGACATCGGCAACCGCCAGGGTCAGCGCGTCGACGTCGAGTAGACCGATTAGGCGTAGTACCAGAGGGATGTTGTATGTCGCCGATGGTCCCTCTAGCTGATGGATGAACCACAACCGACGCTGGGCGAACGACAGCGGCAACTGGGCCGGACGCGCATATGGCTCCCAGATTTGCCTGGTGCCCGACTGTCCTCCACCCACCACACGAGCCAGGCCCGCTACGGTGGGGGCTTCCATGAGTGCACGGACGCTGATTTCACAGTCGAAGGTTTCCTGCACGGCGGCTACGACACGCATCGCAGAGAGCGA
>NZ_NOYJ01000022.1:0-1657 GCF_002258365.1 Rhodococcus sp. 06-221-2
ATCCATTCTTCGAGGTGCGGGGACTCGTCCCCGATACTCGTTCCGTCTCCGTGCCCGGTGTTGACTCGGGTCTCGGCGGGCAACGCGAACAATCGATCCCGGATCGAGCCGATGATCGTCGGGAAATCCGAATACGACCGACCCGTCGCACCTGGCCCACCGGAGAACAACGTGTCCCCCGAGAACAACTGACCGGCCTCGGGTAGATACAGACAACTCGACCCCGGCGAATGACCGGGAGTATGCAACGCCACGATCTCCGTCCCCGCGACGGTGATCCGCTGACCGTCCTCGAGCACCGAATGCCCGATGCCCGGATGCGTCTGCTCCCACAACACATCATCGGCCGGATGCAGCAGAATCGGCGCATCCAACTCCCCCGACAACTGCGGAGCGACCGTCACATGATCGTTGTGACCATGCGTACACACGATCGCCCGCACGTGCCGACCGGCGACCGCATCGACGATCGGACCGGCCGTATGCGCAGCATCGACGATCACCACCTCGTCGTCGTCACCGACCAACCAGATGTTGTTGTCGACCTCCCACTCGCCACCATCGAGCGCGAACGTCCCCGACGTGACAACCTTCTCGACCCGCAACTGCCCGCTCACAGGACCACCACCGAACGCAGCACCGTGCCCTGATGCATCTTCTCGAACGCCGCCTCGATATCACCGAGACCGATCCGTTCGGTCACGAACTTCTCGAGCGGCAACCGACCCTGCTCGTACAGATCGACCAACATCGGAAAATCCCGCTCCGGTAGGCAATCGCCGTACCACGACGACTTCAACGACCCACCGCGGGAGAAGAAATCGATCAACGGCATCTCGACGGTCATCTCCGGGGTCGGCACCCCGACGAGGACGACGGTCCCGGCGAGATCGCGGGCGTAGAACGCCTGCTTCCAGGTTTCCGGGCGACCGACGGCATCGATGACGACATCCGCCCCGAACCCACCGGTCAACTCCTGGATGGCCTCGACCGCATCGACCTGCGAGGCATCGACAGTGTGCGTGGCACCGAGTTCGAGAGCCCAGTCGAGTTTCTTCTTGTCGCGGTCGACGGCGATGATCGTCGACGCCCCCGCCAGGCGGGCCCCGGCGATCGCAGCATCGCCGACACCGCCGCACCCGATCACCGCCACCGAATCCCCGCGCGAGACGTGGCCGGTGTTCATCGCCGCACCCAACCCGGCCATCACCCCGCAGCCGAGCAACCCCACCACCGCCGGATCGGAGTCCGGGTCGACCTTGGTGCACTGGCCTTCGTGGACGAGGGTCTTGTCGGCGAACGCCCCGATCCCCAACGCAGGGGACAGTTCGGTGCCGTCGGCGAGAGTCATCTTCTGCGACGCATTGTGGGTGTCGAAGCAGTACCAGGGGGTGCCTTTCTTGCAGGCTCGGCATTCCCCGCACACCGCCCGCCAGTTCAACACCACGAAATCACCGACCTCGACATGAGTGACAGCGTCGCCGATGGTTTCGACGGTGCCTGCGGCTTCGTGGCCGAGCAGGAACGGGAACTCGTCGTTGATGCCGCCCTCGCGGTAATGCAGATCGGTATGACACACCCCGCACGCGGCGATGGTGACCACGACATCGTTCGGGCCGGGATCGGGAATGGTGATCGTCTCGATCGAGACGGGCTC
>NZ_NOYJ01000007.1:0-1552 GCF_002258365.1 Rhodococcus sp. 06-221-2
AGCCGCTCTCATATGGAGGTCGGCCTGTCAACGACGGCATGGTGAAGCGGTGGCACGCACCGTCGTGTGTGCCACCGCTTCCTGTTGCCGGGATGGTGATCGATGCGAGTGGGAGGTGAGCGTGTCGTAGTGTTCGACGCGTCGTCAACTCTCATATACGCGGGTTGGTTACCGCAGGACGGACTGTTTCGGCTGGAGTGGATCGCAAGTCTATGAGTCGAGCGTGATCTCAACGCGCAGTTGAGGATTGCTCATAGGCGGCTAGCGGGTCACTCCCAGACGCTCGGCCACATCCCACATCGTCGTCGACCGTTCATTCCGGACATCTATCCCGACGCAGATCGCTACTTCGGCGTCGGAGCTTCAGTCATTCCTCGAGCGTGGCCAACGACCAGCACCAGCCGGCCAGCTCTCGTGCGATCCCGGCATTGGCGACCACCGCACGTTTACCGCGTTCGTCGAAATGTTCCCACCGTGCGTGCAGCCGCCGGTTCGCTTGATGCCCTCGCGCTTTGGCTTTGGGAGTCGACGCCTTCCACCGTGCCACCAGTTCACGCCCCGGCCGATACGGCTTGCGATGATGCCAGGCAGCCTCGACCAGCAGTCGGCGTACGTGAGCATTGCCGGTTTTGCTGACACCGCCCTGCGACCGGGATTCACCGGAAGAATGCTCGGTCGGGATCAACCCGACGAACGCACCGATCGAGCGGCCGGTCAACCGGTCCCACTCACCGATCTCCGTCGCCAAACCGAACGCTGTCAACGTCGCCACCCCACGAAGGCACCCCAGCCGGGTCACCACCGGAGTGAACGACGAATGCGCAGCCATGTCCGCGATGGCGGTATCGAGACGATTCCGGCGTTCGGTGGTGGCGATGACGGTCTCGTAGGCGGTGTCGTAGGTGATCTGCAGTGCACGTGAATCGAACCGCTGGCGACGTAACCACAGATCGTGGGCTGCGGTCCAGGGTTTGCCGCCGCTGTAGATGATCCCTTGACGCAGCAGCACATGTGTCAGGCGATGCTGTGCGGACACCAGATCGCCGCGGCAGTCCTCCCTCGCTCGCACCAGATCACGAGCGGACTCCTGCTCGGTACTCGGAATCAGAACCGGCACAATAGAACTCAAATGAAGCAACCGAGCCAAATGCCGGGCATCACGGGCATCGGTCTTGATGCGGTCACCAGGGGGACGTTGAATTCTCGACGGTGCCGCCACCACACAATCGACACCGGCGGCCAACAGAAAACGGGCCAGACCGAAACCGGTCGGGCCCGCCTCGTAGACGACATGCACCAATCCTGGCAGCGAACGAATCCACTCCAGGATTTCTTTGTGATCAGGCGACATGCGACGCTCGAACAACTCGCCCGTCTCGCCATCCAAACCGCACGCCACCACCGATCGTGCGTGCACATCCAAACCAACACTCGTACGATGATTCTTCACTGGGGCCTCCCACATTTGTGGCTCTACCGGCCAGGACCCACTCCTGTCGGCAACCCACGCTTACATGCGGAGGGGCCCCAGCCAAGACCTCCATACCGTCTA
>NZ_NOYJ01000034.1:0-1471 GCF_002258365.1 Rhodococcus sp. 06-221-2
GGCGGGTTCTAACGATCCCCGCAACACCCTCGATTTGAGGGAGTTGCGGGGATCGTGGCATGTGCTGGGTTGAAGGTGCGGTTTTTCGAGGCGTTGGACCGTGAGGACGGGAATGTCAGCGCGGCCGCACGCTGTGTCGGGGTGAACCGGAACACTGCCTTCGGGTGGGTTCGTCAGGCGGGTGTGCAAGGGCGCGGAAAGAGCGGCCGGGCCGAGCATTCGGGTCGGGGACGATACGAGGAACTTCGCTCGTCGGGAATCTCGCGGCGCGAGGCTGCTCGGGAGGTCGGGGTCCACCTCCGGACCGCGCAGGACTGGGACGGGGGCATCCGCAAGATCGGTGGTGCGCGCCTGCACCCGGATGGTCGACGTATCGACTACAAAACCGGTATGACAACGTTCGTCACCGCTGCTCAGAGGCCGTCGCTGGCCCGCATCGAGTCCACACTGCACCCTCGGTATCTGACGGTGACCGACCGTGAACAGATCGCCGACCTGCGTCGAGCCGGGTGTTCGCTGCGTGAGATCGGACGCCGCCTCGGCCGGGCGGCCTCGACCGTCAAACGCGAGATCGACACCTACGGCATCGCCGACGAGTACCACCCGCACCGGGCACATCGGCTGTGGGCTATCTCGCGTGCCCGGCCGAAACCGGCGAAGCTGGCGGCACAGGGTTCGCTCCGGTCCTACGTCGCCGGCAAACTCGCCCTGCAGTGGTCGCCCGAGCAAATCTGCCACGCTCTAGTTGTCGACTTCCCCGATGACAAGGCGATGCGTGTGAGCACCGAAACGATCTACCAGGCCATCTACGTACAGTCGCGCGGCGGACTACGCCGAGAAGTTGCTGCCGCATTGCGCACCGGACGTACTCGCCGCGTACAGCACCGCTCACCCGAGCAGCGCACCTCACGATTCGTCGATGCGATGGTGATGATCTCCGAGCGGCCGGCGGAGGTCGCCGACCGCTCCGTGCCCGGGCACTGGGAGGGTGATCTGATCGTCGGTACTCGATCGGAGTCGGCGATCGTGACATTGGTCGAGCGTTCTACCCGGTACCTGCTTCTCGGTCACCTCCCCGGCGGGCACACTGCAGAGGAGGTCCGGGACGTTCTGGTTCCTCTGATCGGTTCTCTCCCAACGCATTTGCGCGGTTCACTGACGTGGGACCAAGGGTGCGAGATGGCAGCGCACAAGCAGTTCAGCGTCGCCACCGGGGTGCCGGTGTACTTCTGCGATCCACACTCACCATGGCAACGCGGATCGAACGAGAACACCAACGGCTTGCTACGCCAGTACTTCCCCAAAGGCACGGACCTGTCCGTGTACAGCGCCACCGACCTCGAGAACGTTGCCCACCGCCTCAACTCCCGTCCACGCAAAACGCTCGGCTGGAAAACTCCAGCCGAGCGTTTACGTGATCTACTGACAGGCATCTGACCATCAGGTGTTGCGAGGACCCCTAGAATCCGCC
>NZ_NOYJ01000023.1:0-1313 GCF_002258365.1 Rhodococcus sp. 06-221-2
GCGGGTTGTCGTGGTTCTTCGTCGCCGGTGTCGCGGGTGTTGTCGTTGTGCTGGTCGGGTGGGTAGAGGACTTCTTCTGGGTGGTGTGCGTGGTTGATCAGCCCACGGCGTGTGGGGTCCATTCCGGTCGGTGGGTGCCACAGGGTTCGGCCCGGATAGCGATGTCCTGCTGTGGTTTTGGTGGTTGCCCACTTTCCGGGGCCGGTGCCGACGTGTGCGTGGTGCATGTCGCATCCGAAGGTGAGGGAGTCGATGTCGGTGGGTCCGCCCTCGACCCAGTCGTCGAGGTGGTGCGCTTGGCACCAGGTTGCGGGGCGGGTGCAGGAGGGGAAGCTGCAGCCGCGGTCGCGGGCGATGAGGACGATGCGTTGGTCGGCGGAGGCGATGCGTTTGGATCGGCCGAGGTAGAGGGCTCTGCCGTTGTCGTCGAAGATGGTGAGGTAGTGGTGGGCGTGCGAGGCCATGCGGATGGCGTCGCGGATCGAGACGCGGGATCCGGTGGCGGTCATGGCGTAGCCGCAGCCTGCGTCGAGGTCTTTGAGGGTCATGGTGACGATGGCGGTGACGGGTAGCCCGCGGTGGGTGCCGAGGGTGCCGGAGGCGAGGGTGTGCCTCAGTGCCATCTTCAGGGCGTCGTGACGGCGTTCGTTCTGGGTGCGTACATCTCGCGCGGCGGCAGCGTCGCGAGCAGCGGTGTCCGATGCGTCGGCGTCGGCTTGGCCGACGGGTTCAGCAGTGCTGTCGGAGCCTGCGTCGTCGTTAATGTCGGCCGTGCTGTGTGGCGTTGTGCCGCAACCACAATCGTCGCTGTCGGTGCACTCACCCTCACCGCGGTCGTCGCCACTGCGGTCGTCGTCACCGTAGAAGTCGGCACCGTTGCCGACCGTCCCATCCCACAGGTATTCGTCATCCGATCGAGCATCGCTCGATCCTGCCTCGTCGGGCATCGGCCCGGGCTTTGGCGTAGCCGCACTGCCACTCCCGCCGCCGTCCTCGTCGCTGGCGGTCTCATCCTCGTGGACGATCGATGTCGGGTCTGCAGGATTGTTCACTCCCGGTTTCGCGGCTTTCGAGAACAGGGCTTCGAGGTAGGCGCGTAGTTCGGAGTCGACGCAGAACTTTCCTTCTGACATTCCGTCGGAACCCTGCTCACCGAGGTAGAAGAACGCATCCCGTTTCCGTGGCCTCGGCTTCGCGTTCTTGTCTTCGTCTTCGTCTTCGTTCTCGTCGAAGTCGCCGTCGGGGTCGAGGATCGAGTCCAGGTGCGCCACCAGTGGCGCGAAGTCGTCGGGCCGCCTCGTCGAGGCGAGACC
>NZ_NOYJ01000015.1:0-1276 GCF_002258365.1 Rhodococcus sp. 06-221-2
CGCGGCATGAAAGTGGCCCGCACCCGCGAGGAAATCCCCGAACTGTTCGACTCCGCCACCCGCGAAGCCGTCGCCGCATTCGGGCGCGGGGAATGCTTCGTCGAACGCTACCTCGACAAACCACGCCACGTCGAAGCCCAGGTCATCGCCGACCAACACGGCAACGTCATCGTCGCCGGCACCCGCGACTGCTCCCTGCAACGCCGCTTCCAGAAACTCGTCGAAGAAGCACCCGCCCCGTTCCTCACCGACGCCCAACGCAAAGAAATCCACTCCAGCGCCAAAGCCATCTGCCTCGAAGCCGGCTACTACGGCGCCGGGACCGTCGAATACCTCGTCGGCCAAGACGGCCTCGTCAGCTTCCTGGAGGTCAACACCCGCCTGCAGGTCGAACACCCCGTCACCGAGGAAACCTCCGGCATCGACCTGGTGCTGCAGCAGTTCCGCATCGCCAACGGCGAAGAACTGACCATCACCGAAGACCCCGAACCGCGCGGGCATTCGTTCGAGTTCCGGATCAACGGCGAAGACGCCGGACGTGGGTTCCTGCCCGCCCCCGGACCGGTCACCACCTTCACCGCCCCCTCCGGCCCGGGTGTCCGCGTCGATTCCGGTGTCGAATCCGGCAGTGTGATCGGTGGCCAGTTCGATTCGATGCTCGCCAAACTGATCGTCACCGGAGCCACCCGCGAAGAAGCCCTCGCTCGTTCGCGTCGGGCGTTGGCCGAGTTCACCGTCGACGGGTTGGCGACGGTGATCCCGTTCCACGCTGCGGTGGTCTCCGATCCCGCGTTCATCGGCGACGGCGACTCCTTCTCCGTGCACACCCGGTGGATCGAAACCGAATGGGACAACCAGGTTCCCCCGTTCACCGCCGGGCAACCGATCGACGACGACGAGGCCCTGCCCCGGCAGTCCGTCATCGTCGAGGTCGGGGGCCGACGCGTCGAGGTCTCCCTCCCGGGCGAGCTCACCCTCGGCGGTGGTAGCGGCGGAAATGCCGGTGCGGTACGGCGCAAGCCCAAGGCCCGCACCCGTGGCGGTGCCGGAGCCGGCGCAGCCTCCGGTGACTCGGTGACCGCACCGATGCAGGGCACCGTGGTCAAAGTCGCCGTCGACGAAGGCCAGGAAGTCGCCGCCGGGGACCTCGTCGCCGTCCTGGAAGCGATGAAAATGGAAAACCCCGTCACCGCCCACAAAGCAGGCACCATCACCGGCCTGAGCGTCACCGCAGGCGACGCCATCACCCAAGGCACCGTCCTCGCAGAAATCAAGT
>NZ_NOYJ01000004.1:0-473611 GCF_002258365.1 Rhodococcus sp. 06-221-2
CACGCAAAACGCTCGGCTGGAAAACTCCAGCCGAGCGTTTACGTGATCTACTGACAGGCATCTGACCATCAGGTGTTGCGAGGACCCCTAGAATCCGCCTCGAGGGGGTCGGGCTTTTTCGTGTGCTGTAGTCAGTCCCGGTGATACGCGATGTTGACGACATTGCGGTCGGGAGCGCGAACGAAGAAGCGGCGCACACCCCACGGCTCGGTCGTCAATGGGTGCACGATCTCGTAGCCCAGTTTCTGCGCTTCGGCGTACGCGCCATCGACATCGTCGGTGTGCACCGACATCACCGAATCCTCGGGTGCGCTCCGGTCGCTCGTCACCAGCTGAACGCTCACCGGGCGATCGGGTGACGACAGCCGCGCGACCCACCCCATATCGAACTCCTCGGATTTCAGACCGAGGAACTCGGTGTAGAACGATTTGGCCTCGTCGACGTCCGGAACCCGCAGGTTGGTGATGATGCTCGTAGTTTTCATCGAACTCCCTTTCCGAACGTGGGCCGGTCGGAGACCCGGGAGGTTCGACGCTAGCAGCGGAGTTGCCGGCTGTTCGGTGGTTAGTGTGGGGCATGACGCGAATCCGCTCGATGACGGTCGCACTCGCTCTGGCAGCGGCCCTCGCAGGCTGCTCCACCTCCGGAACTGCCACGCCCGTGTCTGCACCGACCACAACCGATGTCACCGCCACCATCGATCGAGCCGCGCCGACGACTACAACGCCA
The DNA here is from genome assembly GCF_002258365.1 of Rhodococcus sp. 06-221-2. Lineage (NCBI taxonomy): Bacteria > Bacillati > Actinomycetota > Actinomycetes > Mycobacteriales > Nocardiaceae > Rhodococcus > Rhodococcus sp. 06-221-2. The sequence continues at coordinate 731 of NZ_NOYJ01000004.1, forward strand.
ACCACTACCTCGAGTGCCGCCGAGCCGTACGTCGTCGGCAGTACGCGCATTGCCGGATCGACAGCGCGTGCGACCTACGACGTCGCGATTCCACAGCTGAGCGGAGGCAATCCGGCCGTGACAGCCGAATTCAACGAGTCGATGCGCGCGGCGTTGCAGGACCAGATCGACCGCGACTACGGGAACGACTTCGCTCTCAGCGACGGCTATTCGAAGGGGCAGACCCACGTCGGTCGACGCGTGATCAGTGCCGAACAGATCACGAGTTGGATCGCCGTGCCGCCCGGAGCGCACGGTAATTCACTGCTTGCGACCGTGACGATCGACGTCGACACCGCGCAGCCGATCACTCTCGGTGATGCCTTCACCGACCTCGATGCCGGCCTGTCTCGACTGTCCGATCGAGCAGCGGCAATTCTCCCGTCCACCCGCGCGGGCGGCAGCTTCGAGCGCTCGGGCATCGAACCGACGGTGGCCAACTTCGGGAACTGGACGGCATCGCCGGAAGGTATGAACATTCACTTCGGTGACTACCAGGTGGGGGCCTACGGCATCGGCCTCGTCACGATCACGATCCCCTGGACCGACCTGTCGGATGTCCTCGCTCCCGGCATGGAAGACGTGCTGAGCAGCTGACCCTCAGCCCGGCAATGCGAGCATGGACCCATGATGATTCGCGCAGGGGTGCTGGAGGTTGCGTACGACCGCGTCGGTGATCCGTCGGGCCGATCGGTGGTGCTGATGCACGGGTTTCCGTACGACCCGCGCAGTTACGACGACGTCGCCAGGCTGCTCGCTCAGTCCGGCTACGACGTGGTGGTGCCCTACCTGCGCGGCTTCGGACCGACTCGCTTCGTCGACGCCGGCACGATGCGCTCGGGTGAACAGGCTGCGATCGGCCACGACCTCCGCGAGCTGATCCTGGCCCTGGAGCTGAACGACCCCATCGTCGCCGGCTACGACTGGGGTGGCCGAGCGGCGTGCGTCGTCGCCGCGCTGTGGCCGGAATTGGTGTCCGGTCTGGTGAGCGTGTCCGGGTACCTCGTGCAGGACATCGAGGCGGCGGTGTCCACGCCCGTGCTGCCGCACCTCGAGAAGCGGTATTGGTATCAGTACTACCTGCACTCCGAGCGCGGCCGGGCCGGGCTCGCGGCCTACCGCACCGAGATCGCGCAGACACTGTGGACGGATTGGTCGCCGACTTGGAGGTTCGGCGACTCCGAATTCGCGGCCACCGCGCCCTCGTTCGACAACCCCGATTTCGTGGATGTGTCCGTGCATTCCTATCGGCACCGATACGGAATCGAGGCGGGCGACGTCGCTTACGCCGCGACGCAGGAGTTGCTGACACGGCAACCGGCGATCACGGTGCCCACGGTCGTGATCGATCCGACCGAGGACACCGTCGCCTCGCTGTACGGCCGCCCGGACCACGCGGCGCACTTCACCGACCTGATCGATGTTCGTCAGGTCGAGTGCGGCCACAACCCGCCCCAGGAGTTGCCCGGGCAATTCGCCGACGCCGTCATGACCCTCGGTCAGGTGATCCGGGATCGCGAAAGGAACTAGTCGACCGCGAGTTCGCCCAGTTCGTTCCAATCGGTGCCGTCGACTTCCTGGCTGATGATCTTCGGCGTCTCCACCAGGTACGGCGGAAGATCCTTCTGGGCCTGCTTGAAGTGATCCGAATTCACATGGGCGGCACCGGCATCCGGGTCCTTGAACGCCTCCACGAGGACGTACTCGGTGGGGTCGTCCAGGGTGCGGGACCAGAAGTACCAGAGGCATCCTTCCTCGGCCTGGCAGGCTTCGGTGAAGTCGCGTGAGATCTCGGGCCAGTTGTCGGCGTGCTCGGGCTTGACCTTGAACTTGGCGGTGATGAAGATCAACGTTGCTCCTCGTAGTTGGAATGGTGCTGGTGGGTACTACCCGATTTCAGGGTACGAGAATCGCGCGGCCGCGAACTCGTCCGTTGTCGAGGTCGTCGATGGCGCTCTGGAAGTCGTCCAGTGCGTACGTCTGCGTGTGCAGGTTGACGGCACCGCGGGCGGCGAGTGACATCAGATCGCACAGGTCGTTGTAGGACCCGACGAGATTGCCGACGATGTTCTTCTCCGCCGACACCAGGTCGATGGTCGGCACGTCGACGTTCTCTCCGTACCCGATGACGTGATAGTCACCGGCCCGCCTCGTCATGGCCAATCCCTCTGCGGTGGAACCGTTCTCGCCGACGAAGTCGAGTACCACCTCGGCTCCGAAGCCGCCGGTGAGTTCCATGACCTGATCGACCTGACTGCCGTCGGCGACCACCGCATGATCGGCCCCCAAGGTGAGCGCCAGTTTGACGGCGTCGGCATTGCGGTCGATGACGATCAGCTCGGCGGGCGACAGTGCCTCGAGTACCTGAATGCCGATGTGGCCGAGGCCGCCTGCTCCGATGACGACGCACTTGTCGCGGGGAGTCAGACGCCGGGCCGCCTTCGCGGCCGCGTGATACGCCGTCAGGCCGGCATCGGCAAGTGCGGCGACTGCGGACGGTTCGAGTGAATCATCGATCTTGACGACGGTTCGCGCATTGGTCCGCAGATAGTCGGCGTATCCACCGTTGGTGTCGATACCCGGGAAATCGCTCGTCTCGCAGTGGACGTCGTCGCCCGAGCGGCACGCCCGGCACAACCCGCACGTGACGAGTGGATGCAGAATCACCTTGTCGCCCTCGCGGACGTTGGTGACGGCCGAGCCGACGGCGTGGACCCACCCGGCGTTCTCGTGGCCGATCGTGTAAGGCAGTGTGACGCCCGACTTCTCGGCCCACTGGCCCTCGAGGATGTGCAGATCGGTACGGCACACGCCGGCACCGCCGATCCTGACGATGACGTCGAGTGGACCCTGTACTTCCGGAATCGGAACCTCGGTCATCTCCAGATTCTTGTGATATCCGACGACCTGGACGGCGCGCATCGAACTCATGAAACATGCTCCTGTGTAGTGCGGAGGGGGACAGTGAGAGTGGTGAGAGGAACGAACGCGCCCTCTTCGCGAGGGACTTGCTGTTCCTCTGCGCCGGGGTAGCGGGTCTGCAGCAATCCGCGGCAGAAGTGCGCATTACCGTCGATCGAAACGCGGGTGGCGCGGGCGCGGCGCATCACCATCGTCAGGTCGCCGGTGTGTGGACGACCCGCATGATCGACCAATGCCGGTGCCGCCGGATCGGTCCGCAGGCCGAGAGCCTCGCGTCGGCGAAGCAGCGCGGTCGAGGTGCGATCATCCGGTAGGTCTGCGAGAACCACTGCGGCCAGGTCGTTCTCGGTCGAGTCGGGATTGGCGCGCAACCACGCCATGAGCGACCGTTCCATCGCCGCCACGTACGCCTTGCGGCGGAACGTCGCTCGTAGTTCGTCGAGGTCCTCTTCGGCCTCGTGCCCGAAGGTGCCCCGATATCCCGCGTCGGCGGCGAGGCCGGCATTGATCTTGTCCGAGTCGTGGTGATCGTCCAGTTCGACGAGAACGTGCTCGGTCCACGGCAACGCCGTCAACACGTCCTTGGAGTCTCCCGCCATCAGATACGCGAAATTCGGCGAACAGAACGACGTCGGCAGTCGAAGATGAACGTGCACAGTGCCCTCGTCGACCTCGAGCGACCGGACGAACCCGAGATCGGTGATGGGCTCGTCCAATTCGGGATCCAGGACGACGCCGAGCGCGGTGTACGCCTCGTCCTTCCTGGTGGTCACAGCAGTCGTCACGTCACACCGCCGCAAGGTCGGCGCGCTCGGGCTGACGCGGTCCGGTCTCGGTCTCGTTCGCGTCGGGCAACTGCAGTTCGGCCGGCACCGGGATGTCGTAGAGCTTGGCGGCGTTCAGTCCGAGCACCTTCTTCTTCTGTTCGAGCGTGATCGGTGCGTATTCGTCGAGGGACTCGTGGATCTGGAAGTCGACGAACCCTTCGACCAACCACTTGGGCGTCCACAGCGCGTAGTCCGAGGAGAAGAAGATGCGGTCCTCGCCGAGCCAGTAGAGCAGTTCGCCCATGATCTGACCGAAGTACTTCGGCCGCGTGTGCATGAACGGGATGGCCACCGCGAGGCCGGCGTACACGTTGGGCTCCTGGGTGGCGATCCAGCAGAAGTCCTCCAGGCGCGGCAGTCCGCAGTGTTCGACGACGAAGTTCAGATCGGTGAAGTCGGTGGCCACGTGGTCGACGTCTGCGACGTCGAACGCATCGCGATCGAGCGGACGGATGGTGGGTCCCTTGTGCACGTGGATGTTCTTGATGCCGACCTCGCGGCACACCTCGAGGTAACGCCGGGTCCAGTCGTCGTCGAGCTTGTAGCCGCGAGAATCGCCGTGCCAGTCGGCGGTGTAGAGCTTGACGCCCTTGAGCCCGAAGCGTTCTGCGTCCGCACGCAGCTGGTCCAGGCCACGTTCGCCGTTGCGTGGGTCGAAGTGATGGTTGTAGGTCAGCTTGTCCGGGTGAGCTGCAGCGAGCGCCGATGCCTCGTCGGTCTGGCCGAACCCGCGGTGGTAGAACTCGCCCAGGTGAGCGGGCTGGAAGATGGCGTGGTCGACGTATCCGATCTCGAACAGGTCGCGCATCAACCGATCGCCGCCCTGGTAGAGGTACTCCTCGTAACTCCACAGCTCGCTCTCGGGGGAGAGATTGCGGTGGTAGTCGTAGAAGCAGTCGATGAACTGCTTGCCGTGGATGTTGCGTTGGTTCTCCTGCCGCGCATCCCAGAGCGCGACGTGGGCGTCCACGATGAAGTAGTTCTCGCCGTTCTTGCTGTACATGGCTGACCTCCAGAGACTGTGCGTGACGTCTGTCACAAGCGATCTGTGGATGACGGTAGGCGCGGCGAAGGCTCGACGAAGTAGCGCGATGTCTCAATTCGAGACGCTGGTTTCGGATCCATGGCGACCAGCGAATGTAACCTGAATCACATGGCAGATCCCGAGGGTCTCGTACGAGCCCGCTTGCACTCGGAGCCCCTCGCTGCCGTGTCGCATCGGTTGCTCGCATCGTGGCACCGAAGCCAGGAATTCGGAGTGCCACTCGAAGACGTCGTACCAGCATTTTCGGGCACCTACGACGGCGAATCACTGTTCTACCGATGTGGGCGTGAGGTGCTCGACGGACTGCGCGACACGTTGGCGAACGAGCCGGTGTCGATGATGTTGACCGACGCCGACGGTCTGGTGCTCGATCGAGTGAGCGCGGACCGTGAGCTGTTGGCAGCGCTCGACCGTGTGCATCTGGCCCCCGGCTTCTCGTACGGCGAGAACCAGGCGGGCACCAACGGCCTCGCCCTCGCGCTCGCCGATCGAATTCCGGCAGTGGTGCGCGCCTCCGAGCATTACTCGCTCTCGCTCACCGGATACACCTGCGCCGCGGCACCGGTGCTGAACCCGATGACGGGCACCGTGGAGGGCTGCGTCAACCTCACCACGTGGTCGGAGTCGTCGACGGATCTGCTGCTGGCCCTTGCTCAGTCGGCGGCAGGGAACACCGCGGCGATGATGCTCGCGCGAGCGCAGGGACAGCACGCGCGTCCGGCACCACGTGGGACGGTCTTCCGCGTCGAAGCGTCGTCGGGTCGGCCGGGTGCGGGCAGCGTCCCGACGCTGTCGACGCGGTGGAATCAGGCTCTCGCGTCCTCCGAAACAGCTCTCAGCCAACATGATTCGGTCCTGCTGGTGGGAGAACCGGGAACCGGACGTGCCACGATTCTGGCCCGAGCGCTGCGTACCATCCGCCCACGGGGTCGAATTCTGAGTGCCGGAGTTCCGGCGGCGCGCGACGTCGACGCCTGGCTGGATCTGTGGACGCCCGAGCTGCCCAAACCCGACACCGCAGTCATCGTCCGCGACGTGGACCGGCTTCCGGCGCGAGGGGCAGACGCGTTGGCGGAACTGATCTCTCGTGTCGGTGACGGCGTGCCCGTCACCCTGACGGCCTCCGATTACGACGCTGTTCCCGCTGCCCTGGCGCAATTGGTGCGTTCGGTCGTCGAGGTCCCGCCGCTGCGCGATCGGCCCGAGGACATCGCTCCGCTCGCTCGGCATCTGGCATTGCGGGCGCGTGGACGCGAGGTCAGCCTGACCGGAGACGCCGAACGAGCCCTCGTCGGATATTCGTGGCCGGGGAACGTCACCGAGTTGGCGACGGTGATGCACGAGGCGGCGGTCCGCGCCGACGTCGTCGGCGTCAATCACCTGCCGCCCGAGGTGCTTTCGCGGACCACCCAACGTCTGACACGAATCGAGACGTTCGAGCGCGACGAGATGATTCGAGTACTCAGCCGGCCCGGCATCACGATGAATCAGGCGGGCGAGGAACTGGGAATGAGTCGAGCCACGATCTACCGCAAGCGAGACCGCTACGGCATCACGCTGCGTTCCCACACGTAGCTCCGGTGGACCTGCGAGAAAATCTCCGACTTCCGAGCGCGCGCGGCCGCGGGTACATCTAGTGTCGCTGGTATGGCATCTCCGGCAATAGAACTCGAGGTGGGCACGCGCACGGTGCGCATTTCCAACCCCGATCGGGTGTATTTCCCCGAGAGCGGTGCCACGAAGCTGGACCTGGTGAACTACTACCTGAGCGTCGGCGACGGCATCGTCCGCGCGTTGCGGGAGCGGCCGTGCATGATGCATCGCTTCCCCAAGGGCCTCGCCGGTGAAAAAGTGCACCAGAAGCGGGTGCCGCACGGAGCCCCGCCGTGGTTGGAGACCGTCGAGGTGACGTTCCCCCGCTACAACCGCACCGCGGACGAGCTGTGCGTGACCGAATTGGCGCACGTGGCGTGGGCGGTGCAGATGTCGACGGTGGAGTTCCATCCGTGGAACTCGCGCCGCGCCGACGTCGAGATGCCCGACGAATGGCGCATCGACCTCGATCCGATGCCCGACTGCCCCTTCGATCGGGTCCAACGCGTCGCCGGTGTCGTGCAGGACGTGCTCGGTGACCTCGGCGCAGTCGGCTGGCCCAAGACCTCGGGCGGTCACGGTCTGCACATCTACGTTCGCATCGACCCCGCGCACGGCTTCAAGGACTTGCGAAGGGCTGCACTGGCATTCGCGCGGGAGGTGGAGCGCCGCGCACCCGAGGACGTGACGACGACGTGGTGGCGCAAGGATCGCGACCCGTCGAAGTTGTTCGTCGATTACAACCAGAATGCCCGCGACCATACGATCGCCAGCGCGTATTCGGTGCGGGGAAACCCGAGGGCGACTGTGTCGACACCCATTTCGTGGGCCGAGGTACCTGACGTCGATCCACGCGAGTTCACGATTTTCACCGTACCGGCCAGATACGCCGAACTGGGCGACCTACATGCGGGTATCGACGACGCGGTGTTCGCAATCGACGAGCTACTCGAATGGGCGGAACGCGACGAGCATCAGGGCCTGACGGAGCCCGAGGAGTAGCCGAACTCGAAGTTATGGACGGAAATCGGCAGAAATCCGTCCATAACTTCGAGTTCGGCAGCCAGAAGTCAGTCGGTGCCGGACTCGATTGCGGCGTGGTCGAGGGCTGCGGAGTCCACCGAGTTGTCGGCGCTGCTGGCGGCGATGGCGTCGGCTCCACCGGGGGCGAGTTCGCCGATCAGGTCGCCCCAGGCGGTCAGCTGATCCTGAGCGGCGTACTGCTCGAGTTTGCTGCGCGAATCTGCGATGTCGAGGTTGCGCATGGTCAACTGGCCGATGCGGTCGCCGGGGAAGAAGGCCTGCCCCTGGCTGCGTTCCATCGACAGTTTCTCGGGGTGGTAGCTGAAGTTGCTGCCCTGGGTGTCCACGATGGTGAAGTCCTGACCGCGGCGCAGGCGAACCGTCACGCTGCCGGTCACGACGTTGCCGACCCAGCGCTGCAGGCCCTCGCGCAGCATGAGTGCCTGCGGATCGAACCAGCGGCCCTCGTAGAGCAGGCGTCCGAGGCGGCGGCCCTCGTTGTGGTACGAGGCGATGGTGTCCTCGTTGTGGACGGCGTTGACGAGCCGCTCGTACGTGATGTGCAGCAGTGCCATGCCCGGGGCCTCGTAGATGCCGCGACTCTTGGCCTCGATGATCCGGTTCTCGATCTGGTCGGACATGCCGAGCCCGTGGCGTCCGCCGATGGCGTTGGCTTCCATCACCAGGTCGACGGCACTGTCGAAGGACTTGCCGTTGATCCGAACGGGACGGCCACGCTCGAAGTCGACTGTGACGTCCTCGGCTGCGATCTCGACCTCGGGGTCCCAGAAGCGGACACCCATGATGGGCGAGACGATCTCGAGGGATGTGTCGAGGTATTCGAGACGCTTCGCCTCATGGGTGGCACCCCAGATGTTGGCGTCGGTGGAGTACGCCTTCTCGGCCGAGTCACGGTAGGGGAGGGTGCGCTGGGTGAGCCACTGCGACATCTCGTGCCTGCCGCCGAGCTCGGCGACGAATGCCTCGTCGAGCCACGGCTTGTAGATGCGCAACTCGGGGTTGGCGAGCAGGCCGTAGCGGTAGAACCGCTCGATGTCGTTGCCCTTGTACGTCGAGCCGTCGCCCCAGATCGAGACGCCGTCCTCCTGCATCGCGCGCACCAGCAGCGTGCCGGTCACCGCGCGGCCGAGGGGAGTGGTGTTGAAGTACGTCTGCAGCGACGATCGGATGTGGAACGCGCCGCAGGTCAGTGCCGCGAGGCCTTCCTCGACCAGCGGTTCGCGGCAGTCGATCAGCCGGGCCTGCTCGGCGCCGTACGCAAGGCCGCGGGCGGGTACGTCGGACAGATCCGGCTCGTCGTACTGGCCGATGTCGGCGGTGTAGGCAAACGGGATCGCGCCGTGCTCGCGCATCCACGCCACGGCCACCGAGGTGTCGAGACCACCGGAGAATGCAATGCCGATTCGTTCACCGACCGGGAGAGAGTTCAATACCTTCGTCACGGCCCGCAGCTTAGTCGTACGGTCAGCTGGGCCGATCGGCGAGCGACTCCACTGCACCACGGACGGCATCGAGGTGGGCGGTCATGGCGCGGGCTGCTGCGTCGTAATCGCCGGATCGGATACCGGCGACGATGGCGTCGTGCTCGACGTTGGACTGCTGCTGCCGGTGCGCGACGAGGTTCAACGTTTCGGACTGCCGCGTCAAGGCATCTCGGATGTCGACGACGATCGACTCGAACACGCGGTTCCTGCTGGCCCGCGCGATCGCGGTGTGGAACTGCGCGTCCAACAGGACCCAGGCCTCGTGGTCGTCCTCGGAACGCATCTCGTCGGCGAGGCCGGAGAGCACCGCCAACTCGTCGTCGGTACGTCGTTCGGCCGCCCACCCGGCTGCGGGTACCTCGACGTGGGGTCGGGCCTCCATGAGTTCACGGGCCTCGTAATTGCCGATGTCGAGGTCGCTACCCACTCGATCACGGACGACGAAGGTGCCGAGGCCCGTCTTGGTCTCGGTCAGACCGAGCGCGTGGCACGAGCGCAGCGCCTCGCGGATGACGGAACGACTGACGCTGTGCCTCGCGGCCAGCGCCGCCTCGGACGGGAGCTTCTGCCCGACGGGGAGCTTTCCCGACGAGATCGCGGCACGCAGGTCGGCGAAGACTGCCTCGGCGGCGCTCATGCGGGCATTGGTAGGCGCACTGACTGCCCAGCTGTCCGACAGGTTCATGCAGTGATCCTATCCCGGGGTTGACCGACGAGGTGTTCTACGCCACACTCTACCTGTCAGACAGCCGGACAGCTGGACACCCTCTGAAGGAGAGCACCCACCGTGGCCGATACCCGCATCGAGAAAGACCTTCTCGGCGAACGCGAGATTCCGATGACCGTCTACTGGGGAATCCATACCCTGCGCGCGCTGGAGAACTTTCCCATCACGGGGCGGCCGATCTCCACCAACGCCCACCTCGTCCGCGGGCTCGCAGCCGTGAAGTGGGCGGCCGCGGCGGCCAATCAGGACCTCGGAATACTCGACGCCACCCGCGGGGAAGCGATCCGGGCCGCGTGCCAGGAAATTCTCGACGGCCAGTGGCACGAGCAGTTCGTCGTCGACGTCATTCAGGGCGGCGCGGGTACGTCGACCAACATGAACGCCAACGAGGTCATCGCCAATCGTGCCCTGGAAATCCTCGGCCACGCGCACGGTGACTACTCGATGCTGCACCCCAACGAGCATGTGAACGCCTCGCAGTCCACCAACGACGTGTATCCGACGTCGGTGAACATCGCGACCATCTTCGCGGTGCACGAGCTGATCGCATCGATGAAGGTCCTGCGAGATTCGTTCTCCCGCAAAGCAAGCGAGTTCGCCACCGTCGTCAAGATGGGCCGCACCCAGCTGCAGGACGCGGTGCCGATGACACTCGGTCAGGAGTTCGGCACCTACGCGATCATGATCGACGAGGACTGCTCACGGCTCGAGGAAGCCGCGCTGCTGGTGCACGAGATCAACCTCGGGGCCACGGCCATCGGCACCGGGCTCAATGCTCCTGCCGGATACACCGAATCGGCCGTCGCGCACCTGCGCACCATCACCGGCCTGCCGTTGGTCACCGCAACGGACCTCATCGAGGCAACGCAGGACGTCGGTCAGTTCGTGCACCTGTCGGGTGTGCTCAAGCGCGTCGCAGTGAAACTGTCGAAGATCTGCAACGACCTTCGGCTGCTGTCCTCCGGGCCGCGCGCGGGCTTCAACGAGATCAATCTGCCTCCGATGCAGGCGGGTTCGTCGATCATGCCCGGCAAGGTCAACCCCGTCATTCCCGAGGTTCTCAATCAGGTTGCCTACGAGGTGATCGGTCACGACGTCACCATCACGATGGCCGCCGAGGCAGGGCAGTTGCAGCTCAACGCTTTCGAGCCGATCATCGTCAAATCCCTGTCCGACGGTATGGCGCATCTGAGTGCGGCCTGCCGGACCGTCGCGCATCGGTGCGTCGACGGCATCACCGCGAACGTCGATCTGCTGCGTGAGCGGGTGGAGAACTCGATCGGTCTGGTCACCGCGCTCAGCCCGTACCTCGGGTACGTGGAGTCGACGGCCATTGCGCAGGAAGCGCTGGTCACCGGCCGCAATGTCGTCGACCTGGTGCTCGAGAAGGGCCTGCTGGCGCGAGAAGAGCTGGATCGATTGCTGAGCCCCGAGCATCTCGCGAACCTGCGGGTGGCTCCCACCGAGCATTCCGTTGCTCCCGAGACGTCGACGAGGTAATGCGATGAGCACCGAGAACCCGATCCAGAAGCAGGCCTTCCGCGAGGAGGAGCTGGGGTATCGAAAAGAGCTGGCTCCGCGCCAGATTCAGATGATCGCCATCGGCGGCGCGATCGGCACCGGCCTGTTCATGGGTGCCGGTGGAAGACTGCGTGACGCCGGGCCCGCGTTGGTTCTGGTCTACGCACTGTGCGGATTTTTCGCATTCCTGATCCTGCGCGCGCTGGGTGAGTTGGTGATGCACCGCCCGTCGTCCGGATCGTTCGTCTCGTACTCCCGCGAGTTCTTCGGTGAGAAGGTCGCGTTCGCGGCCGGGTGGTTGTACTGGATGAACTGGGCGATGACGGCCGTCGTGGACGTGACGGCAGTGGCGCTGTACATGAACTTCTTCAAGAAGTACTGGGCACCACTGGGCAACGTGGATCAATGGGTGTTCGCGCTGGCCGGCCTGGTGTTGGTTCTCGGTCTGAACCTGGTGTCGGTCAAGGTGTTCGGTGAGCTCGAATTCTGGTTCGCGCTGATCAAGGTCGTGGCCCTGGTGACGTTCCTCGCGATCGGCACCTACTACGTCATCTTCGGTACCCCCATCGACGGTCAGGCTCCGGGTCTGAGCGTCCTCACCGACAACGGCGGTCTCATCCCCAACGGACTGCTTCCGGCGATCGTCGTGATCCAGGGCGTCGTATTCGCCTATGCCTCCATCGAATTGGTCGGTACCGCCGCCGGGGAGACGCAGAACCCCGAGAAGGTCATCCCCAAGGCGATCAACACCGTCATCGTCCGCATCGTCGTCTTCTACGTCGGCTCGGTGCTGCTGCTCTCGCTGTTGCTGCCGTACACCGCGTATCAGGCCGGGGAGAGCCCGTTCGTCACGTTCTTCGGAGCGATCGACGTCGAGGGTGCCGACGCGATCATGAACCTCGTCGTGCTCACCGCGGCGCTGTCGTCTCTCAACGCCGGGCTGTACTCCACCGGTCGCATCCTGCATTCGATGGCGGTCGCCGGTTCAGCACCGAAATTCGCGGCCCGCATGAACAAGCAGGGAGTTCCGTACGGCGGCATCGCATTGACGTCGGTGGTGACGCTGCTCGGGGTCGTCCTCAACGCAGTCGTCCCGGCGCAGGCGTTCGAGATCGTGCTGAACCTCGCTGCGCTCGGCATCATCAGCGCGTGGGCCGTCATCGTGGCGTGCCAGCTCAAGTTCTGGTCTCTGTCCAAGACCGGCGCGGTCACCCGGCCTGCGTTCCGGTTGTTCGGTGCCCCGTACACCGGCTACGCAACGCTAGGCTTTCTGGCGTGTGTACTGGTACTGATGGCCTTCGACAAACCCGTCGGTACATGGACCGTCGCGTCCATCCTGCTCATCGCGCCGATGCTGATCGCCGGATGGTACATGTGTCGCAACAGAATTCGAGAGGTAGCCGCCCGTAATGACTGAGGAGTGGAGCCTGCCGGAACGACCCGACAGTGCAGAGTTCGTCGCGTTGTTGACCACCGGTGGGACGATCGCCAGCAGTCGCGACGAGCACGGGGTTTCTCGGCCGGTCGCAGGCGTGGGCGTCGACATGGACGGCGTGGTGGTGCGCGAGGTGATGTCGAAGGACAGCTCCGCCCTGGACCTCGCCGATCTCGACGCCATTCGCACTGCCGTGGTCGACGCGTTGGACGAGGACGGCTGCGCCGGAGTGGTGGTGTTGCACGGCACCGACACCATGGAGGAGTCGGCGTTGTACGTCGACCTGTTCCACGACGACGCGCGTTCGGTGGTGTTCACCGGGGCCCAACGCACCGCCGATCATCCGGACCCGGACGGCCCCGGCAACATCGCCGCCGCGGTGACGGCGGCGCGGTCCGAGCAGGGAGTGCTGATCGCGTTCGGCGGACGAGTACTGCCGGCCCGCGGGGCGATCAAGAAGCACACTTCCGAACTCGACGCCTTTCGGTCGGCAGCAGTGCCGAGGCCGGACCCGCTGCGGTGGCAGCCCGTCGCGGGAGTGCGCGTGGACGTCGTGGCCCTGTACCCGGGCGCGGACGGGGTGCAGATCGATGCCTGTCGCGAAGCCGGGGCGTCGGGCATCGTGCTCGAGGCGTTGGGCTCGGGTAACACCAACGCTCTGGTGGTGCACGCGGTGAAAGAGGCCGTTGCCGCTGGGCTGCACGTGGTCGTCACGACGCGGGTGCCGTTCGGCGAGACCTCACCGACGTACGGCGGCGGAGGCGGCGGCCACGATCTGCTCGACGCCGGTGCGGTGTTCTCCCGCGAACTCCGGGCCGGGCAGGCGCGCATCCAGTTGGCGGCGCTGGTCGCCACTGGAGCCACTGACGTAGTTGTCCACAATTGCTTCTCGTAGGCGGGATCCCGCCTACGGAGCCGAATAGTGGACACTCAGCGCACCAGGGAGGCGTGACGTGAGCACGATCGAGATCGAGTTCGCTCCACATTGGGTGAACGCGTCCTTGGTGCGCACGCTGGCGCGGCCGTTCGTGACGATCGACGGCGTGGAGCATCGCCAGTCGTGGTCGGAACCGTCGACCTACGAGCTGGCACCGGGTGGCCACGAGCTCGCCGCATTCATTCGGTACCGCGGCACGACGTCCGCACTCGGCACCGGGCGGCGACGCGTCGAACTCGGTGCAGAACAGCATCTTCGGCTGCGAGCTCGAAACGGGTGGGCGAACCACATGCCGTTCGAGTTACAGCTCCGACTCGCCCCAGGTCTCGACGCGTAGTTCGTCCCCGACCGAGATGGTTCCTTCCTCGATCACCGAGAACTTCGAACCGAAGGCGACACCCTTCTGCCGGGCCCGGCGGTAGGTGCCGAGAGTGCGCAGAGGTTCGGGTCCGGTGCGAACACCGGTGCTCTGCTCCACCGTGGTGACGGCGCAGCGGATCGCCAGCTTCGTGTACGTCAATCGTGCGTCGCCGATCGAGATGTCGCGCACTTCGTCCTCGACATGAGCGTCCTGCGAGCCGTCGACGACGATGTTGGGCCGAAATCGGTCGATCGGGAGCGGGGCGTCGAGGCGGCAGTTCAGACCGGCCAGCGTGGCGGTCGAGAGGATGTGGACGGCGGCGCTGTCGGCGAAATGGGCCGAGCCGGGACGGATTCCGTCGGTGACGCGGCCGTGATCGCGGGGCGCGGCGACGAGGCGGGAGGGCTCGCCGATGACGTCGGTGAGCCAGGCGGCGATGTCGTCGCCCTGGTCGATGCCCCGCAGCGGCGTGCCGAACATCGTGACCTCGCGGCCCGCGGAATCACGATCGACGACGGCGGTGACGCTTCCTGCGCTCTCGTGGCGCAGTGTCAGTGAGCCGTTTTCCACCGAGCATCGAACGACGGCCAGCACGGGATCGGTGCGTTGGCTGCGGAACGAGCCGTCCGCGTCGACGATCATGAACGCTCGGTCGTGTTCGAGACCGGCTGCGCTCACCCGGGCCGAGTCCAGTGCCGTACCGGCACATCCTTTGACGGGATAGGTCACCAGAGACGACACGCGCACCCTTCGAGGATACTGGGACACATGACTCGTGCTCTGTTGGTAGTCGATGTTCAGAACGATTTCACCGAGGGTGGTGCTCTGGCCGTGGTCGGCGGTGGGGAGGTGGCGCGCAGGATCAGCGCGTACCTCGCCCGGAGCGGCGACGACTACGACCTCGTGGTGTCCTCACGCGACTGGCACGACGGCGACAGCGACAACGGTGGACATTTCGCCACCGACGCTGCCCCGGATTTCGTCACCACGTGGCCCGTGCACTGCGTCGCGGGAACGGTCGGCGCGGAATATCACCCGGATTACCGAACCGGCAGCGTCGACGTGCATGTCTACAAGGGGCAGGGCAGACCGTCGTACTCGGCGTTCGAAGGCGTCACCGAGGACGGAACATCCCTGTCCGAGATCCTGACCGCCAACGAGGTGACGGCCGTCGACATCGTCGGTCTCGCCACCGATTACTGCGTGCTTGCGTCGGCGAAAGATGCAGTGGCGCAGCACCTGGACGTTCGGGTTCTCACCGATCTGGTGGCCGGGGTCGCTCCCGAGACTTCCGCAGCGGCTCTCGACGAACTGCGCGAAGTCGGAGCAGCAGTGGTGTGAAACAGAAGTGGTGTGAAACTGCAGTGGTCTACGAGTCGATCGTGGTGGTGATGGACGTGACCGACGGTGCCGCGGGGGTGCTGCCGAAACCGAACGTCACCGGGGGAGTGACGGGCGTCAGCGAGCCGAGGTCCTCTCCTTGCCAGGATGCGACGACGTCGACGACGCGGTGCTGGTGCCTGGCTCCGTAGTATTCGCGCCGACCTCCGCCGGCGCTGCCGCGAGTTCGCACTCCGCGCAGTATCACTCGGGCGATGGGGTCGCTGATCGTGCAGAACCACGGTGCGGTGGACACGGCGTCGGGGACGAGGCTCAGGGCGCGGCCGAGAACCGTCGGTCCGGCCACTCGGATGCGTACCGACAGATTCCCGGCGACGACGGACCGCCACCCGTCGGGCTGTTCGGAGAAGGTGACCGGTACCAGCTCGGTGGAATCGAACGAGTATGTCGCCGTGACGAATTCACGTACCGCCTCGTTCGGGGCCACGAGTAGGCGTCGACCGTCCGCGAATTGGACCATCACATCGGTGAATTCGCCGAGGGGCGAGCGCGTCCAGTGTCCGACGACGATGCGCACTCCCGACGTCGTACCTACCCCGTAGATCTCTCCGTGAAACCGTGATCTGGTCATCTTCGTGCACTCTCACCTAGGTAGCACTATGCGGTGCATAGTGGAGGTCATGGCGTCCTCGCAACCCACTGTATTCGTCCTGTTCGGCGCGACCGGAGACCTCGCGAAGCGAATGGTTCTGCCGTCGTTCTACCAACTCCACGTCGAAGGCCTGCTGCCGGAGAAATGGATCCTGATCGGCAACGGTCGCAAGGATTCGTCCGACGACGAGTTCCGCGACCACGTGAAAGATGTGCTCGACGAGTTCGCCGAGAACGTGGCCGACGACGATTGGTCGGCGTTCTCGAAGCGAATCCGTTTCGCGGGCAACGGCTTCACCGTCGACGATCCCGGCAAGCTCCCTGACGTCGTCGCCGACGCCAGGAAAGAGATCGGTGACGACGCACAGCTGGTGCACTACATCGCGCTGCCGCCGAGCACGTTCGTCGATTACACGAAGGCCCTCGGTGCACACGATCTCGCCGAGGGTTCCCGAGTGGTGTACGAGAAGCCCTTCGGCACCTCGCAGCACAACTTCGAGGAACTCGACAAGGCCGTGCACGAGGTCGTGAAGGAGGAACAGGTCTATCGCATCGACCATTTCCTCGGTAAGGAAGCAACGCAGAACCTGCACGTGTTGCGGTTCGCCAACGGCATGATCAGCGGCATCTGGAACTCCGAGCACGTGGAGCATGTGCAGATCGACGTGCCCGAGACACTCGACATCGACGACCGCGCCGAGTTCTACGACGAGACCGGTGCCGTTCTGGACATGCTGGTGACCCATCTGTTCCAGGTGGCCGCCGAGGTGGCCATGGAACCCCCTGCATCGTTGAAGGCCGAGGATCTGCAGTCGGCTCGCGAAACGGTGATCGGGCAGTTCCGTCCACTCGACACCGACGAGGTGGTTCTGGGGCAGTACGACGGCTACCGCGACGTCGACGGCGTTGCCGAGGATTCGACGGTCGACACGTTCGTGGCCGCGAAGCTGTGGGTGGATACCGATCGCTGGCGTGGGGTGCCGTTCCTGCTTCGTACCGGCAAGATGCTCGGTGCCGGAGCGCAGCGGGTATCGCTGGTGTTCCGCAAGCCCGCCGACAGTCCACTGTCGACGCTGCCCGAAGACGGCGCGGTGCTCTCGTTCGACCTGTCCGGTGACGGCAGCATCGATATCGCCATGACGGTCAAGGAACCGGGACCGGATTTCGACCTGTCCGTCGGACATCTGTCGTTGCCGCTGAAATCGGTGCCCGACGCGGAGCCGTTGAGCCCGTACTCCCGTCTGATCCTCGATGTACTGAACGGGGACCGATCGCTGTTCACCAGACCCGACGGCTTGGCCCACGTGTGGGAGGTGGCGGCACCGCTGTTGAACGATCCGCCCGCGGTGAAGAACTATGCGCCGGGCTCGATGGGACCGACGGAAGCCGACGAGCTGGCTGCGCCCTGCGGTTGGTTGATCACCGGGAAAACCGAGGACTGATCACCGGAACGGTGAAGAACCGGGTCGGCTTTCGAGCCCCGAAACAGCCGGTGGGTCCTTTTTGTCCGAAACGATGGAATGGATCGCGTCTGGAACGTTATGTTCCTGTGGCCTGGTCACCCTCCGGCTCGGGCCACGACGTGTCTTTCGAAAGGCTTACCCATGCTCCTCGATCTCCTCACCGGCCTCCTGCCCATCCTCGGCGGCGGCGAAGACGGTGGCATCACCGGACCCATCACCGGTGGCCTCACCGATGGTCTCGGTGAACTTCTCGACGGACTGCTCGGCGGAAGCACCGGTAGCTTCGGCTCCAGCTAGGCCCCATTCCGCGAAGTCCGACGGCAAGGCCCCGTTCCTCCACCGGCGAGGATGCGGGGCCTTTCCGCGGTGGCGGGAGCTCACGGGCGGCGCGGCATCAGCATCAGGGCCGCCAGGTAGATCAGCACGACTGTGCCACCGCTCAGCACTGCACCGGCGACGGTGGCGACGCGAACGAGGTTGACGTCCCAACCGAAGTAGTCGGCTATACCGCCGCAGACGCCTCCGATCATCTTCTGCGAGTTGGACAGGGTGAATTCTCTGGGGGAATTGCTCTCGAATGTCATGGTGAGAAGTCTGCGTCGCCGACGCCTGTGGGCACATCGGGGCTTTCACCCATATCGACCCGGAGAATCGAACGATCGAGAAAGGGGTCGCCGAACAAGTTCGGTGACTTTTACGACGCAGACACTCGACCTGTTGTCGGCGCGAGGATTACGGTCGGATGTGTCGGTCGCTTCCGGTCCGTCCCCCTTGCAGACCGGAAGCGTGTCCGATGCGTCCGGTTGCGCTCGGTGTTCACCGAATCGCCATGGACCGGTCACCGATGAGCACTAACTTTCGGCGCATGACCGACTTCGATCTCCGCAACGGCGTGGCTGCACGCAAGAATCTCAGCGACGTGCGGGACATCACGACCGCCGTGGATCTTGCCGATACTTCGGGGTTCGTCGTCGACGACTCCGATGACGACGACCCGGTGCTGCTGACGGTCCCGGGCGGTCACGTCGTCGACACGTGGCGGGAGAACTACCCCTACGACGAGCGTATGACCCGCGCGGAGTACGAACTCGAAAAGCGGCTGCTGCAAATCGAACTGCTCAAGCTGCAGATGTGGTCCAAGGACACCGGACGACGCCACGTCATCATCTTCGAGGGTCGCGACGCCGCCGGTAAGGGCGGCACGATCAAGCGGTTCATGGAGCACCTCAATCCCCGCGGCGCACGCGTCGTCGCGTTGGAGAAGCCGTCGGTGCGGGAGTCGACGGAGTGGTATTTCCAGCGGTACATCGGGCATCTGCCTGCGGCCGGCGAAATTGTGATGTTCGACAGGTCTTGGTACAACCGTGCCGGTGTCGAACGGGTGATGGGGTTCTGCACCGAGGAGCAGCATGCACAGTTCGTTCGGCAGGCACCGCTGTTCGAGCAGATGTTGGTGGACGAGGGCATCAGCTTGACCAAGTTCTGGTTCTCGGTGTCGCAGCACGAGCAGCGCACTCGCTTCGCGATCCGGCAGGTGGATCCGGTACGGCAGTGGAAACTGTCGCCGATGGATCTTGCGTCACTGGACAAGTGGGATGCGTACACCGCTGCGAAGGAAGAGAACTTCCGCGCCACCGATACCGACGTAGCACCGTGGACCGTGGTGAAGAGCAACGACAAGAAGCGCGCGCGGATCAACGCGATGCGGTTCGTGCTCAACAAGTTCGACTACGCCAACAAGGACTCCGAGATCGTGGGCGAAACAGACCCGTTGCTCGTCGGTCGCGCGAAAGACGTGCTCGGAGAATAATTCTGAGCTACATACCGGGGTCTGCTCGGTGGACGTCCTGCGTCGCTTCGGTATCCGAGCGGCGAATTCGTGCCGCGTTGTGCACCGCGCCGATGGTTGCGGTAGGAAAGTGGTAGGCCGTATTACCTACGGCTGTACGAAGAGACGAGCATCAGGAGTTCTCATGGGTTCAGCTGCGCAGTTCATCACCGACATTGCAACCGGAGTCTACGACGGCATCGTCGACGCGATCGTCGAGCAGATCGTCGGCGTGCTGACGTCGGGTAGCGCCGCGTAATTCGTCGGTCCACGAGTCGCGGTCGCTGTCGGGGGCGGCCGCGACTTTTCGTCTCCGTGACCGTTTTGTGACAGCTCACCAAGATTTCTGACTTTTCGATGCCAATGCGTGTACGAAACGTTATCCGTTCGGGTAGAAATCTTCATGCAGAGGTAATCGAGTGACGACCGTCACGTTCGATCTGCACATCCCTCGAACAACAAGGAGCCTGTCGCATGTCCGCTGAACTCGGTGACCTCTTGGCAATCTTCATCCAGCTCTTCTCGGGTATCAGTTCTTCCTCCGACTGACATCCCGGCTCCGCGCCGTAGGCCTCGGCCAGGACGGCAGACCGGAGCCGAATCGATGAACAGTAAGGCTCGCGACGCCGCGTCGGCGGCGAATCCCCCTCTCTCGAAGGAGTTTTGATGGAATTTCTCTCGCTGTTGCTGCAGTTGCTCGCTGTCGGCAGCTCCGAAGGAACAGGTTCGGTCGTCAACATCCCCGGCACGCTCCCCAGCTGAAGCGCGACCCCGAAGCCGGGCCCGACTACCGTCGGGCCCGGTTTTCGTGGTTTCGAAGTGTCATTCGGTCGACCGAAATATCCTCCAGCGGTCGATGATCCGCCGCCGACCGGGTAGATCTGAACCTCATCCTCGATGCGCTCGGTATCGACGGTAGTAGAGGTGGTGCCATGCTCGAAGCCATAGTCGGATTCATCAACAGTCAACTGTTCTGGTTCAGCTGGTCGACCGGTAGCTACCACCCGATCATCCTGTGAGGTAGTGCCCTGGGGAAGGTGCGGTCGCACCCGTCATAGGGTGGGCCGATGCAGACGGTTCCGATTCAGATGCCCGACGGTTCGACGGTGCCGGTGACGCTGTTTCCGAGTGAGGGCCGAGACGATGCGCCCGTCATCGTCGTTCTCCCGGGTCTCGGCATCCCCGGGGGCTACTACCGGCTGTTCGCCGAAGCGCTCGTCGCCCGCGGATTCCATGCTGCGATCGGCGATCTTCGGGGCCAGGGGGACAGTAAGCCGAAGCCGAGTTCGTCGAGCAGGTACGGATATCAGGAACTGGTTTCGGTCGACTTTCCGGCGATCTTCGAGGTGGTACGCGAGCAGTTCCCCGCCGCAACCCCGTATCTGCTGGGCCACAGTATGGGCGGACAACTGGGCGCGATGTACGCCGCCCGAATTCGAGGCAGGCTCGGTGGCTTGATCCTGGTGGCATCCGGGTCGCCGTACCACCGCGGTTTCGGCACCACTCGCGGGGTCCCGCTCTACTTCGGCGCGGCGGCGATGGCGATCACCAGCAACATCGCCGGATTCTGGCCGGGGGACCGCATCGGGGTCGGCGGATTCGGCCGTCAATCACGAGTGTTGATCGACGACTGGTCGAGGTTCGCCCGAACGGGCTCGATCGAGCCGGCCGGTGCCGACATCGACTACGAGGAACGGATGGGCCGGCTGACCCTACCGGTGCTGGCAGTGACCATCGAGGGCGACGATCTGGCACCCAAGGGTTCGATGGAGAATCTGACGGCCAAGCTTGCCAACGCCGACATCACCACCGAACACATCGACGAGCCGCTGGGCCACAACGGGTGGATCCGCAATCCCACCGCGGTGGCCGACCTGGTCGAGCGGTGGATGCACCGCTGACACAACCCCGTGCCGAACGATACGGTCGTTTGGACTAATTCATGCGATAAGTTCCAACTCCGCGCCCGTTCTGGTGTACAACGCTAGTGACTCAACTTCTGTTCTGCCGAAGATAGCGAGCACGTGTATGAACGGCCTGGGGGCTACAGCTCGTCGGATCGGTAGGGCTGTGCTCGTGGCCGCGTGTATCGCTGCGTCGGCCGCGCAGGGCACGGCCCTCGCCGCGCCCGACGCGTCGACGTCGTACGTGGTGCGAACGGAGGAGACCGACGCCGTCGCCATGACGGCGTTCGTGCATTCGGCCGCGATGGAGCGGACCATCCCGCTGAAGATTCTCCGCTCGCCGGACCGTGCGAAGCCGAGCCCCACCGTGTATCTGCTCAACGGCGCGGGCGGTGGGGTGGACGGTATGGACTGGTACACCCAGACCGATGTCGTGTCGTTCTTCGCGGACAAGAACGTCAATGTGGTCACACCCGTCGGCGGGGCCAATTCCTACTACACGGACTGGCAGCGAGACGATCGCGTGCTCGGCCGCAACAAGTGGGAGACCTTCCTGACCCGTGAACTGCCTCCACTCGTCGACCAACTGCTGAAGACCAACGGCCGCAACGTCATTGCCGGAATCTCGATGGCTGCGACGTCGGTGCTCAATCTGGCGGCACACAACCCCGGTCTCTTCCGGGCGGTCGGCTCCTACAGCGGCTGCGCCTCGACCACCGATCCGTTGGGCCGCGCGTACGTCAAGACCGTCGTATCGATGGCGCTCGGAACCGACGTGAAGAACATGTGGGGCCCGGACGGCGACCCCGACTGGGTGCACAACGACGCTGTCGTCAACGCCGACAAGCTGCGCGGCACCGCGCTGTACATCTCCAACGGCAGTGGCCTGGCGGGGGCATCGGACACCTTCGACGGAACCAACCCCAACGGCCCCGGTTTCGTGCTGCTGAACCAGATGGTGGTGGGCGGTGCCATCGAGGTCGCCACCGGCGACTGCACCCGTCGACTGAAGAGCGCGCTCGAAAAGCTGGACATCCCAGCCCATTTCGAGCTACGGGAACGCGGGACGCACTCCTGGGGATACTGGCAGGACGATCTCCACAATTCCTGGCCGATGTTCGAGCAGGCTCTGGCCGACTGACATCACCGGCTCTCGAGGTGCCGCCACAGGAACTCGTACGTCAGTGCGGTCTTGAAAGCCAGCTGCGCATTGTCCGACGCCCCGCCGTGGCCGCCCTCGATGTTCTCGTAGTAGCTCACGTCCTGACCGAGCTCGGCCAGCCGCGCAGCCATCTTGCGGGCGTGACCGGGATGGACTCGATCGTCTCGGGTGGACGTGGCGATGAGTATCGGTGGGTACTTCCGCTCGGACGCGGCCACGACGTTCTGGTACGGGGAGTACTGCGAGATGAACTCCCATTCGGCGGGGTCGTCGGGGTTCCCGTACTCGGCCACCCAGGACGCTCCCGCGAGCAACAGGTGGTACCGCTTCATGTCCAGTAGCGGGACCTGACATACCAACGCCCCGAACAGTTCCGGGTACTTCGTTTCCATGATGCCCATCAGCAGGCCACCGTTGCTGCCGCCCTGGGCGGCCAAGCGATCGGCGGTGGTGATCCCTCGGGCCACCAGGTCGCGGGCGACCGCGGCGAAGTCCTCGTGGACCAGATGCCGGCCCGCTCGCAATACCTGGGTGTGCCAGGACGGTCCGTACTCGCCGCCGCCGCGGATGTTGGCAACGACGTAGGTGCCGCCGCGTTCGAGCCACGTTCGACCCATTGCTCCGCTGTAGCCGGGCGTCATCGAGATCTCGAAGCCGCCGTAGCCGTACAGCAGTGTCGGGCCGGGGCCTGCGTCGCCGCGTCGGACGACGAAGTAGGGGATCGCAGTGCCGTCGTCCGACTCCGCGAAGAACTGCTCCACCGTCATGCCGTCCGCGTCGAAGAAAGCGGGAGCCTGCTTCAGTACCTCCAGCGCGCCGCCGACCGTGCCGACCAGCAGCGTCGCCGGGGTGAGGTAACCCGAGGAGCCGAGGAAGAACTCGTCCCCGTTCTCCTCGGCGTCCGTACCGATGATCTCGGTCGACGCCAACTCCGACAACCCGTCGACGGTGGTCGTATCCCACTCCGTCGTGCGCGTTTTGCGCCCCTCCAGGTACGCAAAACGCGCACGAGGGGTGAGCACATGCAGACGAGTGCGGACATCCTGCAGCGTCACCAGCAGCAGATGATTCTCGGTCCAGGCGTACTGATGCAGGGATGTGTGCTCGTCGGGAGTGAACAGAACCGTCAGAGATGCTGTGCCGCTCATGAATTCGTCGAAGTCGGCCGCGAGCAGAGCGCCCGCCGGATGGGTGACACCGTCGTAGGTCCACTCGGTCATCGTCCGAACCAGCAGCCAGTTCTCGTGGACCGACGTCGATGCGTCCGTCGGCGTCGGAATGCGGGTCACCGCCGTACCGTCGAGCACGTAGGTCTCGGAGTTGTAGAAGTCGGTGGACCGCTGCACGAAGTCGCGCTCGAATCCCGGCGTGCGGTCGTGCCACGCGGAGATCGAGATGTCCTGGGATTCGCCCTCGTAGACGGTCTCCGCGTCGGCGAGCGGGGTGCCTCGGTGCCATCTCTTGGTGATCCGCGGATAGCCGGATTCGGTCAGGGACCCCGGTCCGAAATCGGTGCCGACGAACACGGTGTCGGCGTCGATCCAGCCGATGTCGGTCTTGGCCTCGGGCAGCGTGAAACCGCCGTCCTCCGCAGCGCGGAACGTGCGGGAGTCGAGATCGAACTCGCGTACCACCGTCGCGTCGGCACCGCCTCGGGACAGCGTCACCAGAGCGCGCAGCTGGTCGGGGCGCAGTACCTGAGCGCCGCCCCACACCCAGTTCTCGCCCTCGTCGGCGGCCAGGGCATCGAGATCGAGCAGGACGTCCCATGCGGGTTCGTCCGTGCGGTACTCGTCCATCGTGGTGCGCCGCCACACCCCGCGGATGTGCTCGGCGTCGCGCCAGAAGTTGTAGAGGAACTGCCCGCGCCTGCGTGCGTACGGGATCCGCGCATCGGTGTCGAGAATCTCGCGTACACCCGCCACGGTGGCGTCGAAACGCTCGCCTGCCAGCGCCTGGATCGTCACCTCGTTCTTCTCGCGTACCCACGCGAGTGCGTCGTCGCCGGTGACGTCTTCGAGCCAGAGGTACGGGTCGTCCGAGAAAGCCATGGCACAGTTCTAGCAGCACACGTGCGGTCGGGTGCAGGACGCGTGCGAGGCTACCGGCTGGTAACGAAGACCAGGTCGAGACAGTGTCGGAGGGCACGACTACGCTGGGGACTCGTGACCTCACACTATGACGTCGTTGTCCTCGGAGCCGGTCCCGGTGGGTACGTCGCTGCTATCCGCGCGGCACAACTCGGACTCAGCACTGCCATCATCGAGAAGAAGTATTGGGGCGGTGTGTGCCTGAACGTGGGCTGCATCCCCTCGAAGGCGCTTCTCCGTAACGCCGAGCTGGCGCACCTCTTCACCAAGGAGGCCAAGCTGTTCGGTATCTCGGGTGAAGCATCCTTCGACTTCGGCGCAGCATTCGACCGCAGCCGCAAGGTCGCGGACGGACGCGTCAAGGGCATCCACTTCTTGATGAAGAAGAACAAGATCCCCGAGTACGACGGCCAGGGCACGTTCACCGATGCCAACACCATCGAGGTCGAACTGTCCAAGGGCGGCACCGAGACGATCACGTTCGACAACGCGATCATCGCGACCGGCAGCACCACCAAGCTGCTCCCGGGAACCGAGCTCAGCAAGAACGTCGTCACGTACGAAGAGCAGATCATGACCAAGGATCTGCCGGGCTCGATCCTCATCGTCGGCGCAGGTGCCATCGGTATGGAATTCGGGTACGTCCTGAAGAACTACGGAGTCGACGTCACCATCGTCGAGTTCCTCGATCGCGCGCTCCCCAACGAGGACAAGGACGTCTCGAAGGAGATCGAGAAGCAGTACAAGAAGCTCGGCGTCAAGGTCATCACCGGCGCAGGTGTGCAGAGCATCGACGACGACGGCTCCAAGGTCACCGTCGAGATCAAGCACAACAAGTCCGGTGAGAGCGAGACCTTCACCGTCGACAAAGTGATGCAGTCCGTCGGATTCGCTCCTCGCGTCGAGGGCTTCGGTCTCGAGAAGACCGGTGTCGAGCTCACCGATCGCGGTGCCATCGGCATCACGAACACGATGCAGACCAACGTCCCGCACATCTACGCCATCGGCGATGTCACCGCCAAGCTCCAGCTCGCCCACGTGGCGGAGGCGCAGGCCGTGGTGGCTGCCGAAACCATCGGCGGCGCAGAGACATTGCCGATCGACGACTACCGCATGATGCCGCGCGCCACGTTCTGCCAGCCGCAGGTCGCCAGCTTCGGTCTCACCGAGGACCAGGCCCGCGAAGAAGCGCAGGCTCGTGGATCCGACATCAAGGTCGCGAACTTCCCGTTCGCCGCCAACGGCAAGGCACACGGCCTCGGCGACGCAACGGGCTTCGTCAAACTCATCGCCGACACCGAGCACGGTGAGCTGCTCGGTGGCCACCTCATCGGCCCCGACGTCTCGGAGCTGCTGCCGGAGCTGACCCTGGCCCAGAAGTGGGACCTGACGGTCAACGAGCTGGCCCGCAACGTCCACACGCACCCGACGCTGTCGGAGGCACTGCAGGAAGCGATCCACGGCCTCGCAGGCCACATGATCAACTTCTGATCTCTGCTGTAGAACGACGAACGGCGGCGACCACCTCGGTGGTCGCCGCCGTTCGCTTCGTTGTCGGGTGCTAGGACTGCTGTCGGGTGCTAGGACTTTCGCCAGTGATCGAACCTGCCCTTGATGTCCGACGCCACGTCGCCGATTCCGTTGCCGACGGCGTCGACGGCACCGGTGAAGCCGCTGCCGATGTCGCGGACCGTCTTGATCAGCGGGTCCTCCGACGTGTCGAAGTTGTTCTTGTACGTGCGGGCCGCGTTACGGAACTCCTCCGACACCTTGGCCTCGTGGTCGGTGGACCGGCGTGGGTAGTCGCCACGAAGGACCGCCGCGTACTCGCCGGTGTCGACCCACTTCTTCAGTTCCGCAGCTCGCAGCACCGAGAACGGGTGCGAGAGGAGTTCGAGATTGAGCAGCTTGAGCACGCCGTCGCGCAGATCTCCACTGGCCTCGTACTCGGCGGCCTGAGCGAGGAAGGCGTCGACGTCGATTTCGCTGATACGTGCGCCGCCCGCCAACTTGAGCTGCACGCTGATCGCGGTGTGCACATCCTGTCCGCACAGCAAACCTGCTCTGTCGCCGGATAATTCGGATTTGCGCTGCCATTCCATCAGCCCCGCGATGACCGCGCGCAAGGCCCAGCCGCCCACCGGAACCCAGCCGACCGTGCCGGCGAGGCGCATCAGGTGCATGAGAACGGTGCGGTACACCGCGTGGCCGGACAGGGCGTGGCCCAGTTCGTGGCCGACCACGAATCGCTGTTCCTCGTAGGTCATGATGTCGAGCATGCCGGTGGTCAGGACGATGAACGGTCGATCCATCCCGATGGTGAACGCGTTGACCATCGGCGACTGAACCACGAACAGCTCCGGAGTTTCCTCCGCGCCGAGAATCTGCACACAATCGGCTCGAAGATCGTTCAGATCCTTGAACTGGCGTTCGTCGACGCGCACCGCGGTGGCCAAGTACATCAGGCGGTGCTGTCTCTCGCGCAGCAGTCCGGACAGCGTTCGCAGCACCGTGTCGAAGCCCTTGAGGGTGCGAAGAGTGACCAAGGCTGCTCGGTCCGAAGGGTGTTCCCAAGTGCGAGAAGAGATATCGGGAAACTCGATACGAGTACGGTCCGGTGCGTGTGTCACTGTGTGGCTCCCAGTCTGATCGGTCTGTTTGCCAAAGTATCAGTAAAAAGCCCTTCCGGTTCGTTCTTGACCACGGTCAGGTCTCGCATTGCCGGGGGTACAGCAGGGTCGGTAGCGCTAATTCTTGGTGGCACTGACGAATTGGGCGAGACCGCGGATGTCCTGCTCGATGTCGGTCATGCCCGCAGCGGCGAACATCTCGGTGAACTGCCCCTTCGGGAACATGCGTACCCCGACGGCGGCAGATCCCAGGCCGACGACGGTACGCAGCGGTGCCAGGCCCAGTTGACAGCTGGTCATGATGGCGATGCGTCCACCCGGTCGCAGGACGCGGATGAGCTCGTCGACCACCTGCAGTGGATGTGGCACGAGATACAGTGCGGCATAACAGCATACGGCGTCGAATGTCGCGTCGGCGTACGGGAGTTCGGCCGCATCGCCGCGAACGTACGCCGCACGCGGCCCCCGATTGTCGCGCACTGCGCGAGCGATCATGGCCTCGGAGATATCGAAGCCGACGGCGATACCGTCCTCGGTCAGCTGCTCCGACAGGAACCTGGTGAAGTTGCCGGGGCCGCAGGCGACGTCCAGGACTCGCTGCGGCCCGCGTAGCCGCAGATCGGCGACGGCCTTGGCGCGTTCGGCGGACATGGGCAGCCCGCCGATGCCCATCATCGATACTCCGAACGGGCGCCACATGTTCTCGTAGATCGCCGCGACACCGCGGTTGTTCATCGCTCGGCTGGCCATCGTGGGATTGGGGGCTTTGGCGTCGCCCATGAGTTCGACGTAGCCGCCGTCGATCCGGGCGCTCGTGCGCACCGACTCCGGTTCGATCATCGCCAGAGCGCGGCGCAGTGCAGTCTCGGGTGTCTCTTTCATCGTCGTGGTGGCCGGTCGCCGTAGTCGCGTTCGACGCGGAGGGTGCCCAATGTGGTTGCCAGCCCGTCGTATTGGGTGACCAGTAAGACGAATTCGATGAGGCGACGTTCGTCGAACTGGGTCGCCAGTTCGGACCACGTGGCGTCGGTGAGCGTCTTGGTCTCGATCAGCTCGTCGACGGCAGTGAGGATGGTGCGGTAGCGAGTCGACAGCCCAGGGGCGTGCGGGCCGGTCATGATCAGCTCGAGCAGGTCTCGGTCGATGCCGGCTCGACGGCCCAGGCGGATGTGGTGGTCCATCTCGTATGCCGATTCGCGCAGGTGCGCCACCCGGAGAATCACCATTTCCGATTCCTTGCGGGAGATCTTTCCGCCCGGCATCAGATGGCCGCTGTAGAACAGCCACGCCCGGTACAGGCCACCGGTTCGACCGAGAGTGGTGAACAGGTGGGGGTTGGGTACTCCCGCGCCTTTGGCGATGACCTTGCAGATGACCCAGTTGACGGGGCCGAGAGTGCGGGCGGTACCGGACGGAATGCGAGGAGTGGTCACGATCACATCCTACCGACTGGTAGCTCCGCCGTCCGGGGACGCGGTTCGCAACGCCTTGCAGGGTAGGCTAACCTCTTTTGTGTCTCGCATTGTTCTACCCGGAGGTCCCTCGAAGTGGTGCAGTTCAAGCTCGGTCTGACAGCGTTGGCCATCACCGCGCTCGCGGTGGCGGCAGGAGCGACGGCATGCTCGTCGGCCGATACCGCCGACGGGTCCGCCGGCGAAGCGACTCGAACGGTCGAGACCGTTCGAGGCTCGATCGACGTTCCCGACAATCCTCTACGGGTCGTCACCCTGGAACCGGTGGAACTCGACACCACGGTCGCGCTCGGCATCGTGCCCGTCGGCACGGCGGTGCTCAGCGAAACCGCCGGTGTGCCGCCCTATCTCGGTACGGAAGCGGCCGACATCGCGACCGTCGGCACGGTGGCCGAACCGACCATCGAGGACATTGCTGCCGCGCAACCCGACCTCATTCTCGGGACGGAGACTCGGCACGCGCAGTACTACGACCAACTCTCCGCCATCGCGCCGACGGTGTTCATCGCCTCCCAGTCCGATCCGTGGCGCGACAGTGTCCGATTCGTCGGGCGCGTTCTCGGCAAGGAGGCGAAGGCCGAGGAACTGCTCACCGCATACGACGACCGGTGCGCCCAGATCGCCGAAAAGCACGACACCGCCGGGAAAACAGCGCAACTGATCAGGCCGCGAAGTGGTGAGCTGACCCTGTACGGGCCGTCGTCGTTCGCCGGAAGCACGCTCGAATGCGCCGGATTCACCACCCCGCCGCGGCCGGAATGGGCCGACGAGATCTCGGTCGACCTCTCGCCCGAGCTCGCGGCTCAGGCGGCAGCGGACCTGATCGTCGTCACCGCCGACAACCCGTCGGACCCCGCCGCCATCCCGGCGTCGATCACCGCTAACGCTGCGACACTGCCCAATCCGCATGCGGTGGACCTGTCGTACTGGATCACCGGCGTCGGGCCCATGGGCGGACAAACCGTGCTCGACGACATCGACCGAATCTTGTCGGATGCCAACTGACGCGTCAGATTCGGACCGCGCCGGCCAGTGCCGCGGCCTGACGGGCGCGCTCGACCACTCGGTCGCGGGACGAATCGATATGTGCAACAAGCATATCCAGCGCCGTGTCCAGCTGCCCGGCCAGTAGGCGCTCGACGATCGCGAGATGTTCATCGATCGCCGAGACCACGGCCGAGGCGTCGAGACCACCGAGAATGCGCACGGGCCGCACCTTGGCGTTGACGGCGCACAGGGCCTCGGTCAGAGCCGCATTGCCCGACGCGGCCGACAACGCGACATGGAACTGCTCGTCCATGGCGACCATGTCGTCGGTGGTCTCCGGTGGGTGCGCACGCAACCCGGCCCACGTCGCCGCCAACGCCGACAAGGCAGCCCGATCGAAGGACTGCGGCGTCGAGCGAGTGATTCCGCGGGACTCGAGAGTCGACCGCAGTTCGTACAGATCCGGTAGATCGCCGAGCCGGGGACGATAGGGATGCAGACCGGCCTCGTCGCGCACGACCAGACCGTCGGCTTGCAGACGTGCCAGCGCCTCCCGCACAGGAGTGCGCGAGACGCCGTACAGCTCGGCGAGACGCTCCTCGCCGAGCCGTTCCGTGGAGCCGATCGCACCGGAGATCAGATCCCGGCGCAGTGACGAATAGACCTTCTCGCGAAGGTCCTTGCGCGGCACGATACGCCCGGTCAGATCGCCATGGCTGCGCGCACGTCGGCCTCGGAATCGGATCCGCCCACACCGGTGGACGTGATCCGGCCGGCCTCGAGAATGTAGTACTTCTGGGCAGATTCCAATGCGAAGCCAATGTGCTGCTCCACCAACAGAACTCCGAGACCGCCGCGGCGGGTGAGCTCGATGACGGTGCGCTCGATCTCGGCGACGACCGACGGCTGAATGCCCTCGGTCGGCTCGTCGAGAATCAGCATCCGCGGTTCGGTGATCAAGGCTCTTGCGATGGCGAGCTGTTGGCGCTGGCCGCCGGACAGCAGGCCGGCTCTGCGATTCAGCAATTCCTTCAGCGCCGGAAAGAGGTCGAGTGCCTCGTCGATCAGTGCCTTGCCGCGCTTGCGCCCGTCGGCCACCACCTGCAGGTTCTCCGCTGTCGTCAACTGACCGAACGACTGCTGGCCCTGTGGCACGTACGCCAGACCCCGGGCGACGCGGGCGCTGGGCCGCAACGCACTGACGTCCTCACCGTCGAACATGACCTTGCCAGAGTTCACTTTCAACAGCCCGACCGCCGCGCGCAGCAGCGTCGTCTTGCCCGCACCGTTGTGGCCCATCACCGCCGCGACACCGTCGGCCGGAACCGTCAGCGACGCACCGTGAACGACCTCGCTGCGGCCGTAACCTGTTCTGACGTCGACCAGTTCAAGCATGATCGGCTCCCTCTTCTGCGATGTGCTCGAGTTCCTCGCCCGCCGCGGCGGTGCCGAGGTAGACCTGCTGAACCTTCGGATCGGCCTGCACCTCGGCCACGGTGCCCTCGGCCAGAACGCGTCCGGCCGCCAGCACTGTCACCGAGGTCGCGAACATCCGCATGAAGTCCATGTCGTGCTCGACCACCACCACGGTCCGTTCACCGCCGATGCGTTGCAGCAGCTGGCCCGTCTCCTCACGTTCCTCGTGGCTCATGCCGGCGACCGGCTCGTCGAGCAGAAGCACATCGGCGTTCTGCACCAACAACATTCCGATCTCGAGCCACTGCTTCTGGCCGTGCGCGAGAATTCCTGCGGCCTTGTCTCTCTGGGCCGTCAGACCGATCGTCTCGAGGGCCTCCTCGATCTGGGGCAGAACCGATGCCCGACGGCGCAGCATCGTCAGCACCGATCGTCCGGATCCGGCGGCGATGTCCAGGTTCTGCAGCACCGTCAGATTCTCGAAGATGCTGGCGGTCTGGAAGGTTCGGCCGATGCCGAGGCGCGCGATCTGATGCACCTTCTTGCCCAGCAGTTCCACTCCGGACTTGGTGACCGAGCCGGTGGCCGGAACGAGACCGGTGATGGCGTCGATCAGCGTGGTCTTGCCGGCTCCGTTCGGGCCGATGAGGAAGCGAAGATCGCCCTGCATCAGCGTCAGATCGACGTTGGTGTTGGCCTTGAAGCCGTCGAAACTGACTGTCAGATCGCGGACTTCGAGGTACTGACTGGACATGCCGGCGTTGCCGCCGAACGTGGGCTGCGGGCCTTCGACATGGATCATCGTGCGAGCTCTTTCTCTGGTTCCGCGCTGGCCTCGGGGACCGATTCGGGCTCTTTCTTTCGCTTGCGCAGTGCGAAGAGTCCGGCGATGCCGGCGGGGAAGAATCCGACGACCACGACGAACAGCAGACCTTGCGCATACGTCCAACCGGACGGGAACTGCTCGGACAGCGTGGTCTGCGCCCACGCGACTCCGAGCGCGCCGAGAACCGGGCCGAGCAGGGTGGTGCGGCCGCCGATGGCGACGCCGATGAGAAACGCGATGGACGGAACGATGCCGACGTCGTTGGGGGAGATGATGCCGACGATCGGGACGAACAGCGCACCGGCGAGACCGGCGAAGAACGCTGCGGCGACGTACGCGACGATCTTGACGTTCGCCGGGTCGTAGCCGAGGAAGCGCACTCGCTCTTCCTGATCGCGGACGGCGACCAGTAGTTCGCCGTAGCGCGAGTACATCAGCTGGCGGGTGATGGCGACGACGACGAGCAGTACGCCGGCAGCGATGAAGAACAGCATCTGCTTGTTGGCCGGGTCGTTGAGGTTGAACCCGAAGAACGTGCGGAACCTGTTGAGCCCGTTGGATCCACCGGTGGTCTGCTGTCCGATGAGCAGGATCGCGAAGGCGGCGGCCAGTGCCTGACTGAGGATCGCGAAGTACGCGCCCTTGACGCGACGCTTGAACACGCCTAGGCCGAGCACCAACGCCACCAGCGCCGGCACGAACAGGATGCCCAGGATCGTCGTGATGGGCGAGGTGAACGGCAGCCAGTACGAGGGCAATTCACGGATACCGGCGATGGACATGAAGTCCGGTACCGCGTCGCCGCGCAGATCGGCGTCGGAGATCTTCAGATGCATGGCCATGATGTAGGCACCGATGCCGAAGAAGACACCCTGGCCGAGGGTGAGCATTCCGCCTCGGCCCCAAGCCAATCCGATACCGACAGCCACGATTGCGTAGCAGATGAACTTGCCCAGCAGATTCAACCGGAAGTCGCTGAGGACAGCGGGCGCCACAGCGAACAACAGGATTGCGGCGAGCGCGAAACCCAGCAGAGCGCCGCGCTTGGCGATGAACTCGCTCATACCAGGCTCCTTGTCTTGACGGCGAACAAGCCCTGCGGGCGGGCCTGCAGGAAGATCACGATGAGGACGAAGACGATGACCTTCGCGATCGAGGCCGTCGTGCTGTATTCGATGAACGAGTTGAGAATCCCGAGGGCGAAGGCGGCGATCACCGCGCCCTTGATCTGGCCGAGTCCACCGACGACGACCACCAGGAAGGCGTCGATCAGATAACTCTGTCCCACAGTCGAACTCGTGGATCCGATCAGAGTCAGTGCCACGCCCGCGACACCCGCCAAACCGGAGCCGAGGAAGAACGTCGAGATGTCGGTCCGGCGGCTCGAGATGCCCGAGGTTTCCGCGAGATCGCGGTTCTGCACCACCGCGCGGATGCGTCGACCCATTGCGGTCTTCTTCAGCGCGATCGACAGTGCGACAACGGCGACGACCGCTAGCACGAGAATGAAGATTCGGGTCTTGGGCACCACGGCACCGAGGATGTCGACGCCGCCGCTCAGCCATTCCGGCGAGACGACGTTGACCGCCGGGGCACCGAAGATGTCGCGAGCGAGCTGCTGCAGGATGAGCCCGACGCCGAACGTGACGAGCAGGGTGTCCAGTGGACGGTGGTACATGCGCTGGATCAGCGTCACCTCGAGCAGCACACCCATTGCGCCGCCGACGAGGAAGCCGACGATGAGCGAGATGAACAGTGATGCGCCGCCGGTCGAGACGATCTGCTGCACTACGTAAGCCGTGTACGAGCCGGCCATGATGAACTCGCCGTGTGCCATGTTGATGACGCCCATCTGACCGAACGTCAGTGAGAGCCCGAGGGCGGCGAGCAAGAGAATGGATCCGATCGACAGGCCGGTGAACAACTGTCCGATCACGACGTCCATGGGGGAGCTCCTTCGGAGCATGTGAGTGGATTCTCGTAGCAGGCTACGAAGTTCCACTCACATGGGTGGTGGTCAGTTGAGGTCGGAGGCCCAGTCGTAGGTCTCGAGGAACGGGTCGGGAGCGATGGCCTCGGGGGACTCCCACACCGTGTAGATCAAGCCGTCGGGCCGGATCTCGCCGATGCGGGCAGTTTTGGAGATGTGGTGGTTGTCGCCGTCGATGACGACCTCGCCCTCGGGAGCGGCGAAGCTGACACCGTCGGCTGCGGCCTGAATGTCGGCCACCGCGAACGAATTTGCCTTCTCGACGGTGTTCTTCCACAGGTATACCGAGGTGTACGCGGCTTCCATGGGGTCCGAGGTGGGCTTGTCGGCACCGTACTTCGCCTTGTAGTCGGCGACGAACTTGGTGTTCTCCGGGCTGTCGACGGTCTGGTAGTAGTTCCAGGCAGTCAGCTGGCCCGCGATGTTCGCGGCTCCGATGCCCGCCACCTCTTCCTCGGCGATGGACACCGAGATGACCGGCATGTCAGCAGCTTTGAGGCCGGCGTTGGTGTATTCACGGAAGAATGCGACGTTGGAATCACCGTTGAGCGTGTTGAACACGGCATCGGCGTCGGCGGAGCGGACCTTGTTGACGATGGTGGAGAAGTCCGTCGAACCGAGCGGGGTGTAGTCCTCGCCCTTGATCTCGATACCGTTGGCGGCCGCATACGCCTTGATCTCGCGATTGGCGGTCTGCGGGAACACGTAGTCGCTGCCCACCAGGTAGAGGGACTTGACGCCCTTCTCCTTCAGGTAGTCCAGGGCCGGGATGATCTGCTGGTTGGTGGTGGCTCCGGTGTAGAAGATGTTCTTCGACGCCTCGAGGCCCTCGTACTGCACGGGGTAGTAGAGGAGAGCGTCGTTGTCCTCGAACACCGGCAGCATCGCCTTGCGCGACGATGACGTCCAGCCACCGAAAACTGCTGCGACACAGTCGCTGCTGATGAGTTTCTCGGCCTTCTCGGCGAACACGGTCGGCTCGGATGCGCCGTCCTCTGCGACGACCTCGATCTGCTTTCCGTTGACGCCACCGGCCGCGTTGATCTGCTCGACGGCCAGTGCGATCGAATCACGCACTGTCACTTCGCTGATCGCCATCGTGCCGGACAGGGAGTTGAGCGAGCCGACCTTGATGGTGTCACCGGAGGTGTCCACACACGAGGTGGACGAGCCTCCACCGCCCTCGGCGGTGGTGGTGTCGCTCGCCTTGCTACCGCAGGCAGTGGCAACCAGGCTCAATGCAGCCAGTGCTGCGGGAACGACCATGACGCGCTTGACGGACATGCGCTTCGAGACAGCAGGCATCTACGGCCCTTTCGGAAAGTGTGTATACGGAGATGTATTCGCGATTGCGAACAGTAAAGGCAACTTATTGCGTTGGTATTTTCTGCGGTGACGAGTCTGTTTCTCGCGTTACGAGTAGGTAAAGGCGAGCGAATGACAAGACTGCTTGACATTTCATGACAAGCAGAGTTGACTTTTTGTCATGCCCGGATCCAACAACGTTCGCGCGCATCGCAAACAGGCACGCATCACGCAGGCCGAACTCGGCACCATCTGCGGAGTCAGCCGGCAGAGCATCGTCTCCGTCGAGGGCGGCGACTACGCACCGAGCGTGTACCTGGCACTGCGACTGGCCCGAGCACTCGACACGACAGTCGAAACACTGTTCGGCGACGACGAAGGGAAACGAACATGAGCGCATTCACCAAAGCTGCCCGCTTCGTGGGAGACCTGGACGACGACTTCTACGCCGACGAATTGCAACGCGACATCTGGAACGAGGCCTCGGCCGTCGGATTTCAGTCCCTGCTGTGGATCGGAATGATCGCCGGCGCTGTACTGCCCTTCGCGGCGGGTGTCACCGGGGCCTGGGTGGCATTGGGAATCTTCGTGGCTCTGACGGCCGTCGCGAACGTGGTGTTGGCATACGCCCGCGCGCGGGGGATCGACATGTACACCTCGCAGGAACTCCGGCGCGCTCGAATCGCATTGGCGGGCGTGCTGCTTTTTCTCACCGGCGGCGGCGCAATGATTCGTCTGCTTGCTCATTACGGTGGCGGTGACCTCGGGTCTGTCGCGATCGGAGCCGCAATAGGTGCACCCGTGGGCCTGGCTGCCGTAGTCGTGGGTGTGAAGATGCATCAGCTCCGGCAGCGAAAGGCCGAGCATGCTGCGGAGCTGGCCGAGCAGCGGGCTTTCGATACGGACGAATGAATTGGGTCTCGAATGTGTCGCACGATCTGTTACAGGGTGCAAGGATGCGTAAAGGCTTCGGTTGGACCGTCTCCGTTTCGCAGATTTGCAGGCCGGAGGGTATGTTCTGACCGATGACATCGCGATTTCCCGGTGTTGCGGCTGTAGGGGTGCTGTTCGGCGGCGGTTTCGGTAACGCGGACGGATGCACGTTCGATGTAAAGGGAGGCTCGGGTGGACGGCGATGACGACGTGTAATACCAATCCGTCCTCCGTCGCGCCACGAAGTACCAACGAGACCGTGTCGGGCGTCCACCCTCCGGTGGAGCATGCAAACAGGGAAGTCGAGACCGTGCGCAGAGAAAAGAGCTACCTCAGACTCGTAGGGTCGAGCACTCCCACGATCGAGGTTCTGGGCGGCCCCAGAACCATCACCGTCGATGTGGACAACGTTTTTCCGGGTCAGGTATGCGAGGTCCTGCACAACGGCATGCTGTCGCTGAGCCCACGCGTCGTCGTGGAAGACAACGCGACAAGCATCTCCATCACCACGTTCGCGCTCAAGCCGGGTGAGTACAACGTCTCGCTGCGTCTGGACGGACGCCTGGATTGCGTCACCGAATCGCAGACTGCTGTCGTCGGCGAGCAGTTCGAGGTCCGACGTAGTTCGTAGGCCGGACACAGCTCCTAGGCGGGACGCAAGGCCCGGTCATTTCAACACAGCGAAGCGGCGCGTAGCTCAGGTGAGCTACGCGCCGCTTCGCTTCGTTGTCGGTCCTCGCTGCCGTCAGGTCGCGCCAGTCAGTGACAGGTGCTGCCGGGATCGGTGTGGCAGTGCTTCGGCTCCGA
Organism: Rhodococcus sp. 06-221-2; assembly: GCF_002258365.1. Lineage (NCBI taxonomy): Bacteria > Bacillati > Actinomycetota > Actinomycetes > Mycobacteriales > Nocardiaceae > Rhodococcus > Rhodococcus sp. 06-221-2. Next base: position 37,471 of record NZ_NOYJ01000004.1, read on the forward strand.
TGGTGCGACGTCGAGCGAGGGGTTGCGGTCGAAGAAGCCGAAAGGCTTGAGCCAGAACGAGACGGTGTCGGACGGCATCACCGGCCAGTCCTCGGGCCTGGTGATGTGATGGATGCCGAAGGTGTACCAGACCACCACATCGGTGTTCTCGATCGAACGGTTTTTCTCGGTCCACTCGGGGAGGCCATGGTCGACGCCACTCTGATTGACGAACTCGCCACTGGGCCAACGCTCGTCGGGTGAATTGGGCGTGACCCACACGGTGTGACCGATCACCTGGGAACGCTGGAAGATCGGCGAGGCCGGGTCGAACATCGCCGGAATCGCCGAGCCGGGCACCAACTTGTACGCGGGCCGGGTGCCGAGACCGTTGGTGACGTTGTCGTTGACCACCTTCCACGCCTTCTGCGTGTTCCAGTCGTAGTCCTGCTTGCCCTCGGACTCGGTGGTGAGCGGGGTGTTCACTTGCGTCAGGGCCAGACCGTACGGATTGTCGGGACCCATCGGAACCATCTGGGTCTGGCTGGAATAGACGGTGTTCTCGGTGCCGTCGATGTCCAGATCGAGCCGGGCGACCAGGAAGTGCTGGTGGTACGGCGCATACGTGCGATTGTCGATCAGCGTGCCCGACGGATGGGTGCCGCCCTCCTCGAAGTGGGTGACGACCATGATGCCGGTGGCGCGCACCTCGCACTCGATGTTGCCGTCCTGATAGAAGCGCCAGTAGACGAGATACTCGTAGTTGGCGACGGTGGCGTGGAAGCTGACGGTGAGACGGCGCATCCGACGCACCTCTGCCCCGGCGTCGTGATCGACGTGCTTCCACAGCACCGCGTTGTCTTCCTCGTGGATGCAGATCGCGTTGGTGATCGTGTACGGCTCGCCTTTGCTGTTGTGCAGCACGGCATCGAGGTACCGGATCTCACCGAGGCAATCGCAGCCGAGCTCGAGCGAGGTGGTCATGAAGCCCAGGCCCCACTCGCCGATGTCGAATGCGGTGCGCCGATAGTGGTCCTCGGTGTGGTCACGATACGGAACGACCATCTCCGCGAACGACATTCGGTTCGCGACGGATCGCGTGTTCCCGTTGTCGTCGTAGGTGACCGCGTGCAGCGTCATGCCCTCGCGGTAGTTGAACCCCACACGCAGCGACCAGTTCTGCCACGTCAGCTTGTTGCCGTCCAGCTCGAACGACGGGCCGTCCGGCTGGGTGATCTCGAGTGGCTTCAGCGGCGGACGGCTGCTGGCGTTGCGGATGCGCTCCGGAATATGGCGGGGTACATACTCGCCCATGATCTCCGGCCGCTCGACGCGGTAGGTGTCCTCGATTTCGAGCAGTTCCATCGTGTTGGCGTCGATGACGCAGTGGAAGCCGCCCACCGGCCCCGCGTACGGATTGGCACCCTCTGCGGCTTTGACCCACGTGTCGGACCAGCCCAGGCGTCGACCCTTGTACTTCTCGGGCGTCACCGCCTCGCCGTACGTCCAGGTGTCCATGAACACCAGATCGAGATCGGTGATCCCGCGATCGGCAAGCGCGGCAATCACATCGGGGTGTGCACGCAGCGCCGCGTCGGCCTCTTCCCACTCGTCGACGGTGAAGTTGGGCTGCACGTCCGGGATGTGGGTCCAGGATTCGGTGCTCCTGTTGTCCAGTGACACCACGGCCTTGAACGTGCTGTTCTCGGCGCGGTTCAACACCACCGAGACTGCGCGACGGGCGGGGACGGTACCGTCCGCATCGAACGCGGCGACCTCGGACTTGGACGGTTCGATCATCTCGATCGAGGCGAATCGCCACCCGTCGCCGACACCGTGTTCCCGGCCCAGAACCTCGGCGACGGTAGAGAACTCGTCGCTCGAGAGTGGGTCCAGGGGATGGAGTGTCATGCGATGGTCTCCGTCGAGCTCATCACGTGCTTGATGCGGGTGTAATCGTCCACGCCGTAGGCCGAGAGGTCCTTGCCGTAACCGGAGTACTTGAAGCCGCCGTGCGGCATCTCGGCCACCAACGGGATGTGGCAGTTGACCCAGACGGCGCCGAAGTCCAGAGCCGCCGAAATGCGAAGCGTGCGAGCATGATCGGACGTCCAGACGCTCGACGCGAGACCGAAGTCGACGTCGTTGGCAAGTTCGATCGCCTCTGCCTCGTCGGAGAACTTCTGCACCGTCAGCACCGGGCCGAACGTCTCCTCCTGCACGATGGGATCGGATTGCTGCACGCCCGTGATGATCGTGGGCTCGTAGAAGAATCCCTTGTCGCCGATGCGCTTTCCGCCGGTGACGATGGTGGCGTGTGCGCCGATACCGTCGACCTTGGAGCTGACCTGACCGAAGTGGTTGACGTTGTTCAGCGGGCCGAGGAAGGTGTCGGGGTCGTCGGGCAATCCGACCTTCAGTGTCTTCGCCTTGGCGACGAGTGCGTCGACGAGCGAGTCGTGTACCGACTCGTGTACCAACACGCGAGTGACCGCCGTGCAGTCCTGGCCGGCGTTGAAGAACGCGGCCTCGGCGATGCCGTCGGCGGCCTTGGTGATGTCGACGTCGTCGAACACGATGGCCGGTGCCTTGCCGCCCAGTTCGAGGTGCGCGCGCTTGAGCTGCTTGGCAGCGGCGACGGCGACGGCGATGCCTGCCCGCACCGAACCGGTGATCGAGACCAGGCCGGGCGTCTTGTGTTCGACGATGGCTGCGCCGGTGCCGCCGTTGCCGAGCACGATGTTCAGCACGCCGTCGGGGACGATGCCCTTCGACAATTTTGCCAGCACCAGGGTGCTCTCGGGGGTGGTGTCGCTCGGCTTGAGAACGACGGTGTTGCCGGCCGCGAGGGCAGGCCCGATCTTCCAGATCGCCATCATGAACGGGTAGTTCCATGGAGTCACCTGCCCCACGACGCCGATCGGCTCGCGGCGTACGTACGAGGTGAACCCGTCCATGTACTCGCCGGCCGACTTGCCTTCGAGCATCCGTGCAGCCCCGGCGAAGAACCGAATCTGATCTGCTCCGACGGTGACTTCCTCGGCGGCGATGGTGGCCTTCGGCTGACCGGTGTTACGACTCTGCGCCTCGACGATCTCGTCGCTGTGGGCCTCGATGGCATCGGCGAGCTTCAGCAGTACTTTCTGCCGCTCACTCGGAGTCGTCTTGCCCCAGGTCTCGAAAGCTTTGGCGGCAGCCGACATTGCGGCATCGACATCGGCAGCATCGGAAATCGGGGCTCGAGCGACCACCGACTCGTCCACCGGACTGACGACATCGAGCATCTCGGTACCCGAGGGCGTCACGAATGCCCCGTCGATGTAGTTCTGCAGGACAGGCACCGTCATCACAACCCCTAGCGTCGACTATTTCGGTTCTGCAAAGCCTGCACCCACGGACGAGACTTTGCCACCCGACAAGATGTACACGACGATGCGAGTAATCAGGACGAAACGTCAGTCTCCTCGGCCAGCGCCCTGACACCGGCGATGTAGGTGTCCAGCCCGAGCTTCTCGAACGCCGTCCGCGCGCTGACGTCGCTCAGGTACGAGGCTGCGGCGAGGATATTGGGAAACTCGTCGGGATGGAGGGAGTCCATCGTTTCCGCCACCTCGTGTTCGACGTGTGCCCGCCGCTCCGGCTCGACTTCGACACCCGTGAACAGCGGCTCCGTGATCAACGAAATGGCGACTCGAACGCCGTGACGGGCCAGCTGGGTGGCGTCGGACAGGGAGAAGCCGGCCTCACCGAGAACTTTCAGGCTGAGCTCCATTGCCGCTCTGCTGTTGGGGGAGAACAGCATTCGTGGAACGACGATGGTCGCTGCTCCGGGATGTGCGCGCAAGGCTCGCATGAAGTCCTCGAGCACGGTGCGCAGTTGTTCCCACCACGTTGCCGTGGGATCGACGGTGATTTCGAGATCCTGGCAGACGCGGTCGCCCATGGCGTCGAGCAGTTCGTCCTTGTTCTTCACATGCCAGTAGATCGCCATGGGAGAGACACCGAGTTCGGTGGCGATCTTGCGGATGGTGAGCGAGTCGAGTCCGCGTCGGTACGCGACTTCGAGCGCGGCGTCGACGACGGCAGTCCTGGTCAAGCGAGGCACCGGCAGAACTATACAGGCGTACGAGTCGGTGTTAGCGTGACTTGTACTTAGTACGAGAGAGGGGTGCACGATGGATGACGTCATCCTCGTCGGCGGTGGGGTGATGAGCGCGACGCTCGGCACGCTGCTGCAACGTGTGGAGCCGACCTGGTCGATTCGGGTCCTCGAACGATTGCCCGAGGTAGCGATGGAAGCCTCCGACGGGTGGAACAATGCCGGGACCGGCCACGCCGGCCTGTGCGAAACCAACTACACGACGGAGAGAGTCGACGGCTCCGTCGATATCGACCGGGCCGTCGCGATCGCCGAGCAGTTCGCCGTGACGCGACGCTTCTGGTCGACGCTGGCCGACACCAGCTTCGTACGTTCGGTGCCGCACATGACCCTGGTGCAGGGGGCGGAGAACGTTCGATCGCTGCAGGCCAGGCATCGAGCGTTGACCGCGCATCCGCTGTTTCGAGCCATGGAGTACACCGAAGATGCTGCGGTACTGGACGAGTGGGCACCGCTCGTGTCGGCGGGACGAACAGGCGACTGGGCCGCCACCCGAGATGCGACCGGAACCGACGTCGACTTCGGTGCACTGACGCGGCAGTTGCTGGGGGACATGAGTGGACGTGGTGCGCGCGTGGAGACCGGGCGGGAGGTGACCGGGATGAGTCAGGAACGGGACGGATCCTGGTCCCTGCGAGTGCGCGGTGGCCGATCGATCGAGCGCGCGCGCTTCGTGTTTGTCGGTGCCGGTGGGTGGGCTCTGAAGCTGTTGCGCACAGCAGGGATTCCAGAGGCCCGCGGTTACGGACTACTACCAATCAGCGGGCAGTTCTTGCGTTGTGATCGGCCCGAGGTGGTCGACAGACACGACGCGAAGGTCTACGGAACTCCGCCCATCGGAGCGCCTCCGATGTCGGTGCCCCATCTCGACACCCGCATCGTCGACGGGCGGCGGTCCATACTCTTCGGGCCGTACGCCGGCGCGAATCCTCGGTTTCTGAAACATGGATCGTGGCTCGACTTCCCGGCGTCGATCGACCGGCACAACATCGGGTCACTCCTGTCGATGGCAGGCAACAACACGCCGTTGATAGGTCTGCTGCTGTCGGAATTGACGGCCACCCGAGCCAAGAAGATCGCTGCGTTGCGCCAATTCGTACCGAATGCCGATCCGTCGGACTGGTCCGTGGTCCCCGCCGGACAGCGCGCCCAGATCGTCGTGAACGGGCAATTGCGTTTCGGCACGGAGGTGATCGCGTCGCAGGACGGCTCCATCGCCGCCGTGCTCGGCGCATCGCCCGGCGCCTCCACCGCTGTTCCCATCATGCTGGAAGTATTGGGTCGATGTTTTCCGGAGCGCCAGTGGAATGGTCGACTGCAAGAGATGCTCAGCGGATAGCCTGTGGCAGTGCGAAACACCGAGGTGGGATACCAGCAGATCGCCGACGACACCTGGGCCTTCATGCGTCCACCGGGCAGTTGGGGTCAGACCAACACCGGGCTCGTCGTGGCACCCGGCTCGGCGTCGATGCTGATCGACACCGTCTGGGACGTGAACTGGGCCGACAGGGTTGCCGCCGACACCGCCGAGTTGGTTGCCGCCGCACCGATCACCGAGGTCCTCAACACGCATTCGGACGGTGATCACTGGTGGGGAAACGACAGCGTGCCCGCCTCCGCACGGATCACCGCCAGTGCGGCGTCGCTGCACGCGATGAAGGAGGAGACCCCGCCGAAGGGAGTATCCGCATTCGCGTCCTTCGGCAAGGCAGTCGGCTGGGTGCCGGGACCGATCGGTGCCATGGGCTCCTACATGAACCGTGTTCGCGGCGATGCGCTGTTTCCGTCGGCGCTGCCCCGCCTGCCTGATCACACCTTCGAAACCACCGAAACCATCGATGTCGCAGGACGATCGGTGCACCTGCGCTACCTCGGTCCGGCGCACACCGAAGGCGATGTCATCGCGCACCTCTCGGACGTGGGGGTCGTGTTCGCGGGCGACCTGCTCTTCATCGACGCCACCCCGGTGCTCTGGCACGGCCCGCTGCAGAACTGGATCGACGCCCTCGACCACCTCCTCGAACTCGACGCCGACGTGTACGTCCCCGGCCACGGACCCCTGTGCGGCACCGACGAAATACGCGCCGTGCGCAGCTACTGGACCTGGGTGGCCGAGGCCGGACGAGCGTGCTTCGACGCGGGCCTCGGCTCCACCGAGGCCGCCCTGAACCTGCTCAAATCACCCGAATTCGGCCATTACGCGCACTGGGATTCGCCCGAGCGACTCATCCTCAGCATGAGCACGCTCTACCGCCTGTGGCGAGGCGAACCCGCTGCGCCACCCACGCTGACGCGTCGAGCACGCGCGTTCGCCGACGCGGGACGGTATCTGCGGGAGCGCTAGTGTCAGCCTTTCGGTGAGGCTGCTGGTTACTGGGCTCCTAACTCCGTCGTCAAGGACGCGGCGTGCGCGAACAGTGGGGTCGGATCCGGTTGTTGTGCAGACGGTTCGAGTACAACAGTGGTCGCGCCCGCATCGATCCAGCGCTGCAGATTGCTCATGGCGGCATCGGAATCGGATCCGACGGCGACATAGACGACGATGTCGTGACCCGGCCCCGCGGCGATATGCCCGACGGCAGTCCGCAGCTGATCCGGGTCCGTCTCGCTCGTGAGAATGGTGCCGACACTCCTGCGGCCGCTCAGAGCAAGGGTTTTCGGGCCCGTGGCCCCGACGAGCAGTGGAGGTGCCTGCAGCGGAGGCCAATCGAGCTGCACATTGTCGAGCGAGACGTACCGACCCTGCGTGGTGACGCTCTCGCCCGCGAGGAGAGCGGTGAGGGCTGTCATCTGCTCGTCGAGCAACGTCAGCGGAGACTGCACTCGTGCGCCGATCTGGCCCATCCACGACTGGACGCCGTGGCCGAGTCCCACGCGGAGCCGGCCCGGATGGACCCGAGCGACGGTCGCGATCTCCATGGCCGTCGACGCCACGTTCCGCATCGGAGTGGGCAACACCCCGATGCCGACGTTCACGCGATCGGTGCTCGCGAGAATCAGTGCAGCAGTGGACAGCCCGCCGGAGAAGAAGCAGTCTTCCCACAGCCAGATCTCGTCGACGCCCGCGGCATCGGCTGCGCGAGCCGCGTCGACCAGCGCCTCCGGGGCGATCTCGGGCCGGAGTACAACGCCGATTCGGGTCATGGGAATTCTCTTTCTACTCAGCGAACGAGGTACGGGGACACCGAGCTTCGGTGCTCGTCTATGTCGAGATCCTTGCCGAGCGGCGGAAACGCACGCTGCGGGCAGTTCGAGCGTTCGCAGACCCGGCAACCCGCTCCGATCGGAGTTGCGACCGCCGAGCCCTGCACGTCCAGTCCATCGGCATAGACGAGCCGTCCGGCATGGCGCAGTTCGCAACCGAGGCCGATGGCAAAAGTCTTGCCGGGCTGCCCGTATCGAGCGGCGCGGCGTTCCACCGTACGTGCGATCCACAAATAATTGCGGCCGTCGGGCATCTCGGCGATCTGCGTCATGATCTTGCCGGGATACGCGAACGTCTCGTACACGTTCCACAGCGGGCACGTGCCGCCGCTGGAGGAGAAGTGAAAGCCGGTGGCGGACTGTCGTTTAGACATGTTGCCGGCGCGATCGACCCGGACGAACGAGAACGGCACACCGCGCATCTCGGGGCGCTGCAGCGTGGAGAGTCGGTGGCAGATGGTCTCGTAACTCACCGAGAAGAAGGCCGACAGCCGCTCGATGTCGTATCGGAAATCCTCGGCGACATCGTGGAACTGGTGATACGGCAACACCGTCGCGGCCGCGAAATAGTTGGCGAACCCGAGCACCGCCAATTTCTTCGACGCCTCGCTCGTGAAGTTTCCCTCGTCGGCCATCTTGTTCAACAGATCACCGCATTCGAGATACGCGAGCTCGGCGGCGAACTTGAACACCTTCTGCCCGCCGGAGAGGTGAGGAGAAATCTCCAACACCCGCGTCTGCGGGTCGAACCGATGCAGCACGTTCTCACCGAGGTCGATGCGATTGACGATCTGCACGTCGTGCACCGTGCGCAACCGCTTCGCGATCTCACCGCCCACGTCGGCGCGATGGAACCGGATCCGCGATGTCAATGCCTCTGCGGCGGTATCCAATTCGTGCAGATAGTTCTGTCGTTGATAGAAGTAGTCGCGCACCTCTTCGTGCGGCTTGCTGATGGAGCCGCTGCCGCTGCCGTCGGAGAATCGTTCCTCGGTCGCTGCCAACAGCTGAGCCGTCGTATTGCGGTATCGGCGATGCATATTGACCATTGCCCGAGCCAGCTGTGGGTGCGAGCTGACCATCTGCGCGATCTCGTGCGGATCGGCATCGATGCCCATGTCCTGATCGAGTGCGACTTCGCGCAACTCGGCAACCAACCTGGTGTCGTCCTCCGAGGAGAAGAACGAGGTGTCGACGCCGAAGACCTCCGAGATCCGCAGCAGTACCGGAACCGTCAACGGGCGTACGTCGTGCTCGATCTGGTTGAGATAGCTGGCCGAGATACCGAGCTTCTGCGCCAGAGATACCTGGCTCATGCTGCGTTCGCTGCGGAGCTGCCGAAGGCGAACGCCGACGAAAGTCTTGGACACGGTTGCCAGGCTACGCCTGCGAAGAATTGCCTTAACACCGTTCGCAACTAGCTGCTGGGTCACGATTCGGTGACCGTCGGGAACATTAGCCGAAGTAAAGGCGTATACCGATACACGAGCTATTCACCACGCACCTCGAGGAGCGGTCATGTCCAATCGTCAGCGCACATCGGAAATCGTCAGGGACGTCGTCGTCTTCGTCACCGGAGCCGTTCTGGTCGCCTCCACCGTCTGGCTTCCCGTCCAGGGCGACCAAGAAGTCACCGGAGCCATCCTGGTGCTCGGCATCCTTGCGGCATCGTCGGCGCTCTGGGCCATCGGATCCGCGTCCAGGCAGAGTCACTGGACTCACGTCGGCCTCGGTGTGTTGCTTGCCGTCTCGCCCGCGCTGATGGTCTTCCCCTCCGGATTGCTGGCCGCGGACCTGTTCGCCATCGTCGGCGGACTCGTGATCGCTGCAATGGGTGCGCTGGGGGTCATTGCGTCGCGCCGGGCGCCGGTCACCTCGCGAGTAGTGGCCTCCAGCAACGAGCGCACCGGCGTTCGCATCTGAGGCTTCTCTGCAACTGATGCTCCACTTCCCGGGACAGGCGCGATGAATCCCGTGTGCGGCCCAGCGAGTGGAGCATTGTGTGCAGTCATCGCCGCGATGCCCGGCGCCGCCTGACAACCGACGCGATTTCGGCAGCCACGTCGTCAGGCGCGGTGAGCACATTGAACGCCGAGTAGCGCAGCACCAACCAGCCATCGAGGACCAGCGCGTTCTGTCGTCGGCGATCCTTGCTGAATACGGCTGCTGCACTGTGAAATTCGCGACCGTCGACTTCGATGATCGTTCGGCTGCGGCGGTCGACGAAATCACACACGAACGGACCGACTGCAGCGTTCATCTCCAGGCGCAGGCCGAGTCGATGCACTGCGCGGCCCAGGGCGCGCTCGGGCTCCGACGCAAATCTCGATACCGCGAGCCGCACCTGACGAGCCAGCTCGACGTTCCCGTGCCGACCCGGGAATCGGTCGAGTAGGCAGAGCAACGAAGCCGGGTCCATTCCGAACTTCAGGCGCTCATCGATCAGCAACTCGGCATCGGGGCGGGGGAGTAGCGCCAGGCAATCGAGCATCGTCTGCGCAGAGATGGTGCAGGGCAGCGCCGCGACCTCGTCGACGAGCGTGGAGTCCATATCGCGGCGGTGCAGCCGAAGCCACGATGGAGGTCGCAGCCGCGCAGTTCGAGGGACGGTGGCGTCGAGCATTGTCGGTTCGGCGGTCCAGCCGCGCAGGTACGCGGCCGATCGATGACTGAGGACGGCGTCGGGTCGCCACAGCGTGATCGCCCGACAACGGTCCATCGTCGACGGCTCCCCGCGCATGTGGACCGTCGGCAGGACGCGGGTGAAGCGACGCGAGACGGTGCTGGGGTGAATCCCTGCGTCGACGAGATCCCTCCAAGTGGTGGGAGTGGAGCCTGCGGGGGCGGGAGTGGAGCCTGCGGAATGACCTGCGGGGGTGGGAGTGGAGCCTGCGGAACGACCCGCGGGGTTGTGGTGTGTCATAGCTGCAGCATCGGCGCGTCGTTGTGGGGCGTTGATCGGTCGACCTGGGGAAATGGAATGGCCTGTGCATGGCCGAATGCTTGTGGATGGTGCAATTCCTGCTCCACTCGACGCACTCGCACGGGGGATTCTCCAACGAGAGATCGCGAGAGGAGCACCTCGTGCAGCGTCCACATCGTGAGACGAAGCAAGTGTGACGTCCATCACTTCCAGGCTGTTTTCTGACTCGATTCAGACGCCCGATTCAAACCGTACAAGCGTCCCGTAAAGAATTTTGTTCATTCCGTTCACCAACTGGGGATTCGTCGCTACCGACGAGTAACCACGCCGCCCGATCAGCGAGGTATGCGAGCCCCGAAAATTCGCAGACTTAGCAAAGGGCTCTGGAAAGCTAGCCAAGATTGGCACTAACAACTGGTAGACGCCTGTTTTCGGGTGTGCCATTGTTTTGGAGTACACCAGAAGGGCCTGGCAACGATGTGAAGATTCGTCTCGCGGCAGGCCGAGAAGCAGAGAAGAGACTGGAGCTCCGATGTCGACCACCGGCACCCCGAAGACCACCGCCGAGATTCAGCAGGATTGGGACACCAACCCGCGCTGGAAGGGCGTCACCCGTAACTTCACCGCGCAGCAGGTCTCCGACCTCCAGGGCACTGTGGTCGAAGAAGCCACACTCGCTCGCCGCGGCAGCGAGATCCTGTGGGATCTCGTCAACAACGAGGACTACATCAACTCGCTCGGTGCCCTCACCGGCAACCAGGCCGTGCAGCAGATTCGCGCCGGCCTCCAGGCGATCTACCTCTCCGGCTGGCAGGTCGCCGGCGACGCCAACCTCTCGGGCCACACCTACCCGGACCAGAGCCTCTACCCGGCCAACTCGGTTCCGTCGGTCGTCCGTCGCATCAACAACGCGCTCCTGCGCGCCGACGAGATCGCCAAGATCGAGGGCGACACGTCCGTCAAGAACTGGGTTGCACCCATCGTGGCCGACGCCGAAGCAGGCTTCGGTGGCGCACTGAACGCATACGAGCTGCAGAAGGCCATGATCGTGGCCGGTGCTGCCGGCGTGCACTGGGAAGACCAGCTCGCATCGGAGAAGAAGTGCGGCCACCTCGGTGGCAAGGTGCTCATCCCCACCCAGCAGCACATCCGCACCCTGACCTCCGCCCGTCTGGCCTCGGACGTCGCCGACGTCCCCTCGGTCATCATCGCCCGCACCGACGCCGAGGCAGCCACGCTGATCACCTCCGACGTCGACGAGCGTGACCGCGAGTTCCTCGACGGAACCCGCACTGCAGAAGGCTTCTTCGGCGTCAAGAACGGCATCGAGCCCTGCATCGCTCGCGCCAAGGCCTACGCACCGTACGCAGACCTCATCTGGATGGAGACCGGCGTCCCGGACCTCGAGGTCGCCAAGAAGTTCTCCGAGTCGGTTCGCAGCGAATTCCCGGACCAGCTGCTCGCCTACAACTGCTCGCCTTCGTTCAACTGGAAGGCACACCTGGACGACGCCACCATCGCGAAGTTCCAGAAAGAACTCGGCGCCATGGGCTTCAAGTTCCAGTTCATCACCCTCGCAGGCTTCCACTCGCTCAACTACGGCATGTTCGACCTGGCACACGGCTACGCCCGCGAAGGCATGACCGCGTTCGTCGATCTGCAGGAGCGCGAGTTCAAGGCTGCAGAAGAGCGTGGCTTCACCGCCATCAAGCACCAGCGTGAGGTCGGCGCGGGCTACTTCGACCGCATCGCCACCACCGTCGACCCCAACACGTCGACCGCAGCACTGAAGGGCTCCACCGAAGAAGGCCAGTTCCACTGAGCTAGCCCGCCTCCCCGGATCTTCAGCGCACCCGTCAGGCGGTCCGCAACTTTCGTTGCGGGCCGCCTGTTCTGTCTTGCGAAGGTTTTGGGCGTACCCCAGCAGAGTTACCCCCATCTCGCTTTGAGCTGTTGTTGCGCAATGTATTTCGAAGGAGTGTCATTGTGACGGTCGAGAGGGTGGGGATCGTCGGAGCCGGACAGATGGGTGCGGGAATCGCAGAGGTCTGCGCCCGCGCGCACGTCGACGTGGCGGTCTACGAACAGACTCGCGAACTGGCGACGGCCGGCCGCAGTCGCATCCTGCAATCACTGGACCGCGGAGTGAGCAGCGGCAAGATCACCGAGCGCGAACGAGAACACGCCGCCTCCCGGTTGCGGTTCACCTGCGACCTCGGGGACTTCGCAGACCGCCAACTCGTCGTCGAAGCAGTCCTCGAGGACGAAAAGGTCAAGTCGGCAATATTCGCAGAACTCGACGCGGTGGTGTCCGACGCGAATGCCGTGCTCGCGTCCAACACCTCGTCCATTCCGATCACGACGCTCGCGTCGGCCACCACGGCACCGCAGCGCGTCGTCGGACTTCATTTCTTCAATCCGGTTCCGGTATTGCCGCTCGTCGAGCTGGTCACCACGAGCACAACGTCCGATGCGGTGGCCGACCGTGCCGAAGCCTTCGCCGGAGATGTTCTCGGCAAGCAGGTGGTGCGATCCGCGGATCGCTCGGGCTTCGTCGTCAACGCACTTCTCGTTCCGTATCTGCTCTCGGCGATCCGCATGGTCGAGTCGGGATTCGCCACCAAGGAAGACGTCGACAAAGCGACGGTTCTGGGTTTGGCGCACCCGATGGGACCGCTCGCGCTCGCGGATCTCGTAGGTCTCGACACCGTCAAGTCCATTGCCGACTCCATGTATTCGGAATTCGACGAGCCGCTGTTCGCGGCACCGCCGCTGTTGTTGCGCATGGTCGAGGCGGGACAGACGGGCAAGAAGACCGGGGCCGGGTTCTACCGCTACGAGAACGGCCGCGTAGCAAAGTAGTGGGCGTCTCGGGCGGGTCGCCGCGCAGCGGCCTGCCGAGCGCTATTGTCGGTCTGCCGGTGCAAATCCATCGATCCCAGGGAGCATGTCAGTGAGCAAGTCCAAGAAGTCGAACGGTCTGGTGCCCAAGGCATTCGGAATCGGGTTGGCCGCTACAGGCGCGGCCCATTTCGTCGTGCCGGAGGCCTTCGAGGGAATCACCAAGCTTCCGTTCCCCAAGGACACTCGAACCTGGATCAGTCGTAACGGGGCCACCGAACTGGCCGTCGGCGTGGCGATCGCGTACCCCAAGACCCGCAAGATCGGACTGGTCGGTCTGGCAGCGTATGTTGGATGGCTCGGCGTCAATATCGCCAAGAACAGCTGACGTTACTGTTGCGAACGACTCGTTCGAAGCAGGAATAGCCTGGTCGTAGCGGTAGCTGTGTTGCGCTTACACAGATGCGTAGGTAGCAATGTAGATATGACTTCAGCTACCGCTTACCAGGCCACCGCTCCGGACGCCCCGCTCGAGAAGGCGACGATCGAGCGACGCGCAGTCGGACCGCACGACATCCTCATCGACGTCAAGTTCGCGGGCATCTGCCACTCCGACATCCACACCGCCCGAAACGAGTGGGGCGGCACCACGTACCCCGTCGTTCCCGGACACGAGATCGCCGGCATCGTGGCCGAGGTCGGCTCCGAGGTGACCACCCGCAAGGTCGGCGACCGCGTGGGCGTCGGCTGCTTCGTCGACTCCTGCGGCAAGTGCGAGGCATGTCTCGACGGCGACGAGCAGTACTGCACCAAGGGCGTCGTCCAGACGTACAACTCCACCACCTACGAGGGTGAGTTCACCAACGGCGGCTACTCCACCCAGATCGTCGTCACCGAGAAGTTCGTCCTCGGAATCCCGGAAGGCGTCGAACTCGACGTCGCAGCGCCGCTGCTGTGCGCAGGCATCACGCTGTACTCGCCCCTCAAGCACTGGGGAGCCGGCCCCGACAAGAAGGTCGCCATCATCGGAATGGGCGGCCTCGGACACATCGGCGTCAAGATCGCTCACGCCATGGGCGCGCACGTCACCGTGCTGAGCCAGACGGATGCGAAAGAAGCAGACGGCAAGGCCTACGGTGCCGACGAGTACTACGCCACCAAGGACACCACCGCGCTCAAGGATCTGCAGGGCAAGTTCGACCTGATCCTCAACACCGTCTCGGCCAACCTGCCCATGGGCAAGTACCTGGGACTGCTGGCCCGCAACGGAACACTCGTCGAGCTCGGTGTTCCCGAGAAGCCCCTCGAGGTGCCTGCATTCAACCTGCTGGCCAACCGTCGCTCGTTCGCCGGTTCCATGGTCGGCGGCATCGCCGAGACCCAGGAAATGCTGGACTTCTGCGCCGAGCACCACATCGGTGCCGAGATCGAGGTCATCCCGGCCGAGAAGATCAACGAGGCATACGACCGCGTCGTCAAGTCCGACGTGCGCTACCGCTTCGTGATCGACGCAGCCACGCTGTAACTGTCTCCTTGGACGCGTGAATGGTCCATCGACCTGCCCAGACGGGGGTCGATGGACCATTGACGCCTTCGAAGGGGGTTCAGCTCTCGGCCAGCCGCTTCTTCTCGTGTTCGACATCGAAATCGGCTGCGGGCCAATCGAGATCGAGCTTTTCGAGCGCGTCGATGAGAATTTCCGTGACGGCCAGTCTGCTGTACCACTTGCGGTCGGACGGGACGACGTACCACGGTGCGTGGTCGGTATCCGTGCGATCGAGAACCCGCTGATACGCCGTCCGGTACTGCGGCAGGAAACCACGCTCGGTGACGTCGCCCGGGTTGTACTTCCAGTGCTTCTCGGGTCGATCCAGCCGTTCCTGCAGTCGCTTCTTCTGTTCGTCGGCCGAGACGAACAAGGCCACCTTGACGACGACCGTGTCCTCGTCGACCAACTCCTTCTCGAAGGCGTTGATCTCGTCGAATCGCTTCTCCCACACCTGCCGTGGCACGAGGTCGTGGACCGCGACGACGAGAACGTCCTCGTAATGGGACCGATCGAACACCCCGATTCGGCCTGCGCGCGGAAGAGCTTTGCGGATGCGCCACAGGTAGTGGTGTTGCTTCTCCTCCTGGGTCGGCACCCCGAACGACGCGAGGTCGACGCCCTGCGGATCGACCATCCCGATGACGTGCTTGACCATGCCGCCCTTGCCCGCAGTGTCCATGCCCTGCAGCACGAGCAGAACCGACTTGGTGCCGCCTGCGCGCCCGTGGGCATAGAGCTTTTCCTGGAGCGCCGCAAGGACCGCACCGCGCTGCTCGAGGACGTCGTTGCCGTGTGCTTTCGCGCCGTCGAACCCCGGAGTGGCGGTGAAATCGATGTCCTCCACCCGAGGAGAGGCACTGGCGCGCAGCACATCGACGGGAGAGAGCGTCCACAGTTTCGACTTGTCGGCCATAGGCGGAAGACTACTTCTCTACCATGGGATTCATGGCCCCTACCATCGCAAAAGCCGAGACTGTGTCGCGTGAGCAACTGCTCGAATTCGTATCTCCGCGGCACCACCACACCCTGATCACGCGTAAGCGCGACGACGGTCTGCAGGTCTCCCCGGTGACCGCAGGCGTGGACTCGGAAGGCCGCATCGTCATCGCCACCTACCCCGAGCGCGCCAAGGTGCACAACATCCGCCGCACGCCGGCCGTCACCGTGTTGGTACACAGCGACGACTGGAACGGCGACTACGTCCAGGTCGACGGGACGGCCGAGATCATCGATCTTCCCGACGCCGTCGAGCCTCTGGTGGAGTACTTCCGCAGCATCGCCGGCGAGCACTCGGACTGGGACGAGTACCGCGCGGCGATGGTGAAGCAGGGAAAGTCGTTGATCCGCATCACGATCGACACCTGGGGCCCGATCGCCGCGGGTGGCTTCCCGCCCGGGAGAGTGTGACAAGCCCCCGGGAAGAGTGTGACAAGCCCGCCCGGGAAGAGTGTCGCAAGCCCTCCCGGGCGGGTGTGAGCTAGGCCTTCAGTGGTTCTGCGAACAGTGGCACTGCGTTGTCCAGTGCATATCGGGTTCCCGCGACCGAGGCGGCCGAGAATGCGTTGGACAGGTCGGTGTCACCGAGCACGACGAGGCGTCCGTCGCGGGCCGATGGCAGTCCCTGGATGAGCGGGTTCTCGGTGATGACCTCGGGTCCGCTGCCGATGGGGAACATGACGGTCAGGTCGGCGTCGAGGTTCGCGATGTTCTCCTCGGACAGGTCGACGCTGAACTTCCCGGGTTGGGCGAGGTCCTGGATGGCCGGGGCGTTCGTCAGTCCGAGTGCTTCGAGGAAGTCGACTCGGGTGTCGCCGCGTACGTAGGCCCCGCTCTGGCCGCTGTACAGCGTGCCGACGGCGACGGACTTGCCGGCGAATTCCGGGTTGGCAGCCACGGTCTCGGCGAATTGGGTCTTGGTGTCGTCGATCAGCTTCTTGCCTTCGTCGACTTTTCCGAGCGCCTCGGCGACGATCTCGGTCTGCCCGTCCCATGTGGTGCCGTAGGCGACGTCGGTTCCCGGAGGTGCCGCGACAGTGGGGGCGATGTCGGACAGCTGGTCGTACACGGCCTTGTCGTTGGTGCTCCTGGTCCACAGGATCAGGTCCGGTGCCAGGGCGGCGACCGATTCGACGTCGATGTCGTAGGTGGCCAGGATCGTCGGGTCGGTGTCGTACTTTTCGGTGACCCAGGGGCCGAGGCCGTTGCCGCCGACGCCGAGCCAGTCACTGGCTCCGACGGGCTGCACGCCGAGAGCCAATGCGGTTTCGGCGTCGGACCAGCCGAGCGCAACTACTCGCTGGGGGTCGGCCGGCACCTCGACCTCCCCGAACATGTCGGTGACGACGGTGCCCGCAGCAGCCGAATCGGCCGGGTCGCCGTCGTCGGAATTACCGGATCCGCACGCGGTCAGGGTCAGGGCGAGGGCCACGGCTGCCGCAGGCAGGGCCAGAGATCGAGAAATGCGCATAGGGCACGCTAACCTATCAAGCGCGGAAGTGCTCCACGATCTTCGCGCAGAAGGCAGGCAGGTCGTCGGGGTTGCGGCTCGACACCAGATTGCCGTCCACGACCACTTCCTCGTCGACGACGGTGGCACCGGCGTTACGAAGGTCGGTCCGAATGCTCGGGTAGGACGTCAGCGTGCGGCCTTTCAGTACGTCTGCTTCGGCCAACGTCCACGCGCCGTGGCAGATGACTCCGACCGGTTTGCGCGCCTGAACGAACGCACGCACGAACTCCACTGCGTCCGCATCCACGCGCAATTGATCGGGATTCGTGGTGCCGCCGGGCAGGATCAATGCGTCGAAGTCGTCGACCGATACCTCGCCCGCGATCTTGTCGACACTGAACGTGTCGCCTGCGTTCACGTCGCTGTTCATGGCTTGGATGTCGCCATGATCGAGCGACACCAATGTGACTGTGCCACCGGCATTTTCGACGGCTTCACGGGGCTGCACCAACTCGACCTGCTCGACACCGTCGGTGGCGAGAACGGCAATGCGGCGTCCGGACAATGTTTCGTTGCTCATGCTCGTTCGGATTACCGGCGCGATCGACTTTCAAACGAGAACCGTGTGCGCGGCAGTGGTACGAATGGACACATGAGCGAATCACCGATCGAATCTCCGACCGAGGATCGCGTCGAGCAGAATCTGCCGATCGCGGACGAACCGGACGAGCCGGATGCGGGCGATCTCCCCGTCGAGGCCGACGCCACGGACGTCATCGAACAACGCACCGAAGTTCCGCTCGACGACGAATACGACTAGCGCTAGGACTTACCCGGCTCGTCGTCCACCAGAGGATGCGGCTGCGACTTGAACTTGGCCGGTGAGCCGTCGGCCATGGCCACGCCGTGGATGCCGCCCCACATCATCATGCAGAGGTAGTCGATCAGGTCGTCGGCGGACATGGACTTGTTCGAGATCCACCAGTGCGTGGCCAACTGGACTGCGCCGACGATGGCGAACGCCCACGGCACCGAGCCGCCCGAATCCATCTCACGTTGGCGCAGCCGCTCACCCAACACGGTGGAGAGGAGTTCGGCGATCATGCGCTCGGACTCGGCCACCACGTCCCGGTTGTTGCCGGCGTTGTTGGCCATCACGTAGAGGTACACCTCGGGATCGGTGGCCACCGTCTCGACGTAGGCGGTCACCACCACCCGGGTCAGCTCGTACTCGTCGAGCTCGTGGGAGATCGCGGAGTAGATGCGCGGCGCGAGGGTGGTTTCGACGTACCGGGACATCGTCGCGCTGGTCAGATCGTTCTTGTCGGTGAAATACCGATAGAGCACCGTCTTCGAGATACCGATCTCCGACGCGATCTCGTCCATCCCGATCTCGCGACCACGCAGCCGGATCGCGGCCAACGTACCGTCGACGAGCTCCTCGCGTCGGGCAATCTTGTGCTCTCGCCATCGACGCTTGCGGCCGTCCGGCTTCTCGATCTTGGGCTTGTCCGCGTCCGCCTCGGGGGCGTCCTCCGAGGCTGCCGCCGCACTATTTTTCACCACGTCACCCACCTTATGCGTCGGGTACGACACAGGAGGGGGCCGTGCCCGGTTGATCGGTTGCGATTCTGGGCACAATGTCGGGTGTGCAGCTCATGAACTTCGACGACGAGACCAAGCGTCGCGACCTCCGCAAGATGAAAACCGTCGCGACGGGATTCCTCGTCTTCGCCTCGATCGTCTATCTTTTCTGCCGCTGGCAGGAATCCACCGGGGCCGGGGCATGGGTGGGGTACGTCCGAGCGGCGTCGGAGGCAGGCATGGTGGGCGCGCTGGCGGACTGGTTCGCGGTGACGGCCCTGTTCAAGCATCCGCTGGGCATTCCGATTCCGCACACGGCCCTGATCAAGAAGAAGAAGGACCAGCTCGGTGCCAGCCTGAGCTCGTTCGTCGGTAGCAACTTCCTCGCGCCCGAGGTCGTCTCGGAGAAGGTCGCGTCGGCCCAGGTGCCGTTGCGACTCGGCACCTGGCTCGCCCAACCCGACAATGCGGAACGGGTGGCGGCCGAGGCGGCAACGGTGCTGCATGGCGTGGTCGACGTGCTCAACGACGAGGACATCACCGCCGTCATCGACAGCACCATCGTGCGCCGACTGGCCGATCCGCAATGGGGTCCGCCGATCGGCCGCATCCTCGACGAGCTGCTTCGCGAGAATCGTCAGCTCCCGCTGATCGACATGCTGGCCGAGCGCGCTCATCAGTGGGCACTGGGCAGCCAGGAAATGATCGATCGTGTCGTCGCCCGGGACTCGCCCAACTGGTCGCCGAAGTTCGTCGACACGCTGCTGGGGGAGAAGGTCTACAAGGAACTCGTCGAGTTCACGTGGAAGATCCGCTCCAATCCCGAACACGAGGTGCGCCTGGCGGCGAACAAGTTCCTCGTCGACTACGCCAACGATCTGCAGAACGATCCGGCCACCATCGAGAAGGCCGAGAAGCTCAAGGCACAGATCATGGGCCGCGAGGAGATCACCGGGCTCGCCGCGTCGACGTGGAAGGTGGCAAAGCGTCTGATCACCGAGTCGGTGGACGATCCGACGAGTACTTTGCGCAACAAGATCAAGGAGAACACGGCCAACTTCGGCATTCGACTGCGCGACGACGACGAATTGCGCGGAAAAGCGGACGGTTGGCTGCTGGGTGGGGCCCGTTACATCGCTGCCAACTACGCAGACGAGATCACGACGATCATCGGCGACACCGTCGCGCGCTGGGACGCCGAGGAAGCGAGCAGGAAGATCGAACTGCAGGTCGGACGAGACCTGCAGTTCATCCGGATCAACGGCACCGTCGTCGGTTCCATCGCAGGCCTGGCGATCTACACCGTCTCCGATCTGATCTTCGGGCACTAGTGCTAGCAGAGTGCTTGCAATAGTTAGCACCCTTCGGTACCGTCCAGTAGGACACCGAAACCAGGAGGCCGAGATGGCCGAGAACGAGGGGGATCTGGTCGCCAAAGCGACCGAGGCGACGCAGGTGGTCGCCGAGGCCGGAGACCTTGTCGCCGCAGTCGTCACGACTGCAGCCCAGGACATCGGAAGCTACATCCGGTCCCAGCGAGAAGCCGCACAAGTATCCATGCGGCAGCTCGCGAGCAGGGCCGGAGTGAGCAACCCGTATCTGAGCCAGATCGAACGCGGACTACGCAATCCGTCCGCAGAAGTGCTTGCGCAGATAGCCAAGGGTCTGCGCGTCTCCTCCGAGGTGCTGTACGTCCGGGCCGGGATCTTGGAAGCGCGTCCCCACGGTCCGGTGCGCGAAGCTCTGCTCGGCGATGAGCACATCACCGAACGGCAGAAGCAAGTGCTGATCGAGATCTACGACTCGTTCTGTCGTGAGAACGAGTCGACGCAAGAGCCCGAAACCGACGAACAGGAGACACCAGATGTCTGATTCCAAGAACTTCGAGAACGTCAAGACTCCGATCTACGCAGCTGTCGGTGCCGGCGACGCAGTCGTCCAGGCCGTCGCAGATGTCGTGGCACAGGTGCGCTCGCGCGCCGAGAGCCGGACCAGCGAGGTCAACGCCCGCATCGCAGACCTCTCCGAAGAGGTCACCGAGGGCGTCGAGTCGCTCCGCGAGCGCCTGACGAACCTGCCCGCAGAGCTGCCCGACGAGATCGCCGAGCTCCGCGAGCGCTTCACCCCGGACGAGCTTCGCAAGGTAGCCGAGGCGTACCTCAAGGTCGCGTCCGACCTGTACACCTCGCTCGCCGAGCGCGGCGAAGAGACCGTCGAGCGCATCCGCCGCACCCCGGCAGTCGAAGAAGGCCTCGAACGCGCCAACTCCGCCGCCAACGACGTCGTCGACCTCACCGAGCACGCTCTCGGAACTGTCGCATCGCAGACCCGCGCAGTCGGCGAGCGCGCCGCAGCTCTGGCCGGCATCGCGTCGGACAAGGTTCGCGAAGGTGCCGACGAGATCTCCGAGGCCGCCGACGAGCTCGCCGAGAACATCGACGAAGCCGGCGACGAAGCCAAGGACAAGGCCGTCGAGGCGTCCGACAAGGTGAGCGGCGTGGCAGGCAAGGTCGAATCCAAGACCCGCGGCACCGCCGACGCACCGATCAAGAAGGCTGCTCCGGCACCGGCCAAGAAGACCGCACCGGCACCGGCCGCCAAGAAGACCGCACCGGCACCGGCTGCCAAGAAGGCTCCGGCCAAGAAGACCACCAGCTAAAGCACTCGTAAAGAAAACGACCCCTGCACCGCACGGTGCAGGGGTCGTTTCTCGTACACTGGGCGACGTGATTGCGAGCAGCTTCTCCCAGACGATCTTCCTGATCCTGCAAATCATCTCGATTGCAGGGGCTGCGTACGCAATCTTCCACGCGCTACGCCAACGTGCCGACGCTTTTCCGGCCACCGGCAAGCTGACCAAGAACGCCTGGCTGGGCATTCTGGCCGTCGGGCTGCTGCTGACGCTGATCGGCCCGATCGTCATCATGTTCTGGATCATCGGAGTCGTCGCGATCGCGGTGTACCTGGTGGACGTGCGTCCCAAGATCGACGGCATTCAGCGCGGACCGCGCTGGTAGAGGGGCTTGAAGCACCCGTTCGGCGCTGGGCGTAACCTCTACCGCACCCGCTCGGGGGTCACAGGTAGAGGGGAATGTCAGTGGTTTCACGCAAGGTAATCGAACGTTCGCTGCTCGGAGTCGGAGGCATCGCCGCTGCCGCGAGCATCGGGGCCTTCGTCGTTCGGCGACGTCGACTCCATTCGTTCACCAAGACCACGGACGTGCAGCCGGACGAGTTGCTGCAACATCCCACGGCCGAGCCGACCGTCACCGAAGTCGTCACCGACGACGGCGCACACCTGCATGTGCGTAGCTACGGTGACCCCGATGCCGAACCCGTCCTGTTCAGTCATGGTTGGACCTGCTCGGCCGATTACTGGTTTCCGCAGATCAATGCGCTCGCAGGTCGCTACCGCGTCATCGTCTACGACCAGCGCGGACACGGGCGCAGCGACGTCGGAACGCGTCCGCTGAGCCCCGACGTACTGGCCGACGACCTGTCGGCCGTTCTCTCGGCCACCGTCACCGAGGACAACAAAACCGTCCTGGTGGGGCACAGTATGGGCGGCATGTCGATCATGGCGTGGGCCGGAAATTACCCCGATCAGGTCGACCGCCTGGTCAGCGCCGTGCTGCTCGCCAGCACGGCGACGGATTCCCTCGTCCGAGAGACCACCGTCATCCCGTTGCCACAGCGCTTCCCACGGGTGCCGGCGCCGGTGGGACGCGCTGTGCTGAGCTCGGCGCTACCGCTGCGGCCGTCCCCGGTGACCCGCCAAGCCATCAAGTACATCTCGATGGCCCCCGGTGCCACGCCCGCCGAGGTGGCGTTCTGCGAGAAGATCGTGCTCGAGTGCGCGCCGCGTACCCGGGGTATCTGGGGCGCTGCGCTGAGCGACCTCGACATCCGCGAGGCGCTCGAGAACATGTCCGTGCCCACCAGCGTGCTCGTCGGATCTGCGGATCGTCTGACCCCGCCCGTGCACGCGCGCAAGCTCGCCCGAGCACTCGACGACCACGATCACCTGAGCCGACTGATCGTCATCCCCGGAATCGGCCACATGAGCTCGGTGGAAGCGATCGACGACTTCAACGCCGAAGTCGTTCGTCTGCGGAACCTGTGACCCGAACGGTCTAGCTGAACACCACGGTCTTGCGTCCGTGCACCAGGACGCGATCCTCGAGGTGCCAGCGCAGGCCGCGGGAGAGCACCAGCTTCTCGATGTCGCGGCCCTGACGCACCATGTCGGTCACCTCGTCGGAGTGGTCGACGCGGATGACGTCCTGCTCGATGATGGGTCCCGCATCGAGCTCGGCCGTCACATAGTGGCACGTCGCGCCGATGAGCTTGACGCCACGGGCGAACGCCTGGTGGTACGGCCGAGCACCGACGAACGACGGCAGGAAGCTGTGGTGGATGTTGATGGCGCGACCGGCCCAGTGCTGGCACAGCGACTCGGGCAACACCTGCATGAAACGCGCCAACACGACCGCGTGCGGGTCGTAGGAGTCGACGAGCGACCGAACTTCCTCGAAGGCCGGTCCGCGCTCGGACGGGTCCTTCGCGAACTCGACGTGATGGAAGGGTGTTCCGTGCGCCGCAGCAACGGGCTCGAGCGACCTGTGGTTGCCGATCACCGCCGAGATCTGTGCGGGTAGCTCCCCGCCGGCCGCGCGGCCCAGGAGATCGTGCAAGCAATGTGCTTCCTTGCTGACCAGCAGTACGACTCGCTTGGGTGCGCCCGAATCATGCAGTGCCCATTCGGTCTCCGGGCCGAGCTCGGCAGCCACCTCGGCGAAGCGGGCCCGCAGATCCTCGACACTCATGCTCACCGACGAGGCCCGCACGGCCTGACGCGTGAAGAACCAACCAGTATCGGGATCGGCGTGATAGGCGGCCTCGACGATCCAGCCGCCGACCTCGGCGAGGAACGTGGAGATACGGGCGACGATGCCCGTCTTGTCTGGGCAACCGAGGGACAGAACGTAGCGGCGATCCTCGGACACGGAAGAACTCATGAGGGCAATTCTCTCAGGGCGCTCGCAACCCGGTTGCCACCAGTGTCCCGAGATCGATCGAATCGATGCCGCGCTCGGTCAGCGACGCGAACAAGTCCGCTCGAATCCGCCCGACGGCTGCGTCGTCGAACGGGGTGAGGGCACCGCGCAGAGCACTGCCCAACACGAAGCTCCACACGAACGACTCCGTGGCGGGTACATGATTACTCAGCTCGACCACCCGGACGTCCGTCGTACCGGCCGCCGCGAGCCACGTACCGAGCAGATCGGCCGTCTCCATGCGCCGGATCGGGTGCTTGTCGTACCCCTCCTGCGCGAGGCGGCCCACCTGTTCCGTGGACGGAGAATGTGCTGCGATCAACTCGAAATACGCACGGGAGAACGCCTCGATCGCGCCCTGACGCCACACCGTCACCCCGACGCCGCCACCCGGCCGGACCAGCGACACCAGGCGCGAGAAGTCCCGCTCGGGATCCGGCAGGAAGAAGATGCCGTACGAACACGCCAGGGCGTCGTATCCGGCGTCGGGAACGGTCGACGGCGGTTCCCAGGCAGTGGCGTCGGCGACGACGAAGTCGATGTTGCGTAGGGCGCGCTCGGTGGCTTTCGCCCGGCCCACCTCCAGCAGGTCGTCGGCGAGGTCGACGGCATGGACCAGGCCGTCCGGGCCGACAGCTGCCGCGGCGGGAAGCGCCGACGCCCCCGTGCCGGAACACACGTCCAGTACGGCGTCGCCGGATCGCAGCCCCAGAGCGAACGTCAGCGACTGCCCGGCCGGGCCCCAGACCAGCGGCGTCACCGCGTCGAACTCCCTGCTGGTGGCGTTGAACGTGTCGGCGAGCGAGGCTGCGTCCATAGCCGAGAATGGTAGACCGACAGGGCCGCGACATGCGGTGCTGTGAAAAGCTGGGTTCATGACACTCACCCGCGCCGCCCTCGCCGGAATGGTCGATCACACCCTGCTCAAGCCGGAGGCCACGGCCGCCGATGTGGAGGCCCTCATCGAGGAAGGCCGCGAGCTGGGAGTGCTCGCGGTGTGCGTCTCCCCGTCGATGCTGCCGATTCGCGCCGAGGGAATGCTCACCGCTGTGGTGGCCGGATTCCCGTCGGGTAAGCATCATTCGTTGATCAAGGGATCCGAGGCGCGACTGGCCGTGCAGCAGGGTGCCGACGAGGTCGACATGGTGATCGACGTCGGCGCGGCCATCGCGGGGGACTACAACGCCGTTCTGGCCGACATCGTGACCGTCCGTGAAGGCATCGGCGACGCCGTACTCAAGGTGATCATCGAATCGGCAGCGCTGTCCGACGAGGCGATCGTCGAAGTGTGCCGCGCCGCGGAGAAGGCCGGAGCGCACTTCGTCAAGACATCGACCGGATTCCATCCCGCAGGCGGCGCGAGCGTCGAGGCGGTGCGGCTGATGGCCGAGACCGTCGGCGGACGACTGGGCGTCAAAGCCAGCGGCGGCATCCGCACCACGGATGCTGCTCTGGCCATGATCGACGCCGGTGCCACGCGGTTGGGGCTATCGGGTACCCGTGCGGTGCTGGACGGGCTGAACTAGAGCGACTGCGTCGCACGTGCACGGAAACTCGTAGTGGGCTACGAGTTTCCGCTCACGTGGGTTACGCGACCAAGGAGCAACCCTCGGGCGTCTGCTGATTCTGGTTCTGCTGGGTGGCCGGGATGGTGTACTGGCCACCTTCGAGGGCGAGCTCGATGCCGGAGTCGGTGACGGTCAGCGACGTCGGAGCCATGTCCAGCGGGTACGCCTGCAGGCTGTCGGTGAGCACGCCGACGACGGAATCGACCAGATCGGTGGGGATTCCCAGGCCCAGAATCGATGCGTCGACGGTTTGGACGTCGACCTTGCCGCCCGTGACCTGCGGCTTGACGGTCAGCTTCGCAAGCGCGCCGACGGCGAACTCCAGAGTGCCCGCCGACGCGTCGGATGTGACTCCGGAGACGATGGCACCGATGCCCTGGCTCTGCAGGGTGCGGGTGATGCCGTCGGTCGACCACGAGATGTCGGCACTCGAGCTACCGATGGTGCCGCCGGAGTCGGCGCTCTGGGTCAGGTTCAGATCGTTCGCCTCGGCGTGCACGACCATGCCCTCGGCCGGGCCGAATCGAGCATCGTCGCTGTCGACGGTCACCGACGAGACCTTCTTGTCTACCAAGGACAGCAAGACCGGCTTGAAGCCGAGACCCACCTCCACCTGGCTGCCCAGCTCGGACTCGAGCTGGCCGGCGAGGCAGGATTTGATCTGCTGCCGAACGAACAGTTCTCCGCCGATGACGGCGACGAGGAGGACGACAACAACGGAGACTGCGATCAGCGGTACTGTGCTGCGCCTGGCTGAGGATGTCATTCCCGGCAGTCTTCCCGAAGTTTCTGAGCAAGCTCTGTGAAACTCGCCGAGTCCGGGGATTCGATTCGAAAGTTTGTGATGTGTAACACATTCTGACGTACTCTTGCTGCATGAGCACGATAGGACCGAGTGTGCAGGAGCTGCACTCGCTCGCGACCCGGCAGGACGGCTACTTCACCGCCGAGCAGGCCGGTGAACTCGGCTTCGATTCTGCGATGGTGCGCGTCAACCTGGCGACGGCCACGTGGACTCGCGTCGAGCGCAACCTGTTTCGGCTCGGGCAGTGGCCGCACAGCGAACTCGAAGTGTTCGCCATGTGGTGCGCGTGGTTCGGCGGCGAGGCAGTGATCTCACACCAGAGCGCCGCCGAATTGCACGGTTTCGGACACCTGCACCCGCAGTTCGTACATCTCTGCGCGTTCGGCGACCTAAGACTCACCGACACTCGCCTGGCAGTGCACCGACTGCGGCTCGAGCCGCGTGACGTCGAATCGGCCGGCACGTTCAACATCACCACTCCCGTACGCACGGTCCTCGACCTCGCCGCAGGCGGTATCTCGCAGATCACCCTCGACGAGGTGGTGGGCGACGCCGTGGCCATCGGTCGCGTCGACCCGCAGGCGCTGTACTCCGAGGCCGGCAGCAGCACCGATCGAGTGGCCGAACGCGTCGAACTGGCACTGTCCGCCTGTACGTGATCGCTAGCCCGCGTGCACGATCCGGGTGCGGGTGACGACGAAGCCTGCGCGCTCGAAGGCCGCTCGCATGGGTGCGTTCGCTGCATCGGTGGTTCCGACTATGCGGTGCTGCCCGTCGTCGTGGTGTATCCGGACCATCTCGGACAGTAGATCGTCGACATAGCCCTGACCACGATGCTCGGGGAGCACCCCGAGATAGCTGATCGCCGCGTCGTAGGCATTTCTGGTCGGGACGACGAAGCCCACCGTCGTGCCGTCGAGTCGGCCGGCGATCTGCCAGGACTCCCGCCGCCCCGGTAGCGAACCATAGAAGGCGAGATCGTCCGCGGCGAGTGCGGCGACGCCGTGCTCGGCGACCATCTCTCGAGTATGGGAGTCCAGGCTTCCGGCCGCGACGGCTTCGAACACCTCGAGGAACTCTGCATCGGTGCCCGCCGAGAAGCGCAGTCGGGTCGACGTCTCGGGCTGCGGGGCGTCAGCCGTCCGGGCGAACGAGACGCGTTCGGTCGTGCGGGTGAATCCGCCTCCGTACGCAGCCGATGCGCGCCACGCCAACGCCCGCGGCAGGGAATCGTCCATCGAGTTCCCTACCGGCACATCGACATTGAACTCCAATGCGATGCTGTGATCGAACGCTGCACGGGCGGCACCGACCAGGGCAGCGCCGACGTCGTCCGGTCTCTCCTCGTCCGGGGCGACCGACAAGCAGTCGAGGGTGACCGGGCTCGTTGCGTCGGAACGGCCCCACCACACCGCGCGTCCGACCGGACGGCCGGCGCGTTCGGCCAGCCATGTCCACTCGAACCGGTAATTGCCCGACGCCATGTCCTCGTGGAGGCGAGTCGAATCGACCCACTCGACTGGCTCCACAGTGCGCCACTGCTCGAGTATTTCGAGGTCGTCGCGCACACACGGCCTCACCGTGAGAGCGTCAGGTGTGTTCATGCGCATTTCCTTCGCAGCAGGATCGGTCACGTCGGGGCGACCGTCGACCAGGGCACTGTGAGCACGTTGTCTCGCATGCGGCGGCGGGGGAGTGCGACCGGGAGTCCTTGCTCTGCAAGCACTTTCAATGCCGCCCGCCAACGCAGGCGGGGTCCGAACGGTGCCAGTGGTGCCGAGACCGACCACGCGCGGTCGGCGCGGCGGAGCACATCGTGGATCAGCTCGCCCTCGATGTTGCGGTGTATCAACACTTTCGGAAGCCGCTCCGCGATGTCCGACGGCATCTCGACATCGAACGGGTCCCAGGCCAGAGTCAGAGATCGCGGCCCATCGGCGTCGAGCAGCACCCACGCGCAGCGTCGACCGAGTTCGTCGCACGTGCCGTCGACCAACAAGCCGCCGGGTGCCAGGCCGGACAGAATGCGGTGCCAGGCACCGGGAACCGCGTCCTCGGGATATTGCCGCAGCACGTTGAAGGCCCGCACCAGATTCGGTCGCAGTCCGGCCAACTCGAAACCGCCACGGGCGAATTCGACGCCGCCGCTTCCTTCGACCACCCGCGCGGGATCGATTTCCAGACCGGTGACTCGGAGATCGGGCCTGACGGTGCGAAGTCGGCCCGCGAGTTCGAGAGTCGTGTTCGGCATCGCCCCGTACCCGAGGTCGACGACGAGGGGGTCCGGTGATTCGCGCAGGACGCGTCGGACATCGGGATCGTGCATCAACCACCGGTCGCTGCGACGCAACCGATTGATGCCGGTGGTGCCGCGGGTGATGACACCCTCAGGCTTGTTCAGGGCTAGGCGTTCTTCTCGAGCCAGTCGGCGGTGACTTCGCCCTCGCCGCGCCACAGGTCGATGAGGTTGACGAGCATCAGTTGCTCGAGTTTGCCGCCGATGAACGGCAGGAACACCTTGGCCTCGGAGGACGTGCGCAGCGTCGAGCCACCGTTGGTGGGGAACAGTGACGTGGTGCCCTTCAGCGAGCCGGGTCCGGCCGGAATCGACGCGTCGTAGTGCCCCGCCGTGGTTTCCCCGTACGCGTCGAAATGCACGTTGCGAGTGATGACCATGTCTTTCTTCATCACCGTCTGTGCGATGTCGGGCAGTTCGGTACGGGGGATGACGTGGTGCATCACGATGTCGATTCCGGCGTCGGACACCTCGAAGCTCTTCAGCTCGTTCTCCGAATACTTACGCATCTCCTCGATGCGCGCGTCCCAGTGCTCGCGACTGGACAGCGCTGCATAGACCTGCTGCGTCGAGTGGGT
This sequence comes from Rhodococcus sp. 06-221-2, assembly GCF_002258365.1. Taxonomy (NCBI): domain Bacteria; kingdom Bacillati; phylum Actinomycetota; class Actinomycetes; order Mycobacteriales; family Nocardiaceae; genus Rhodococcus; species Rhodococcus sp. 06-221-2. The sequence continues at coordinate 66,463 of NZ_NOYJ01000004.1, forward strand.
GAACCGGGCGGAGTAGTTCATTCGGCGAGCCATAGTGCGCCAGGTTACCCAGGAGTGGAGCCTGCGGAACGACCAGGCTCAGCTGCTTGCTTGCGCGGCGATCCAGTTACCGGTGAAGTCCTGCTCGTTGTCGATGAGGGCGAGGACCTGCTCGCTGATCATCGCTTCGATCTTCCCGCCGAAGATGGGGACCTTGACCTCGGTGGTGCCGGCCAGAGCGACGGTGGTCGTCTCGCCCTTGCCGTCGAGGGTGGTGGTGCCGGTGATGCGCGCGGGTGCTCCTTCGACGGTGGCTCCGAAGGTGCCCGCGGCGTGGGTGCCGTCGAACTGTCCCCAGCTCTCGGTGCGTTCGATGATGAGGTCGCCCTTCTTGAAGGCGGTGACCGCGGACGGCAGCTCTTCTTCGGGGACCGACTGGGTCATGACGACGTCGATGGTGCCGTCGCCGACGGTGACGCTCTTCAAGCTGGCACCGGGGCCGCCGATCTGCTCGATGCGGTCCTTCCAGTACTGCTCGGACGTCAGCGCTGCGTGGACCTTGTCGGCGGAGGCGGGCACAGTCGAGCTGTGCTCAATAGGGCGAGGCATCCCCGCAGGTTACCGGGTGACTGAGGACGTTCGTGCGCGACCGGTAGCGTGAGAGTCCGTGCCTACTGCAATTTCCGAACTCACCACCATCCGGGTGGGCGGCCCAGCCCGTGAATTCACCGTCGCGACGAACGCTGACGAGTTGGTCTCCCTGGTGCGTGACGCGGACCGTGCAGGGACGGACGTGCTGGTCATCGGCGGCGGATCCAACCTGGTCGTCGGCGACGACGGGTTCGACGGCCGGGTGGTTCGGGTGACCGGCTCGCGGTTGGAGATCGACGGCGAGCGGGTGACCGTGGACGCCGGTGTCGAGTGGGATGCCGTCGTACAGGCGACGATCGATGCGGGTCTGTCCGGGATGGAAGCGCTGTCGGGGATTCCTGGAACGACGGGCGCGACGCCCATTCAGAACGTCGGGGCCTACGGCGCGTCGACGTCGGAATTGCTGCACAGCCTCACCGTCTACGACCGGCAGACGCAGGAAACGTCGGTGTGGACGCCCGAGCAGTGCGGATTCGGAACGCATCGGTCTTCGGTGTTCAAGCGATCGTCGCGCTACGTGATTCTGGACGTGACGTTCGCGCTGAAGAAGACCACCGAATCGCTGCCGGTGCGCTACGCGGCGTTGTCGGAGCGGCTCGATGTGCAGATCGGCGACGTCGTTCCGGTGCCCGACGTACGCGCAGCAGTGCTCGCGCTGCGCGGTGAGCGTGGGATGGTGCTGGATGCGGCCGATCACGACACGTGGAGCGTGGGGTCGTTCTTCCTCAACCCGGTGTTGCCGGAGGTGCCGGAGCAGGCAACCCACGCGCCGAGCTTTCCCGACCCGGCCGGCACGAAGATTCCGGCTGCCTGGCTCATTCAGAACTCGGGATTCCCGCGGGGCTACGGCACCGAGTTCGGCCGCGGTACCGCGGCCCTGTCGACCAAACATGTACTCGCGATCACCAACCGGGGTGGGGCCACCGCGTCGGACATCATGGCTCTTGCCGCGCACGTCCGAGACGGTGTGCGAGAGAAGTTCGGGGTCACGCTGACCCCCGAGTGTGACCTCGTCAACTGCGCTCTGGGTTAGGGACGCTCGAAACGGCGCATACGATGGAGATTCGAGAGTTCGGCTCGTAGGAGGTAAGTCAGTGCAGGTCACCAGCGTGGGGCACGCGGGATTCCATATTCGGACCGAGGCGGGGAGCATCCTGTGCGATCCGTGGGTGAACCCGTCCTTCTACGCGTCGTGGTTCCCTTTCCCCGACAACTCGGGCCTGGACTGGGACGAGTTGGGTGATTGCGATTACCTCTACGTCTCGCACCTGCACAAGGATCACTTCGATCCGAAGAACCTGGCCGAACACGTCAACAAGGACGCGACGGTGTTGCTGCCGGACTACCCGGTGCTCGATCTCAAGCACGAGCTGGAGAAGCTCGGCTTCCACAAGTTCTACGAGACCACCGACTCGGTCAAGCACACGTTGACCGGGCCCAAGGGTGATCTCGACATCATGATCATCGCGCTTCGCGCGCCTGCCGACGGCCCGATCGGCGACTCCGGCCTGGTGGTGTCCGACGGGAAGACCGTCGCGTTCAACATGAACGACGCGCGGCCGGTGGACCTGGACATGATGACCGAGCAATTCGGTCCCGTCGACGTCCACATGCTGCAGTATTCGGGCGCGATCTGGTACCCGATGGTCTACGACATGGTCTCGCGTGCGAAGCGGAACTTCGGTATCCAGAAGCGTCAGCGACAGATGGATCGTGCGCGTCAGTACATCGAGCAGGTCGGCTCCACGTGGGTCATTCCGTCCGCGGGACCGCCGTGTTTCCTCGACGACGAACTGCGCTCGCTCAACGACGTCTACGGCGACCCGGCCAACGTGTTCCCGGACCAGATGGTGTTTCTCGAGCAGATGCGCCTGCACGGGCACGACAAGGGTCTGCTGATGATTCCGGGCACGACGGCCACGTTCGAGGGTTCGGATCTGAAGTCCCACGAGCATCCCATCCCCACGGCCGACGCCGAAGCCATCTTCACCACCGGCAAAGCCGAGTACATCGAGGCCTACGCCCAGCGTCAGGCGTCGGTGATCGCGGCCGAGAAGGCAGGCTGGGCACCGGCCGAGGGAGAGCCGCTCCTCGAGCCGCTGCGCGGACTGTTCGAGCCGATCATGGCGCAGACGGATCTGATCTGCGACGGCATCGGCTACCCCGTCGGGATCACGATGGGTGACGAGACGGTTGTGCTGGACTTCCCGAAAAGGATTGTCCGAGAACCGATCTCGAACGAGAAGTTCCGATACAGCTTCACCATCCCGCCGGAACTGGTACGCACCGCTGTGCGTGATCAAGAGCCGGACTGGGTCAACTCGATCTTCCTGTCCACGCGGTTCCGGGCCCGACGCGTCGGCGGGTACAACGAGTTCCTGTACACGTTCTTCAAGTGCCTCACCGACGAACGCATCGCCTACGCGGACGGTTGGTTCTCCGAGGCGCACGACGACACGGCCACCATCACGATGGGCGGCTACGAGATACAGCGTCGCTGCCCGCACCTGAAGGCGGACCTGACGAAGTTCGGCATCGTCGAGGGAAACAAGCTCACCTGCAACCTGCACGGCTGGGACTGGAACCTGGACTCGGGCCGCTGCCTGACGTCGAAGGGACACGAGCTGCGCTCGCAGAAGCTCTGACTCGTCGTCGACGGTTCGCTGTGAGACTGCCCCCAAAAACAGTGGGAAATGTGGGGTAGTTCGCAGACGCAGGTACGTTGGACAACGTGCATGAGCAGGTAGAACAGACAAAACGGACGCGCATGGTGTGGTTGGTCACCGTGCTCGTCGCACTGGTTGCGTTAGTAGCCGGCTGCACCGTCGGATCGGGCGACAACAGCCCCGGTGCTTCGGCACCGACAACCGAGGCAGCGCCCGTCGCGCAGATCACGCAGAACCCGGCCGAAGGTGCCACCGACGTCAGCCCGGTGGCACCGATCTCGGTGTCGGTGACGAACGGAACCCTCACCCAGGTCGAGTTGACGAACCCGGACGGCAAGATCGTTCAGGGGGCACTGGCACCCGACAAGGCGTCCTACGCCGTCACCGAGCCACTCGGGTACGGGGTGAAATACACGTGGTCCGGTTCCGCCGTCGGCGCGGACAACAAGACCGTGCCGATCGAGGGCAGCTTCACCACCGTCGAACCGGACAGCCGTACCTCGGTGAGCACCAACATCGGCGACGGCCAGGAAGTCGGCATTGCAGCGCCGATCATCCTGCAGTTCGACTCGGCGATCGAGGACAAGGCAGCCGTCGAGAAGGCGCTGACCGTCACCACCAACCCGCCGACGCCCGGTGCCTGGGCGTGGTTCCCCGACGACAACGGCTCGCGCATCCACTGGCGTCCCACCAACTACTGGACGCCCGGCACGACGGTCTCGGTGAACGCCAAGCTCTACGGCGTGAACTACGGCGACGGTGCCTACGGGGCCGACGATGTCACCCTCAACTTCAGCATCGGACGCAGCCAGGTCGTCGTCGCCGACGCCACCAGCCACCGCATGCAGGTGGTGCGCGACGGCGCGACGATCATGGACATTCCCGTCAGCTACGGCGAGGGCAACGAGGATCGCAACGTCACCCGCAGCGGCATCCACGTCGTCACCGAGAAGCACGAGGACTTCCTGATGTCGAACCCGCCGTTCTACGAGAACGTGCGCGAACGCTGGGCGGTGCGCATCTCCAACAATGGCGAGTTCATCCACGCCAACCCACTGACCACCGGCGTGCAGGGCGCATCGAACGTCACGAACGGATGTATCAACCTCTCGACCGAGGACGCGCAGCAGTACTTCGGCACGGCGATGTACGGCGACCCGGTGGAGGTCACCGGCACCCGCATCGACCTCTCCGCAGCGGACGGTGACCTGTACGACTGGGCCATCGACTGGCCGACGTGGGAGTCGATGTCGGCGCTCCCTGCCGGCGGGGCACCAGCTACGACGACGCCTGCGACAACGGCACCCGCGACGACAACGGCACCTGCGCCCGCTGGGTAGAGCGCTGCGCGCATGTGAGTGGAACCTCGTAGCCCACTACGAAGTTCCACTCACATGGGTTACTTGCGGGAGAAGCGCCCCGGACCGGCCTGATCGCGTGGCTTGATGATGATCTGGTCGAGATTGACGTGCGACGGGCGGGAGGCGACGAAGCCGATCACCTCCGCGATGTCGCTCGCGACCAACGGCGTGATGCCCTGGTAGACCGCGTCGGCCTTGGCCGCGTCACCGTCGAAGCGGACGAGTGAGAATTCGGTTTCCACGGCACCCGGTGCGACCTCGGTCAACCGCACGGGCTTGCCGAGCAGCTCGCCGCGCAGTGTCCGATGCAGTACGGCCTGAGCATGTTTGGCGGAGGTGTATCCCGAGCCGTTGTCGTATGCCTCGAATGCCGCGACGGAGGTGATGGTGAAGATCAGGCCGTCTCCGGAATCGATCAGCTTGGGCAGCAACGCTTTCGTGACGCGGAGTGTGCCGAGAACGTTGGTCTCCCACATCCAGCGCCAGTCGTCGAGGTCGGCGTCGATCACCGGGGCCAATCCCTTTGCGCCACCGGCATTGTTGATCAGGACGTCGACGCGGGGGATGACGGCGGTGAAGGCGGCCACCGAATCCTCGTCCGTCACATCGAGTTCCAGGGCGGTGCCGCCGATCTCCGAGGCCAGTTCTTCGAGTCGGTCGAGCCTGCGTGCGCCGATGACGACGTGGAATCCGTCGGCGGCGAGTTGGCGCGCAGTGGCCGCGCCGATGCCGGAACTCGCTCCGGTGACGACGGCGATGCGGGTATCGGGTGCGATGTGTTCGGGCGAGGTCATGGAGAAATTCTAGTTCGGGAGAAACAGCGCATCCGGACGGGCCCGATTGGACAATCGGGCTTCGAGTGCTAATTTTGGGTTCATGTCCGCCAGCGAGACCACCGCGATGCGGGTCACCTATGTGACCGCGTCCCTCGGGTCTCGCCTCCCGCTTCCTCGGGAATTGTGTTGTCTCGGCCAAGGAACCTGTCTCTAGCCTTCTCGCGCTATGGGCAGTCGATTCGCGTGACGTGGACCTCTCCGGTCCGCCTCACCCCTTGACCTGCATCACTTCGCTCTTTCGTCGACGTTGCACACGAGACGAGAGTTTTCCACTGCTGAGGAACACGACGGATGTCCGTATCCACGCTGCACCACCACTCTCGCCCCACCGCGCTGCGCTCGCCGGCGCGGTCCTCCTCCCACACCCCGCTGCGATCGCGGGTCCAGCTCGTCGCGCCCGATCTTCGGATTGCCGACAGTCCCGCGGCGTCGGTACTGCGGGTCGCATGCGTCGAGGGCCCGATCTCGCGTGACAGTGCGGCGCGCACAACGGGTTTGAGCATTGCCACGGTCAATCGTCAGGTGTCTGCTCTGCTCGGCGTCGGATTGCTGCGCGAGCGCGCAGACCTCACGGCCGCCGGTGCGATCGGACGACCCCGCGTGCCGTTCGAGGTCAATCACGAGCCGTTCTCGACCATCGGGATCCATATCGGTGCCGTCGTCACCGGGATCATCGTCAGCGACCCGCGCGGAAAGATCCTGGGGGCTGTGGAGATTCCCACGCCCAGCGGGTCCGCCGATGCGGCGCTCGCCTCGATCACCCGCAGCGCCGGGGCCTTCGCCGGCAGATGGCATCGGCGCACCCCGCTGTGGGTGGGGGTTGCCCTCGGCGGCCGTGTCGACACGACGACCGGCACCGTCGATCATCCGCGTCTGGGCTGGGAGAACGCCCAGGTGGCGGGTGTCATCGGCGGTGGGTTGGGGCTACCGATCTCTGTTTCCGGCCACGTCGAAGCGATGGCGGCGTCGGAACTTCTGCTCGCGCCCCGCGTATCGGACGCCGCTGCTCCGCCGAGCAGCACCGGCACCTCGCTCTACTTCTATGCACGCGAAAGCGCAGGCATGGCGCTGACGATCGACGGCCGCGTGCACACTCCGTCCAGCGGACCCGGGTCGATCGCTCACCTGCCCACCGGCTCGTCGGTGCTGTGCAGCTGCGGCAACCGGGGCTGCCTCGAAGCGGCCGTCAGCGATCGCGCGATCGTGACCGCGGCGATCGACCGCAAAATTTTCGCGAGCGTAGCCCGCGGAGCCCGGCCGACTATCTCCGCTGTGTACCGAGCCGCGACCGACGGCTCGGAGGCGGCCCGGGACTTGCTCGTCGAACGGGCCGTCACGTTGGGTCGGACGGTCGCCCTGTTACGCGACATGTTCAATCCGGATCGAGTGGTACTCGGTGGCCAGGCGTTCACGGCGTACCCCGCCGGGATTCCGCACGTGGGGGAGGCCTTCGCCGCCAATTCGACGTTGCCGCGCAGGGACATTCGGGTCACCGGATTCGGCGACAGGGTGCAGGAGTTCGCCGCAACGGTGGTTTCGCTCAGTTCCCTGTACTCGGATCCACTGGCCTCGATGCGCCGAGCAGCCGCGTAAGTTGACCCCACATGAGCACCCCTGCAGCAGGACCGGTTCGGCAGGCCACCGGCATCGACGGAACGAACATCGTCTATCGCGTCACCGGTGACCCGGCGGCGAGACCGCTGGTTCTGCTGCACGGGTGGGCGCAGAGTTCGGCGTGCTGGGGCGACGGGCTGCTGGCCGATCTGTCCGCGCGCTATCGCGTCGTCGCCGTCGACCTCCGTGGTCACGGTTACTCCGATGCCCCCGAGGCCGGATACGACGATTCGAAGATCTGGGCCGGGGACGTGGCCGCGGTGCTGGACGCCGAGAACATCACGGCAGGCGCAGTGCTGCTGGGGTGGTCGTACGGCGGGCTGGTGATCTGCGACTATCTCGCGACCCACGGCTCGGACGCGATCGCGGGCATCGTGCTCGTCGGCGCGATCACGAGTATCGGCAGGGGAGAGGCAGGCGGACGGGTGGGCACGGCCATGCGGGCGGCGATTCCCGGGGCGATGGCCGAGGAACCGCGTATCGCGATCAAGGCGCTGGGTAGTTTCGGTAATGCGTTGACAGGCCCCGTCGAGGGAAAGGGCACCGAGGCGCAGGCCCTGTTCGGGTTGACCCTGTCCACCCGCCCGCGGGTTCGCGCCGCGTTGTTCGATCGCACCGTCGGCCACGACGAGCTGCTGCGCAACCTCGATATCCCCGCCTTCGTGCTGCACGGAACCGACGACACCGTCGTCGATGTCTCGGCCGGTCGGCACGCCGCGGACCTCATTCCCGGAGCCGGCGCGTCGTACTGGGACGGCGTCGACCACGGCCCGTTCGTGGCCGATCCGCAGCGCTTTCTCGGCGAGGTGAGCGAATTCGTCGACGGTCTGGACGGGTGAGCAAAAGCGCAGGCCGTGCGAAGCGGCAGACGTGGCGACGTAATGTGGAGGCGTGCACGCTGAAGAAGTGACTGGACGCCGGCTGAACAGGGTCGCTGTGTTGTCCTTGCATACCTCCCCGCTGGCGCAGCCCGGAACGGGCGATGCCGGGGGAATGAACGTCTACGTACTGCAGAGCGCCAAGCAGTTGGCCGAACGCGGCGTCGAGGTCGAGATATTCACCCGCGCGACGTCGTCGAGCGACGCGCCGGTCGTCGAGGCCGCTCCCGGGGTGCTGGTACGCAACATCGTCGCGGGGCCGTTCGAGGGTCTGGACAAACACGACCTGCCCACTCAACTGTGTGCGTTCGCGGCCGGGGTGCTCCGCGAGGAAGCTCGGCACGAGCCCGGCTACTACGACCTGGTTCATTCGCACTACTGGCTGTCGGGTCAGGTGGGTTGGTTGGCGCGTGATCGCTGGGGAGTGCCGTTGGTGCACACGGCTCACACCCTCGCCGCCGTCAAGAACGCGTCTTTGGCTCAAGGCGACGCACCCGAGCCCGCGGCCCGTCAGATCGGTGAGCAGCAGGTGGTCGCCGAGGCCGATCGATTGATCGCCAACACCACCGAGGAAGCGAAATCGCTCGTCGAGATCTACGGGGCTCGGCAGGAGTCGATCGACGTGGTTGCCCCGGGAGCCGATCTGGCGCAATACAATCCGGGAGACAAGCGGGCTGCACGTGCCGCACTCGGACTCTCGCAGGACGAGGCCGTCGTCGCGTTCGTCGGGCGGATCCAACCGCTCAAGGCCCCCGACGTTCTGGTCGCTGCGGCTGCCGAAGTGCTGCAACGACATCCGAGCATGCCGCTGCGGATCCTGATCGTCGGCGGGCCGTCCGGCAGCGGGTTGGACCGACCCGACAGTCTGATCGATCTGGCCGATACGCTCGGGATCACCCCGCACGTGACGTTCATGCCGCCGCAGCCGTCCGCTCGCCTGGCGCAGGTGTACCGAGCCGCCGATCTCGTGGCGGTGCCGAGCTACAACGAATCGTTCGGTCTGGTGGCGATCGAAGCCCAGGCCTGTGGAACACCGGTTCTCGCGGCAGATGTCGGCGGGCTCGGTGTCGCGGTGCGATCCGGTGAAACCGGGCGACTGGTGCAGGGACACCGCATCACGGACTGGGCCGACGCATTGGCGTCGATGCTCGTCGATCGAGCGGCGTTGTCCGAGATGGCAATTGCCGCACCGCTCCATGCGCGAAACTTCTCGTGGGAACACACCGCGGACGGCCTGATCGAGAGCTACCGGCAGGCCCGATTCCACTTCGATCGAGGCGAGGCACCGAGTGAATTCTCGCCGCGTCGAGTCCGAGGATTGTCGAAATTGCGCAGATCGGGAGCAGTGACTGCATGAGCGAAACCGCCGAACTGATCGACCGGGTCCTGAAGGATCGCGAACTGGACTACACGCGGCGCGGCGAGGTGTTCACCGTCGAACTGCCCGGGGAACGCAAACTGAAGACGACGACGATGTTGACCGTCGGACACCACGGGGTGCGCATCGAGGCGTTCGTCTGCCGCAAGCCCGACGAGAACTTCGAGGGCGTCTACAAATACCTGCTGCGTCGCAACCGTCGGCTGTACGGAGTGCACTACACGATCGACAAGGTCGGTGACATCTACCTGGTGGGCCGAATGTCGTTGCGCGCCGTCGACGGTGACGAACTCGATCGGATCTTCGGTCAGACCCTCGAGGCCGCCGACGGCGACTTCAACGTGCTGCTCGAGCTGGGTTTCGCGGAGTCGATCAAGCGCGAATGGGCCTGGCGCGTGTCACGCGGTGAATCGCTCGCGAATCTGAAGGCGTTCGAGCACCTGGTGGCCAGTGGCAGCAGCGACGAGCCGGAACATCCGTAACTCGCCGGAAACGGCTGGGTATTGCCCTCGGTAACGTCCGGTTCCTAGCCTGAGGTCATGACCAGGCCCGAGGACACTCGCCCGCCGCTGCTGCAGATGTTCGGCTACGGCATGCAGCACATCCTGTCCATGTTCGGCGGTGTCATCGCCGTCCCGATCATCGTGGGCGGAGCAGCGGGCCTGTCCGGGGCCGATCAAGCGCTGCTCATCTCGTGCGCGCTGTTCGTCAGTGGTGTCGCGACCGTGCTGCAGACCGTCGGAGTTCCCTTCTTCGGCTCGCAACTGCCGCTGGTGCAAGGCATCTCGTTTGCATCGGTGTCGACGGTGCTGACCATCATCGGCAGCGCGGAGGACGGTAGAACCGGGCTCCGCACGGTCCTTGGGGCCGTCCTGGTGGCCGCGCTGATCGGCTTGGCCATCGCCCCGTTCTTCTCGAAGATCGTCCGCTTCTTCCCACCCCTGGTGACCGGAAGCATCATCACCGTCATCGGGCTGTCGCTGATGCCGGTCGCCGCACGCTGGATCACCGGCCAGGAGATGGTGGGCGGTGCGCCGAACCCCGAGTACCTGGACCCCGGCAACATCGGACTGGCGATGTTCACCCTGCTCGCGGTGCTGGTGATGACCAAGATCAAGGTGCTCTCGCGCCTGTCCATCCTGCTCGGGCTCGTCGTCGGGACGATCGCAGCACTGATCGTGGGCAAGACGGACTTCGGCGGCGTCGGGGACGCCGCGGTGGTCGCGGTGCCCACCCCGTTCGCCTTCGGCTCGCCGATCTTCGCCGTCGGAGCGATCGTGTCGATGACGATCGTGATCCTGGTGGTGATGGTGGAGACCACGGCCGACATCCTGGCCGTGGGAGAGGTCGTCGGAACCGACGTCGACTCCCGACGTGTCGGCGACGGATTGCGCGCAGACATGGTCTCCTCGGCCATCGCCCCCATCTTCAACACGTTTCCGGCCACGGCGTTCGCACAGAACGTGGGACTGGTTGCGATGACCGGCATCAAGAGCCGCTTCGTCGTCGCCCTGGGCGGCGGCGTGCTTGCGCTGCTGGGTCTTTCGCCGGTTCTCGCGGCGGTGGTCGGCGTGGTTCCGCTGCCCGTGCTCGGCGGTGCCGGAATCGCCCTGTTCGGAACCGTCGCCGCCAGTGGAATCCGCACCCTCGGCAAGGTGAACTACGACAACAACGCCAACGTCGTCATCGTGGCGGTGACCTTGGCTTTCGGTCTCATTCCTGTTGTTGCGAGCGACTTCTGGGACGAGTTCCCGGACTGGTTCGTCACGGTGTTCCATTCCGGAATCAGTGCCGCAAGCATTGTCGCAGTGGTGCTCAACGTATTCTTCAACGTATTCAAGCCCGGTACGCCGTCGAATCCATCGGTGGTCGCCGCGGGCCCGGCAGTGATGGTGCGCGAGGACGAAGCACGGGTACTCGGCGAAGGCGGAACCTTGCCCGGCAAGGTCACGCCCGAGTCCGATACCTGAGTGAAATCCTGCGCACCCAGGTTCGCGCGAGTACCGTCCCGAAACAGACGAAACACACATCGATATTGGAGGACATCTTGTCATTCGTTACCCGCACGAGTACGCGGAAGGCAGCACTCGGCGGCGTCGCGTCGCTCGGTGCCATCGCCCTGATCGCAGGCTGTGGATCCGCACCCGAGAACGAAGGATCGGGCGGGGGCGGCTCGAGTGACTTCCTGCCCTGCATGGTCTCCGACAGTGGCGGATTCGACGACAAGTCGTTCAACCAGCTCGGATTCGAGGGACTCACCGAGGCTGCAGGCGAGCTCGGCGTCGAGCCGCGCACCGTCGAGTCCACGTCGCCCACCGACTACGCCCCCAACATCAACAACCTCGTCGATCAGGGCTGCAACCTGATCGTCACCGTCGGATTCGACCTGGCCGACGCCACCAAGGTCGCGGCCGAGGCCAACACCGACATCGATTTCGCGATCATCGACGACTCCTCGATCGATCTGCCGAACGTCAAGCCGCTGACCTACGACGCGTCGCAGTCGGCATTCCTGGCCGGTTACGCCGCCGCCAGCTACAGCAAGACCGGAGTCGTCGGCACCTTCGGCGGCTCGCAGCTGCCGACCGTCACCATCTTCATGGACGGTTTCGCCGACGGTGTGAACTACTTCAACGAGCAGAAGGGCAAGGCAGTCCGCGTCATCGGCTGGGATGTGCCTTCCCAGAACGGCTCGTTCACCGGTGGATTCACCGCCAACGAGGTCGCCAAGAACACCGCCCAGGGCCTGATCGACCAGAACGCCGACGTCATCTTCCCGGTCGGTGGACCCATCTATCAGAGTGCGGCGCAGGCCATTCGGGACTCCTCTCGTCCGGTCGCACTGATCGGTGCGGACGCCGACGTCTTCGAGTCGGACCCGTCGGTCGGCGACCTGCTGCTCACCTCGGTGACCAAGGGCCTCAAGACCAGTGTCGACGAGGTAGTGGCCAACTCCGGTGCAGACAAGTTCGACAACAGCCCGTACGTGGGCACGCTCGAGAACGACGGCGTCGGCATCGCGCCGTTCCACGACTTCGAGTCCCAGGTCGACCCCGCGCTGCAGGGCGAACTGGACACGATCAAGGCCGGCATCGTCGACGGGTCCATCACCGTCGAATCGCCGTCGGCACCCAAGTAGCCTCGGTCGTAAAGGGATATGAAGCTCGAACTTCGCGGTATAACCAAACGATTCGGCTCGTTGATCGCCAACGATCACATCGATCTGACGGTCGAATCCGGCGAGATCCACTGCCTCCTCGGTGAGAACGGCGCAGGCAAGTCCACGTTGATGAACGTGCTCAGCGGCCTGTACCGCGCCGAGGAGGGCCAGATCCTGCTCGACGACGTCGAGCAGAACTTCGCCGGACCGGGCGAGGCGATGACTGCAGGAATCGGCATGGTGCATCAGCACTTCATGCTGATTCCGGTGTTCACCGTGGCCGAGAACATCGTGCTCGGCAACGAAACCACCTCGCTCGGTGGACGACTCGACCTCGTGGCAGCACGAAAGCTGGTACGAGAAATATCCGCGAGGTTCGGCTTCGACCTCGACCCCGATGCTCTCGTCGACGATCTCCCCGTCGGCGTGCAGCAGCGGGTCGAGATCGTCAAGGCGCTCTCTCGAGAAGCCAAGGTGCTCGTGTTCGACGAGCCCACGGCCGTGCTGACGCCGCAGGAAACCGACGATCTGATGCGGATCATGCGGGAACTTGCGGCGTCGGGCACCACCATCGTGTTCATCACCCACAAGCTCCGTGAAGTACGCGAAGTAGCAGACAAGATCACCGTCATCCGGCTCGGCAAGGTCGTCGGCGAAGCGAAGCCGACGGCAGGCAACACCGAACTCGCCGCGTTGATGGTGGGACGTGATGTGCAGCTGACCGTTTCGAAGGAACCGGCCGAGCCGGGTGCTGCAGCATTGGTCGTCGAGAACCTGTCGGTGTTCGACGCCCAGGGCAACAAGACCGTCGACGACATCAGTCTCGAGGTCGCCGCGGGAGAAATCCTCGCCATTGCCGGCGTGCAGGGCAACGGGCAGACCGAATTCGTCGAGGCGCTACTCGGCTTGCAGGAGAACGTATCCGGAAAGATCGCCCTCGACGGCCGCTCTCTCGTCGGGGCGACAGTTCAGCAGGTGCTCGACGCCGGCGTGGGGTTCGTGCCCGAGGACCGGACCGTCGACGGCCTGGTGGGGGAGTTCTCGATTGCCGAGAACCTGATGCTCGACCGCTCCATCAGCGAGCCGTTCGTGCGGCGCGGAGCGGTACAGCGGGAGTATCTCGACACGTTCGCGTCGGAGAAACTGAGCGAATTCGACGTGCGGGCACCGGGAATTGGAACCGCCGTCGGACGCCTGTCCGGTGGTAACCAGCAGAAGGTGGTGCTCGCACGCGAACTGAGCCGCGATCTGCGACTGTTCGTCGCCGCGCAGCCCACTCGCGGAATCGACGTGGGATCCATCGAATTCGTACACAAGCGCATCGTCGCCACCCGGGATTCGGGGATCCCGGTCATCGTGGTGTCGAGCGAACTGGACGAGGTCGCCGCACTGGCCGACCGCATAGCCGTCATGTATAGAGGAGCAATCGTGGGAATCGTCCCCGGGGATACGTCCCGCGAAACACTCGGATTGATGATGGGCGGCGAGCGCGGTGAGTGAGACCGAGCAGCCGTCGAAAGCTCATGTCGTACTTCGGCAGATCTTCACCGGCAGTGCGATCATCTCGGTTCTCGCGGTGTTGCTTGCGCTCATCGTCGGTGCCGTCCTCATTGCCGCGACCAACTCCGGCGTCCAGGAATCGGCAGGCTACTTCTTCTCCCGTCCATCGGACATGCTGACGGCGATTTGGGATTCGGTGTCCGGCGCGTATTCGTCGCTGTTCCAGGGGTCGGTGTACAACTTCCGTCGTCCGGGGTTCGAGAACGGCATCCGGCCGTTGACCGAGACGTTGACGTTCGCGACACCGCTCATCGTCGCCGGACTCGGTGTGGCCCTTGCCTTTCGGGTCGGTATGTTCAATATCGGTGGTCGTGGCCAGATGCTCATCGCCGCCGCGTGTGCGGGCTGGGTCGGTTTCGGGGTGAGCCTGCCTGCCGGCATTCATCTGCTGGTGGCCGTTGTCGCAGGCGTTGTCGGCGGCGCGGTCTGGGGCGGCATCGCCGGATTTCTCAAGGCCCGCACCGGTGCCCACGAGGTGATCGTCACGATCATGCTCAATTACGTTGCGTTCTATCTCATCTCGTACCTGCTGCGTACTCCCGGTGCGCTGCAGGCGCCGGGATCGAACAATCCGAAGACGGCCCCCATCGAATCGACGGCCGTGTTCCCGAAGCTGTTCGGCGACAAGTACAACCTGCATCTCGGGTTCGTGCTGGTCATCCTCGTGACGGTGGCGGTGTGGTGGCTGCTCGAACGATCGAGCCTCGGATTCCGGTTCCGTGCCGTCGGTGAGAACCCGCACGCGTCACGCGTCGCCGGAATGAACGTCAACCGTATCTACCTCTACGCGATGATCCTGTCCGGAGCTCTCGTCGGCCTGGCCGGTGTAGCTCAGGTGCTCGGTACGGTCACCACCGGCTTCAGTGCCGACATCGACGCCGGTATCGGATTCGACGCCATCACCGTGGCCCTGCTCGGGCGATCCAAACCGTGGGGCGTCTTCTTCGCGGGAATCCTGTTCGGCGCGTTCAAGGCCGGCGGGTTCGCCATGCAGGCGGCCGAGGGCGTACCCATCGACATCGTGCTCGTCGTGCAGTCGGTGATCGTGCTGTTCATCGCCGCACCGCCGTTGGTGCGAGCGGTGTTCCGATTGCCCAAACCCGGTGAAGAGAAACTCGCCAAAGCCGAGACCGCGAAGGTGGGTGCACTGTGACCACCTCCGTCGACTCACCCGCAGAGACGGTCCTCGGTCGTAGTTGGAAGGTGCCCACGATCCTCGGGGTCGTGACACTGCTGGCGTTGGTGCTGTTCGTGGTCCGAAAAGGCTCAGGAACCAGTACATTCGCGCTGGCCTCGGAAGACGACTTCTTCGCACTGCCCGCCGTCGGCGTACCGTCGTACGGTGCCGGCCTGGTCGTGGTCGTATTGCTGGCCGTCATCACCGGCTACGCGGCCCTGTTGGCGTCGCGTTACCGGTCGACGCCGCTGTGGCTGCTCGCCGTGTTCACAGTGCTGTTCGTATTCGGATTTCTCGCGTGGGCCGCGGACGGGGAGACGATCCCCGTACCCGGATTGCTCATCGGCGCAGTCGCTTTGAGCACACCGCTGATCTTCGGTGCGATGGGCGGAGTGATCTCCGAGCGTGTCGGCGTCATCAACATCGCCATCGAGGGGCAGCTGCTGGCAGGGGCTTTCGTCAGCGCCGTCGTCGCGTCGATCACCGGTTCGACCTACGTGGCGCTGCTCGCCGCTCTGGTCGCCGGCGCACTGACCGCGTCGCTGCTGGCGGTGTTCTCGATTCGCTACTTCGTCAATCAAGTCATCGTCGGTGTGGTGCTGAACGTGCTTGTCGTCGGACTGACGAGCTTCCTGTACTCGGTGGTGCTCACCAAGAACGCCGAGACGCTGAATTCGCCACCGCGCTTCGCGCGCATCGACATTCCGGTGCTCTCGCAGATTCCGATCCTCGGTCCGGTGCTGTTTCGACAGACACTGATCGTCTATTTGATGTACATCGCCGTGGCCCTGGTGTTCTTCGGTCTGTTCCATACCAAGTGGGGTCTGCGACTACGTGCCGTCGGTGAGCATCCGCAAGCCGCCGACACTGTCGGAATCAACGTGGCCCGAACGCGGTTCTGGAACGTCTGCCTCGCCGGTGCCATCGCCGGGCTCGGCGGTGCGTATTTCACGCTCGGGTCTGTCGGAGCCTTCGGCAAGGAGATGACCGCAGGTGCCGGCTACATCGCACTCGCCGCGGTCATCTTCGGCCGATGGGATCCGGTGCGTACCACCCTGGCCGCATTGCTGTTCGGATTCGCGTCGAATCTGCAGAACGTACTGGGCATCATCGGGTCCCCGGTGCCGAGCGAGTTCATGCTGATGCTGCCGTACGTGGTCACCATTTTCGCCGTCGCCGGCCTGGTGGGCCACGTGCGAGGACCGGCCGCAGCGGGCAAACCGTACGCGTCCAGGAGTTGACGGTTTCGCCATCTGACTCAGCGGTAGGGTCGTAAGTCCGATGTGACCGCTTTCACTGTAAGGTTCGATCATTGTTGCCGCAGTTTTTCGAAGGAGAGCCATGAGCTTCCGCAGTCCCTTTCCCGACGTCGAGATCCCGAATCTGAGCGTCTACGACTTCCTGTTCGGGTCCATCGCCGAGTCCGATCTGGACAAGCCTGCGCTCATCGACGGCACGTCGGGTGACGTCACCACCTACAAGAGCCTGATCGGCCAGGTCGACGCGATCGCCGGGGCGCTCGCTGCCCGTGGGCTCGAGGTCGGCGACGTCGTCGGACTGCATTCGCCGAACGTCCCCGCATTCGCATCGGTGCTGCACGGCATTCTGCGTGCCGGCGGAACTGCGACGACGATCAACGCGCTGTACACCGCCGAGGACATCGCCAAGCAGCTCACCGGCTCGGGCGCGAAGTTCCTGTTCACTGTCTCCCCGCTGTACCCGCAGGCCAAGGCCGCCGCGGACAAGGTGGGTATCGACGCCGATCACGTCATCGTGCTCGACGGCGCCGAGGGCCACCCGAGTCTGCGGGACCTGCTCACCCAGGGCGCGCCTGCTCCCGAGGTCTCGTTCGATCCGGCGACGCACGTTGCCGTGCTGCCGTACTCGTCCGGCACGACGGGTGTGCCCAAGGGCGTCATCCTCACGCACCGCAACCTCGTCGCCAACGTGGCCCAGATGGAACCGCGCGTGGGCATCGACAGCAACGACGCGATCCTGGCGCTGCTGCCGTTCTTCCACATCTACGGCCTGACGGTGCTGCTCAACATCGCCCTCAAGCTGCGCGCGCACCTGGTGACGATGCCGAAGTTCGACCTCGTCGAGTTCCTGCGCATCATCCAGGACCAGAAGCTGACCTACCTGTTCATCGCCCCGCCGGTGGCCGTCGCGCTCGCCAAGCACCCGATGATCGATCAGTACGACCTCTCCAGCGTGCACACCATCTTCTCCGGCGCGGCCCCGTTGGACGAGGAGCTCGGCAAGGCCGTCGCCAAGCGCCTGAACACGCGGGTGCGTCAGGGCTACGGCATGAGCGAGCTCAGCCCGGTCAGCCACGCCATCCCGTTCGATCGCGACGACATGCCGCTCAGCTCGGTGGGCCAGCCACTGGCCAACACCGAGAACAAGCTCGTCGACCCGGGCACGCTCGAGGAAATCGACCTGCCCACAGAGGGATTGAGCAAGCCGGGCGAGCTGTGGGTCAAGGGACCGAACGTGATGGCGGGATACCTGAACAATCCCTCCGCCACCGCGGAGACCCTCGACTCCGACGGTTACCTGCACACCGGCGACATCGCCGTCGCCGACCACGAGGGCGTCGTCTACATCGTCGACCGCCTCAAGGAACTGATCAAGTACAAGGGCTACCAGGTGCCCCCGGCGGAGCTCGAGGCGCTGCTGCTCACGCACGAGGAAATCGCCGACGCGGCCGTCATCGGTGTTCTCGACGACGAGGGCGAGGAAATCCCCAAGGCGTTCGTCGTCCGCCAGCAGGGTGCCACGATCGACGAAGAGGGCATCATCGCGTTCGTCGCCGAGCGCGTCTCCCCACACAAGAAGGTTCGACGCGTCGAGTTCATCGACATCGTGCCGAAGTCTGCGGCCGGCAAGATTCTTCGTAAGGATCTGCGGGCCGCGGAGGCTGGAAAGTAAAACTCCGTTCCACGACAACACCCCGTCTCACACTCAGTGGGGCGGGGTGTTGTGTTGTGGCGCAGACGTTTCGATAGTGCACACCCATTTTTTCGACCGCGCGACCCTCCTCGGGCGCAGACATGGGCGCTCAGTCGGTAGCAGGGGTGTGAGGTTGTCGTGGAACCGCGCTCGAATCAGCCGGGTGCACTCATCGCCGGGCATCGGGTGAGGCTGTTGTATTCGTCCAGGGTGGTCAGTGGGGGACGGTCGACGAGAGACAACGGTGCCACGCTCATCGAGAGCTGAGTTCCGGTGGTGGAGAACGTGGTGAACCCAGCTCCGGAATCGCTCAGGCCCAGGCGCGAGAACATCGTGGCGATGATCTGCCGACTCATGACAGCCAACTCCGACGTCGGCCGATTTCGATGCCGTCGGGTTCCCAGTCCGACCTGGCCGATCGCGCCGATACCCAACCGGTCGCACGTATCGAGCAGTACACCGATCTCGACTCCGTAGCCGGGGGCGAACGGAAGTGCCTCCAGGAGGCGACGAGTCGCGGCGTATTCCCCGCCCAACGGTTGGAAGACGCCGGCGAGTTCGGGCCGAAGCGCCGTCAGCAGAGGACGTACCGTCAGCTGCGTGACGCGGCCGCCGCCGTCCTCGTCGGTGGTGTCACCGATCGTCAGCGGTCGACGGTAGAAGCCTTTGACCAACTCGACGTCGTCGGACATGACCAGTGGACCGACGAGGGAGGGAACGAAGTGCGAACCGGGATCGACCAGATCGGAGTCGACGAACACCACGAGGTCGCCCGAGGTGGCGGCCACTCCACGCCACAGCGCTTCACCCTTGCCGCGAACCACGGGTGTGCCGGGTAGTGCGTCCTCCCTGGAGACGACGGTGGCACCGGCGCAGCGGGCCCGCGCCGCGGTGCGGTCGGTCGATCCCGAATCCAGCACCACCAGCTCGTCGATCAGGCTGCCCAGATGGGGAGTCATCGAGGCGATGACGCCGGCGACGGTGTCTTCCTCGTCGAGAGCGGGCAGTACGACCGAGACGGTCCGGCCACGTTTGGCCCGGATGATGTCTGCCAGCGGCCACGGTGAGCGGGCCCAGGTGGCAGCCAGAGCCGGAGTGCCCGCAACGTCGGTTCGGTTCATCGCTTTTCCTTCGTCATCGCTCGAGGAGTGCACGGCTCAGGACGGGCCGGTCGGCAGCCCCAACGACGGTGCGATCACCGACCACGAATCGTGCAGATCCTGTTGCCAGTAGGCCCAGGAATGGGTCCCGTTGGGTCGGAAGTTGTAGGTGGCCTCGATGTTCAACTCCTGCAACCGTTTCTGCATCTGTTGCGAGCACACATCGGTCGTCGCTTCGATCACTGCGCCGACGGCGAGTTGTTGGGCGAGCTTGCCGTAATCGCTGCCGATACCGGGGCCGCCCGGCACGTCGAACGCACCGGGCGCTCCCGTTCCGGACGAGATGTAGACGGCCATGCCGCGCAGCCCCTCGGCATTGACGTAGGGGTCGTTGGCAATCCAGTCGGCGCTGCCCTGTGGTCCCCACATGTTGGCGGTCGACCCACCGCCGCGGGCCTCGACGACGGACCTGACGTACATGGCACCCACCGGGTCGCTGGTGCGTGCGCATCCACTGAACGCGGCGACGGATCGATACACCGAGGGATGGGCGATGGCCAACTGCAGAACGGACGTGCCTGCCATCGATATACCGGCGACCGCATTGGCCCCGTTGCCGTCGAGCAGAGCATCCATCACCGGAGGAAGTTCGCGACCGAGAAAGGTGGACCACATGTTTCGGCCCAGTACCGGATCGTCGTGCAACCAGTCGGTGTAATAGCTCGCAGCGCCGCCCCGCGGAACCACCACGTTGACGTTCTTGTCTCCGAAGAAGCCGGCGATGTCGGTCTGATCGAACCAGCTGCTTCCCCCGTCACCGCCCGCCGCTCCGTTAAGTAGATAGAGCGTGGGTGAACCGGGCTGCGCCGACCGAAATACGTCGAGCTGGATATCGCGGTCCATGGCTGCCGAATGCACCCATACGATGTCTCGTCGGTCGGCAACTCCCTCGACGCCGACCACCGACGAGACGGTGTCGGCGGAAGCCGACCCCGCCGTAGTCGATAGGAGAACGACGACGGTAGCGAGCACACTCAGCGCCGACAAGGTCGCCTGACCGAGGCGAAATCGACTGGGCATCAACGGTTCCTGACATTGTGGGAGCCACGCACGACTAACCTCCGGCGAGCGCGATGTGCCTTTGGACGGTAATGCGAATCACTGGTGCCGACAACAATGTTGACGATCCTTCAGTTCTGACACAGATATCCCGCGAATCGTTGTCAATTTTCCAAAATGCTCGTCGACGGGGTTTCTCGGCCTCTGCCCGGGTGATGCACTGGCCCCTCCGACGCACCTCGCCGCGTCGAATCGCTCTGTCTCCTTCGAAAGGTTGTGTCGTGGTCGCATTCGGACTCATCGACGAGTGGAAGCCCGCTCCAGGACCGCTCACCACGTGGTCACCCACCGTCGCCTCACGAGCTGCTGCCGCGGCTGCGCCCGTTCACCCGGCACCGCCCTCGCACATCCAGCAGGCGTATCTCGAAGCCGCCTACCGCAACCGGGGATCGTCGTTCCGATTCTCCCGGCTGTGCCTGGTGACGTTCAAGATCGAAGGCACGCTGGACCGCACCGCGATGGGACGAGCATTCAACACGTTCGTCACCCGACACGATTCGTTCCGTAGCTGGTTCTCGACGACGGCCGAGGGTTCGACGCGCCACCTCGTCGACGTCGCCGACATCGCGCTCGAAGCGACCGATTTCGGAACGCCTGCGGACTCCGAGGCCATTCGGCGTCACGTGCAGGACAGCACGCCCGGTCCCGAGAGCTGGGACTGCTTCTCGTTCGGAACGATCGAACACGACGATCACTTCGTGGTGTACGCGGCGGTCGATCACCTCGACACCGACGGCATCTCGCAGGCCCTGACCTACTACGACCTGCGCCAGCTCTATCGCAACGCGGTGACGGGGGAGTCCGACGGCCTGTTCACCCCGGGCAGCTACCTCGAGTACTGCCAGCGCGAACGCCTCGAGAGCGACGCGACAACTCTCGAGAGCCCTGCGGTTCGGACCTGGATCGACTTGGTCACCGACAACGGGGGCGATCTGCCGACGTTCCCACTTCCGTTGGGACGCAGCAGCATCGACTACACGCGGACCTCGCACAGCTCGTTCCCGTTGTTCGACGGTGCCACCGCGCAGGCAGTCGACGAGGCGTGTGCAGCCGTGGGAGTCAAGTTCATCGGCGGAATCTTCGCCGCCGCAGCGCTGGCGGAGTACGAGCTCGCCGGCCGGGGCAGCTACCTCGGTCTGACGCCCAAGAGCACGCGGGCGACCCCCGGCGAATTCGCGTCGATCGGGTGGTATTCGAGCCTGATTCCGGTGCAATTCGACCTCGGTGAGCAGCCGACGTTCCGTACCCTCGCAGTGCTCGCACAGGCAGCATTCGACTCCGGAAAGTTGCTGGCGAACACCTCGTACCACCGGGTGCTCGAGCTGGCCTTGCCGGAACACGGAATCACGACGCAGCCGGGATGGACCGCGCCGATGATCTCGTACGTCGACGTTCGCAAGTTGCCGGGCGAAGCCGAATTGGATGCGGCGGGAGCGGGTCTGTACGGCAACCGCGGCAGTTCCGAGGAAGTCTTCATGTGGATCAACCGCTTCGAGGACCACACCGGCGTCGAGTTCCTGTACCCGGGCACCGACGAGGCCGATCGTTCGATCGACCTGTACTTCTCCAAGATCTCCGAAATCTACGCCGCCGTGGTCGACAAGGGCGACTACATCCCAGAGCCACCCGAGGCTCACGTGTTGGCCCACGAGCTTCCGGACGTCAGCAGGGTATGACGCTCCCTCGCCGCGGGTCGTGGCTGACGCTGGGTGCCTGCCTGCTGGCCGTCACGATGCAGATGATCGACGTCACCGCCGTCACCGTGGCGTTGCCGACGATCGCGCGTGACCTCGACGCGTCGGGCACCCAGCAGGTCTGGATCCCGACGGCATATCTGCTCGCCTTCGCCTGCGCGCTGCTCACGATGGCGCGCGCAGGTGAGGTGTTCGGGCGCAGAACGGTATTCGTCACCGGCACTGCACTGTTCGCCGTGACGTCGGTGCTCTGCGCCTACGCGCCCACCGTCGAACTGCTCGTCCTCGCCCGCGTGCTGCAGGGGCTCGCGGGAGCGGCGATGTCGGCGCAGACGGTGGCGATCGTGACAGCGGCCTACTCCGGCACGCGGCGCACCACCGCGTTCGCGCTGTACGGTGGCACCGCGGGGCTGGCCGGACTCGCCGGGCCGTCCATCGGCGCAGCGCTGCTGCACCTCGATATCCTCGGAACCGGTTGGCGGGCACTGTTTCTGATCAACGTCCCGATCGCGGCAGCGGCGATCGTTCTCGGCCGCAGGTTCGTGGCATCGGGTACCGAGCAGGTCCCGGCCGGACACGGCGGGCGGTTCGACCCGGTCGGTGCCGTCCTATGGTCGATCGGGGCCCTGCTGATCGTCTGTCCCGTCATGATCAGCTCGAGTGTCGCCGCAGCGTTGCCCGCGGTTGCGCTCGGTCTGACGACACTGGCCGGGTTCGCGATGTGGGAGCGTCGTCGACGTGCTGCAGGAGCACACGTCATGGTGAACATCGGCGTCTTCGGTGAGCGAGGATTCTCCGTGGGATGCGCCGTATCGGCTCTCGTGTACGGGACCTTCACCGGGTTCGTTCTGACGATGTCGGTGACACTGCAATCCGGATTGGGTGAGAGCGCGTCGACGGTGGGAGCGATCACTGTTCCCTTCGCGCTCGGGGCGGTGCTCGCTTCCGTGGCCGCGCCGATCTCGTTCCACCACTGGGATTCTCGCGTCGTTGCGGCCGGCGCGGCCGCTATGGGACTGGCTCTGCTCGTTCTCGGCGTCACCACAGAATACCTGGACCGTGCCGGCTTTCCCTGGTGGGCGGTCGTGCCGCTCGGGGTACTCGGCGCGGGTCTCGGGTCGGTGATCGCGCCGTTGCAGAGCACCATCGTCGCGGGGGTGGCCCCGCACGCCATCGGCTCGGCCTCGGGAATTCTGCCGACCGTCCAACAAGTGGGATCGGCTGTGGGAACCGCGGTGACCGGGGCCCTGTACTTCGGTCTGCTTCCTGCGGAGCCGGTTGCCGCGGACTATCTGGCGTCTCAGCGGACGGTGTTGTTCGGGCTGGCCGCGACCATGGTGGTGGCCACCGCAGTCGCGGCCGCGCTGCCCCGCGGCGTCATCGAACGCAGCTCGTCGATGGTTTCCCAGGGTGTGCCGTGAATATTTCTAAGTGATTGTCCCGCAACAGTATCCGTCAATATCTCACCCGGACCAGGAGTTCGGGCCGATCGAAATCGAGAAGAGTTACACCATGCTTCGCACCCTCGTGACCTCGACACTCGTCGTCGGGCTGATGTCGCTGTTGTTCGTAGCTGCTCCCCATGCGTCGGCCGCGCCCGGTGATCCGGCCCCGGTACCCGGCACGTTGTATGCGGCGGCTGCGGACCTGAACGGGAAGAACAACGGCGATGTCGTTGCCAGTCGGCGGTTTTCGAGCCCCCTGTATCCCGGTGCCGACATCTGGCAGCTCCAGTACCGGTCGTCCGATTCCCGAGGCGACGCCATCGCCGCAGTGACAACCGTTCTGGCACCGACGAACCGCGCACCCGGTGGGCCTCTACTGTCGTATCAGCCGTTCGTCAATGCGCTCGGATTGCAGTGCGCACCGTCGGAGTCCCTGTTCGGTGCCGACCCGACGACCGGTGTGCAGGAACGTGAATTTCTCAACCTCGCGCTGATGCGTGGATGGACCGTGGCGGTACCGGACCACCTCGGGCCCAAAAGTGCCTACGGCGCAGCCAAGTTGGGCGGACAGATCACGCTCGACGGCGTCCGCGCCGCACAGCGCGTGCCGGAACTCGGTTTGGCAGCGAGCCCGGTAGGTATGGCCGGTTACTCCGGCGGCGGTATGGCGACGGCGTGGGCCGCGGCGCTCGCTCCCAGCTATGCACCCGAGCTGAACATCGTGGGCGCCGCAGCCGGAGGTGTGCCTGCGGATCTGGACAACATCGCTCGCGCGTTGGGTTTTCAGCCCCATCAGGCATTCGGTCTCGCGTTCGCGGCCGCCCTCGGACTCGAACGCGAATACCCGGATCGCCTGCCGATCACCGCGCAGCTCAATCCCACCGGTCTGGCGTTGAAGGATCAGGTGTCGAATGCGTGCACGCCGGTGATCCTTGCGACCGGAGCCTTCAAGAGTGCGCTGGCGGTCTCGACCACTACGTCGTTGGTGGACAGCCCCGAGGCGCAGCAGATCATCGACGAGAACAGTCTGGTCAAGTACGCCGGTGTGCCGACGGCACCCACGCTTCTGTGGGGAAGCGACAACGATCCGCTCATTCCGATCGGTGCGTTGCGTGACACTGCTGCTCGGTACTGCGCGAGTGGTGCCACCTTGCAGTTCGACGTCGTCCATGCACCGCAGCACATCCAGGCGGCGTTCGAGGGTCTTCCCGCGGCACTGACATTCCTGGACAACAGGTTTCGGGGTGTCGCGCCGCCGACGAAC
The DNA here is from genome assembly GCF_002258365.1 of Rhodococcus sp. 06-221-2. NCBI lineage: Bacteria > Bacillati > Actinomycetota > Actinomycetes > Mycobacteriales > Nocardiaceae > Rhodococcus > Rhodococcus sp. 06-221-2. The sequence goes on from NZ_NOYJ01000004.1 coordinate 91,297, forward strand.
TGCATCCGATGAGAAGACTGGCAGCCGTCATCGCTGCTGTGACGACGACTCTGGTCGCGGCTTCCGCGCCCGGATATGCAGCGGAGCTTCCGGTCCTGGCACCGCAGACGCTCGGCGACTTCTCGGTGCAGACTCGGTACTTCGACGTCGCAGTGGGGCCCGAACACGACCAGCACTGCACCGTCGTCGGGGATGTGTACGTTCCTGTCGGGCTAGGACCGGACCATCGAGCCCCAGCCATTCTGACCAGCAACGGTTTCGGCGGATCCAAGGACGACCAGGCCGGTGCCGCTGCCAGATTCGCCACTCACGGCTACGTGGTTCTGACGTACTCGGCTCTGGGTTTCGGCGGCTCGACGTGCAAGATCTACTTCGCCGATCCCGATTACGACGGCATGGCCGCATCGGCTCTGATCGGCTATCTCGCCGGTGAGAGCGGCGGGGTGTTCACCGATCCCGCACGGACGGTTGCCGCCCCGGCACTCGACGTGGTTCGGCTCGACGCTCCGGGTGACCCGCGCGTCGGCTACCTCGGCGGTTCCTATGCCGGCGCAACGGGATTGGCGACGGCGTCGGTCGATCGACGATTGGACACCGTCGCGTCGATGATCACCTGGAACGATCTGGCGCGGTCGTTGGCACCGGACGGGGCCGGCCGCAGATCCGTCGGGCCGGTCAAGAGCGTGTTCGGTTCGGCATTTCTGGCCGCCGGTGCCGTTCTGACCGGACCGGGCGGATACGCCGTGGATCCGGCACGGGCACAGGGGTGCCCGAACTACGCCCAGTGGGTGTGCGACGCCGCGTCCGCCTTCACGGCCAATCGCGAACCCGACCCGGGAACTCTGGCGGCGATGCGTCATGTCTCACCGGTGGACTATCTCGATCGAGTCGATGTGCCGGTGTTGCTCACGCAGGGGCAGAAAGATTCGCTGTTCAGTCTCGACGAGGCCGCAGCTACATTCGAGGCCCTGCGGGCGCGGGGAGTGGAAACGTCCATGGTCTGGCACTCGTGGGGACACAACGATCGCAAGGGTTATCCGGGTGAGTTCGACATCAAGGCCCCCGACCCGTTCACTCAGCACGAAGCGGCACTGGTGGGCAATTGGCTCGACCGACACCTCAAGGATCGTGACGTCGACCCAGGACCGGCTTTCACCTACTTCCGGGACTGGGTGCCCTACACCGGCGTCGCGTCGCCGGCCTACGTCGAATCCGAGACATTTCCCGTCGGTGCTCGCCGCACGTTCCGTTTGTCGAATGAATCACTGGCGGAGGGGGATTCGTCGAACGAAGTGTGGACGCAGACGATTCGGGGTGCAGGTGCGTCGATGCCCACCACGCTCGGACTGCCGAATCTCGCGGCCGAGTTGCCCGTGCCGCGGGTCTCGCTACCCGGCTCTGCCGCGAACTGGACGACGCCGCCACTGACCGAACCCATCGACGTCGTCGGCGCACCGGAACTGTCGATCGGTCCCACGGTGTCCGGTCCCGCGACCGTCTTCGTCACCGTGCTCGACGTAGCACCCGACGGTGCGCGAAGCCCGATTCACGGACTCCTTGCACCCGCCGTACTCACCGGATCCGGTGAACCGGTGACCATCTCGCTGCCCAGCATCGTCCATCGATTCGACCGCGGTCATCGCGTCGCCGTCGAGATCACCGCGACGGATCCGTCCTTCGCAGGTGGGCCGGGCCCAGCGGACGTCACCGTGTCCTCGACGGATCCGATCAACCAGTTCTCTCTTCCCGTAGTCCCGTGATCTTCGACTTTGCTCACCCGAAAGGCTCGCTGTGATCCGAAAATTCTTTACCCTGGGGTCCATCCTGGTGGCGCTCTGCGCGTCCCTGTTCGCAGTGGGCACAACAGCTTCGGCGGCTCCCGCGCCGACGGCCCCGGATCCGGACGTCTTCTACGCGGCACCGGCCGACATCGCCGATCACGCGCCAGGTGACATCCTGGCCAGCCGACGGGCCGACGCCTGGATGTACCCCAACACCGACATCTGGCAACTCAAGTATCGGTCCACCAACTCCGCAGGTGCACCCGTCGCCGCGGTGACGACCGTGCTGATGCCGCGAGGCAAAGGCGCGGGAACCCCACTGGTGTCCTATCAAGCCGTCATCAATGCTCTGGGCGTCAAATGTGCACCGTCGCATGGTCTTTTCACGTACGAGATCGGTGAAGCGCCGAGCCTGTACGTCGGTATGGTCGCCCGCGGGTGGGCGGTTGCGGTGCCGGATTACCTCGGCCCGACCGGAGCCTACGGAGCCGCGGAGTACGAAGGTCGTTTGACGCTCGACGGTGTGCGGGCCGTGCAGAACTTCGAGCAGTTGCCGCTGAAGGACAGTCCCGTTGCTTTGCTGGGTTACTCGGGAGGTGCACTGGCGACCTCGTGGGCCGGTGCCATGGCACCCACCTACGCGCCGGAGCTGAACATCGTGGCCAGCGTGCACGGTGGAACCCCGGCCGACCTGGGATTGATCGCACAGAACCTGGGTTACAGCGCGATTCCGCACCCCGCCTTCGGAATGGCACTCGCGGCATCACTGGGACTCGAACGTGAATACCCGACCGAATTCCCCGTCTCGGAGAACCTGAATGCAGCGGGCCTGGCCCTGCGAGATCGCGTGAGCAACGAATGCAGGCGCCCCATCATCATCGGCGGAGCGTTCAAGAGCGCAAGAGATCTGTCGAACGTCGACATCGCGTCCCTGCCCTCTGCGCAGGCGGTACTGAAGAAGAACAGTCTCGTCGACTACGACGGCGTCCCCACGGCCCCGGTGTACATCTGGCACGGCATCAACGACTTCATCACCCCCTACGCGCCGGTGAAGGAGACGGTCGACCGCTACTGCGCAGCCGGGGCAACCGTGCAGTTCCGGGCGTATCCACTCGCCGAGCACTTCAGCGGATCGATCGTCGGACTGCCCGAGGCCTACGCGTACGTGGACGCACGATTCCGAGGAGAGCCGGCACCGTCGAACTGCGGCTGATGTCCGCTCGGTAGTGACCTCACACCGCATTTGTCGACTGCGCGCCCTTGCTCCTCAGAGAGTGGGGGCGCGCAGTCGGTAGTAAGTGTGTGAGGTTGCCGGGGAACCGAGTCGGGGCTCGCCGCGTCCAACCAGTTGTGAGAGCAACAGGGCGCTGGGTGACGGGTGTGGTCGGACTGATGATGCTGGTCGCCGGATGTGGTGAGTCGACGCCGAGTGCACCGAATGCTGCGTTGCCGACGTCGACCAGCGTTGCGCCGATCGCCACCGAGCCCTGGGATCCATGCACCATCCCGGACAATGCCGTCGAGGCCGCGGGATTGGATGTGGAAAGTAAGGAACCGGCCCTCCGTGGAGGAAACTCCGCGACATCCGAGTGGAAGGTGTGCAGTTGGAAGAACCCTGACCCCGGATCTTGGTTCTACGTCGGGGTGTTCTCTTCATTTCACGATCTCGGGTATTTGAAGCAGAACGAACGCTTTCAGGAATTCGGCGACGAGGTCGACGGTGGAGTGGAGTTCCGGAGGGCCGGCCAGGCGGTCGAGGTCAATTGTGGCATTGCGAATGAGGTCGACGGAGGAATCGTGTACTTCATTCTTGACGGACGCGGTTCTCGGGCCCCGCTGGGCGACCCGTGCATCGAACTCGACCGAGTCGCCAACGCGCTTCACGAGTTTCTGCCACCCCGCACGAACTAGACCGAATTCAGGAGATTCACTGTGGCTACTGGCTCCGACCACCTGTGGAATGCCGTGGAGAGGTGGCGTGAGCTGTCCGATCAGGCGGAGGCAGGAGTCCTTGAAATACCCGACGAAGTCGCGTCTCGTTGCGACACGGTGTGCGCAAGTTACTTGGACCACCTGGATGACATGTTGACCAAGACCGCTTATCTCGTCGATCTCGACGCATTCGGCACGCTTCCTTCAGCTCGACAGCTGGGTCGCAAATTCAAGCGACTGGCCGATGGTGAGGAACGGTCGGCGGCTGTTGCGATCAGGCAACACATCGAGGTCATCGAATTGATGCGCTCGGTGTTTCGGCGCTATTTCGTCGACACCGAAGAGGTAGATCGGAGCGTGGGCACTCGGGTCGGCGAGATCGGGGCGGCGCTGGGGGAGTAGTCCCGCGACCTCACACCCTTTCTCCGGACCTCTCACCCCCGCTATGCGCGCAACCCCGGCGCGCGGTCGCCCAAAAGGGTGGGAGGTTCCGTGCATTGCCAACGCCATACCGTCGACCTGCCCGAAATGTCCGTAAAGGCAACTACGGCAACGCAATCACGACAACATTCGCGAATCGGATGCCTTACTCTGCCTTCGTGAATCTTTCCACGGCCCGGCTGGTACAGATGCGTCCGCGCGATCCGAACGAACCGCATCGCGCGGCGAGTCCACTCGAATTGTTCTTCGACCTCGTGTTCGTCGTGGCCGTCAGTATCGCGGCGGTGCAACTCCATCACGCGCTCACCGAGAACCATGTCGCCGACGGCCTGCTCAGTTACGCGCTTGTGTTCTTCGCGATCTGGTGGGCGTGGATGAACTTCACGTGGTTCGCCACCTCCTTCGATACCGACGACTGGCTCTATCGAACGCTGACCGTCGTACAGATGGCCGGCGTGCTGGTGCTCGCCGCCGGAGTCGAATCAGCGTTCGTGGACAAGGACTTTGCGGTCGTCGTGCTCGGCTACGTCGTGATGCGCGTGGCGATGGTGACGCAATGGGTTCGAGCGTCTCGGACCGGTGACTACAAGAAGACCGCACTGACATACGCGACAGGCATTGCGGGCGTTCAAGTTCTGTGGATTCTCTGGCTGGTGCTGTTCGACGGCACAGCCGCCGTCGTCTTGTTCTTCGTGTTGGCAGCCGCGGAAATGGCGGTTCCACTGATCGCCGAACGCAGCGGGTCGACGCCATGGCACCCGCATCACATCACCGAACGCTACGGGCTGTTCACGCTGATACTGCTCGGCGAGAGTCTGCTCGCATCGGCCAACGCCATCATCGAAGCGCTGCACGACGAGACGGCGCTGGCACCCTTGATCTCGATTTCCGTCCTCACCCTCGTCGTCACCGCGAGTCTGTGGTGGATCTACTTCTGGCCGCCGCATCACCGGGCCATCGGAAAGTTCGGCAACTCGCTGATCTACGGCTACACGCACTACTTCATCTTCGCCGCGGCGGGCGCGTTCTCGGCCGGCATCGAGGTCGAGATCGATGTGCTCACCGAACACAGCAAGCTCGGGGACGTCGCCGCGTCGTTCACCGTCACGGTGCCGATTGCGATATTCGTCCTCGGCGTCTGGCTGATCGCCATCCGCGCCCACGCGGATCGCGTCGTCAACATCGCGGTTCCGGTCGGTGCCGTGCTCGTCTTGTTCGACCCGATCATTCCCATCCCGATCACCCTCACCGCGGTCGTCATGATCGTCGTCGTCGGCGTGCTCGTCGCACGCGGGCCACGACCCCCAGCGTTAGGTCGTTCCGCAGGCTCCACTCCCCAGCGTCCCGCATGAGAAACTGACCACATGAGTATCGGAACCCTGATTCTGCTTCGTCACGGCGAGAGCGAATGGAACGCGTCCAACCAGTTCACCGGCTGGGTCGACGTGCGACTGACCGAGAAGGGCGAGGCCGAGGGCAAGCGCGCCGGCCAGCTCCTCGCCGAGGCGGGCGTACTGCCCGACCTGCTGTACACCTCGCTGCTGCGCCGCGCGATCAGCACCGCGAACCTCGCGCTCGACGCGGCCGAGCGGCATTGGATCCCCGTCGTGCGCGATTGGCGTCTGAACGAGCGGCACTACGGCGCACTGCAGGGCTTGAACAAGGCCGAGACCAAGGACAAGTACGGCAACGAGCAGTTCATGCTGTGGCGTCGTAGCTACGACACCCCGCCACCCGCCATCGAGGTCGGCAGCGAATTCAGCCAGGATGCCGATCCCCGCTACGCCGACCTGGACAGCGTTCCGCTGACCGAATGCCTCGCCGACGTCGTCGAACGGCTCATCCCGTACTTCGAGGAGACGATCGTCGCCGATCTGAAGGCCGGCAAGAATGTGCTCGTCGCCGCACACGGCAACTCGCTGCGTGCACTCGTGAAGTACCTCGACGAGATCTCCGACGCGGACATCGCCGAATTGAACATCCCCACCGGCATCCCACTGCAGTACGACCTCACCGAGGTCGACGGCAAGCTGAAGCCGACCAATCCGGGTGGCACCTACCTGGATCCGGAAGCAGCGGCTGCGGGTGCGGCTGCCGTGGCAAACCAGGGCGGTAAGTAACTCCGCCACGCACAAACCGGCAGTTTGTCGAAACTGCAGGTGAACGAACGAAGAACACTGCCGACGAGGGCTATGACGACCAGGGAAATGCCTGCACCCTGCGTATGTGAGCCGTCCATCGAACGTACGATTCCGGTGTGAGTGTTGCATCGGCCGTACTACTGGCAATTGCCGCGGCCTTCGTGGGATACCTCGTCGGCGGTGTTCTGATCCCGTACCTCAACACTCGACACTCGGAGCGCCGCCGCGCCACCTCCGGACTGACGATGTCGCAGGTACTGGACCTCATCGTGCTGGCGTCGGAGAGCGGTATCGCCGTCGTCGATCAATTTCACGACGTCGTGTTGTCGAATCCTCGGGCCGAGGAGCTCGGCCTGGTGCGTAACCGTTCCATCGACGAGCGGGCGTGGGCCGCGGCGACGAAAGTGCTGTCCGACGGCAATCCCGTCGAAGTCGATCTCAGTGCCAAGGCCCCCCGGCCCGGCCGCGACAAGATCGCCGTACGGTGCGTCGCGAGACTTCTCAGCAAAGAGGACCGACGGTTCGTCGTTCTCTTCGCCGACGACGATTCCGAGCAGGTACGGATGGAGGCCACGCGTCGCGACTTCGTGGCCAACGTCAGTCACGAACTCAAGACACCGGTCGGTGCGATGAGCCTGCTGGCCGAGGCGCTGCTCGAATCCGCCGACGATCCCGATTCCGTCCGGCACTTCGGCGGCAAGGTCGTCGCCGAATCCAAACGGCTGGGGAACATGGTGACCGAGCTGATCGCGCTGTCGCGTCTGCAGGGGGCCGAGAAACTGCCCGACCTGGAAGTGGTGGACGTGGACACCGTCGTCAACGAGGCGATGGACCGGTCCAAACTCGCTGCCGAGAACGCGGGCATCTCCGTCACCACCGACCACCCGAGCGGGCTCGAAGTACTCGGCGACCAGGCGCTACTGGTGACGGCGCTCGCAAATCTCATCCAGAACGCGATCGCGTACTCCTCCGACGGTTCACCCGTTTCGGTCAGTAGGGCACTGCGCGGCTCGAATGTCGCGTTCGCCGTCACCGACCGCGGAATCGGTATCGCCAAGGCGGACCAGGAACGCGTCTTCGAGAGATTCTTCCGCGTCGACAAAGCTCGGTCGCGGGCCACCGGCGGCACAGGCCTGGGCCTTGCCATCGCCAAACACGTCGCAGCCAACCACAACGGCAGCATCTCGCTGTGGAGCAAGCTGGGCACCGGATCCACCTTCACCCTCCAGATCCCCGCGTACTTCGAAGAAGAAGACGACGCCGCGGTTACAGAAAGAGAGAATCAGTGACCAACGTTCTGATCGTGGAAGACGAAGAGTCGTTGGCCGATCCACTGGCCTTCCTGCTCCGCAAAGAGGGGTTCGAGGCCACCGTCGTCGGCGACGGACCGTCGGCTCTGGCCGAATTCGATCGTGCCGGCGCGGACATCGTGCTGCTCGACCTGATGCTTCCCGGAATGAGCGGCACCGACGTGTGCAAGCAATTGCGTTCGCGCTCAGGCGTTCCCGTGATCATGGTGACCGCGCGTGACAGTGAGATCGACAAGGTCGTCGGGCTCGAACTCGGTGCCGACGACTACGTCACCAAGCCGTACTCGGCCCGCGAACTGATCGCTCGTATCCGCGCCGTACTGCGCCGCGGCAGTGACGCCGAGGTCGACGGCGGCACCGACACCGGAGTGCTCGAAGCCGGGCCGGTGCGGATGGACGTCGAACGCCACGTGGTGATGGTCGGATCCGATCAGATCACGTTGCCGCTCAAGGAGTTCGACCTGCTCGAATACCTGCTGCGCAACTCCGGCCGGGTCCTGACCAGGGGCCAGTTGATCGACCGAGTCTGGGGTGCGGACTACGTGGGCGACACGAAGACTCTCGACGTGCACGTCAAACGACTGCGGTCGAAAATCGAGACCGACCCGGCCAAGCCGGAGCATCTCGTCACCGTGCGCGGTCTGGGTTACAAGCTCGAGGGGTAGAGCCTGCGGCATGTGAGTGGAAACGCGTAGTGGGCTACGAGTTTCCACTCACGTGCGGCGCCAGCCGCACTATCGGCGCTGGGCCTCACGAGTAGCCGGATGTACGGCAATCAGACCGAGGCCACGACGACGCTTGCACAGGGACGCCAACTCCTCGTACGCGGCTTTGCCGAGCAGCTCGGTCAATTCCGGCTTGTACGACTCGAACACCTGCTTGGCTCCGACGTGCGCGTCGGGTGAGCCGGAGCAGTACCAGTGCAGATCGAGTCCGCCTTCGCCCCAACCGCGTCGGTCGTACTCGCCGATGGTGGTCTTGAGAATCTCGGAGCCGTCGGGACGCGTCACCCAATCCTGGGTGCGCCTGATGGGCAACTGCCAACACACGTCGGGCTTGACCTCGAGCGGCTCGATGCCTTTGCGCAGCGCCATCGAATGCAATGCGCACCCGATGCCACCCTCGAACCCGGGTCGGTTCTGGAAGATGCACGCACCCTTGTACCGCCGCGTGCGCAGAGATTGCTCGTCGTCGAGATCGTCGTATTCGACGTATCCCTTCTTGCCCAGACCCTTGTCCATCAGCTGCCAGTCCTGCGGCGTGAGCAACTTCACCGACTCATCGAGCTTGCGTTTGTCGTCCTCGTCGGACAGGAACGCGCCGTGCGAACAGCATCCGTCGTCGGGGCGACCCTCGACGGTGCCCTGGCAGGCGGGGGTACCGAACACGCAGGTCCAGTTGGACAACAGCCACGTCAGATCGGCGGCAATGACATGTTCGGAGTTGTCGGGGTCGGGAAACTCGACCCATTCTCGCGGGAAATCCAACTCGACCTCTGCAGCGAACGACTGCTGCTCACGACCTGCTGTCACAAACGACGACGGTAGACCCAGTACCGTGGGGTTGTGCGATTAGGGGTGCTCGACGTCGGTAGCAACACGGTGCATCTGCTCGTAGTGGACGCACACCGTGGCGCACACCCGACGCCGATGAGCTCGAGCAAGGCGACGTTGCGCCTGTCGGAGAACACCGACGCGTTCGGCAACATCACTCCTGCAGGTGCCGATCGGCTCGTCGACGAGGTGCGTGAGTTCGCCGCCATCGCCGCCCGGTCGGGTTGCAGTGAACTGATGGCGTTCGCCACCTCTGCGGTGCGCGACGCCTACAACTCCGACGACGTTCTCGCGCGTGTTCTCGCCGAGACCGGAGTGGCCCTGGAAACCCTGTCGGGCGTGGACGAGGCCAGATTGACGTTCCTGGCCGTGCGCCGCTGGTACGGCTGGAGCGCCGGGCGCATCCTCGGACTCGACATCGGCGGCGGATCGCTGGAACTGACCAGCGGCAGCGACGAGAATCCCGACGTGGCGTTCTCCCTGCAGCTCGGTGCCGGCCGCCTCACTCGGGACTGGCTCGACGAGGATCCTCCGGGAAAGCGTCGTATCGCCGTGCTTCGTGACTGGTTGGATGCCGAACTCGCGACACCGGCCAAGGAACTGTTGGCTGCGGGCGATGCAGACCGCGCGGTGGGAACGTCGAAGACATTTCGTTCGTTGGCTCGCTTGACCGGTGCTGCGCCTTCCGCAGCCGGTCCGCGAGTGACGAGAACGCTGACGGCGAGCGGTCTGAGGCAACTCATCGCGTTCATATCGCGGATGACGGCCGCCGACCGTGCAGAATTGGAAGGCATCAGTGCCGACAGGTCACCACAACTGGTGGCCGGGGCGCTGGTAGCGGAGGCGAGCATGCGGGCACTGTCGGTGGAATCACTCGAGATCTGTCCGTGGGCGCTGAGGGAAGGTTTGATTTTGAGGAAGCTGGACACCGAAGCCGACGGCGATCTGGTGGGGAGTTCGAGATGAGCGACGCCAACCCGGAAGACACCGGGCAGATCTCGGTCGCCGAGCTGTTGGCCAGAAACGGCCAGAAGACCAACCTGACGGCAGGAGGGCGACGCCGGCGAGGCGTCAAGGGCGGCATCTCCGTGGCCGAACTGACCGGGGAGATTCCCGTCGTTCGTGACGAACCCGGCGACCGCAGCGCACCCGTCGTCGACGAGCCGCAGGACGAAGCTCCCGATACCGCTGCGAACGAGCCCACGAGCAGTGCATCCGACGGCAACACGACCACGTCGTCCAAGCCGCAACCGGCCCGGCCCCAGAGCACCCGCCCGACCCCGTACCAACCGGCAGGCAAGCGCGACAAGCAGCAGCCCGAACCGGAACTGCTGTCGGGCTCCACGACCGTCGCCGGAGACCTGCTCAATCGATCGCACGACGACACCGCGCGCGGGTTGCGGCCCGCTGCTCCTGCCGCGCAGGGATCGGAGCGACGCCCGTACGGGGCGACTCAGGCCGAGCAGGGACGGGCCCGTCGATCGGCGGGATTCCAGCCGCCGCGTTCGACCGAATCCGCCGAACCCAAGACCGACGTCACCTCGCGTGCGCCGCTCGTGGAGAGCCCACATGCCGCTCTCGTCGAGGTGGACGACCTGGCGAAGACCGCGGTCACCCCGCGCATCACGCGCGGCATCGAGGTCGACGACGAGAAGACCGCTGACAAGAAGATCGCTGACGAGAAGACCAATGATGAATCGGCCGACGAGGCCGGCACTCAGGTCATACCCGAGGTAGTCGACCTCACGAAGCCGACCACCGACGACGACCCTGCCGACCCGAAGACCGCCGACACCCCGAGTACCGGCTCGCGTGCCGATCGACGCAAGTCGGCGAGTAAGGACAAGGCGAGCAAGGACAAGGCGAGCAAGGACACGGGAAGCAAGGACAAGTCCCCGGTCAAGGGCAAGGGCGGCGCGGTTCGGCAGTGGCTGGTGCTCATCGGGCAGGCCGTTGTGTCGATCGTCGTCGGTGCGCTGCTGTTCAAGGGCTTCGAGCAGCTGTGGGACGTGCTGCCATGGGTGGCGCTCGTGCTGTCGGTGCTGGTCATCGTCGGTCTCGTCGCGGTGGTGAGGATTCTCCGGCGTACCGATGATCTGGTCTCGATCGTCATTGCCATAGCCGTCGGTGTGTTCGTCACACTCGGTCCGTTGGCCTTCCAGCTCAGTACCGGCTGAGTTTCGACAACGATGGCGGCGAAGCGAATCAAAGTCGGATTGTCCACGGCCTCGGTGTATCCGCAGAACACCGAGGCGGCGTTTCGCTATGCCGCCGATCTGGGTTACGACGGCGTCGAACTGATGGTGTGGGCCGAATCGATCAGTCAGAACGTCGATGCGGTGGCTGCGCTGTCACGTGAGTACTCGATGCCGGTACAGGCCATCCATGCGCCGTGTCTGCTGATCTCACAGCGGGTGTGGGGATCGGATCCGATCGTCAAACTGGCCCGGTCGGTCGAAGTGGCCGAGAAGCTCGGTTCGGCGACCGTCGTCGTGCATCCGCCGTTCCGCTGGCAGCGCAAGTACAGCGATGGATTCGCCGATCAGGTGGCGGAACTGGAATCGAACTCCCACGTCGTGGTCGCAGTGGAGAACATGTTCCCGATGCGTGCCGACAGATTCTTCGGGCGCAAGGAGAAATCCGCCCAACGGCTGGAACGACGCGGAGGCCCGGGAGCGGCGCTGTCGGCGTTCTCGCCGTCGTACGACCCGACCGACGTCGGTCACGGCCACTACACACTCGACCTCTCACACACCGCGACCGCGGGCTCCGATGCACTCGAGATGCTCGACCGGATGGGCGACGGGATAGCGCACCTGCATCTGGCCGACGGCCGCGGCGCGTCCGTGGACGAGCACCTGATCCCGGGGCACGGCAGCCAGCCCTGCGCCCAGGTCTGCACCGAACTGGTGCGGCGTGGATTCGACGGTCAAGCCGTCATCGAGATCAACACTCAGAATGCGCGCACGGTGCCCGAGCGTTCGTCGATGCTGGACCAGGCGCTGCAGTTCGCCCGCGCACACCTGTCCTGACTGCCGGTAAGTTGTCCGGAATGAGTTCCACCAGCCCGTTCCGGGCAGCAACCACACTGGTCCCGCTCGACGTCTCCGCAGACACCGCGTCCTTCGCCGGTGCGATCGATTCCACCTGGACCATCGGCCCCAAAGTGCACGGCGGGGCGATGCTCGCCATCTGCGCGGCCGCGGCGCGTCAGCAGATCGTGCTGATCGACCCGGCCCAGGTCGAGATCCAGCCGTTGGCCGTCAGCGTCAGTTATCTGGCCGCGCCCGATCCCGGCGAAGTAGCGCTCACGACGATCGTGCGCAAGCGCGGCAGGCAGGTCTCGCACGTCGACGTCGAGCTGACTCAGGCCGGACGTGTCGCAGTGCGGGCGGTGGTCACCCTCGGTCGGCCCGACTCGGAGGAACCGAACCACGAAACCCCGTTGTCGCTGACGTCGATGGCCGCGGAGCCTCCTGCGGACACCCTCGCGGTGGCAGGCGATCACCCCATGGCGTCGATCGTGCACGTCGCCAAGGGCTGCGAGATGCGGATCGAACCGTCGTCGGCATCGTTTCTCACCGGTCAGCAGGGTGAGGCCGAAATTCGACTGTGGGTGCGCCCCTTCGCGGGCGACGAAGCCGACGCCGACACGTCGGTGCTCTTCGCGTTGATGGCAGGCGACATCTCGGCCCCGGTGACGATGAACCGCGGAATGTTCGGCTGGGCACCGACGGTCCAGCTGACGACATATCTGCGTCGCCGCCCGGCTCCGGGGTGGCTGCGAGTGGCAGCGACCAGCTCCGTCATCGGCAGCACCTGGTTCGAGGAGGACCACCTGATACTCGACTCGACCGGTGCCGTGGTGGTGCAGAGCCGACAGTTGGCGATGGTGCCGCGCTCGAACTGACATGGCAGGCTTGGCCGTATGACGAGAATTGCAGTGATCGGTGGCGGACGGATCGGCGAGGCATTGATTGCGGGACTCCTCGAGGCCGGTCATGCCGTGCGCGACCTCGTGGTCGCCGAGAAGTCCGAGCCGCGCGCCAAAGAGATCGCGAAGGACTTCGGAGTGCTGACCGCCAGTGTCGCCGACGCGGCCGAGGGAGCCGACGTCATCGTGCTGGCGGTCAAGCCGGCAGACGTCGAGGGCGCCCTGAATCAGATCACCAAGATCGAGCTCGACGGTGACCGCGAACAACTCATCGTCTCGCTCGCCGCAGGCGTGCCCACCGCCAAGTTCGAGCCCAAGCTCCCCGCCGGATTCCCGGTCGTACGGGTCATGCCCAACACCCCCATGCTGGTAGGGGAGGGCGTCAGTGTGCTGGCCCCGGGGAAGTACGCCCGCGCCGAGCACCTCGAGCTCGTCCGCTCCATCCTCTCGGCCGTCGGCAAGGTCGTCGTCGTCAAGGAACATCAGCTCGACGCGGTGACGGCCGTGTCCGGGTCCGGTCCGGCCTATTTCTTCCTGGTCGCCGAGGCCATGATCGACGCGGGAGTGGGCCTGGGATTGAGCCGGGATGTCGCGTCTGCACTCGTCGCACAGACGATGGTGGGGTCGGGAGCGATGCTGGATCGCTCGGACGAGTCCGCCAGCGAGCTTCGGTATGCCGTGACCTCCCCGGGCGGAACGACCGCCGCGGCGGTACGCGAATTGGAGCGAAACGGCCTCCGAGCTGCGTTTTTCGATGCTCTCGGTGCAGCCAACGCCCGATCGATTGAGATGGGCATCACAGCAGAATAAAAAATCTTTTCCCCACACCCGTCGCAGTAACCCCATCTGTCCCTATAGGCTCGGGGGCAGCACGTGCGTGTCTGTTCGGCAGGAGGGGAAGCCTGCCGCATGAGACGTGCCGGAGGTAAGTGGATTGATGGCGTCTATAAACAAGCCGTCCAAGGGTTCGTCCCCGGACGGTCAACCGGCTTTGGCCGGAACACAGTTCCTCACTGTCGCCGAGGTGGCGACTCTGATGAGAGTTTCGAAAATGACCGTGTACCGACTGGTGCACGGCGGAGAGCTGCCCGCAGTACGGGTGGGTCGATCTTTTCGTGTGCACGCCAAGGCGGTACACGACTATCTCGAGACCTCGTATTTCGACGCAGGCTAGTGCACGTAGCTAGGTCGTAAGACCGGGCCGGTTTCGTAAGTCACGGCTCACACCGGTAGGATTGGCGTTCGTCGTGCCAGCCAGCCGGTGTGCAGCCGTGGGCGAGTACGTGGCCCCAGCGCCAGCTCGGTGACCAAGGTTGTTGGCTCGAAGCCTTCGGGCTTGGTTGTCAGGTAGGCGTACGCAAACGGCGTGCGCGAAAACGCTAGAGAAGAACGTGAGGACACCCGCATGGGTTCAGTGATCAAGAAGCGTCGCAAGCGCATGTCGAAGAAGAAGCACCGCAAGCTGCTTCGTCGTACCCGCGTGCAGCGCAGGAAACTCGGCAAATAAGCCTGCCGTCATCTGCTTCACGGCCGAGCCCGTCACCATCGGTGGCGGGCTCTGCTCGTTCGAAGGCGAGTTGCATCTTTCCTTCCAGGCCTCCTTTCCTTTCGGACCTCCTTTCCTTTCAGACCTCGCGGAAACCTGTCGATCCAGTAGGCTCGGCACGGGAGCCGAAGTTGGGGAGGCGCAGTGAGTCCGAGCGATCGTGGTGTTGCCGCGCCCCGAGTGGTGCTCGTGACCGGTGCCAGTCGATTCCTCGGCGGATACCTCGTCACCCGGCTCGCTCAGAACCCTCGCATCGAACGTGTCATCGCTGTCGACGAGAAATCTCCGAGCAAAGATCTGCTGCGACGTATGGGTCGCGCGGAATTCGTTCGTGCCGATATTCGAAACCCGTTGATCGGCAAGGTGATTCGTAACGCCGGCGTCGATACCGTCGTGCATGCGGCCACGGTCGCCAAGCCTCCGAAATCCGGCGGCCGCGCGACGATGAAAGACCTCAACGTCATCGGAGCCATGCAGCTGTTCGCGGTGTGTCAGAAGTCGCCGACCGTGGAGAAGGTGGTCCTGCGGTCGTCGTCCTCGGTATACGGATGCAGCGCCAAGGATCCGGTGAAATTCACCGAGGAGATGAGTGCCCGACGCCCACCGAGCGGCGCGTACGCCAAGGACACCATCGACATCGAGGGCTACATTCGCGGACTCGGTCGTCGTCGCCCGGACATCGCGGTATCGATCCTGCGTATGGCCCCACTGATCGGCCCGCGGCTCAACGGCACCATCTCGCGGTACATGACGTCACCGCTGATCCCGAGCATCGTCGGACGCGACGCGCGCATGCAGCTGTTGCACGAGGAAGACGCCCTTGCGGCCCTCGAACGCGCGACCATCGGCGGGCCTGCAGGCACGTTCAACATCGGTGCCGACGGCACCATCATGCTCTCGCAGGCCATTCGACGTGCCGGTCGAGTGCAGGTTCCGGTGCCGTTTCCACTGTTCAAGAGCGTGGGGCGGGCACTCATGGGCGGAATGATGCGCGAATTCACCACCGAGCAACTCGATTACTTCCATTTCGGTTGCGGGCTGGACACCACACGGATGCGGTCCGTCCTCGGGTTCGAGCCTCGGTGGACCACAGTCCAGGCGTTCGACGACTTCGTCCGGGGCGCAGCGCTGCGGCCGGTCGTCCGAACCGAATGGGTCGACGCGATCGAGAATCGGCTGCTCGGGGCCGTCGACACGGGGGCGTCCGCGGCGCGCGTACTGGCCGCGCTCGGCAGTGCCGACACGGCGCGAGAATCCGGAGCGGACAGGTGAGCGACGTGGCCAAAGTCATTCCCTTGCACGGCGGCGCGTCCGCCCGGTCCGCCCGCGCAGCGCAGGGTTCACGCGAGCGGCACCCATCGGCCTACGCCGATCCACGTGAGCCGACGCCGCTGGTGGACCCGACCCCCGCCGCTTCTGCGGCCACGATCGCCGCAGAAGCGGCACCCGTGCTGTCGATGATCGACGACACCAAGACCGCGATCGTCGACCAGATCTCCTCGGTCGCCGAGTTCGTGCGTCGACGCCTGGCCGGCGACTACAGCGTCGACGAGTTCGGCTACGACCCGCACTTCGCCGATGCCGTGTGGCTGCCGCTGCTGCGTCCGCTGTTCGACAAATGGTTCCGCGTCGAGGTCAAGGGCATCGAGAACATCCCCGCCGAGGGAGGTGCGCTCGTCGTGGCCAACCACGCCGGAGTCGTACCGGTCGATGCGCTGATGACGTCGGTTGCCGTGCGCGATCATCACCCTGCCCACCGGCCGTTGCGAATGTTGGCTGCCGACATGGCATTCGAGATGCCCGGCGTCGGCACGATCGCCCGCAAGGCCGGGCATACGCTGGCGTGCAATCCCGACGCGGAGCGGCTGCTGCGCACCGGGGAAGTTGCCGCCGTGTTCCCGGAGGGCTTCAAGGGCATCGGCAAACCGTTCAGTGAGCGGTACAAGTTGCAGCGGTTCGGCCGCGGCGGCTTCGTCTCGGCTGCGCTGCGAACGGGTGCGCCGATCATTCCGTGCTCCATCGTCGGGTCAGAGGAGATCTACCCGAAGATCGGCGACATCGCCCCGCTGGCACGACTGATGGGGATGCCGTACTTCCCGGTGACACCGTTCTTCCCGCATCTCGGGCCGCTGGGCCTGATTCCGTTGCCGTCGAAGTGGTACATCGAGTTCGGCAAGCCCATCCACACCGACTCCTACGACGCCACCGCGTTCGAGGATCCGATGGTGCTCTTCGAGCTGACCGACCACGTGCGCGAAACCATTCAGCACACGCTGTACCGACTGCTTGCCAAGAGACGCAACGTCTTTCTCGGATAGCTCGGGTTATCCTCTGCCAGTGCATATTCGCGACACCACGGTAGAAGACCTCCCCGACATTCTCGACATCCACAACGATGCGGTCGCCAACACCACCGCCATCTGGGACGAGGAACAGGTGGACCTCGCCGATCGCACAGCGTGGTTCGAGGGACGGATCGCTGCCGGGTACCCGGTACTCACCGCGGAGGTCGACGGCCGGGTCGCCGGCTACGCGTCGTACGGACAGTGGCGAGTCAAGAGCGGCTATCGGCACTCGGTGGAACATTCGGTGTACATCCACCGCGACTTCTATCGCCGCGGCCTGGCCAGTGCCCTGCTGAGCGAATTGATCGACCGGGCCCGAGGCGGCGACATCCACGTGTTGGTGGGGTTCATCGAATCCGAGAACACCACGTCCATCGCACTGCACGAGAAGTTCGGATTCGTGCGCGTCGGACAGATGCCGGAGGTGGGGGTCAAGTTCGGGCGCTGGCTGGACCTGACCCTGATGCAACTGACGCTCTGACCCGACGGACGGACGAGGTCAGGCCTTGCGGCGACCGATCACCGCAGCGAGACCGCCGCCCACCGCGCCCAGGGCCAGCGCAGTGGGAACGCCGATCTTGGCGGCCTTGCGTCCGGTGCGATAGTCGCGAATTTCCCAGCCGCGGTTCTTCGCCAGCTCACGCAGGTCCGGATCGGGGTTGATCGCGACCGCGGTACCGACGAGCGAGAGCATCGGCACGTCGTTGTGGCTGTCCGAATACGCGGTGCACCGCTTGAGGTTGAGGCCTTCTCGTACGGCCAACGACCGCACCGCATGAGCTTTGCCGATGCCGTGCAGGATGTCGCCGACGAGACGGCCGGTGAAGACGCCGTCCTTACTCTCGGCGACAGTTCCCAGCGCGCCCGTCAGGCCCAGCCGCTTCGCGATGATCTGCGCCAGTTCGAGGGGAGTGGCGGTGACCAACCACACCTGCTGACCTGCGTCGAGGTGCATCTGGGCGAGGGCACGGGTGCCCGCCCAGATCTTGTCGGCGATCATCTCGTCGTAGATTTCCTCGCCGAGCCGGCTCAGCTCGGCAGTGGGGCGACCAGTTATGAACGAAAGCGCCTTCTCGCGGCCACTGGCCACGTCCTCGCTGTTCTCCTTGCCGCTGACCCTGAATTTGACTTGCTGCCAAGCGAATTGGGCGACGTCGCCCGTGGTGAAGTACTTTCGGGCGGCGAGTCCGCGCGCGAAATGGATGATCGATGCGCCCTGCACCATGGTGTTGTCCACGTCGAAGAAGGCGGCTGCGGTCAGATCGCGGGGAACCGCTCCCTCGGACTCGACCTGCAGGGCGAGAGCGGCATCGGCGCTCGCTTCACCCGCGACGTTGGCGCGGACCTCCGCATCGGACGGGCCGAACGGATTGCGAATCCGGCGAATACGCCGCTTGCGCTGCTTGTCCCCGTCCGGATCGTTCGTGTCGACCATGTCGACATCGGGCGTGTCCTCGATCGGCAGGTCTGTGCCCCCGTCAGTCACCACGTCCACCTCCCTCGCCAGTACGTCACTCGCAGCCTAATGCGTGCGTCCGACACGAGCGTCGCACGACGGCACCTACCGACGATGAACAGTTCCCGACGCACCGCGCAGCTGTGACCTTCGTCTCTGTTGCCGGCATGTCAGAGTGGACGGATGGAAACGACTCCGTCCGGCGTGGCACTTCTCACCCGCGCAGGCTGCCATTCCTGCACCCACGCGTCCGCGGTGCTGCACGAGGTGTGCGCCGAATTCGGCGTCTCCGTGACAGTCATCGACGTGGACGAGGCCGCGGCCGAATCGCCTGACCTGCGCGCGGAGTACGGCGACCGAGTGCCCGTGGTGCTACTCGACGGTGTCGAGCACAGTTACTGGGAGGTCGACGTGCCCCGATTGCGGGCCGATCTGGGCCGGGCAGGGCACCCTAAGAACGTGTGATTGCTCTCCGTGTGCAGGTGAGGGCCGGTATGCGCAACTTTGTTCATTCGTTCACAAGCAGTTACCGTGGTGTGAACAGCATTCGTGAAATAGACACGAACGCAGGATCAGCGTGAAGACCGGCATCGACGCCGTTCGGACGAGGAGCCCCAGACGTGACCGAAGAGCGCCCGTCGCCCAGCGGCGTAGAGCGGGTCATCCCTCAGGCTACGGTCACTCGTCTGGCGACATACCTGCGGGTCCTCTCGATCCTTGCAGACGAAGGTGTTCTCATCGTCTCGAGTGAAGAGCTTGCCACCGCAGCAGGCGTCGGATCAGCGAAATTGCGCAAAGATCTCTCGTTCCTCGGACCCAACGGTGTGCGCGGAGTCGGTTACGACGTCGCGCGCCTGCGCGCCAAGATCGACAGTGCTCTCGGACTCGACCGTGGCCACCGCGTCGTACTGGCCGGAGTGGGCAACCTCGGTCAGGCCCTCGCCGGATACGGCGGCTTCGCACGTCGCGGATTCACCATGGTCGGCCTGTTCGACAACGACCCCGCGCGAGTCGGCACCGAGGTCGAGGGACTCACCGTTCGGCATATCGACGAGCTCGAAGACGCCTGCCGCGAACTCGAGGCGACCATCGGCGTCATCGCCACTCCCGACGAGGCCGTCCACCAGGTGGCGGGCCGGTTCGTTTCGGGCGGAGTCGAGTGCATCCTGAGCTTCTCGCCGATGGTTCTCGACGTCCCCGACCACGTCGAGGTACGCCGAGTCGACCTGGCCGTCGAGATGCAGGTTCTGTCCTTCAACAGCTCCCGCAACGTGTCCGGGCCGACGATCGTGACGGCCCCGGTGCCGACGCCCGTGTCGGCGTCGCCACTGCCTTCCACCTCGCGTCTGGGCCGCAGTCACGGCCCGCGCATCGCCGGTAATCCAAGCCCAGTCAACAGTTCGACAAGAAACGGATCGGTGATTGCACCGTGAGTGTCCTTCTCGTCGGGATATCGCACCGTAGCGCTCCCGTCGCAGTCCTCGAGCGTGTCGCCATCACGGACACCGATCGCCCGAAACTGACCGACAAACTGATGGCCAGCGGAAACATCTCCGAGGTCATGGTGGTCTCCACGTGCAACCGCGTCGAGATCTACGCGGTCGTCGACGCGTTCCACGGCGCACTGACCGCCGTCGGCGAAGTTCTCGGTGAGCACTCCGGCCTCGAAATCGCCGACCTGACCAAGCACGCCTACGTTCGGTACAGCGAGGCCGCCGTCGAGCACCTGTTCGCCGTGGCCAGTGGCCTGGACTCGATGGTCATCGGAGAACAGCAGATCCTCGGCCAGATTCGATCGGCCTACGCCGCCTCGGACGGTCAGCAGGCATCGGGCCGCGTCATGCACGAACTCGCGCAGCAGGCTCTGCGAGTCGGCAAGCGCGTGCACAGCGAAACCGGCATCGACGCCGCCGGAGCCTCGGTGGTGTCCGTCGCTCTCGACCGCGCCGCAGACGTGTTCGGCGGCTCGCTCCGCGGCCGCACCGCGGTGGTCCTCGGCGCAGGAGCGATGGGCGGACTCGCCGTCGCACACCTGGGCCGCGCCGGAATCGACTCGCTGACCGTCGTCAACCGCACCCGCGAACGAGCCGACCACCTGGCCGAGAACGCCGTCTCGAACGGAATCACCGCCTCCTCGGTCGCGCTCGAGAACCTGGCCGACGCAGTGGCCGCCGCCGACATCCTCGTCACCTGTACCGGTGCGGTGGGGGCCGTCGTCTCCATCGCCGACGCCCACCTCGCACTCGCCCGCCGCGACGCAGACCGGCCGCTCGTGATCTGCGACCTGGGGCTACCGCGCGACGTCGACCCGGCCGTCTCCGGCCTGCCGGGCATCACCGTCTTCGACATGGAATCCCTGCAGCGCGACCCCGCTGCCGGAGCTGCCGCGAACGACGCGTCGGCCGCACGCGAGATCGTTTCCAACGAGCTCTCGGGTTACCTTGCGGGACAACGACTTGCCGAGGTCACCCCCACCGTCACAGCGCTGCGCCAGCGCGCCGCCGAGGTGGTCGAGGGGGAACTGCTGCGGCTCGAGTCGCGGCTGCCCGGGCTCGACTCCCCGCAGCGTGACGAAGTGGCCCGCACCGTGCGCCGCGTCGTCGACAAGTTGCTGCATTCACCGACGGTGCGCGTCAAGCAGCTCGCCAGCACTCCCGGCGGAGATTCCTATGCTGCGGCGTTGCGCGAATTGTTCGAGCTCAGCCCCGGTTCGGTCGAGGCCGTGGCGACTCCGATGGAAATCGGTTCCCTGGAGTTGGTCGACGACTTCACGGCGAGCCGTACCGATCTTCGCCCCGGAACCACCGCCGAGGGGGATCAGGAATGACCGGCGTCGTCAAGATCGGTACTCGCGGAAGCCTTCTCGCGACCACTCAGGCCGATACGGTTCGGGTGGCTCTCGCAGCGGCGGGAGTCGAAGCCGAACTGGTGATCGTCAAGACCGCGGGCGACCTGTCGGCAGCACCGGTGCAGACCATCGGCGTCGGGGTGTTCACCGCGGCGTTGCGTGAGGCCCTGGCCGACGGCACCGTCGACATCGCCGTGCACTCGTACAAGGATCTGCCGACCGCCGCCGACGAGCGCTTCACCATCGCTGCCATTCCGGCGCGTGAAGATCCCCGCGATGCACTGGTGGCCCGCGACGGGCTCGTGCTCGGTGAGCTGCCCGCCGACGCGAAGGTGGGTACCTCCGCACCCCGCCGAATTGCTCAATTGCGTGCTCTCGGACAGGGATTGGACGTTCGACCCCTGCGCGGCAACCTCGACACCCGCATCGGCAAGGTGGCCTCGGGTGAGCTCGACGCCGTCATCGTCGCGCGGGCAGGACTGGCCCGTATCGGCAGGTTGGACGTCGTCACAGAAGCGCTGGATCCGGTGCAGTTGCTGCCGGCTCCCGCACAGGGTGCACTGGCCGTCGAATGTCGCAGTGGCGACACCGATCTCGCTGCCTCCATCGCCACACTGGACGATGCACATTCGCGGGCCGCAGTGGCCGCCGAACGCGGACTGCTCGCCGAACTCGAAGCCGGCTGCACCGCGCCGGTGGGTGCCATCGCCGAGGTCGTCGAGTCCATCGACGAGGACGGCCGCATCTTCGACGAGTTGTCGCTGCGCGGCTGCGTCGCGGCCATCGACGGCAGCGACACCATTCGCGCGTCGATCGTCGGGTCACCCGACCGGGCCGAGGAACTGGGCCGCGAACTGGCCCGCGAACTACTCGATCTCGGTGCACGCGAACTCGTTTCGGTCACCGAACCAGCACAGGGCGGATCTCATGTCTAGGGCAATAACGGCACCCGTTCGCGGACGCGCCAAACGCGCGGCGACCCGTCCCGTAGTGCGAAGAGAGTCGATCGCCACTGCCCGGCTGATTCCCAAACGGGGCACCGCAACCCCGATAGAACTGCAGTACCCATACAAGACAGCACTGGAGAACAACCGATGAGCCCAGTCCGCAAGAACACCAACGGACGGATCCTGTTCGTGGGATCCGGGCCCGGTGACCCGGC
This sequence comes from Rhodococcus sp. 06-221-2, assembly GCF_002258365.1. Taxonomy (NCBI): domain Bacteria; kingdom Bacillati; phylum Actinomycetota; class Actinomycetes; order Mycobacteriales; family Nocardiaceae; genus Rhodococcus; species Rhodococcus sp. 06-221-2. Next base: position 113,746 of record NZ_NOYJ01000004.1, read on the forward strand.
TCTGCTCACGGTCCGGGCACGGGAAGTGCTCGGAGCGGCCGAGCTCGCTTTCACCGATCCCGACGTCGACAAGGGTGTCACCGCTCTCGTCGGTGCCGACGTCCCTCGCGATGCCGAGACGGGTGAGAACGGGGTCGAGGTGCGCCCGGCACTGGGCGAGCCCGCCGAGGTCGCCAAAACCCTTCTCGCCGAAGCCAAGAACGGCCACGATGTGGTGCGTCTGGTCTCGGGAGATCCGCTGACCACCGACTCGGTGATCGCCGAGGTCAGTGCCGTGGCCCGCACTCACGTGCCGTTCGAGGTGCTGCCCGGTCTGCCTTCGGGCTCCGCGGTACCCAGTTACGCAGGCATGGCACTCGGCTCCGGCCACACCGAAGCGGACGTTCGCGGCGAGGTCGACTGGGCTGCACTCGCGGCTGCTCCCGGCCCGCTGGTGTTGCACGCCACGGCGGGGCACCTGGCCGAAACCGCCAGTGCCCTTGTCGAACACGGCCTGGCACCGCAGACACCTGCAGCCATCACCGTGCGCGGCACCACCCGTCAGCAGCGCACCGTCGAGGCCACACTGGCCACCCTCAACGACGCGGGATCCGAGCTCGTCGGATCTCTGGTGGTCACCGTCGGCAAGGTCGTCTCCGGACGAAACAAGATGTCCTGGTGGGAGTCTCGCGCACTGTACGGCTGGACCGTGCTGGTGCCACGCACCAAGGATCAGGCCGGCGAGATGAGCGATCGCCTCGTCACCCACGGGGCCATCCCCATCGAAGTTCCGACCATCGCCGTCGAGCCCCCGCGCAGCCCGGCTCAGATGGAACGGTCGGTCAAGGGCCTGGTCGACGGCCGCTACCAGTGGGTCGTGTTCACCTCGACCAACGCCGTTCGCGCGGTGTGGGAGAAGTTCGAGGAATTCGGCCTGGACGCGCGTGCGTTCTCCGGCGTCAAGATCGCCTGTGTCGGTGAGGCAACCGCGGCCAAGGTGCGCTCGTTCGGCATCAATCCCGAACTCGTTCCGTCGGGGGAGCAGAGCTCGCTCGGACTGCTCGAGGACTTCCCGCCGTACGACGAGGTCTTCGACCCGGTCAATCGAGTTCTGTTGCCGCGCGCCGACATTGCTACCGAGACGCTCGCCGAAGGGCTGCGCGAACGCGGCTGGGAGATCGACGACGTCACGGCCTACCGCACCGTCCGGGCAGCGCCACCCCCCGCCGAGACCCGCGAGATGATCAAGACCGGTGGATTCGACGCGGTGTGCTTCACCTCGAGCTCCACCGTGCGGAACCTGGTCGGTATCGCAGGTAAGCCGCATGCTCGCACGCTCGTCGCGTGCATCGGCCCGAAGACCGCCGAGACGGCCGTCGAGTTCGGTCTGCGCGTGGACGTGCAGCCGGAGTCGGCTCAGGTCGGACCGCTGGTCGAGGCACTGGCAGAACACGCGGCTCGGCTGCGGGCCGAGGGTGCACTGCCGCCACCGCGCAAGAAGTCACGCAGGCGGTAAGAAGTCACGCAGGCGGTAAGAAGTCACGCAGGCGCTGAATGCGCCTCGTGCGCGTTGTGCGTAGCTCCGGCCACACACAACGCGCACGACGAACCAAGTGAGGCAGGTTCGCTTGTTCCCCACCGACCGTCCCCGACGCCTTCGCCGCACTCCGGCACTGCGCCGCCTCGTGGCCGAAACGTCGCTGCAGCCACGGCATCTGGTGTTGCCGATGTTCGTCGCCGACGGCATCTCCGAGCCCCGCGCGATCAGTTCGATGCCCGGAGTGTTCCAGCACACGCTGGACTCGCTGAGCAGGGCCGCCGAGGAAGCAGTCGCAGCCGGTGTCGGCGGCGTGATGTTGTTCGGTGTCCCCGAGGTCGAGGACAAGGACGAGAACGGTTCGGGGGCAACGGATCCCGACGGAATCCTCAACCGGGGCCTGGCCCGTCTGAAAGCCGATCTCGGTGACTCGACGGTCATCATGGCCGACACCTGCCTCGACGAGTTCACCTCGCACGGCCACTGCGGTGTGCTGAGCGAGAACGGCTCGATCGACAACGACGCGACGTTGCTGCGGTACGTCGACATGGCCGTCGCGCAGGCGGAATCCGGAGCGCACCTGCTCGGGCCGAGCGGCATGATGGACGGCCAGGTCGGTGCCATTCGTGCTGGACTCGATGCGGCCGGTCACGTCGAGGTGGGGCAGCTGGCGTATTCGGCCAAGTACGCGTCTGCGTTCTACGGACCGTTTCGTGAAGCGGTCGGCTCGTCGCTGCAGGGTGACCGTCGGACGTATCAGCAGGACGCGGCCAACCGCCGTGAGGCGACCCACGAGGTCGAGCTCGATCTTGCCGAGGGTGCCGACATGGTGATGGTCAAGCCGGCGATGTCGTATCTGGACATTCTCCGCGACGTGGCCGAGATGTCACCGGTTCCGGTTGCGGCGTACCAGATTTCGGGGGAGTATGCCATGATCACCGCCGCTGCCCAGAACGGGTGGATCGACCGGGATGCCGCCGTCCTCGAATCGCTCGTCGGCATCAGGCGCGCCGGTGCAGATGTCGTACTGACCTACTGGGCAACCGAAGTGGCGGGCTGGCTGTGAACGATTTTCCTCCGAGCAACAACGCGGACGGTAGCAATCCTGACAGCAACGTGCCGAACAATCCTCCGTTGCAACCGGACTGGCACCGCTGGGAGCTCGAACACGGCTTCCCTCAGTCCGGTCCCGAGCTCGAGCCGTCCGCTCGCCCGGCACCGGTGGATGTGGAGACTGCCCGGCACCTGTGGTGGGGAGTTGCACTGATCGGTGCGATCTCGGCGCTGTACTCGGTGTGGACGCTGTTCGGCGCACGCGCGGAATTCGCGCAGTCTCTGCTCGACGACCTCGCAGCACAGGGTGCGGCGGCGGACATGACCGTCGAATCCACGCAGTCGATGGTGACGGTGATGCTCGTCGTGACGCTGTTCGTCGTCGTGGGATTCGGTGCCCTGTTCCTGTTCTGGGTGAAGCGGATGCGTGCCGGCAAGATGTGGGCGCGCATGCTGCTGACCGTCATCGGCTCGATCACCGTGTTCACCACGATTCTCGACCTGTTCGCGATCGCATCGAGTACCGGTGCGATGAACATCGTCATGAGCGTGCTGAGCATCGGCCAAGGTGTGCTTGCTGCGGGTGCGATCTACCTGATGCACCGCAAGGAATCCAACGAGTACTTCCTGTCCTCGCGGAAGCGCTGATTTCGAGCGTGTTCCGCGCGCCGAGCCTGTCAGTGTGACTACCATCACTTTCGATAAACGTATCGAGTGATCGGATCGAACATGGCAGAGAACATTCCGGTGCCGCCCAGTCGTGCCCTCCCGGAGTCGATCGCGGCGGCCGAGAGCAACGCGTGTCCCGCCGAGAACGGCAGGCCCGGGTGGGCATTGCTCGGTCTGCTGCTCGCCGTGTCGGCGGCCATCGCCATCATGGCGCTGGGAATATCTGCCGGCTGAACTCTGCGCCGCCGCGCGGTGGCAGTATGTCGAGCGTGAGTGCTGACATTGACGAATCGATGGTTCGTCCCCGGGTGGTCTCCACCGCGTACTGGTTGTGGTTGGCGTCGGCAGTGATGCTGATCGTCGTCTGCATGATCGCGCTCACGTTGCCCGTCGATCAGATCCGCGCGTCGTTCACCGACGGCGGCGCGAGCGACGAACAGATCGACTCTTTTCTGACCGTGTTCCGAGGTCTCGGTGTCATCTTCGGCGTGGTCGGCCTGGCAGTGGGGCTGATGTCGGGCCCCGTCCGAGGTGGCGACCGACGGTTCCGACGGGCGTTGGTGGCGCTGTCCGGGGCCACCGCGCTGCTCTTGACCTTCGCCGCGCTCGTCTTCCCGTTCGTGTTGCTGATCATCACGATCGCACTGGTCGTTGCATCGGTGCTGGTGTATCGCCCGTCGGCGCGAGAGTGGTTCGTTCGTGAGCAATGATCTCGGCGGCACCGACCCCGTTCTGTTCCACGAGCCCGGTGGCCGTTGGCGCGCTCTGCTGTGGGGCCCCGCGTTCTGTCTGGTGGTGCTCGCGGTCGAGCTGGCGTCGGGACCGGTGATCCACTGGTTCGCCCTGGCGCTGTTCTCGCTGATTCTCGTCGGACTGACCTACGTACAGCTCCGCGCAGCCCGGATGCATGTCAGCGTCGAGCTGACCACTCGGCAGCTGCGCCAGGGGACCGAAACCGTCGACGTCGCCGAGATCACGGAGATCTTCCCTCCTGCCGAGTACGAGGACGGCGAATACGAGCCGAAGAAGTGGGAAACCGCACGCGTTCTCGGGGAGCTCTCGGGGGTGCCGCGCAAACGGCACGGCATCGGGCTGCGACTGGTCGGCGGCGGACTGGTGCAAGCGTGGGCGAAGGACGACGACGGTCTACGCGCCGCACTCGAGACGGCGAAGCAGGAGTACGTGTGAGGAAGTCCGTCGGCTGGGTGGAACTGGTCCTCGCAGTATTCGCGGTGATCTGCGCGGTGGTGTGCTGGAAGGCAGGCGTTCGCACCACCGAATTCGCCGCCGTTCCCGACGTCTCTCCGGCGTACACGGGCATCTATTACTCGGGGTCGTGGATTGCGGTCGCCGCCCTCGCAGTGATCGTCGGGGGACTGGTTGCCATCGATGGCGTCCGTCGACTGCTGACGGTCGACCCTCCCCATACCGGGTAGGGGTATGATCGACGGCATGAGCAGCTACAGCGCCGAACAGGACGACCTGCTGAAAAGACTGCGTCGCATCGAGGGGCAGGTGGCCGGCATTTCACGCATGGTCGCCGACGACCGGTACTGCATCGACGTCCTCACCCAGGTATCTGCGGTGACGAAGGCGTTGCAGTCCGTCTCGCTGAAGCTGCTCGACGCCCACCTCGCCGGGTGCGTCGTCGACGCCGCGCGGCAGGGCGGACCCGAAGCAGACGCGAAAGTCAAAGAGGCGTCCGAGGCCATTGCGCGTCTCGTTCGTTCCTGACCAGGCACAGGAGGTAACACAATGCAGACGACCTACTCCGTCGAGGGTATGACGTGCGCGCATTGCGCAGCGTCGGTGAAGGAAGAAGTGTCCGAGGTTCCGGGCGTCACGGACGTCGATGTGGACGTCGACACCGGAGCCGTCGTGATCAGCAGTGACGCGGAACTCGACGCTGCTGCCGTCGACGCCGCGATCGAAGAAGCCGGCTACCGAATCGCGTCCTGACTGCGTCGGCCATCTCCTCGGTGTGTTTATGATCGTGTGATACCGGTCATATCGGGCTGGTGGCCGATCGTCGTCAGGAGTGTGGATGAACAAGCTGGTGTCCAGTTCCGGTGTACTCGCCGCCAGCGTCTTCCTGACGCTGGCATGCTCGACGGGCGCGACGGCACAGGCCGATCCACTGCCCGACCTGACGGTCACCACCGTGCTCGACGGGCTCGCGAAACCGTGGGATGCCGTGGTTGCCCCCGACGGGACGGTGCTGACCGGCGAGCGAGCGGGACGATTCGTCATTCGTGACGTCGGCGGTGCCACTCGCGAACTCGAAGCGGATCTCGGCGATCTCTACGCGTCGGGTGAGACAGGCCTGATGGGCATCGCACTGGCGACGGACTTCGCCACATCCAGAACCATTTACACCTGCCAGGGCGTGCAGGGTCAGGGAACAGGTGCCGGCAGTGCGGGCACCGGTAGTGCGGGCGGGGGCACCGACAATCACATCGCCGTGGTGTCGTGGACCGTCGACTCCGCATGGACCGAGTTGACGCGCACCGGCACACTCGTCGACGACATCCCCGTCGCCGACGGTGGTCGCCACGGCGGTTGCCGCATCTTGGCCCACCCCGACGGCACCCTGTACATCGGAACCGGCGACACCGCGTCGCCGTCGGTGCCGCAGGATCGAAACTCGTTGGGCGGCAAGGTGTTGCACATCAACGCCGATGGCTCGGCGGCGGCCGATGCACCCGGACGTGTCTTCACGCTCGGTCATCGGAACGTACAGGGGCTCGCGATACGGCCCGGCACTCAAGACATCTACGAGGTGGAGCAGGGAACCACCAGGGACGACGAACTCAACCTACTGGTCCCCGGCGGCAACTACGGCTACCGGCCGGATCGGCTGCCGTTCGTCTACGACGAGTCGGTGCCGATGACCGATCCCACCCGGGTGCCCGGGGCCCGCGCGGCGGTGTGGAGTTCGGGTAGTCCCACGATCGCGACGCCCGGCCTGACGTTCGCCAACGGCGCGGGATGGGGCTCCTGGAACGGTTCCGCAGTGGTGTCGAGTCAGCAGGGCGAGAAGCTCGTGTTCCTCAAGCTGTCCGAGGACGGCACGGACTACGTCGACGAAGCCGACGCCCTGGTGGGTACCTACGGTCGGCTGCGCTCGCTCACCAGCTTCGGAAGCGACGGAGCCTTCCTGCTCACCACGGACAACGGATCCGACGACAAGATTCTGCTCGTCACCCCTGCTGCCGACTGATGTGCGGCCCCGAAGTCGTCGAGTCTGTTCACCGCAGGATCGGACGTAGGGCGCTGTTCGGGTCGTTGGGGGCAGCTGCTCTGACGGTCGCGGCCGGCGGTGCTGCACGCGCCGCACCGGCGGCCGCAGCGGCGATCCCCGCAGGTCGACTGATCGATCTGACGCCCACGTTGAGTCCGACGTTTCCGGTGTGGCCGGGTAACGAACCGTTCTCGGTGCACCCGGTCGCCGCCTACGAGTTGGGCGGCTTCCTCGTCAACAAGCTCTCGTACTACGAGCACACGGGCACGCACATCGATGCCCCCGCGCATCGAGTGCGCGGCGGTGCGACGGCCGACATCCTGCCGCTGGAAGACCTGATCGCCCCGCTGGTCGTGCTGGACATCTCCGCGCGGGCCGCGTCGGATCCGGAATCGGTCGTGACGACCGAGGACATCGCCCGGTGGGAGCGCGAGCACGGACGGATACCCGATCGCGCACTGGTGGTCATGCACAGTCGATGGCAGGACCGGCTCGCCGAACGTGCCGCACCCGGGTTCGGCGGTTACGCGGCACGGATGCTGGTGCGCGAGCGCAACGTCGTCGGAATCGGGGTAGACACGCTCAGTCTCGATCGGATGAGCGACCGCGACTATCCAGCGCACACAGCGGTACTCGGCGCGGGCCGATACGGAGTGGAGGCACTGGCGAATCTGGATGCCGTGCCCCCGGCAGGGGCCACGGTCGTCGTCGGCGCACCGAAGCACGCGGGCGCGACCGGTGGTCCCTGCCGGGTCTTCGCGATCTCTCCCGGCTGACCCCCGACTACGCGTCAGTGCGCGTGGCTGGGGTTTCCGGCCGGTTCTTCCTCGGTACCCGCTCCGGGCTCGCCGAGCATCGCGGCACCGACGAGAGCCTCGGGCACGCCGAAGCCGTCGACCAGCAACTCCGCATGCGGACGCAGGGTGCGGCACCGCTCGTTGATTGCACGAGTCACTGCCTTGGAGCGCTCGGTGGACAGGTAGCGATGCTCGATGAACCAGGCCTTGTCGTCCTCGATCACCGACAGGGCGTAGAGATCGCAGACCTCCTCGAGCAGGTCCTTGGTGGTCTCGTCCTCACACGACTCGATACCGGCGATGAAGGCCTCGAAGATGATGCGGTCGATGTGGGCGCTCGCAGCGTGCAGAACGTGGTCCTGTACCGCGTTGAACGCGTCGAACGAACTGCTCTCCTTCGACTTCGACTGCAGACGGCGCGCCACCGTGGACAGCAGATACTCCTCACGATCCTCGAACATCTTGACCTGGGTGCCGCGATTGAACAGCGACCCCTCCTCTTCGTTGTCCTGACGCCGATCGAGAATGGTCTGCATGATCGCCTGCGCCGCAGTGCGTTTGACGACGCGATCGCCGACCATGTCGGCTGCGAACTTGACCCACTCGACCGGGCTCATCGACTTCACGTCGTCGGCGTACGCGGTGAGCAGTTCCTTGGCCACCAACTGCGTGAGCACGTGGTTGTCGCCCTCGAAGGTGGTGAACACATCGGTGTCGGCCTTGAGTGAGATCAGCCGGTTCTCGGCCAGGTAGCCCGCGCCGCCACATGCCTCGCGTGCTTCCTGGATCGCGGCAGTGGCGTGCCAGGTGTTGGCGGCTTTCAGGCCGGCGGCACGCGACTCGAGCTCGCGCTGCTCCTCGGCATCCGGGTTGTCCGCAGTCTGCAGCTCGTGCATCTTCGACACCAGCTCGTTCTGCGCGAACTGCAGAGCGTACGACTTGGCGATGAGCGGGAAGAGTCGACGCTGATGCACCAGGTAGTCCATGATCAGCACTTCCTGATCGGAACCGGGAGCAGCGAACTGCCTGCGCTGCAACGCATATCGCGTCGCGATGTCGAGGGCGACACGAGCTGCGGCCGCAGCGCTGCCGCCGACTGTGACGCGCCCGCGGATCAACGTGCCGAGCATCGTGAAGAACCGCCTGGACGGATTCTCGATGGGGGAGGTGTACGTGCCGTCGGCAGAGACGTCGGCGTACTTGTTGAGCAGGTTGTCCCGCGGAATGCGGACATGGTCGAACATCAGTCGGCCGTTGTCCACGCCGGGGAGTCCGCCCTTGTACTGACAATCCGAGGTCGTCACGCCGGGGAGGTCGTCGCCGTTCTCGTCCCGCAGCGGCACGAAGAAGCAGTGCACGCCGTGGCCCTCGGGCTCCTCGCCCGGCCCTGCGGTGATCAGCTGCGCGAAGACGGCAGCGACGGTCGCAGTCTCGGCGGCACCACCGATGTAGTCCTTGCGGGAGGACGGAGTGGGTGAGTTGATCACGAACTCGTCGGTCTTCGGGTCGTACGTCGCCGTCGTCTCGAGAGACTGCACGTCACTGCCGTGTCCGGTCTCCGTCATGGCGAAGCAGCCCAGCAACTCGAGGTTGATGATCTTCGGTACGTACGCCTCGTGGTGACGCTCGGTACCCAGGTTCTCGATGGCACCGCCGAACAGTCCCCACTGGACCCCGGCCTTGACCATCAACGACAGGTCGCTCATCGCGAGCATTTCGATCATCGTCACCGCGGCACCGACGTCTCCGGTACCGCCGTGTTCCTTCTTGAATCCGTTGTCGGCAGCCCCGGCCGCGGCGAGAAGCTTGAGCTGCTCGAGCGCCTTGGTGCGGGCGATGACGGTGTTCGGTGTGTAATGCGGGCGGAACTCGTCGCGCGCGAGTTGCTTGCGCGCCTCGTTCTTCACATCACGCCAGCGGCCGTCCAGAGTGTTCCGAAGGTGATCCGTTGTGGTTGCCATACTCGACGGTAACCTTTTGCCGCGGCCCGTGAGGCCCGGAACTTCAGACCGGCCAGACGAATTCTCGGAACACGGCCCGGAAGGTCCGCCAGAAGCCGGATCTGCCGTAGGGACCGTCGTGGAACAGCGACGCGCAGTTGTCCTCCATGGCCCTGGTCACCAGGGGACTGAAGTCGGTGAACTCGCAGACCAGGAACTCTTTGAAGCCCGTCGGCCACGCCTGCTGAGCCGGTTCGTGTTGTGCCTCCACGGGCACGAGTGTAATCCAGCGGTAACACCGGTGTTACAAATCCCACTCACTTCAACAAAGCGAAAGCTTCCTGCGCAACCAGGAACGCGTAGCTGGACGGGATCAGGTCGATGGCACCGTCCGCCCGGAACTGCTCGGTGACGATCCAGTCCTGGCCCGAGGCGTCGGTTGTCAAAAACGCCGCGGCGAGGTCGCCGGGAGCGTTTCCGCCTTTGAAGCCGGAGTACGGCCATCGAGCGGGATCGAGCTGCACACCCGGGGTGATGGCCAGGATCCGACGGTTCTCCTCCGCCGACGGGCCGGTTGCCAGGTACCCCATGGCCGCACACACGTCCTGCGCGTTCGCGAACCACTCCACGCCGTCGGCCGATGCCGGGTTGTCGAGAAAATTCTCGAAGTCGATGTCCAGCGGCCGGGAATCGGCTTGCTTCAGGAGCTGCTCGCGAGCGTCGGCGTCCGCGTCCGCCCATTCGGAACGAAGATTCGGATTCCCGAACCCGATGACGAAGAACTGTCGGGTGTCCATCATCGGCGTCATCGCCGCGGGATCGTGATGACCCATCGTGGCGAGCTGAGCCTCGACGCGGCCCCGACCGAGGCGTTCCATCAGCAGGTCCGTGGCGGTGTTGTCGGACAGCGAGATCATCTTCTCCGCGGCCTCGCGTACCGACACCGTCGTGCCGTCGCGGCGGTTCTGCAGCTCACCCGATGGCGCACTCTTGTTCTCGTCGCGGATGGTCAGCTGCTCGTCCCATCGCACGCTGCCCGCCTCGATCTCGTCGGTCAGCGCCCCGAGAACGTACAGCTTGAACACCGATCCCAGCGGGAGCATCGCGTCGGCATTGACCGAGTACACCGACTCGCACTCACCGCCGTTCAGACGAGACGCGCTGTAGGAGTAATTCGGAGCCACCTTCGACAGGGCGGCATCGAGCTCGTCGAAGGACGAGATCTTCGGAGTTTCCGGACTGGCCAGAATGCCGTCGAGCGTGCCGTCGGCACCGAGGGAAGTGGTGATCGTGGCCGGAATGCCGGCGGTGGTGAAGCGAAGAACGGCGCTGTCCGGGCCGGCCTCGAAACCCGTCGCCACGTTCGGCGCCCCGGCGCGCAACTGCTCGAGAGGGGTGACGAGCCCGCCCATCGGCTCGAGTGCTGCCGCCAGCTCCGCGCCGGTCACGGCGTCCACCGCCGCCGGATCCGGGGCGGCGTCGGCGTTGATCCACTGCAGAATTCGGTCGTTGACCGAGCCCAGCGGCGTCGAGGTGTCGATCGCGAACGCCGGTGCCGTGGTGGTCGTGGGCGTCGGCGTTTCGGACGGTCCCCCGCAGGCGGACAGCGTCAGAGTTACGGCCACGACCACCCCTGCCAGTCTCGTCACGGTGCGCGTCGTCATGTCGCAATGCTAAAGGATTCGGACATTTCGCCACCCGCCCAGTCTCGGTACGGCCGGTCGGGTGCTGTGGCAGTGTGCTCTGGCGTGCTGACTTCAGACGACGTCCGTCGAATAGATTCCGAGCATCTCTGGCATCCCTACAGCGGGTTTCCGTCGACGACGACACCGTTGGTCGTCGACAGCGCGTCCGGGGTTCGACTGACGTTGGCCGACGGCCGCCAACTCGTCGACGGGATGAGTTCGTGGTGGGCGGCGGTGCACGGCTACCGGCATCCGGTGCTGGACGCGGCAGCGCGAGACCAGCTCGACCGCATGAGTCACGTGATGTTCGGAGGCCTCACTCATGCGCCGGCGGCGCGATTGGCGGAGCTGCTGGTCTCGATCACGCCGGCCGGGCTGGACAAGGTGTTCCTCGCAGATTCCGGGTCCGTGTCCGTCGAAGTCGCGGTGAAGATTGCATTGCAGTACTGGCGTGGGCGGGGTGAGAGCGGGCGTACGAAGCTGCTGACGTGGCGGGGCGGCTATCACGGGGACACGTTCGCGCCGATGAGTGTCTGCGATCCGGACGGCGGGATGCACAGGTTGTGGACCGGAGTGCTGGCGCAGCAGGTGTTCGCGCCCGCGCCACCTGCCGCGTCCGATGCGGCGGGTATCGCCGCCTACGTCGCCGAGTTCGAGCAGCAGCTCGCGGCGCATGCGAACGACGTGGCCGCGATCATCGTCGAGCCGATCGTGCAGGGTGCCGGCGGAATGCGCTTCCACGACGCACGTCTGCTGGTCGCACTGCGCCGACTCGCGGACGAGTACGGCGTGCTGTTGATCTTCGACGAGATCGCCACCGGGTTCGGCCGCACCGGTGAGCTGTTCGCCGCCGATCACGCGGGCATCGCACCCGACATCATGTGTGTAGGCAAGGCGTTGACCGGCGGCTACATGACGCTGGCGGCGACGCTGTGCACCACCGAGGTGGCGGAGACGGTGTCGAGCAGTGAGGCGGGCGGTCTGATGCACGGGCCCACGTTCATGGGCAATCCACTGGCCTGCGCGATCGCGGTGGCGTCGGTGGAGCTGCTGCTCTCGCGCGACTGGCGCGCCGAGGTCGCCGCCGTCGCAGACGTGCTGACCGAACGGCTCGAGCCGGCCCGGTCGATCCCGGGCGTCGCCGACGTGCGCGTGCTCGGCGGAATCGGGGTGATCGAACTGACCGGCGCGGTCGACATGGCACGTGCGACGGCCGTCGCCGTGGACGCAGGTGTCTGGCTGCGGCCGTTCGGCAGGTTGGTCTATGCGATGCCGCCGTATGTCTGTACCGAGGCCGATGTGACAGCCATCGCCGACGCCATGGTGGCGGTGGCGCGCGACCATACTTGAACACTGTTCAAGTATGGTCGTGGACATGAGTGCACTCGATTGGCTCGACGCCGCCGCATACGACCGTCGCGCGGCCGGGCTCGAGCGCGTCGTCCTCGCTCGCAGTCCCGAGGATTCGACACTCGACCTGGCGTCGAACGATTACCTCGGCCTGTCTCGACATCCGCACGTCGTCGACGCGGCCTGCGCGGCCACGCGTCGGTGGGGTGCCGGGTCCACCGGATCTCGACTGGTCACCGGCACGACCACCGCCCACGAACAGCTCGAGCAGCACCTTGCCGACTTCGTCGGTGCCGAGACCGGACTGGTCTTCTCGTCCGGCTACACCGCCAATCTCGGAGTCGTCACCGCGCTCGCCGACCGCGACTCCGTCGTGATCTCGGACGCTGCGTCGCACGCGTCGTTGATCGATGCCTGCCGTCTGTCTCGGGCGCGGGTGGCCGTGGCGCGGCATCGCGACGTCGAGCACGTCGAGCAGTTGCTCCGCGAACGAACGGAATCTCGCGCGCTCGTGGTGACCGACTCGATCTTCAGCGCCGACGGCGACCTCGCGCCGCTGCACGAGCTGTACGCGGCGTGCCGGAGATGGAACGCGGTGCTGATCGTCGACGAAGCCCACGGGCTGGGCGTCCGAGGTGACGGTGGGCGCGGTGCCGTGCACGACGCCGGTGTGGCGGGACTGCCGGACCTGGTGATCACCGCGACACTGTCCAAGGCGCTCGGATCGCAGGGCGGGGTGGTGCTCGGGCCGGCGTCGGTACGGCACCAGGTACTGCACAGTGCGCGCAGCTTCGTCTTCGATACCGCGCTCGCCCCGGCCGCGGTCGGCGCGGCATCGGCAGCGCTGGCGGTGCTGCGCAGCGAACCCGATCGGGTCGCTGCGATCGGTCGGCGGGCAGGGCAATTGGCGGCGGCCGCCGGTGTTTCGCCGACGGCGTCGGCGGTGGTTCCGGTAGTACTCGGCGACGCCGTGCGTGCCGTCCGCGCGGCCGGGGAGTGTCTTGACCTGGGCGTGCGCGTCGGGTGCTTTCGGCCGCCGTCGGTTCCCGCGAACGCATCTCGGCTGCGCTTGACCGCGCGCGCCGACCTCAGCGACACCGATATCGACCGTGCCACGTCCGTTCTCTCGACGGTGTTGCGTGCGGCGGTGTCGGGATGACGGTTCTTCTCGTCACCGGAACGTCGACCGGCGTCGGCAAGACCGTGGTGACCGCGGCGCTCGCGGCCGCAACCCGGGCACATGGACGGACGGTGGCGGTGTGCAAACCGGCGCAGACCGGAGTCGGTGACGACGGCCTGGACGAGTCGGATATGGATGTGGTGGAACGTCTTTCGGGAGTCCGCGGAATCGAGCTGGCGCGGTACCCCGAGCCACTCGCGCCCGACGTCGCAGCACGCCGTTCGGGTCGGTCGATGCTCGAACTCGACCACGTCGTCGACGCGGTGCGAGTGCTCGACGAGGCCCACGATCTCGTCGTGGTCGAGGGTGCGGGCGGGGTAGCGGTGCGCCTGGGTGTCGGCGGGTTCACCGCACTCGATGTCGCCGGTGCCGTCGGCGCATCGGTCCTGATCGTGGCAGGGGCGGAGCTGGGGACGCTCAACCACAGCGCGCTGACCGTCGCCGCGGTGCGCGCAGCGGGTGTGACATGTGCGGGCCTGGTGATCGGATCGTGGCCGACCGAACCCGATCTGGCGGCGCGGGTCAACGTGGAGGAGCTGCCGCCCGTGACGGGCGTCGAGCTGCTGGCGTGCGTGCCGAACGGGGCCGCCGCGCTGGACGAGAAAGACTTCGGTGCGCTCGCCTGGACGATGTTCGGCGAGTTTGCCGGCTCATTACTCGGGTAACCGGCTCGGAACGTCTGCCACTTCGGCAGTCGGAACAGATCGGGAGTTCCATCATGAGCACCGCAGTGTGGATCATCGTTGCAGTAGTAGTCGTAGTTTTGGTCGTTGCCGTCGCCCTGGTTGTGGCACGCAAGGGCAAAGAGCGAAAGAGGCTGGAAGCGAACCACCTTCGCGAGAAGGCGGCCGATCAGGCGACCGTCGTCGAGGAGCGTGAACTGCAGGCCCGCGAGAGCGAGGCCAAGGCACGCCGCGCCCAGGCGGAGGCGGACGTCAAAGCTGCCGAGGCAGAGAAACTTGCTCAGCAGGCCCAGTCTCACCAGGGAGTCGCGGCGGCATCACGCGACGAAGTGAACTCACAGTTCGAGCGCGCGAACCACATCGATCCGGATGTGAAGGGCGACCGCAAGGTGACCGGTGACCACAACGTCGGCCGCGACGCGGGCGCGGATCGGGACTTCGGTGCGCAGCACAACGCGAATGTCGATCGGAACGCGAGTGCCGATCGGAATGCGACTGTCGATCGGAACGCGAGTACCGACCGGTCCGAGGCAGGACCGCATGGCGTGACCGGTAATCCGGACTTGCCCCCGACGGCAGCCCGGCACGAGCGGAACTAGCTCGTCGAGGTATTGGGCAGTTCGAGTTCGACCACGTCGTTCTCGCCCAGGTTCGGACGCTCGTGGGTGACCTTCGCTTTGGCGTAGGCCAGCAGGGTCGACACCTTCGAGCCCGGGGTGGACCAGTACTCGGCACCTTCGGCGGCCACGTGGATCAGAGCGACCTCACGTGAATCGGGGTTCTTCTCGAACCACGCGGCCGCCCGAGAATTCCACAGCTCCTCCGCCTTGGCCTTGTTCTCGACGACCGCAGCAGTACCGGACAGCGACACCCAACCCTGACCGGATTGGAACGAGACGTTGACCGTCGGGTCGGCGGCGATGTCGCGTACCTTTCTGGAGTCCTGCGCTGCGAAGAACCACAGGTCCCCGTCGAACTCGGCTTCCTGCAGTGCCATCGGACGCGAGATGAGGTGGCCGTCTCGGCCCACGGTGGTGAACATGCACAGTCCGGCTTCGGACATCAATTCGGCGACCTTGCTGACGCCATCGGTGTTTGTCATCGAAAGTAAATACCCGGGGTGGGGGTCTTCAATCGCCGAAACCAGGCCGACTCCCTGTTTCGGTGATTATTACGCCCTGTAGTTGGTGATTTCGCAGAACCTGGGACACTGGAAGTCGTGACTGTTCCTGACGGCAACGACGCCCCCGTATCGGCCCAACTCTTCGCCCGCGCGAGCACAGTGATTCCAGGTGGCGTCAACTCTCCGGTGCGTGCGTTCGCATCGGTCGGCGGCACTCCACGCTTCATCACGCAGGCCAGCGGATACACGATGACCGACGCGGACGGGAAGTCCTACGTCGACCTCATCTCGTCCTGGGGTCCGATGATCCACGGACACGCGCATCCGGCCATCGTCGAGGCAGTCCAGAAGGCGGCCGCAACCGGACTGTCGTTCGGCGCACCCACCGAGCGCGAAATCGAACTTGCCGAGGAAATCGTGCGCCGCGTCGGCCCCGTCGACCAGGTTCGCCTTGTGAATTCGGGCACAGAGGCCACGATGAGCGCGGTGCGTCTGGCGCGCGGCTTCACCGGTCGCACCAAGATCCTCAAATTCTCCGGCTGCTACCACGGCCACGTCGACGCCCTGCTGGCCGACGCGGGCTCGGGACTGGCCACCTTCGGACTGCCGACGTCACCCGGAGTGACCGGCGCTCAGGCATCGGACACCATCGTCGTTCCCTACAACGACCTCGACGCCGTCACCGCCGCGTTCGACGCTAATCCCGGCGAGATCGCGTGCATCATCACCGAGGCCGCCGCGGGCAACATGGGCGCGATCCCGCCGGTCACCGGCTTCAACGAGGGACTACGCCGACTCGCGACCGAGCGCGGCGCATTGCTGATCATGGACGAGGTGATGACCGGATTCCGTGTCAGCGCCGCAGGCTGGTACGGCATCGACGGTGTCGCCGGCGACCTCTACACCTTCGGCAAGGTCATGTCCGGCGGGCTACCGGCCGCAGCATTCGGTGGCCGCGCGGACGTCATGGCCTACCTCGCACCGGCCGGGCCGGTATACCAGGCGGGCACCCTCAGCGGAAACCCCGTCGCCGTCGCAGCCGGCCTGACGAGCCTGCAACTGGCCGACGCCGCCGTCTACGAGAAGCTGCAGACCAACTCACAGCGACTCGGAACACTGCTCGGCGATGCTCTCACCGCCGAAGGCGTCCACCACCACGTGCAGTTCGCGGGCACTATGGTGAGTGTGTTCTTCGCCGATGGACCCGTCACCGACTACGCGCAGGCCAAGGCTGCCCAGACGTGGCGCTACCCGGCGTTCTTCCACGCGTTCCTCTCTCGCGGGGTGTACCCGCCGCCGAGCGCATTCGAGGCATGGTTCGTCTCGGCTGCGCTCGACGACCGAGCTTTCGAGATCATCGCCGACGCGGCCCCGGCCGCCGCGAAGGCTGCGGCAGCCGCTGTAGCACCACTGTGACGTCCACTCAGAAGTGATCACCACCCGACTAGCGAGAAACAGGACCCCGACGTGACCGAGGCCCCCGCAACACATCCGCACTCGACGACGCGCACCATCGTGCACGTCCTCCGGCACGGCGAGGTGCACAACCCCAAGGGCATCCTCTACGGGCGGCTGCCCGGCTTCAAGCTGTCGGTCACCGGCCAGTCCCAGGCCAAGGCCGTCGCAGATGCGCTCGCCGGTCACGACATCACCCACGTCGTCGCGTCGCCGTTGCAACGCGCCCAGGAGACTGCCGCCCCGATCGCGACAGCCCACGGCCTGACGGTGTCCGAGGACGAGAACCTCATCGAGGCGGGTAACGAGTTCGAGGGGCTGCGCGTTGCCGTCGGCGACGGAGCCCTGCGTAGGCCTCGGCACTGGTGGAAGCTGCGCGACCCGTTCACCCCGTCCTGGGGCGAGCCGTATCTGCAGATCGCGCACCGCATGCTCGCGGCCGTCAACGCGGCCAGAGTCGCAGCCGTCGGGCACGAGGCCGTCTGCGTGAGCCACCAACTCCCGGTCTGGACGCTGCGCCGGTTCCTCCAGGGCGACCGGCTCTGGCACGACCCGCGCAATCGCCAGTGTGGACTCGCATCGCTGACGTCACTGGTCTACGAGGGCGATCAGCTCGTCGATCTCGTCTACTCCGAGCCAGCAGGAGCATCCGACCCGAGGATCACCGGTGCGTAGGTTACTGCTCGCGGTTTCCGCTGTGGCCCTCGTCGCCGGCTGTTCGACCGGCACCGACGCGGTTGCTCAGGGCGGAACCTTCCAGTTCGTCTCGCCCGGCGGAAAGACCGAGATCTTCTACGATCCGCCGTCCGACCGCGGCGCACTCGGCGAACTCTCCGGGCCCGACCTCATGACCGAGGGCAAGACGACCTCGCTGTCGGACTACGAGGGTGACGTCGTCGTCCTCAACGTCTGGGGTCAGTGGTGCGGACCGTGCCGCGGAGAAGCGGACGACCTCGAGAAGGTCTACGAGGCCACCAAGGCCTCCGGCGTCGAATTCCTCGGCATCAACGTGCGCGACGAATCACAGACCGCAGCACAGGATTTCGTCGTCAGCAACAACGTCACGTACTCCTCGATCTACGACCCGCCGATGCGCACCCTGACCGCGCTCGGTGGCGTTCCGACCTCCGTCATTCCGACGACCATCGTGCTCGATCGACAGCACCGCGTCGCCGCCGTGTTCCTGCGTGAACTGCTCGTCGAGGACCTGCAGCCCGTCGTCGAGCGCGTGGCAGCCGAGGAGCCTGTGCAGCCGTGAGCGAGATGTACCTAGCCGGCGTCGGCGCGAGTTTCCAGGAAGCTGCGGCCTCCGGGCCGCTGATTCTGGCCCTCGGAGCCTGCGTCCTGGCCGGGCTCGTCTCCTTCGCATCACCGTGCGTCGTACCGCTGGTTCCGGGATATCTGTCGTACCTCGCCGGGGTCGTCGGAGCCGACGCACCGGCGGTCAGCGCCGACGAAGCGGCCGTCAAGACGAAGGTGCGCAGCGGTCGGCTGCGCGTCGCGGGAGCCGCGGGGCTGTTCGTCCTCGGATTCACCGTGGTGTTCGTTCTCGCCACCGCGTCGGTGTTCGGCGCAATTTCGGTACTGGCGATCAACCGCGAACTGCTCATGCGAATCGGCGGCGTCGTCACCATCGCCATGGGCCTGGTGTTCGTCGGACTGATTCCCGCGCTGCAGCGCGATGTGCGGTTCGAGCCGAAGCAGATCGGCTCCCTCGCCGGAGCGCCCTTGCTCGGGGGAGTGTTCGCACTCGGCTGGACCCCGTGCCTCGGGCCCACCCTTGCCGGCGTCATCTCGCTCGCCGCGGGCACCGACGGTGCCACGGCTGCGCGCGGAGTCACCCTCATCGTGGCGTACTGCCTCGGTCTGGGATTGCCGTTCGTGATCCTCGCGTTCGGATCGGTCAGCGCACTGCGAGGCGTCGGCTGGCTACGTACACACGCACGACAGATACAGGTGTTCGGCGGAATCATGTTGATAGCGGTAGGAATTGCACTGGTCACCGGTGCCTGGGATCAATTCGTCGGCTGGGTGCGCGACGCCTTCGTCTCCGATGTGGTGTTGCCGATATGACCACCGAGACCGAGGAGCGGACAGAAGCGTCGCCGCCGCACAAGCAATCCGTACTCGGTAAGGCCGTGGCCGTGGTGCGCAACACCTGGCGCGGGCTCACCAGTATGCGGACCGCACTGGTGCTGCTGTTCCTGCTGGCCTTCGCCGCCGTGCCCGGTGCCCTGGTACCGCAACGCAGCCTCAACGCGGGCAAGGTCGACCAATACATCGCCGACCGTCCGACCCTCGGCCCCATCATGGACAAGCTCGAACTGTTCGACGTGTTCGGCAGCTTCTGGTTCACCGCGATCTACGCACTACTGTTCGTCTCCCTGATCGGCTGCATCCTGCCGCGGTGCATCGAGCACGCAAAACAGTTGCGCACCAAGCCCGTTCGTGCGCCGCGGAACCTCTCGCGCCTGCCGCACCACACCCGGTACGACGTCGCCGGAGGACCCGAGGAGATCGCAGCCCAGGTCCGTACTCAGCTGCGTGGGTGGCGCGTCGCGCAACGGTCCGAGAGCAGCGGGGCAGTGACGCTCTCGGCGGAGAAGGGCTACGTTCGCGAACTCGGCAACCTCGTGTTCCACCTCTCGCTCGTCGGACTGTTGGCCGCGATCGCCATGGGCAAGCTGCTCGGCTACGAGGGAAACCGCATCGTCATCGCCGACGACGGCCCCGGATTCTGCACTTCCACGCCCGCCAACTACGACTCGTTCCGGGCGGGCAACCTCGTCGACGGCACCGACCTCGAGCCGTTGTGCTTGCGCGTCAAGGACTTCCAGGCGGACTACCTCGACAACGGCCAGGCGGAAATGTTCACCTCGAACATCCAGTACCAGGCCGGCGAAGACCTGGCGAACAACGTCTGGCAGGACGACCGACTGCAGGTCAACCACCCGCTGCGGGTCGCGGGCGACCGCGTCTACCTGCAGGGCCACGGCTACGCGCCCACGTTCACGGTGACGTTCCCGAACGGCGAGACCCGCACCGACACCATCCAATGGCAGCCGACGGACGCCACCACATTCCTCTCCAGCGGGGTACTGCGAGTCGACCCACCCGGTGGCCTCTACCCCGACGCGCTGGACCGGCGTAAGAACCAGATCGCCATCGAAGGACTGTTCGCCCCGACGGCGTCGTTCCACGGCAGTCTGCTGTCGTCGAGCTTCCCGGCGATGAACGACCCGGCCGTCGCCATCGACATCTACAAAGGCGACACCGGACTCGACACCGGACTCCCGCAGTCCATCTTCTCGCTCGATCAGGAAATGATCGCCCAGGGCAGGCTCGTCAAGCAGGACCGCGTCAACCTCATGCCCGGGGAATCGGCCACACTCAGCGACGGCACCGTCGTGAGATTCGACGGGGCAAAGGAATTCGTCAACCTGCAGGTCTCGCACGACCCGGCTCAGACCTGGGTCCTGGTGTTCGCGCTGACGATGATGGGCGGACTGCTCGTCTCACTGGTGATTAAACGTCGCAGAATCTGGGTCCGACTCACCGCCGACGGCGACTCACGACGTACTGTAGTAGAACTCGGCGGACTTGCACGCACCGATCAGGCGGGGTGGGGCGAAGAGTTCGACCGCCTGTGCACCCGCCTGCTCGGCGACACCTCGAAACAGGAGAACTGACCGATGCCGATCAACGAGACACTCTCGCAGTACAGCGACTGGTCGTTCGAATCAGCCTTCACCATTTACGTGCTCGCATTCGTCCTGCTCATCGCTCAGTACGCCTCCGCCAAGGCGACGGCCGCTCAGGCCAAGGAACTCGTCGGTGCCGGAGCCCCCGTAACCGCGTCGTCGCAGGCTGCGTCCT
This sequence comes from Rhodococcus sp. 06-221-2, assembly GCF_002258365.1. Taxonomy (NCBI): domain Bacteria; kingdom Bacillati; phylum Actinomycetota; class Actinomycetes; order Mycobacteriales; family Nocardiaceae; genus Rhodococcus; species Rhodococcus sp. 06-221-2. The sequence continues at coordinate 134,314 of NZ_NOYJ01000004.1, forward strand.
CCGGCCCGGGACGCGTCATCGAGGCACCCAAGCGCCCGCTGTCCGAACGCCTCGCGGGCATGGGCTTCGCGCTGCTCGCACCGGCCCTCGTCCTACACATCGCCTCGGTCGTGCTCCGCGGATTCGCCACCCACCGATTCCCGCTGGGCAACATGTACGAGTTCGTCACCATGGCAACTGCTGCCGCAGCACTGACCTCCGTGGTGGTGCTGCGCAAGAAGACGATGCGCCCGATGCTGGTGTTCGTCCTCGCACCCATCATCGTGCTGATGTTCTTTGCCGCCACCAAGCTCTACGCCGACGCCGCACCCGTCGTCCCGGCACTGCGCTCCTACTGGCTGCCCATCCACGTCACCATCGTCAGCGTCGGCAGCGGCATCCTGCTGGTCTCCGGAGTCGCGAGCCTGCTGTTCCTGCTGCGCATCAAACAACCGCTCGGCGAGGAGAGCGTGGGATTCTGGGGCCGCTTCGCCTCCAAGCTCCCTGACGCCCAAGCCCTCGACCGACTCGCCTACAAGACGACCATCGTCGCCTTCCCGCTGTTCGGAGCCGGCGTCATCCTCGGCGCGATCTGGGCCGAGGCCGCATGGGGACGTTTCTGGGGCTGGGACCCCAAAGAAACGATGTCCTTCATCACGTGGATCATCTACGCCGCTTACTTGCACGCCCGCGCCACCTCCGGCTGGCGAAACACCCGCGCCGCGTGGATCAACGTCGGTGGATTCACTGCCATGCTGTTCAACCTCTTCATAATCAACATGGTCGTCTCCGGTCTGCACAGCTACGCAGGACTGAACTGACCTCTGCGCGTTCCACACGCTCCGCTGCCGACGCGCAGCTGGTAGCGTCCGATCCGGCTCGATGGGGGAGACATCCGAGCCGGCACTCGACGCGGGACGCACAGTGGGGGGAAATCGGTCATGGCCGATCGGCACGGAAACAATTGGCAACCCGTCCGACCGATGGACGACGACGAACCCCCGAACACGCCGGAGCCGGTGGTGACCGAGACCCCGGTTCCCGGGTCTGCTGGAGTTGGGGAAGTTTCGGGGGTTGCGGGGTCTGCTGAGACTGCGGGGTCTTCTCGGGTTGTGGGGGAGTCTCGGGTTTCGGGGGAGCGTGAACCGTTCCGATCCACCCCCATCGCCATGCCGCCCGCGGATGCTCCGAGCCCGACTCCTGTTGTCGCGGCAATGTCGACTCCACCCGTCGAGGTGACGCCACCGACCGACGAGATGCCGACGATGCCCGAAGCGTCGGGTCCACCGGTTGTGCCACCGGTTTCGTCCGACACGGCCATGCTCCCTGGTCCGCCGACTCGGCCCACGGGCGAGCCGCAGCCGCCTGGGCAACAGGGTCAGCACCCTGTCCAGCCGCAGAACGGGGTGGTTTTGCCCCCGAATGCTGTTGTGCCCCAGCAATATTGGCAGCCGAACAACGAGTGGGCAGCCCAGAATCAGTGGCAGGCCCAGAACGGCTGGCCGACGCATGGGCATGGGCAGGGGTATGGGCAGGGTCAGGGGTATGGGCAGTGGGCTCCGCAACCCGGTTCGTGGCCGCAACCGATGTTGCCCGGCCATGTTCCTGTTGTGGTTCCTGCCGTGGCTGCTGTCGTTCAGCCGGATCATCGACCGCTGTCGCAGCCGATGTCGGCGGCCGACCTCGGCGATTCGTTGCTGATCAGGTCGGCAAGTGTCGCTCCGGTGGCCGGGTGGCGTCGTGCGCTGTATCTGATGTCCGGTGGTCGGATCGATGTGGGGAACAGTCCGGCGCAACAGCGACGCCTCGAATTGACCGCGCAGGTCGATCGACCATTGGTGGGGTGCTACCGCGTCGCGGTGCTCTCGTTGAAGGGTGGGGTCGGAAAGACGACGACAACGGCCACGTTGGGCTCGACGTTCGCGGACATCCGCGGTGACCGCGTGATTGCGATCGACGCGAACCCCGACCGCGGAACGCTGGGGCAGAAAGTACCGTCGGAAACGACGGCGACGGTCCGAAATCTGTTGCGAGACATGGATTCCTTGGAGCGCTACAGCGACGTTCGGGCCTACACCTCACAGAACGTCCATCGGCTGGAGGTGCTGGCCTCCGATTCGGACCCGGCGGCGTCCGAGGCATTCAGCGGTGACGACTACGACCGAACGGTGACACTGCTCGAGAAGTTCTACAGCATCGTCATCACCGACTGCGGCACCGGATTGATGCATTCGGCGATGGAAAGCATTCTCGAGGGCGCGGACACTCTGGTCGTCGTCAGCTCAGGGTCTGTGGACGGGGCGCGGAGCGCGTCGGCGACATTGGATTGGCTGGATGCTCATGGCTATCGAGAATTGGTGGCCACGTCGGTGGCGGTGGTCAACGCGGTAAGACCGAGGGCGGGAAAAGTCGACTTGCAGAAGGTGGTCGAACATTTCGAGCAGCGATGCGCTCAGGTTCGGACGATTCCGTTCGACCCGCATCTGGAGGAGGGGGCTGAGATCGAACTGGGCAGGCTTCGTGGACGCACGCGAAAGGCACTCCTCGAAGTAGCTGCGGCGGTGGCAGCAGGCTTTCCGGCCTCGCCCACTACTTCTCGCCGCAGCTGATCGGAAACTTTATTCGCCGACTTCAGTGCCGGCGTCGGTCCCGTCCTTGCCTCCGCGACGAGCGTCCCGGTTGATTTTCCAGAGAAATTCCGGATCGTCATCGGGCCCGACAGTCCGCGGGGGTTCGGGCTGCGTGCTGGGTCCGAATGCCTTCCACAGCAGCACAATCACTGCCACCAAACCGATCAACGCCAATAGATAGATCACGACGCACCTCCTACTACGAGGGTAGCCGTCATGCAACGACCTCCGCACCCGTCGAGCGTCGAAGATTCCTGAGAATGTTCGATGAGTTCGTACGGGTGCGGAGGTCGTTGCCGAAACTGCGCCGAATGGCCTGTCTCAGTGCTGTACGCCGGCTTCGGTCGTCAGAGAAGTCAGCAGCTGCATGACCTCGGTTTCGCGGAAGCGACGGTGTCCGCCGGGAGTGCGGAGCGATCCAAGACGTCCGGCGTGTGCCCAGCGAGTCACGGTCTTGGGGTCGACGTGAAAAAGCGCTGCTACCTGACCCGGTGTGAGAAGTGAGTCCTGAGCTTTGTGGAACGTGGGTGCGCTCATCTGTCGTGTCCTCCTACGGTGCGGTTCTGTGCATTTGCGTCGAACCGGAGATATCGGTCTGCGGTGTTGTGAGCCCCATGGTTGCACTCGGACCCCTAGGTACTCGACTGATACAAGGTTGGTAAAGGGGAGGTAATGGACAAATCGGTCACGCCAGGGGTGGGTGGGAAGCCCTGCACGGCCCGGTAACCTTGAGCTCGTGAGCGATGCGACGAATGCCGACCGAAGCGACCCGACCAGCGGAAACCCCACGCCCGGCCGTTCTGCGAAGAAGTCCCTTGCCGTCAATCTCGCCGTGTACACGTTCGCGCGTCTGGCGCTCGTCATCGTCATCGCCGCGATCATCATCGGTGTCGGTTTACTCTTCGGCATCGAGGTTCCGATCCTCGTCGCCGCGATCTTCGGCGTCCTCATCTCGCTGCCGTTGTCCCTGCTTCTGTTCAAGCAGATGCGCATCCGCGTCAACGAGTCCATCGCTGCGGTCGACGAACACCGACGCACCGCTCGCGCGGACCTGCAGTCCAAGCTGCGCGGTGAAGACGGCCGCAAGTGACCGGATCGGTGGACCACTCCGGATCGCGTGAGTGGGTCGACAACGCAGTCCGGTTGATCGAAGCCGATTCTCAGCGCAGTGCCGACACACACCTGCTGAGCTATCCACTGCCTGCCGCATGGGGAATCTCGCTGTACCTCAAGGACGAATCCACTCACATCACCGGCAGCCTCAAACACCGGCTGGCGCGATCGCTATTTCTGTACGCGATCTGCAACGGCTGGGTCACCGCGCGAACCACGGTCGTCGAGGCGTCTTCCGGCTCCACGGCGGTCAGTGAGGCATATTTCGCCGGCCTGCTGGGATTGAAGTTCGTCGCAGTCATGCCCAGAAGTACAAGTCCCGCCAAGATCGCCCTCATCGAATCGCACGGTGGGCGATGCCACTTCGTCGACCACCCCGGCGAGATGTACACCGAGGCGCACCGGCTCGCAGCCGAACCCGACTGCCACTACATGGACCAGTTCACCCACGCCGAACGGGCCACCGATTGGCGAGGGAACAACAACATCGCCGAGTCCATCTACGATCAGCTTCGGCTCGAGAAATGTCCCATCCCCGATTGGGTGGTCGTAGGCGCGGGAACGGGCGGAACGAGCGCCACCATCGGTCGCTACATCCGATACCGCAGACACGCAACGCGTTTGGCTGTCGTGGACCCAGAGAATTCGGCCTTCATCGGAGGCTACGAAACCGGTGACGCGAGTTTCGAGACCGGTAAGTCCTCACGTATCGAAGGCATCGGGCGACCGCGGGTGGAACCGTCCTTCGTCGGCCAGGTGATCGATCGAATGATCGCGGTGCCCGACGCTGCGTCGGTGGCGGCCGCGAGATTCACTTCGGCTGCGATCGGTAAACGAGTGGGAGGATCCACCGGCACCAACATCTGGGGTGCCTTCGGCTTGATCTCCGAGATGATTGCCGCGGGACGCACCGGCAGTGTGGTGACGTTGTTGTGCGACGGCGGAGACCGTTACTCGCAAACCTATTTCGACGACACCTGGGTCGCGGGCCAGGGAATGGATCTCGACGAACCGACCGCCGCGCTCGAGCAGTTCATCCGTACCGGGGTGTTCTGAGCAGATCTACCTGGTCACCACCATCGACGTCACGGCAGTGACAGCGGCGACCGTCCCGACGGCCGGCCACGCACCGATCTTCTTCGCGAGCGGATGCGACGCACCGAACGCTACGAGGTACGTCCCGAGCAGTGCGCCGGCACGAGCCGAGCCCGAGGATTTCTGCCATTGAGTGGTGCAGGCAACGCCGACTGCAGCGAGCACTGCTCCGCCGAGTTGGCGATTGTGCGACCGGCGAGCAACAGCGAAGCCGCCGAGCAAGCCGCCTGCGGCGAGAGCGGATGTGGCGAACGAACGTCGAGCATCATGGTCGGACATGATCGTCACCCTAGCCGAGCCTGCACGCGCAAACTCCGGGCCAGGTGATCTCTCTGCTCGATCACCAAGCGCCGCAACGCAGCCGGTGCCCACTCGTGCTCGGCGAGCCACACGTCTGCACTGTCGGTCGACGATTGCTGAGGAAAGAGGCGAACAACTATCCTCCGTGCGATCTCGATGCTGCGTGAGGTCCACAACGAGGAGATGGACTCGAAATACCGGTCCTCGTACGGTTGAGTGAGGTCCGGTCGGTGACCCGCCCCGAACCCGGTGATGTAGGCGTCGAGAACATCGTTGGACACGTCGTCGCGCTCGGTGATGGAAGTCCACGCGCTCGCTTTGACTGTGGCGTCAGGGATCGCCGTCGCCGCCGCGGTGTGGGCAGTGCGCCCCGAAAGTGTGTCGTCCGAACCGAGTTCGGCATCCAGCTCTGCGATAGTTGCGTGTCCGGTGGCGGCGAGTGCCAGCCAGAATGCCCAGCGCTGATCGGGGTCCAGCCTCAGCCCGGCAATGGTCGCGGTGCCATCGAGCAGGGAGCGTAGATCGTCGGCCAGGAAGTCGTCGAGTTGCGCAGCCGATGCGACCGCCCGCGCCCACACCAACTGCGCGTCGCTTCCGGGTTCGCTCGATTGCAGCTGCCGCCACGACGCTTCGAGCCAATGCCGGGTGGGCTCGTCCCGTCGGTCTTCGGGGAGGTAGTGCGCGAGTGTGTACGTGACGTTGGCCGTGACTGCGGAGAGCAACCCGATCTTGGGTTCGGTCGGCGCGAATCTGGTTGCGATGTCCAGGTATTCGATCGCAGAGAGCTCGGCGTCCCGGGTGGAGTTCCACAGTGCCGACCACACCAGCCCTCGTGCAAGGGGATCGACGATGCGATCGAGGGAGGTCCGCACTGTGGCGGTGGAGCGCTCGTCGAATCGGATCTTGGCGTAGGTCAGATCGTCGTCGTTGAGCAGAACCAGTGCAGAATCGGGGAAGTCGACGGGCGTTCGCGAGTCGGTGATGTCGAGTTCGTAGCGGTGGGTCCTCGTGAGATTTCCGGCCTCGTCCGGATCGTAGAGCCCGACCGCGATGCGGTGCGGACGCGGATCCGTCTGCTCGACGGCGTCGCCGGTATAAGTCAGGGTGGACACGCCGGTGGTCTGCAGCCACGCGCCCGCCCAGGTCTCGAGGTCTCGCCCGCTGGCGGTGGACATCTCGCTCAAGAGATCCGTCAGGGTCGTATTACCGAAGGCATGCGTGCGAAAGTAGTTGCGGGACGCAGCGAAAAAGGCGTCGGCACCGACGAACGCCCCCAACTGCTTGAGCACGCTCGCGCCCTTCGCGTAGGTGATGCCATCGAAGTTGAGCTTGGCTGCCTCGAGGTCGGTGATGTCGGCGACGATCGGGTGAGTGGTGGGAAGCTGATCCTGCAAATAGGCCCACGCCTTTCGGCGGTTCGCGAAACTGACCCAGGCATCGGTGAACCGGGTGGCTTCGGCCGACGCGTACGCACCCATGTAGTCGGCGAACGACTCCTTGAGCCACAGATCGTCCCACCATTGCATCGTGACGAGGTCGCCGAACCACATGTGCGCCATCTCGTGCAGAATCGTGTTCGCCCGAGCCTCGTACTGGGCTTCGGTTGCCGCCGAACGGAATACGTACGATTCGGTGAACGTGACGAGACCGGGGTTCTCCATGGCACCGAGGTTGTATTCGGGGACGAAAATCTGGTCGTACTTACCGAACGGGTACGGATAGTCGAACTTGTCGTGGAAGAAGTCCAGGCCACGCTCGGTGATGTCGAAGATGTCCTCGGCGTCGAAATACTCGGCGAGGGATGCGCGGCAGTACGCGCCGAGCGGGACAGTCAGATCGCCTCGGGTCCAGGACGATTCGACGCCGTGGTACGGCCCGGCCGCAACCGCGGTGATGTACGTCGATATGGGCAGCGTCGGGGCGAACGTGGTGACTGTGCCGTCGGTGACTCCCGCGCGGTTGGACAGGACCGTCCATGCCGGGGGTGCTGTGACCCTCAGCGTGAACGAGGCCTTCAGATCGGGTTGCTCGAAATTCGCGAACACCCGTCGCGCATCGGCAGGTTCGTACTGGGTGTACAGGTAGACGTTGTCGTCGACGGGGTCGACGAAGCGGTGGAGTCCTTCACCCGACCTGCTGTACCGCCCGCGTGCCCGTATCCGAACGACGTTGTGGTCGGCGAGTCCGACCAGTTGAATGCGAGCTCCGTCGTAATCGACCTGCGCATCGGTGCCGTTGACGGTGACCTCGTCCACGGACGCACCGATGAAATCGACCCATGTCGCCGCAGTCGTGGCATCGAACTCGATAGTCGTCACCGACTCGAAGGTGTCGACGTCCGTGTCCTCGGCGCGCAAGAGGTTCAGATCGACGAGATACTTCACCCCGTCTATGTGGCGCGATCGCCTGCGAGTTTCGGTTCGGGTCAGATTCGCGGTGCTCACCGAACCAACCCTAGGTGATTGTTTTTCACAGGGCGGGTGGGGTGAAGTAGTGACGTCCGAGTGGATCGACGATATGCAGCACTCCGTCCGGAAGCAGTTCGGTGCGCCAAAGTTTGCGCGTTTTGAGGTTGTGGTGGAGCCGACAGCGCGGACCGATGTTCGTGAGGATGGTCCAGCCGCCCTTCTCGGGGCGGTGTCGGTCGAATTCGACGATGTGGTCGAGGTCGCATCGTTCCGAGGGCACGTTGCAGCCAGGATGCAGGCAGTACGGGTTCTCGGCTCGAACCGTCGCCGCGAGAGCTCGACTGGGTGTATAGCTCAGCGCGCCTGGCGGCGGGAGTTTCATGCCCCCATGGCCGTCGGGGTACAAGGCGTGGATCCCGATGGGGTCGTCCCCGACGATGGCACGCCACCGTTCGATCAGCGTTCCTCCACCCGGCCGCGATCGGGTAGCTCTGGTATTCACAGAGCCGGGCGTGGGAAGCCTGGGTGGCGGTGCGTCCGGTGGGATCGTGTTCGGTGATTGGCTCGTCGGCGGCTCGTCCCCCGTTGCAGCGGAAGTGGAACTGCCGCTGCGTGTTCCGTCGGTTGCGGCGCAGTCGGTGTCCGATGGTTCGTTGTCCGCTGTGTCCGGATCATCGTGCTCGGGGGCCCTGTCGCCGTCGCGCGGCGTCAGGCATGTCGCGCACTCGCACAGCAGTGTCTCCCCGCGCATCAAGGCGGTCTGAGCGTCGGCCCGTCGTTGGTCGTCCGACCGCGGATCCTCCGGGTGCAGGCGTATGACCTCGGCGTCGATCCGCGAAAGTTGTTCGTCGGCTTCGCCGTCGGTCATCAGTGTGGTCAGGCTCGACAGTCCTCGTGCCCGGCGACGAAGGCGGATTCGCTTCTCGGTGCGTGCGGCACGCTTGCGTACCGCACGGTCCCAGTCGGCGTCGGCCTCGATGAGCAGTCGATCGATTTCGCGGCCCAGAGCTCCCGGTGCCATCTCCCGGGCGGCCTTGAGAATCTCGGTCTCCAGGGCAACGGCCGTCTCCGGACGGGCATGAAGTAGATGATCGTGGATCGTTCTGACTCGCTCCAGATCGAGGGCACCGTCGATGAAGCCCTGACGCACGAGAGGGCGCAGTTGACGCCACATCTGCACCTTGTTGTTGATGGCGGCAAACGTGGACGACAGAGCCGCCGCCAGTTCACAGACTGCCGAGTTGAACAGATCTTTCTCGGTGACCCCGGTGTCCCACGGTGACGCGCCGGCCGTTCGGCTGCGGACATACTCGTCCAGCAGAGCAAGTTCCGAAGCGACGGCAGCGTTGATCGTCCGTCGCGCTCCCAGAACGTCGGCGAGCGGAGAATGGTCCCCCGTCACCCACGCCGCTTTCCGTAGCCCCATGTCACCCCCCAGCGACTGAAGATCGAACACGTATTCGATCCACTGCGGCAAGTGTAGAACAGGGCACCGACACATTCTTCGGCGCTGGCAGGAGGCGTCAGACCGCGCTGACGGCTCGGGTCACATCGAGTTCGAGTAGGTAGTGATTGATGGCGATTGCAGCCTTCGATCCTGCTGCTGCCGAATTGATGAGCTGGGCGGGGGAATCCGAGACGTTCCCCGCAGCCCACAGGCCGTCGACGCTGGTGAGCCCGGTCGGGTCGGTGGCCACCCAGCCGTTGTCGAGGCGAGTGCATCCGATCGATCGCAGGAGCGCGTCGTTCGGAACGAACGTCGGCCCGACGAACACGACTGTTCGAGGAACGACGGTCCCGTTCGTCAGCTCGATGCCTATGACGCGACCGTCCTGCACAACGATTCGAGCAACCGGTACGTCGACGATTCCGACGGACCGCGCGTCGAGTCGAAGGCGTTCGTTTTCACTCAGTTCGATGCCGTTGGTGAAGAAGACGACGTCGTCCGACCATTGGCGAATCAGCGACGCCTGGTGGATCGTGAACGGTCGGTTGGATCCGCCGACCACGGCTATCGGCTGATCCCGAACTTCGTAGCCGTGGCAGTACGGACAATGCAGCACTCCCGAGCCCCACTGTTCGTGAACGCCGGGGATATCGGGCAGTTCGTCTCGAAGCCCGGTGGCCACCAAGACCGACCGCGAGTGCCGGGACTCGCCGCCCTCGAGGCGGACCTCGAATCCCTCGTCGAGTTCAATTACTTTGCCGCGCAGAATTTCTCCGCCGTATCGGAGGACTTCCTCGCATCCAGCCCGATGCAACTCCTCGGGTGTGGAACCATCGCGCGAGAGGAAGTTGTGAACATGGTCGGCAGGCGCGTTGCGTGGTTCTTCGGCGTCGACAACGATCACTTTTCGGCGGGCGCGAGCCAGAAGTGTCGCGGCACTGAGTCCGGCTGGGCCGCCACCGATTACCACGGTGTCGTACGTCAAGATGCCTCCTCGGTGGTGGGATATGTTGTGAACGTAGCAGAACTGTCAACTAGTTAACGATATTGGTGGTGCCGATGACCGATGCCTCGCTTCGTGAGCTGACCTGTGCACGGTGGGCCGAGTTCAACCCGGAGCTGGACACCTCGCCGATGCAGGTGGTGGCCGAGATCAAGCGCATCGTCGCGCTGCTCGACGTGGCCGTCGAACCGATATACGCCGCGGCCGATGTATCCGTCGCCGAGGTGGAATTGATGGTGCCCCTGCGTTACGCGATCGAACCGGTGACGGCAGCGCGGTTGGCGGAGCTGCTCGGCATGACCCGCGCAGGTGTGAGCAAGACGCTCGGAAAGCTCGAACGCCGCGGCTTTCTGCAGCGCGTGCCCAGCGCCGAAGACCGACGGTCTGCGTCGATCACCCTGACCGATCAGGGGAGGCGCATCGTGGATGATGTATTTCCCCGAGAGCTCGAAGCGCACGGACGATTGTTCGATGTGTTGGGTGCACGTCGAAACCGTGTTCTCGAGGCCCTGACCACGCTCGCCGAGTCGATGGAGTCCGGTCTGCCGTCTCGGTGACGTTCCCGTCGGCCTGTGTCACGGCTACGCTCGCCAACACGTGCGGGGCGATTCGTAAGGCGGACACGATGAACACATTTCAGAAGTCGGCGGCAGGGTTCAACACGGTCTTCATGGTCGTGATGAAGGCACCGGTGCTCGACAGGGTGCTCGGACGCTCGATGGGCATTTTGACCTACACCGGCCGGAAGTCCGGCAAGAGGATCGCATTGCCGGTTGCGATCAGCCGGAAAGGTGAGCACCTGAAGGTCAGGGTGGCGATGCCGGACAAGAAGAACTGGTGGCGAAATTTCGTGGACGGCGGCGGTCGTGTCGATGTCGACCTCGGCGGTGTCCAGTACTCCGGCCTCGCGACGGCGACCCGTGACGACCGTGGGCGGGTCTCTGTCGATATCGCTGTGGACCACTGACTTGTGTGTCAATAAAGGTTGACAACCCCTTCTCTGTCAACCTACATTGACATGCATGACAGAAGCCACTGCATTGGCCGCCGCGGCCGCCAGTTCCGATCCGGGGGAGGGGTTGCGTGCCGTAGCCGCACTTCGCCGTCTACTCGAACGTCTGGAAGCCGTCCAGGTTCGCAATGCGCGGAATCAGGGATGGGCGTGGCAGGCGATAGCGGATTCGCTGGGTGTCAGCAGACAGGCCGTTCACAAGAAGCACGGCGGAAAGGGAAGGTAGACAACCATGTTCGAGCGATTCACCACACAGGCCAGGGCGGTCGTCATCAGTGCCCGGCTGCACGCCCGGGCGTTGCACTCGGAGCGGATCGAACCCATTCATCTCTTCCTCGGTGCGCTCGACAAGACCGACGAACCGCTCGGGTCTGCGCTGGCCGAGGCGGGGTTCACCCTCGATAACGCGCTCGAGGACGTGCTGTCGAGGGACGCCCGGGCCCTACGGTCCATCGGCATCGACCTTCACGACGTGATCGACACCGTCGAGAATGCGGTGGGGTTCGGCGACGTCGACCATTCGAACGATTCTCACCTGCCGTTCGCGCCGTCGGCCAAGGAAGCGCTGAAGCTGGCCTTGAAGGAGGCCGTCCGATTGCGGGACAGGGAGATCGGCGTCGAGCACATGCTTCTCGGTGTGATCGCAGGTGCCGATCCATCGTTCACCGAGCTCGTGAGTGTTCGCGGCAGCCTGGACGATCTGCGCGACGCCGTCCTGCTGGTTCGCACGACATAGCTCCGAGCGGGCCCGAACTCTACGATGGGCGCCATGAACTTTCTGATTCGGCTCGTGATCAATGCCGTCGCCATCTGGGTTGCGAACGAATTCGTCGACGGCATCACCGTGACCAGCTCGGGCCGCGGTGACGGGTGGGACATCGTGGTCCTGCTCGGTATTGCGGCCGTGTTGACGATCGTCAACGCGTTCATCAGGCCGATGGTGAAGCTGTTGTCACTGCCGCTGCTGATTCTCACCCTCGGGCTGTTCACTCTCGTCATCAACGCGTTGATGCTGATGTTGACGGGGTGGCTGTCGTCGCAGACCGGTTACGGCCTCGAGATCGTCGGTTTCGCTGCCGCGTTCTGGGGCGCGATCATCATCTCGATCGTGAACTTTCTGCTGGGCGCATTCGTGCCCGAGAAGCGTTAGGCGAACGCCAGCGCCACACCGGTAGCGGCACCCCAGACGAGCATTGCCAGTCCCGAATCACGCAGCGCCGGTATCAATTCGAAGCCGTGAGCACCGCCGCGAACCGGCGAATTGGCGCGCGCAGCGAGGGGTAGCGCGAGCAGGGCAACCAGGGCCCACGGGGTTCGGGCGGTCAGCGCGACGGTCATGGCGAACGGGACGACCAACAGTGCCAGGTGCAGATAGCGCGTGCGGGTATCGCCCAATCGCACTGCGAGCGTTCGCTTTCCGGATTCGGTATCGGTAGGAATGTCCCGAAGGTTGTTCGCGACGAGTACGGCACTGGAGAAAGATCCGACGGCTACCGCGGCGAGCACGCCCGCCCAGTCGATCTGCTCGGCCTGCACGTATTGGGTGCCGAGCACGGCGACGAGTCCGAAGAACACGAATACGGCAATCTCGCCGAATCCGCTGTAGCCGTAAGGCTTCGAGCCGCCTGTGTAGTACCAGGCACCGGCTATGCAGATCAGGCCGACGATCACCAACCACCAAGCGCTCGTGGCGGCCAGGACAAGACCTGCGACGGCACCGACCGCGAAGCAGCCGATGGCTGCCCGTTTGACGGCTCCTGCCGAGGCGGCCTTGGAGCCGACGAGTCGGAGTGGGCCGACTCGGTCGTCGTCCGTGCCGCGGATTCCGTCGGAGTAGTCGTTGGCGAAGTTGACGCCCACGATCAGCGCCAACGAGACGATCAGTGCCAGTAGAGCCTTCCACCACACGCCTGCGTCCAGGGACACGGCTGCACCGGTGCCGACGAGGACGGGGGCGATAGCGTTGGGGAGCGTTCGGGGTCGCGCCCCTTCGATCCATTGTGCTGTGGTGGCCATGAGCGACGATCTTTCCGTATCTGCCGGGAGGGTGCGGACGCGGCCGGTCAGAACGGCAGGCGCGGCAGTACCGGCAGCGGTATGACAGGCATCTGGACACCGGGGATCTGCGGTAGCGGCACCGTCGGAGCGGGCGGCGGTGGCGGCGGGTTGTAGTGCGGTTGATACTGCACGTACGGCACGCTGTCGGCGGCCGGAGGTGGTGCAGCTGACGTCGGCGGCGGGGCCGGGATGTCCGGGGTCGGTGACGGTGTGGCGGTGGTGGTCCGTGCAGCCGAGGGTGTCGTGGTCTGCCGGATGCCCTCGTCCACGCTGGCAGGGGTGCTCAGCGGTTGGTCTTCGCTCTCGGAACTCAGGCCCGAGAACAGTCCGACGGCGGCGATGACGCCCACGATCGGTAGCGCGATCAATCCGAGCCGCGCCAGCGCCGGTCGGTGCGAGACGACCGGTGCAATGCGGTCGACGTCGACGCGTGCAGCGTGCACGGCCGCCCCACCTGCAACGACGAGTTCTGGTTGCTCGGGGACGATGATCGGCAGCTGCAGAAACCGTTCGAGTGTCGTGCGGACCAGAGGGACATTGCTCGTACCGCCGATGGCGATGATGGCGTCGGGATAGAACTCGGCTTCGAGCCCCAGTTGGCGGACCGTGGTGGCCGCCTGTTCGGTGGCCCGGGCGATCGACAGCTCGAAGATGTGGCGCTCGAGAAGAATGTGTTCGCCGTCGGGCGTGCTGGTGGTCTCGTGCGTGGACAGTGCCTCTTTGATGCCACGGCAGAATGCCGTCAGAGCAGTGTCCTCGTCGTGTGTGTGCGGCTCCCGCACGATGCCGAGGCCCAGTATGTGTTCCCGAACCACCGCGTCGAACGAGGCTCCGCTGATTGCCGTCGTACGAGTCGAGCCGTAGGAGCGGCCGGATTCGACGTCGACGATGTCTATGTCGACACCGGTCTCGCCTGCGTCGAACAGGGCGATGGTGCGGTGCTGGCTGGCCAGGCCGGGACGGAGGTACTCGAGGGCAGCGTCGGTCTCGTCGATCAGATGTACGTCCGAGACGTATTCCTCGGCCAGAGCCTTCGTGATGCGATCACGCTCGTCGGCGGTCCGGTATGCAATGCCCAGCGATTGCGGCGCGTCCGGGCGGTCGACGATTCCGCGAACGACCCGCGCGACGTCCTCGGGGGAGGGGGAGAGCTGCCAGTCGTCGAAGGGAGCGGCGTCTGTCCACGTGCCGTCTTCGGTCGTCCGAGACGTGCGGATGCCGCACGTTCCCAGGGACACACCTACCGACGAACGCATCTCCAACCGGCCTCTCCTGTACGGCGACGTGGACACTGTACCGTCTCGAGGTTTGATTAGAGGTCCAAAACAATCCGAACGTCAGGTCGAGGGTGTTCGACGGGCGGCCTACGATCTGATGTCAGTGCGCAGTGACATCTCCGACCCCAATACGACGGACCCCACGACCGACAAACCGGTGGTGGGGCTTCTCGGCGTGGTCACCGCGGCGATCGACGGCCGTTCGGTGCCGGTTCCCGGTGCGCGAGCGCAGTCCCTGCTCGTGTCTCTGGCCTTGCATCCGGGGCGGGCGCGATCACCGCAAACTCTCATCGACGACGTGTGGCCCGACGAACCGCCTCGATCTCCCAAGAACGCGTTACAGACGCAGATCTCTCGGTTGCGGTCGGTGTTGCCCGAGGGTGCACTGGCCGGCGGCCCTGGGGGCTATCGGTTGGTCCTCGGTGCCGAGGACACCGACCTCGGCCGTGCGCAGGCGCTGGCTGGGGCAGCGGGCAGCATGCTCCAAGACGGGCACTGTCAGGAGGCCCTCGATACCGTCACCGAGGCGCTGGGCCTGTGGCGCGGCGAGCCACCGGAAACCGTGCGCGTCGAGGCCGACGTGGTGGAGGCTGCCCTGACATCCCTTCGGGTAGCCGCGTTGCTAGGGCTGCGACGATTCGGCGAGGTGATCCCGCTCGTCAGAGCTCGGGTCACGGCCGATCCAGCGGACGAGGGCGCTGCCGTGGAGCTCATGCGGGCTCTGCACGGCGCAGGTAGATCGAACGATGCGTTGATGGTGTTCGCGTCGCTGCGAACCGAATTGTCACAGCGGTTGGGAACCGATCCGTCGCCCGCGGCGGCGGCTGTGAACGCCGACATTCTCGGACGGATGGATGCGGCCCCGAAGGTGTTGCACACAATAGGATTGCGTGCCGCACCCAATGCCCTTATCGGTCGAGACGACGATCTCGTCGCGATCGAACGAGTCCTGGCCGGCTCGCGCGTGACGACCGTGCTCGGGCCCGGTGGGGCGGGAAAAACGCGGATCGCTCACGCGCTCGGACGTCGGGCTGCTGCGAGAATGCCGGTTGCGTTCGTCGAGCTGGCCTCGCTCCGCAGCGGAGAGGACGTGGCATCCGCCGTGGCTGCGACCCTCGGTCTGGCCGAGGCCGATTACCTGGTGGGAGGGTTGCAGGTCGCTCGGATACATTCGATTCAGGAACGCCTGGTCGACGTGTTCTCGGCCCGACCCGGTCTGCTCGTTCTCGACAATTGCGAGCACGTGATCGACGAGGTTTCGGCGGTAGTGGACAAGCTGGTCTCGGCGACCGATGCGGTGACCGTGTTGACGACCTCACGTTCTCCGATCGGGTCGACGTCGGAAACGGTGTATCCGCTGCCGCCTCTGAGGTCAACCGGTCCGAATTCGCCTGCTATCGAACTGTTCTGCCTTCGGGCACGCGCGGTTCGCCCTTCTGTGGTGCTCGATCTCGATGCGGTCGCGCGGTTGTGCAGATCGTTGGACGGGTTGCCGCTGGCGATCGAATTGGCTGCGGCGCGGGTCAAATCAATGACGGTGGAGGACATCGCCGCCAGATTGGACCGGCGTTTGGTCTTGCTACGTTCGGTCGATCGGACGAGGCCCGAACGGCACCGGACCCTGCATGCGGTGATCGCCTGGAGTTGGAATCTGCTCGCACCCATCGAGCAGGCGGCGCTGCGGCGTCTGTGTCGGTTTCCGGCGGGCTTCGATCTCGATGCCGCACGCCGGGTCGCGGAATGGGCCGACGTCGAGGATGTTTCGGCTGCACTCGATGGGTTGGTCGATCAGTCCTTGCTCTCCGTTGCCGAAACGCAGTCGGGAATCCGCTATCACATGCTCGAGACGGTCCGTGAGTACGGTGAGGAGCAGCTCGACGTCAGCAGAGAGGCGGCCGACGTCGCCGCGCGGATGCGCTTGTGGGCCGAGGCCGTCGCGGTTCGGGTGTCCACGGGCTACTCTGCTGGACAACCGGCCGAGATGGTTGTGGTGTTGGAGGCCGAGCACGACAATTTGTTGTCGGTGATGAGACATTCCTTCGCGCATGATGTTTCGGCCAACGTGTGCACCCTGTTCTCGGTGTTGGGCTATTTCTGGGCCATGCGCGGCGCGCACGCGGAGGTGCTGAATTGGGCCGGCCGAGTGCAGGACAGTATGCGCCGCGGCCTTGCCGGGGCACCCGACGACAATGCCGCGATGTGCCTGCTGGTCTTGGTGGCGCACTTCGCCTACGGCGGGAACCTGCGCCAGGTGGCGAGGATGCGGATCGACTTACGGCATCTCCTGCGCACCAGGCCCGGAATGTCGCCGGGTCTGAGGTTCAATTCCGAGGTGGTGGTCCATCACACGGGCGGCCGCGGGCTGGCCCGAAAACTGGCCCGCGCCAGTCGTTCCGAACATGAGGATGTGCGGTGCAACGCGTACGTGGTTCGCTCCATGCTCGCGCAGAACTCGGGTCGACTGTTCGAGTCGATCAGGGACGGTGAGCGCGCGTTGAGTATCGCTCGTCGACGCGGCGACCTGTGGGCGGTCGGGTCGACGTCGCAGACGTTGGCGAGCTCGTACGGTCTGTCCGGTGACCACGCTCGCGCGGCCGAGTACTACCGCACGGCCGCTGACGTGATGTGGGAGATGCATGCGTACGAGGAGAGTGTGCAGACCCGAACCTTTCTCGCGATGGCCTTGACCGGCGCGGGGCAGACTGCCGAGGCTCGGACGCTGATCGACGAATTATCCTCGTCGACGGGGCAACCGGAGTGGGTTCTCGATGGGGGTGCAGAAAGAACAAAACGTGAGGGCGACGGTGTCGGTGCTCGATGGGATCGAGCTCAACAGAGGTCGACGTCGGCGTCGTTGACCGCGGCGCGAGCCGCG
Organism: Rhodococcus sp. 06-221-2; assembly: GCF_002258365.1. Classification (NCBI taxonomy): domain Bacteria; kingdom Bacillati; phylum Actinomycetota; class Actinomycetes; order Mycobacteriales; family Nocardiaceae; genus Rhodococcus; species Rhodococcus sp. 06-221-2. The sequence goes on from NZ_NOYJ01000004.1 coordinate 151,511, forward strand.
GCGGATCTGGAGGACGGTTCGATCGAGCAGGGGCTGACGCTGTTTCGTGAGGCGCTGGCGATGGGTGGGTGGCCGTCGGACGATCCGACGGATCCGTTCATGTCGATCCTGGTGTGCGCAGCCGTGGGCGCACATGTGTTGCACGAACGTGCCGAGGATGTGCGCGGCGCGGTGGAGCAGCTGGTGCGCACACCGTGGAACAAGCTGATGCCGAGCGGCTTTCACGATATCCCGATGCTCGGTGCCGTCGCCTGCGCGGTGGGTTCTTTCGAGGTGCACTGCGGGGACTCAGAGTTGGGTCTGCGCTTGTTGGCGGCGTCGGAGCGGGCGGTGGGTCGCCAGGATTTTCCGTCGATGCGCATCGATCGGCACGTGGCCGCGGCCCGCGCGATTGTCGGTGACCCTACGGTCGATGCCGGTATCGCGCGGGCTGCTGGTATCACCAGACATGCTGCACTGCAAGAGATCTTGAGTTCGCTACCCGTGTCCTAGGCCTTGCGCATGTACGACTTCACGGTCAGTGGGGCGAAGACGGCGACCATGACCACGGCTCCGACGAGTGAGTACACGACGTGGATACCGAAGTGCCCGTTGTTCGCCAGCTCGCGCACCGCGGTCACCAGGTGCGAGACGGGGTTGATGTTCGCGAAGGACCGGAGCCAGCTCGGCATCGTGGAGGTGTCGACGAAGGCGTTGGACAGGAACGTCAGCGGGAACAGCACCAGCATCGAGATGCCCTGGACCGAGGAGGCTTTGCTCATCAGGGTGCCCAGCAGTGCGAAGATCCAGCTGATCGCCCAGGCGCAGAACATCACCAGTAGGACGGCTCCGGCGAGGCCGAGAAATCCTCCGGCCGGGTGGTAACCCATCGCGAACCCGGTGAGGAAACAGACGACAGCCGCGATCAGGTAGCGGATGACGTCGGCCATCAATGCTCCTGCAAGCGGGGAGATTCGGGCGATCGGGAGAGATCGGAATCGGTCGAAGACACCCTTGTCCATATCTTCTCGCAGCTGTGTGCCGGTGACGACGGAACCGGTGATGACTGTTTGTACCAGGATTCCGGGCACGATCATCGGCAGGTAGGACGTGACGTCGCCGGCAACCGCGCCGCCGAAGATGTAGCTGAACATCAGGGTGAAGATCACCGGTAGCAGCACCACGTCGGTGAGTTGTTCGGGATTGTGGCGAAGCTTGAGCAGCCCGCGATATCCCATGGTGGCGGACTGGGCGGCGGTGCGGGCCAGGCCGATGTGTCGGACGACCGGACGGTCGGCGGGGTCGATATACGTCGACGGTTGCGGAGTGAGAGTAGTGGTCATGCTGCGTCCTCGTCTGCGCTCTTGCCGGTGAGGGTCAGGAATACCTCGTCCAGGCTGGGTTTGGTGACGGTGATTTCCCTGACGTCGATGCCGAAGTCGCGCAGGCGAATCAAGATGTCGGGGGTGATCGATGTGTCGGTCATGGGTGCTGTCAGACGAGCGGACTCGGGGCTGACCGACACTTCTGTGCCCAGTTGCTTCGCGACCAGAGCTCTGGCGTCGTCGATCTGGTTTCGATCCGTGAGAGTCAGTGACAGTGCGGAGGTGCCTACCGAAGACTTGAGCCCGTCGGCGGTGTCGTCGGCGATCACGCGGCCATGATCGATGACGGCGATGCGATCACACAGTTGATCGGCCTCGTCCAGGTACTGAGTGGTCAGTAGAACTGTCGAGCCCGCCGCGACGAGCCGGCGGATGGTGTCCCACATCTGGGCTCGGGTGCGGGGGTCGAGACCGGTGGTCGGCTCGTCGAGGAACAGCAACGGCGGTGCCGAGATCAGGCTCGCGGCCAGATCGAGGCGCCGCCGCATGCCACCGGAGAACAACTTCAAGGGTCGGGACGCTGCGTCCGCCAACCCGAATTCCTCGAGGAGTTCGACGGCCTTGGCTTTGCTGTCGCGGCGGCTCAGGCCGAGGAGCCGTGAGAAGACGACCAGATTCTCGGTTGCGGTGAGATCCTCGTCCACCGATGCGTACTGACCGGTGACGCCGACCAACGACCGGACCGCGGTGGCGTCGGCGACGACGTCTCGGCCGAAAACTCGGGCTGAGCCGCCGTCGGGTCGAAGGAGGGTGGCGAGCATGCGGACCGTGGTGGTCTTACCTGCGCCGTTGGGGCCGAGGACGCCGTAGACCGCCCCGGTTGGGACGGTCAGGCTGACGCCGTCGACCGCGCGTTGCTTGCCGAATGTCTTGATGAGGCCGTCGGCCTCGATAGCTGGTGTGGTCATGGGACAACGATCGCCCCGACCGCTTGCACGACGCATACGTCGCGCTTGCAGCAGCTGTCTCGTCAGAGCGGCAACGATGTCTCTGTCAGTCCGACCCCGCCGGTGCCCCGCAGTTTGCGGAACCATTCGAGACCGAACGCAGTGGTCAGTTGCTCGATCGGCATTGCGAGAAACGGCCCGAAATCGCCGACCTGCGTTTCGTGCGCTTCCATCGCGGCCCGCTTGGCCGCGATGACGCTCGACACGTCCACGACAGTGGTGATTTCGGTTTCCGGCAGTCCGAACGACTCCATGTCCGGTGGTGACGCCTCTTCGCTCCAATGGGGATTGGCTTCCATCAACCTGCGCATGTGGTCACGGTTGGTGGTCGTCTCGTACACGTACGGCGTCTCGGCGATCTCGGCGGCGCGCTTGCCGACGACGTGCACCTGAATGTGGTCGGGGTGGCCGTATCCACCGTTCGGGTCGTAGATGGTGACGACGTCGGCCTGCTCCTCGCGCAACACGTCGGCCAATCGCCCAGCCGCGGTGTCGACGTCGACGTTGCAGAACGCCTCCGGGTTGCCGTTCTCCGGCGTGCCGGCCATTCCGGAATCGGCATAGTGCAGGCGAACGACGCGCGCGACCCCCAGGACGGCAGCCGAACGGTCCAATTCGATGTGTCGGCGCGCGGCCAACGTCTCCCCGTCGGCGAGGATGCCGTCGGGATATTCGCCGACGGCACCGTCGGTGGCCGTCACGAGTACGACGCGGTGGCCGGCGTCGGCCGCGAGCCGCATGACGCCGCCCGTGCCGAACACTTCGTCGTCGGGATGCGCGTGGAAGCAGACCAGAACACTCATGGCGTGAATGCTTGCACGTCGAAGTGGGTGCGGACCAGTCGGCGGGCCAATACGATCTATGGGTGACCACACGGCGGTCGGCCTCGATACGTTCGTATTGGCGGGATTCGCGAGCGGATCGGTACTGTCGCGCACTACATCCGGTGGGGATCGTCTTCGCTCTGGTGTTCTTCGCGCTGTCGATGACTCCGTCTCTGCTACCTCGTGTGTGGTACCTGCAGGCGGTGGCCACGGGGATCAGCGTCGCGATCGGGTACGGCGTGGGGTGCCTCGTTGCCTGGGTGGTCCGGCGCTGCGGAGTGTCACCGGACTGGTCGGAGCAGTGGCGTCGACGTGGGTGGTGGGCGTTGGCCGCGGCTGCGGTGGTGGTGATTCCGCTCTTCCTGATCCTCGGTTCGTGGTGGCAGCAGATCGTGCGCAAGCTGGTCGGCGTGGAGGATCCTGGCCGGCCGCTCTACGTCGCGGTGCTGGTGCTCTCGCTGGTGGTAGCGGTGGCGGTGATTGCTCTCGGCCGCCTGCTGCGCAGAGCGACTCGGGCACTGACGCGATGGGGCAAGCAGTACGTGCCGAGGCCGGTGGCGAGGATCGCCAGCGTGATCGTCGTTGCCTTGCTGGTGGTGTTCGCCGTCAACGGTGCCCTGATCCGGGGGATCGTGGCCGTCGCGGAGAAGTCGGCGTCGACCGCCGACCGCGGCAACCACGAGGGTGTGGAAAAGCCTGATGCAGCAGAACTGTCGGGGTCCGATGCGTCGAACGAGGACTGGGATTCGCTGGGTCAGGAGGGGCGACGCTTCGTGGTCTCCGGGGCATCGCCCGACGAGATCAGTGACTTCACCGGAAGGCCTGCAGTGCAACCGATCCGCGTGTACGCCGGTGTCGAATCGGCCGAAACGGTCGAGGGTGTGGCAGAGCGGGTGGTGGCCGAACTCGAACGTACCGGCGCATTCTCACGGGCCGTGCTCGGTGTCGCGACCACCACCGGACGTGGCTGGGTCAACGAATCCGTCGCCGGCCCTCTCGAGTATCTGTACGACGGAAATTCGGCGATTGCGTCGATGCAGTACTCGTTCCTGCCGAGCCCGATGGCATTTCTCGCCGATCGGCAGACCCCGCAGGATGCCGGACGAGCCCTGTTCGAGGCGATCTACGCGGTGTGGAGCGAACTCCCGGAAGATTCACGACCCAAATTGGTGTTGTTCGGCGAGAGCCTCGGTGCCTACGGCGGGCAGGATGCATTCAGCGGTGCGCAGGACATGATCGCGCGCATCGACGGTGCTCTGTGGGTCGGCAACCCCAATTTCACGCCTCAGTGGGCGCGTATCACGAGCGGACGCGACGCCGGTTCCCGCGAGATCCTGCCTGTCATCGACGGCGGAGAGCACGTGCGATTCGCGAGTTCGTCCGGGGATCTCGACATCGGTGGTCCGTGGGAACAGCCGCGAATCGTGTACTGGCAGCACGCATCCGACCCGATCGTGTGGTGGTCACCCGCTCTGATCCTCGGCAGGCCCGACTGGCTGCGGGAACCCCGCGGCACCGACGTCGATCCGGGAGTGCAGTGGTTCCCGTTCGTGACGTTCTGGCAATTGACCTTCGACCAGGTGTTCTCCACCGATGTCGACGACGGGCACGGCCACAGCTACGGAGCCGACGCGGTGCGCATGTGGGCCGACATCCTCGAACCGCCGGGATGGTCCGACGCCGACGTCGAGCGGCTGTACCTCGAAATGGCGGGTTGACATCGGTGCGGGAGAACGACGAGGTCGGCCAGGTGTTGGAGCTGGAGCGGCAGTTGCAGCGGGCCGAAACCCGGCGTGACAGAAGCAGACTCGTGGCGCTGCTTGCGGACGATTTCGTCGAGATCGGAGCATCGGGGGTGGTGTGGACCAAGCAGTCGATACTCGAGCTGTTGGGCGGAGAGAGTACGGCCGACGGTATCATCGAGGTCCACGATCTCTCCGGACGGATACTGGACGTGGGTGTCGTTCTGGTGCAGTGGACGTCACGACGGTCGGGACGTCGAGCCCGTCGATCGTCGATCTGGCGACGCACCTCCGATGGATGGGAACTGGTGCATCACCAAGGCACACCTGTGGTCGACGGTCCGCCGGATCGGACGGGGTAGCCGAACCCGGGGACACAGAGTGGATTTCTGCGTCCCCGGTTGCAGGGTCAGGCAGTCACGACGACGAATTCGTTGGGCGTGACATCGAGTTGCTTGCTCTCGGTGACGTTTCCGGTGGTGAGGTCGACGGCGTGGATGCTGTTGCCGTCCGGTTCGGTGACGTAGGCGGTGTCACCCGCGATGGAGATGCCGGGGTGGGCGTCCTGGTATTTCGCGGGACCTTCCCAGGCGTCGATGACGGGGTACGAGGCGGTGAATGTCTTTGTCGTCGGATCGAATACGTGGACTGCGCCGTCCGATCCGATGATGTAGGCCAGGTCGCCGGGGCCTCGGGCGACTCCGCGCCAGGTGTACTCGGCACCGTCGGGGAGCTTCACGACGTCGAGGGTCTTGGCCGCGGGGTCGATGACGGTGACCGCGTGCAGGAGTGAGCCCTCTGCGTCCGGGTCGTCCTTGTAGTCTCCCACGATGAGGGGGCTGGTCTCGCTCACATACGCGTTGCCCGTCCGTCCGTAGGGCTGGTCCGGAGCGTCGAGCTTGGTTATCTGGCCCTTGTCGTAGATCAGAGCGCCGTTCTCGCAACCGAAGACGACGATCTCGCCTTCCGCTGTTCCCTCTCCGTGGACGCCGGGGCACTGATCGTTTTTGGCGACGACCGCTCCCGATGCGTCACGAACCTCGATGCCGGTGCGGCCGTTCGAGTTCCCGACCGTGGTGAGAAACGTGCCGTCTTCGAGGACGATCGAGACGCCGTGGTGCGCGTCGACACCGGGGATGCTCTCGGTCTCCGGGAGCCCGTCTGCGGATTCGAGCGCTGCGGTGTCGAAGATCGTGGTGTCGCTGGTGCCGTCGGCGTACAGGATGGTCTTGCCGCCGTGTCGTACGACGTGACCGGGCTTCTCGGCTTCGAAGACGGTGTCGGTCAGTTGCGGTTGCTCGGTCGTCCCGGCCGCGGTGTCGAGCACACGGAAGCCCTCGCTCGTGGTGACCATGACGTTGCGGTCGTCGCCGGCGAGGTTGAGGCGCGTGTACTCCTCGGAGTCGAAATCAGCGACGGTCTCGAACGTCTCGGCGTCGAGCACCCGAAGGCCGCCTTCGTAGGACACTGCGACCCGTGGCCCGGCCGCAATCGATGTGGATTCGGCGGCGGGGGTGGTGCCGGAGGAGCAGGCCGCCAGGGTCGCTACCGCACCGAGGGCGAGCGCGGTGACGCTCGCCCTTCGAAAATCGTTGATACGCATGATTGTTCCTTTTCTGTGTGACGAATCGGTCAGCTGGTGAGTCCATCGGAGATGCGCTCGGTGTTGACGCGCATCATGGTGAGGTAGTCGGGGGCACCGCCGTCGGGTGCGGTGAGGGATTCGGTGAACAGTTCGATCACAGTGACGCGAATGTCGGCCTCACTCGCCAAGGCCTGGACGAGACGATCCGGAGATGACGATTCCGCGAATATCGCAGGAACACCGGTCTTTTCGATGGCTCCGACGAGTTCGGCCAGATCGGAAGCAGACGGTGCCGCCAGGGTGGTGCCGCCGGGAATGGCTGCCCCGATCACCGTGAAATCGAAACGGTTTGCGAGATAACCGAATACATGGTGATTGGTGACGAGTGCGCGGCGCTGATCCGGGATCGCAGCGAAGGTGGCGCTCATGTCGTCGTCGAGCCCCTTCAACTGCAGCCGGTAACCTGCTGTGCGGTCGCTGATTTCGGCAGAATCGACACCGTCCAGCTCGGCGAGCGCCGGCTCGAGGGCGTCGACGACGGCTGTCATGCGCGCGGGATCGGTCCAGAAGTGCGAATCGGGACTGCCTGCGGCGTCCCCTTCCGTGTACTCGAGGACGTCGATGGCGTCGCCCGCGACGAAGGTGGGCACGTTCTCCGCCGTTGCCTCGTCGAGGTGTTGCTGTAGACCTTCCTCGAGGCCGAGACCATTGGAGACGATCAGGTCTGCCGTGCGTAGGCGGGCACCTTCCTGCGCCGAGATCTCGAAGGAATGCGGGTCGGCGTTCGGCTTCATCAGCGTCACCACGTCTGCCTCGTCGCCGACGAGCTGCTGCACGACGTCGCCGAGGATGTTCGTCGACACGATCACCACCGGGCGGTCGTCACCGTCGGCGGAGCAGCCGCTCAGGCACAGTCCGATTGCTGCGGCCACCGCCACTGCCGATGAGAAACGGCCGACGCGTCCGCTCGTCATCGTCCGGTCTCCGCGGTGAAGGCCGGTTCGGTCGCGGTGTCGAAGGTCCGCGCTATGCGGGCACCGTCGGCGTAGTCGATTTCGTACAGCCGTCGTTCGGTCGGGGCGCTGAGATAGGCGCGCTGATCGTCGGCGACGAGAGTCGGGGACGCGCCGGCCTCGAGTGATTCGGCCACCAGCGGTTCGGTTTCGGCCAGAATTGCTCCGTTGTTGCCGTCGAGTACCAGGACTCGGCCATCCTCGGTGAGGGCCAGCACGTGCTCGTCCGCATCGTCCACGGCGGTGACGTGCACCAGGGGTGCCGGTGCCGGGAGTAGGGACCACGACCGTTCGCGGGTATCCAGCATCCAAATGCCCTCTGCTCCGGCAGAACCTGCGACCGTGGGGCGGCCCTCGCGGTTGTCGAACGACGTCGCTGCCGCGGCGGTAGCGCCGGCCGGGTAGGGGATTCTCTCGACCGCCAACTCGTCACCGGTGGCCGAGGCGAGCAGTGCGCCGTCGGCGCACCCGATCACGGCACCGACCCTGGTGGTGATCGTGCCGCGGGCCTGCGGGCACGGTTCGACCGGCCCGGTGCGTTCGCCGTCGGCGGTGTATCCGACGACCGAGGTCGACGGTCCGGATCCCTCGGTCACGAGCGCGAAAGTGCCGACGGGAACGACCATTCCGGCACCGGGTGTGGTGACCTTTCGGAATCGTTCCACGACTGTGCCTTTCGACAGGGCCTCGGTGTCGAGTAGCACTGCGTGGCCGGAGTCGGCAAAGAACAGTCCGGTACCTCCCGAGGTCGAAAGGTTGGACGTGGCAACGGTTGCCGTACCTGAGCCGCCGACCGTGCCGAGCAGTCGAGGCTCGCTGCGGTAGTAGTGAAAATGGTCGACGTGGTCCCAGGTCCAGACCCCGCTGTCGACGATCTCGACGCCCGCGTCGGTCTGCACGAACAGGTAGCGGCCGTCGGTGTGCAGAGCCTGCGGGGCTCCGATGGTCCCGAGATCGGTGACGGTGTCGTCGAGCAGATCGAGATGGGACACCCGCCCCGTCGGGTCCACGGACGTGAGCCCGAGCCGCGGTTCGGCGAGTTCGGCGGCACCGGCTATTGCCCCGTGGCCTTCGACTGCGGGTTCGTCTGTGCGCGGCCCGTTCGTCTCCGAGGAACAGGCAGTCGATGCGAGAACGAGGGCACCGACGGCGATTGTGGTGGTCAGGATGCGGGGGCGCACGTGTTCCTTTCGGGTGAAGTGGAGCGAGGATGGATGGCGGTGACGGCACTGCGTATCGCGTACGACAGGCCGGACACCGCGATCGCGGTCGCCGCCACGGAGGCACCGGCGGCGGTGGCCGCGTGCCAGGAGATCAGTAGGCCGCCGAACACGGACAGCACGCCGAGGACGGCCGCCACCAGCATTCGAGTGGGAATGCGGGTGGTCCACTGCCCGGCGGCGACGGCAGGGGCGAGCAGGAGTCCGACGACCAGCAGCGAGCCGACGGCTTGGTACGACGCGACGACTGCCAGCGTCACCAGTGCGACGAGAACTGCTTGAGCCGAGCGCGGCCCGAGTCCGAGCACCGAGGCAATTCGGGGGTCCAGCGCAACGGCGACCAGCGGTCGATGAAACAGCGCCGCGACGGCGACTCCGAGTGCGGCCGCTCCGGCCAGGAGATAGAGGTCCGTGTGCGAGATGGCAAGAATGTCGCCGAACAGTATGGACGTGGCGTCGGTGGCGAAGCTCCCCGAGTGGGAGATGACGATGACGCCGAGCGCCAACATGGACACGAACAACATCCCGATGCTCGTGTCGTAGGACAGTGTTCCGCGGCGTTGCAGCGCGGTGATCCCGAGGCTCATGGCGACCGCGCTCAGTGCGCCGCCGATCATCACCGGAACTCCGAGAACGGTCGCGAGAGCGACACCGGGCAGCATTCCGTGTGCGAGCGCCTCACCCAGAAATGCCATGCCGCGGATCACCACCCACGTTCCGACCACCCCGCACAGCACGGCGACCAGGGCTCCGCCGAACAGGGCGCGTTGTACGAAACCGAGGGCGAACGGCTCGAACAGCGCGTCGATTGTCTGAAATGGCACATTCGGGAGCCTAATGAGATTGATAACGATATTCAAAATCGTATAGTGGCAATGTGAACACCTCAGCTGTCAGCGCGTCGTCCGAGTTCGCTCGCCTCCGGGGCGTCCGCGTCGAGTTCTCAGGCCACACGGCACTCGCAGGCGTCGATCTGGACCTGTTACCCGGTCGGCTCACGGCCATCGCAGGGCCGAACGGTGCCGGCAAGTCCACGTTGCTCGAGGTGGTCGCCGGCACCCGGCCACTGACGGGCGGGACCCGAAGCGCAACTCGCGCAATTGCATTCGTTCCGCAGCGCGCTGCTGTGCCGGATCGGTTGCCGTTGACCGTATGGGACGTCGTGGCAGTGGGTGCGTGGGGACGCCTCGGCCGGTGGCGTCCGATGAACACCGAGGCTCGGGCATCGGTGCGCGACGCTCTCGAGCGCCTCGACATCGCGGAACTGACCGGCATGCCGTTCGCCGACCTGTCCGGAGGGCAGCGTCAGCGCACCCTACTGGCTCAGGGTGTGGCCCGCCGGGCCGATCTCCTGTTGCTCGACGAACCCACGACAGGTCTCGACGCCGCTAGTGGACAACGGATTCGAGCCGTCATGCGTGAGGAGACGATGCGCGGAGTTGCCGTTGCGTGTGTGTCTCACGATCCCGAGGTGTTGGCCGCGGCCGACCGAGTCGTGCGACTCGAGGACGGTCGAATCGTGTCCTGACGGATACGCGCGTCGGGTGCTCTCACCGCGCTGCCAACGCGGCTCGCAATCCCGCGCGGTCCAGTTTGCCCGGACCCCGCGTCGGCAGTGCGTCGACGAGGAACAGCTCCCGCGGTGCAGCGGTGGCATCGAGCGACTGCTCGACGTGAGAGCGCAACTCCGCCAACGTCACCGGCGCAGAGGCAACCACTGCTACCACCACCTTCTGGCCGAGGCGCTCATCCGGCAATCCGACGACAGCGCACTCGCGGACAGCGGGATGCGTTGCCAGCGCGGCTTCGACCACCTGCGGTACGACGGTCAAGCCGCCCGTCGAGATGGCCTCGTCGAGTCGACCGGTGATGCTCAGCACCCCGTCGATCATCGTGCCTGCGTCGTCCGTGCGGAACCATCCCGGCTCGGCGAACGCCGGGTGATCGGGTAATCCGCGATAGCCCGAGGCCAGAGTCCGCCCGCCCAGAACCACTCGTCCGTCGTCGATCCGAACGACGGTGCTGTGCAACGGAACTCCGTCGTACACACAGCCGCCCGCGGTTTCGCTCATGCCGTAGGTGCGTACCAATCGAACGCCCGCGGCAATGGCTCTCTCGCGCAACGGAATCGGCGTGGCAGCGCCGCCGATCAACACGGCGTCCAGCGATGCCAGTGCAGCAGTGGCCTCGGGGTTCTCGAGTGCTTTGACCAACTGGCCGGGCACCAGGGAGGTGTAGCGCAGCGGACCCGACATCCGTCCCACGGCCTCGATCAAGGCGGCCGGGTCGAAGCCGGCAGAGACGTCCATGATCACCGGCGACGTGCCGGCGAGCACGCTGCGCAGCAACACCTGCATCCCGGCGATGTGGTGTGCGGGCAACGCCAGCAGCCACGAGCCGGGGCCGCCGAGTCGCTCCTCTGTTGCCGTCGCCGACGCGACCAGTGCGGACGCAGAAAGCATGGCACCCTTGGGAATTCCCGTCGTCCCCGATGTCGCGACGACCAATGCGACGTCGTCGTCGACGGGGGTTCCGGGGGCCAACGCGTCGTGCAGGCGTCGGATCTCGCGTGGATCGTCGGCGGGGACGGGGAGGACGGCCGGGCCGTCGCCGGCCAGCAGACGGCTCAGCCGCGGCAGGATGTCTGCCGCGGCCGAGCCTGCTGGAATGGGAACGCTCTCGAGCACACTGGCGAGATTAGTCCTTGCGCCGGATCGTGAACGGGTCGGCCAGAGGCCAACCCCCGGCGGCGAGGTTCGCGCGCACCCGATTGACGTCTTCTTCTCTAGGCAGCTCGTTGGTGACCTTGGTGATGGTGACGGAAATTCCGGCCTTGTCGGCAGGTAGCTGGCCGTCGGCGATGAGGGCATCCATCACCGACTGCACTTCGTCGTCGGACAGTCGCCGATTCAGAAGGGCGAGGAGGGGAACGTAATCCGCTTCGGGTACCCCGTCGGGATACCCACCGCGGAGCCACTCGACGATCGAGTGGAGAAACGACGGGACCGGCATGGTCTTACAGGGCAGCCGGATCCGCGAGCGGCCAACCACCGGCGGCCAGTCGTGCCGAGACACGGGAGATGTCCTCGGCCGTCGGCTCGGCGTCGATCTGGTCGCGGATGTACGTCGCGATCTCCTCGGTCGAAATGGCACCGTCGTCGAGTGCACCGTTGGCGGGAGAGACGAGTTCGAGAACGATCTCCTGCACCTGAGCGTCGGTGAGTGCGGCGCGGCGCAGAAGGGCGACGAGCGGGAATCGGTCCTTGGGCGGAACGCCCTCGGGGTATCCGGCTCGGAGCCATTCGAGCACCGAGGCCGGGAATGCGGTCTTGGTGGAGTCGGTCATGAGAGCTGTACCCCTTCTCGGGTGTGTCAGAAGACGGAGATGCCGAATGTGCTGTCGAGGAAGTTCTTCATGATGAAGAGAATTCCGGCCACGATGGCGACGACGACCACTGCGAAACAGAGGACGGCCGCGGCGGTGGCCACTGCCGGTCGGGCCACGCGTGTGGTGCCCGAGGCAGTGGCCTCGTCCGAGGGCTCACCGACCGAGAGTGCCTTGAGTCCGAAAGCGAAGATCGCGGGCAGTCCGGCACCGAGCAGCAGGCCGACGAGAACGACCTGCCAGAGCGAATCGAGTGTGTGCTTGAGGGTTTCCATGATGTTCAGACCTTCGCGGGGGAGTCGGTTTCGGCGGCGGCAGGAACGAGTCCGCCGTCCCATTCGGCGTTCACGTTGTCCGGATCGACGGGTTCGCGGCGCGAGCGGATGTACATGACGGTGGCCAGGGCGACGAGGATGGCGAAGACCACGAGGATGCCGGGCAGACCGCCGATCGTGTGGGCGAGCAGCCAGCATGCGGCGCCGACCACACCGGCGAGCGGCAAGGTGATGACCCAGGCGACGGCCATGCGTCCTGCGACGTTCCAGCGCACGGCGGCACCGGGCTTGCCGAGTCCCGATCCGAGGATCGAGCCGGTCGCGACCTGCGTGGTCGAGAGCGGGAGGCCGAGGTGGCTCGACGTCAGAATGATTGCCGCAGAAGAGGACTCGGCTGCCATGCCCTGCGGGGATGCGATCTCGACGAGGCCCTTACCGAGGGTGCGGATGACGCGCCAGCCGCCGAGGTAGGTGCCCAACGCGATGGCGAGGGCGCACGTGACCTTGACCCACAGGGGCATCTCGGCGTCCGGCGAGACGGTCCCGTAGGCGACGAGCGCCAGGAAGATCACGCCCATCGTCTTCTGAGCGTCGTTGGTGCCGTGGGCGAGCGAGACGAGTGAGGCCGAACCGATCTGGCCCCAACGGAATCCGCGCTCCTTGGACTTCTCGGGGACTGCGTTGGTGATGCGGTAGATGATCCAGGTGCCGACGGTGGCGACGAGGCCGGCGACGATGGGGGCCAGCACGGCGGGCAACACGATCTTGCTCCACACCCCGTCCCACACGACGCCGCTGGTTCCCAGGCCCGCCATGGTGGCACCGATGAGGCCGCCGAACAGTGCGTGCGAGCTGCTCGACGGGATGCCGAGCAGCCAGGTGGCGAGGTTCCACAGGATGCCGCCGACGAGGCCGGCGAAGATGATGGTCAGCAGGGCCTGGCCGCCGGTGTCGCCGAGATTGACGATCCCCTTCGCGACGGTGGCTGCGACCTCTACGGACAGGAAGGCGCCGACCAGGTTGAGGACGGCAGACAGGGTGACCGCGACCTTGGGCTTCAATGCCCCCGTTGCGATCGACGTCGCCATGGCGTTGGCGGTGTCGTGGAAACCATTGGTGAAGTCGAAGGCCAGGGCCGTCACGACCACCACGAGAAGTACGAGAAATTCAGCGCTCACGGTGGAAAGTGTGGGACACGAACGGCCATTCGAGGAAATTTCTTGCGAAGTGTTCTTCTCGGGTGCCGCGAAGTCGTCTTCAGTTCACCTCCCGTTCACCTTTTTGCCTTATATGTCCACTTCGTCTGTGGCGTAGCGCACGACGGTGGTCTCCTCCGGTCGAAGCATTGTGGAACAGTGGACGACGTGAAGGGATCCGGTATGGATGATGCGGTGTCGGCCGCCCTGTCGTACTTCGATTCCGTCGATCCGGCTCTTGCCGCCGACGCCCGGCTCGGGTGGGACGGACTGGCCGCGGTGTCGCCGCCTGCGGGGCCGACACAGCATTCCGTACAGACATTTCTGTGGATCTATCTGCGCCACGCGGCCGAGGGCCCCGATCGGGCCGTCGACATCGCCCGAGCGCTCGGGGATCTGCTCGAGCGGCTGGGACGCGTCGCGTATGCGGAGATCGCACGCAGCGGCGTGACGGACGAGCTCGTACGTGCCACCGACGATGCGATCTGGCTGCAGCAGTATCGCGCCGCCACCGAGCAATCCGGTATCGGAGCAGTCGACACCGAGTTGGTGACGTGGCAGGACGCTCCGACCGGGGTCGAGCGGGCCATCGTCGAAAAGATCGGTGAGACACTCGAAGTGGCGACCATTGCCGGTGAGTTCGAGCCGTCGAAGCCCGGTGGCAGGCCGCTGGGAGTCACCGCACGGGCGACGCGTCGCCGCGGCGTGACCGACGCGGTGCTGACCTCGGATCAGGGCAAGAACGGCACCGACGACGTTCTGCTCGAACAACTTCTCGACCACCGCATCGAACTGTGGAGCAGTTACAGCGCTCCACGCGCCGAGCTCTACCTGGGCTTGCGCGAGGCGCTGCACGAGGCAGTCGAGCCGGTGTACGGGTGCGTGCGCAGACTCGAGAGCTTCATCGGGTGCATCGGCGACGGCGTGGCGCTGACCGATGCCGGGTATCTGCCGGACGATCTGGTGGCGCGGATCGCTCGCACCGTCTTTCCGGTAGCCGAGCGTCCGCAGTTCGTCGGACGCGAACTCGATACCGACAAGGTTCTCGCTCTCCGGCGCCTGGTGATGCGACTTCGGTTGATGCGTCGATCCGCAGGCAGGCTGGTTCCGACGACGCGCACCCGGCAGCTGAGCTCGGACGGATTGTGGCGCGTGCTCACCGGGGGAATAGTCGGCAGTGACTACCACCCCGACTCGATCGCGGCGGAGGTTCTCCTGGCCCGGATGATCCTGGGCAACGACATCGCCGACGCGCAGGCGACGGCCGACGATTCGGCTCGACTGTTGCGTGCGGAGGGATGGACCCATGCGGGGGAGGAGCCGGAGTCGGAGCACGCCGAGACTCTGGCGGATACGTTGATCGCAGAACTCGACGCTCTCGGAGCGTTCCGCTCGGCCGACAACCGCGTCGCAACCGACGAAGGCGCACGGGTGGCTGCGGCTGTGTTGCGTCATCGGCTCCTGCACACACGCTTCCCGGCATTGTGACGAGCTCGAGATGGGGTTTGCCTGCGGTCTGCCGTTCGTGCACGGTTAAACTCGGTTCCACCCGGGTCGAGAGCGTGCCCGGATGTCGGCTGCGAGGAGATGCTGGTGGACGGTGAGGTGCACGACACCGCACGCTCCCAGTCCCGGCGGCAGAGCGACTCGGCTCGCCGCTACCTCGATCTGGAAGCAACCACACCCGCGTTGCGCTCCACCGTCGAATTCGCGGCACGCAGTGTCGGATTCGCCATCGCCCAGCTGAACGTGTTGGACGAGGACACCCAGTACACATTGGTCAACATCGGTGGTCCACCGATGTCCACCGTGGTGCGGGCCGACACCCTGTGTGACGACGTGGTGCGCACGGGAGTGCCTGCGGTCGTCGCCCACGGCCGGGTCGATGCCACCACCCGGCAACGCGCGCTGCTCGACGAGAACGGCATCGAGTCCTATGCCTCGGTTCCGCTTCGCGGACGAGAAGGTCTGGTGATCGGCACTCTGTGCTTGCTCGACCGCACCTCGAGGCCCCTCTCCAACGACCAGATGCAGGAGCTCGAACAGTTCGCGTCCGTCCTCGAAGAGCAGCTCGATCTGCATCGGCGGGTCGGCTCGGGATCCACCCGACTCGGCAGCGACAACGACATCGCCGACTCCCTCGCCGACGGTCACATCGTCCCGTGGTTCCAGTCGATCGTGGACCTACGGACAGAGGAGATAGTCGGCTTCGAGGCATTGGCGCGCTGGCACCATCCCACTCGGGGTCTGGTGGTGCCCGCGGACTTCGTGCCGTTCGCCGAGGCGAGTGAACTGATCATCGACGTGGATCTGAGCGTGCTCGCGCAGGCAGCCGCGGAGATGAAGAAGTGGCACGTACACCGACCGGACCTGCGGCTGACCGTCAACATTTCCGGACGTCATCTGGCGCATCCGGACGGCGTCGGCCAACTCGAACGCGCGATCGCGTCGACCGAGGTGTCCCCGAAATCCATTTCGCTCGAACTCACCGAGACCTCGTCGGTGACGCCAGGGCCGTTGCTGCGCAAGCACATCGACGACGTGCACCGGCTGGGTTTCCGCGTCCTGCTCGACGACTTCGGCTCCGGCTGGTCGTCTCTCGAACGCTTGGTGACGTTGCAACCGGACGGCATCAAGATCGACGGACATCTGACGCGGTTCATCGACACCGTGGCCGGTCGGGCGATGATCAAGTCGTTGGCCTCGGTCGCCAAGGATTTGGAGCTGACGATGATCGTCGAGGGGATCGAAAGTCGAGCTCAGGCCGACGCCGCTCTCGATCTCGGATGCACTCTGGCGCAGGGATATCTGTGGTCGAGGCCGCAATCGGCGTCGGCGGTACTGCGAACCGTCTCGGGTGGCTAGCGAGTATCCCGGCGGAGTGGGTGGTCCTGCGGAATCTGCACCAGCACGATGGGGATTCCGTCGGGATCCTCGATCCACATCTCGATGAGCCCCCAGGGTTCGGTGGTCGCCGCCCGCACGATCGCAATGCCGGCCTGCTCCAATTCCGCTGTGGCAGAATCGATGTCGCGAACCTGCAGCCACAGTGCCCCGGAGAACAATCCCGGCTCCTCGGTGCCGCCGTGCGCTGCGATCTCGATCAACCCTTGGCCTGCGAACAACACCGTGCCGCCGGGATATTCACGGCACACCGCAAGAGACAGGCCGTCTCGATAGAACTCGAGGGTCTTCCGGTAGTCGACCGGGCGCAGGATGGTACGTGCAGCGAGGATGTCCACCTCGCATGGATATCACGCAACCGACCATCACTGCCGCAGGATGGTCACAGCGAGAGTGGAGCCTGCGGAACGACCCGGATCAGTGGCATCGATCAGTGGCATCACAGCACCGTCGTGACGATCCGGTTTCCGCCGGCTGCTTTGGCCTCGTACATCATCGAGTCCGCCACCCGCATCGCCCGCGTCACGAGGTCGAGGTTCTGCTCCCACAGGGGTGAACTCGCGTGCAGGATGGCTGCCCCCACGCTGACCGTCACGGCGACGCCGTCGTCGGGATCGCGCATGGCTCGTCGAACACCATGGATCAACGCATCGATGTGCAGGCGCGACGTCGAGACCACCGCGAGGTATTCCTCGCCGCCGGTGCGTGCGATCACGCCGTATCTACCCATGTGTGCGCCCAGACGCTCGGCGACGCGAACGATGACGGCGTCACCCTCCTCGTGCCCGTAGTCGTCGTTGACGGCTTTGAAGCGATCGATGTCCACGACCACGACGGCCGAGCAGCGATCCTCCTCGCGGCCGAGCAACCAGACGTCGTGGATCACCGATTCGAGCCCGCGCCGATTCAGCAACCCGGTGAGCGGGTCGAGCAACGAACTGCGGGCGTCGTCGGTCAACACGGTGACCAACAGATGCGAGGTGAGCGGCACCCCGGCGATCGCGAGCAACACCACGTCGGTCCGGAAGATCAGTGACGCGACGTCCACGTCGCCGGTGCGGTACGTCGCCACCGCGGCAGCGATGGTGCACGCCACCGAGAAGATCAGGTGAGCCACCAGCCACCGTGGACTGACGAAAAACGTGCAGAACGTGCCGATGACGGCGAACAGCGCGCACGTCAGGATCGCGTCGGCGATCGGGTTGACGAGGATGGACGACGCGGTGCCCAGATCGGCGAACACCGCGAATGCCACCACCCCGAGACGGCCCGGGAACGGCTTGACGATCCACGCGGCCGCGACCGCCACCGCCATGACGACCAGGAATGCCTTCCAGCCGATTGCCGCGGCGTTCCGCGAGGTGCCGTCGGAGAAGAGGGCCACCACCGCCAGAGCGCCGTAGTTCAGCGTCAGGATCGCCATCACCCATCGGATGAGTTTTCCGGTGGGCCGCGAGTTCTGGAAGTCCGCCATCCAGCGGTAGTCGTACGGCTGCGTGAACCAGGCCCACAGAGCACCCGCGGCAGTACCGCGATCGCGGTGATGCGAGTTCGGGGTCACGAAGCGTCAGAAATATCGAGGAAACGGCGACCAGTCGGGCTCGCGCTTCTCCAGGAACGCATCGCGTCCCTCGACGGCCTCGTCGGTCATGTACGCCAGCCGGGTGGCTTCACCGGCGAACAACTGCTGGCCGACGAGACCGTCGTCCTGCAGGTTGAAGGCGTACTTGAGCATCCGCTGTGCCTGCGGCGACTTGGCGTTGATCTTCGCGGCCCACTCGATGGCGGTGTTCTCGAGTTCGGCGTGATCGACCACCTTGTTCACCGCGCCCATGCGGTGCATTTCCTCGGCCGAGTACGTCTCGCCGAGGAAGAAGATCTCTCGGGCGAATTTCTGCCCGACCATCTTGGCCAGGTACGCACTGCCGTAACCACCGTCGAAGCTGCCCACGTCGGCGTCGGTCTGCTTGAAGCGAGCGTGTTCGCGGCTCGCGAGCGTCAGATCGCACACCACGTGCAAGCTGTGCCCGCCACCCGCTGCCCACCCGTTGACGAGGCAGATGACGACCTTGGGCATGAAGCGGATCAGCCGCTGCACCTCGAGAATGTGCAGACGGCCCGCGCGCGCCTTGTCGACCGTCTCGGCCGTTTCACCGTCCGCATACTGGTAGCCACTTCGTCCGCGAATGCGCTGATCGCCGCCGGAACAGAACGCCCAGCCGCCGTCCTTGCTGCTCGGCCCGTTGCCGGTGAGCAGCACCGTTCCCACGTCCGAACTCACGCGAGCGTGTTCGAGCGCGCGGTACAGCTCGTCGACGGTGTGCGGCCGAAAAGCGTTGCGAATCTCGGGACGATCGAACGCCACCCGCACGGTCGCGTCGGACACGTGGCGGTGATAGGTGATGTCGGTCAGATCTTCGAAGCCGGGAACGGGACGCCACAGTGCGGGAGTGAAGGTCACGTGGGCCAGCTTAACGGTGGCGAGGGCTGAATCCGCTGCGGCCGGGCGATGCAGCTAGCGTGCAGGTCATGACCGATCCGATGCAGCTCGACCGCAGTTCCGACCCCGATTACGACCACCACGGCGGCTTCCCTCGTTTCGTTCCGGCGAAGGTGGGGCCGGAATACGGACAGTTGCTCGAGGCACTGCGCACGGTCCAGGATCTCGCGGTGTCCACGTCGTTGCCCGCAGACGTCACCGAGGCAGCCGCGAGCAAGACTCGAGAATTGATCGAGTTGTTGGAGCCGCACGTGGTCGCCGAAGGCAAGCAGACCGCGGGGCGGGTACCTGCTCTGCCGGGCCGGGGTTCGCTGCTGCTGCCGCCGTGGATCATCGAGAAATTCGCAGCCGACGGCGTCCGCAGCCGTGGCATGTTCCGTCGCTTCCACCTCGGTGGCAACGCCGCCGCGCACGGCGGCACCCTTCCGCTGCTGTTCGACGACCTCTTCGGCCTGATCCAACATGCGTACGGTCGGCCCATCAGCAGGACCGCATATCTGCACATCAACTACCGCAAGGTGACCCCACTGAACACCGAGTTGGTCGTCGAGGGTGCCGTGGACAAGGTGGAGGGTCGCAAGACGTTCATCAGCGCGAGGCTGACGGACCTGGACGGCAACCTGCTCGCCGACTGCGAGGCACTGATGGTGCAGTTGCTCCCGGGGCAGCAATGATTCCCCCGATCGACGATCTGCTCGACGGTGCGCACGTGCTCTCGATGCCGATGCGGACGAAGTTCCGTGGGATCACCACCCGTGAGGTGATGTTGATTCGTGGTCCCGGTGGGTGGGGTGAATTCTCTCCGTTCCCCGAGTACGACGACGTCGAGTCCGCCCCGTGGTTGGCGTCGGCGATCGAGGCCGCGTGGGATGGCCCGCCGAATGCGGTGCGTCGACGCATCGCGGTCAACGCGACCGTGCCCGCGGTCGCCGCCTCCGATGTGGCGGCCGTCCTGAGCCGCTCACCCGGGGCCGAAACGGCGAAGGTGAAAGTGGCCGAGAAGGGGCAGAGCCTGGCCGACGACGTGGCTCGCGTTCGTGCGGTGCGCGAGCTGGTGCCGCGGGTGCGGATCGACGCCAACGGGGGCTGGACCGTCGACGAGGCAGTCACTGCGTTGGCTGCGATCACTGCGGACGGGCCACTCGAATACGCGGAGCAGCCGTGCGCCACGGTTGCCGAGCTCGTCGAGCTGCGGCGACGGGCTCCGGGAGTTCGGGTGGCCGCGGACGAGAGCATCCGTCGGGCCGAGGATCCGATGAAGGTCGTGCGGGCCGGCGGCGCGGACATCGCGGTACTCAAGGTCGCTCCGCTCGGTGGCATGCGCGCACTGCTCGAACTGGCCGGCGAACTGGGGGAGTACGGCGTGCCGGTGGTCGTGTCGAGTGCACTCGATTCGGCTGTGGGCATCGCCTCGGGGCTCGCCGCTGCCGCCGCGCTGCCGCATCTCGAATTCGCCTGCGGACTGGGGACGGGCAGTCTGTTCGTTCGCGACGTCGCACCGGCACCCGAGGTGGTCGACGGAACGTATCCGGTCCAGAGCGTCGAGCCGGATCCGCACGCGTTGATCGAACTCGGTGCCGACGCCGAGCGCACGCAGTGGTGGATCGAGCGAGTGCGACGCTGCCACGCACTGCTGCGGTAGTGTTGCGCCCGGTCCGCGTGGGGCCGCCGACACATCTGGGAGGAAGTTCGAAGTGGTTGCTGCACTGAAGGATTCGCTGCTCGACGAGTCGAAGGCCGACGCTCTGCGCGTCGACGTATTGGCATTGATCGACGCCGAGGTAGCCGACAAGAAGGGCGCGAGTGGCCTCGCGGTCAAGGGGGGCTACGGCGCAGTGAAGAAGGTCGGTCCGTCCTACATCGACAATGCGGTCTCGGCTCTGTGGCCCGATTTCGTCGACAAGCTCGATCCGTTCTGGCAGTCGTACAACGCTGCCCCGCAGGGCACGTTCGGTGAGTATCTCGCCGCCAACGGAGATGCCGCGTCCGACGCTCTGCTCTCGGTCACCGATGCGCGCATCGAGGAGACGGACAAGTCCGTCGTCAAGAAGTTCTACGGCAGCCTGCGTGGCTCGGCGAAGAAGAACGTCACCGAGGCATTGCCGCGCGTCGGCGATCTGGTCGCCAAGCACGCCTAGTGCGCTCCGCGCAGTGGCGTGGTTATGTGCCCCCTGCGGCACTCAACCACGCCACTGCCGCAGGCACTCCCAATCGGCCTCGGTTTGGTCGGCGTAGAGTCGCGCGAATCGGCACAGTGCGACGTCGAGTTCATCGGAATCGCCCGTGTATCCCGAGATCATCGACGCGCCGCTGGTGCGAGCGTGTCCCTTCGCCAGTAGTCGACCCACCACCCGCGCGTAGTCCACCAGCGCGGGTGCATCGATCGACGAGAGGTCGATCGTCCCCTTCATGTTGCGGAACTGCCGCACGTAGTACTGCCGTCCGGCGATGGTGCACCACCCCAGCAGTGGATCGCTGACCGTCTGCAGATCCTGCTGGTACTCCACCACGCGTTGTCCCTGATGGTCGTGCCAGGCCGATTCGCCGTGCACGTACGGGGCAAGCACCGACCGTCTGGCCTGCTTGAGCTGCAGGAACACGACGTCGTCCGCGCTGGTGCCTTCGAGCAGTGCCACGTACGCCCGGAGCCCGACACTGCCGACTCCGACGACGCGATGCGCGACGTCGATCAACGTGTATCCCCCCAGTACCCGACGCCAATGCGGGGTGAGAGTGAGCAGGTATTCGTCCAGTCCGACGGCCAGCAATTCCTCGTCCTCGGCCGAGATTCGGGTGGTGATCGGCGGCTCCTCGACGATCCTGCGAGTGCCCTCGTGTTCCTCGGTGAATCGCGGCAGGACGCGGTCACTGGTGCGTCGACGCGCTTTCTTGGTGGCGCGTTTTATTTCCTTGCGCAACGATCCCGCGGTGGCGTCCCGTTGCAGTTTCTCGGCCGTCAGCCGTTGGAACGACCGCGACATCAGCGGTTCGTCGGCGAGGCGCGCGACCTCGATTCGATACGCGGACACGCAGGCGGCGACGGCATCGCGGCACCGATCCTCGCTGCGTCCGTTCTGACGGCCGGCTACCCAGATGCTCGCGGCGAGGCGTCGTAGATCCCATTCCCAGGCACCCGGGTGTGCTTCGTCGAAGTCGTTGAGGTCGATGACGAGGTCGCGTTCGGGGGAGGCGTAGAAGCCGAAGTTTCCGAGGTGGGCGTCGCCGCTGATCACCGGGTTGATGCCGGTGGACGGCAGCATCGCAACGTCACGGGCCATGACGATGGCCGTCCCGCGCAGGAAGCCGTACGGGGATTCGACCATGCGCTCGAGGCGCGTGGGGATGAGCCATTCGATCCGGCCTTGGTGCGAGTACTCGATCTGCTGCACCGGGTCCGGACGATCCGGCGGTGGTGTCCAGTCGCCCAGCGATGCGATCGGGACCTTGTCGCGCAGGCGTCGACCCAGCTCGTATCGTTCCGCTCGGGGGAGTGGCCGCGCACGCAACGATGCGTACGGTGCGCTGTCGACTGCTGCCGAGTCGGTGACGACGGTATGACCTTTTCCGGAGCCGGGCATGTGAAGTCACACTAATCGAGGGCTACGGGGCGGCTTTACCGAACTTCCAGTATCCGGTGAAGCAGATCCGAGACTTGGGTACGGAACGCTCGTTCACCAGGTATCTACGCAGGCCCGTCGCCAGCCCTTGTTCCCCTGCTACGTAGACGAACGGATCGCCGTCCGGAAGCTCGGCTTTCTGCACCGCGGCCAACGCGGCCTCGCCCGGCTTGGACAGGGGGTTGGGCCGCACGATCCATTCGATCTCGACGCCTGCATGCACGTCCTGCTTCTGGATGTCGGCCTCGGTGGGCACTTCGACGAAGGCCTTGACCCGAACGTCGGCCGGCAACGACCGCAGTATGCCGAGAATCGCCGGGGCAGCACTCTCGTCGCCGACGAGCAACTGCCAGCTCGATTGTCCCTCGAACGTGTAGATGCGCCCTTCGTCGAAGATCGCGACGCGATCGCCTGGGACCGCCCTGGTAGCCCACGACGACGCCGGCCCACTGTGACCTTTGGTTCCGCCGCCACCATCTACTTCGCCGTGCGCCACGAAGTCCACATCCAGCTCCGGGCCGTCGCCGTGTGTGCCCTCTCCCGTAGCGCGGTACTGGCTGACCGTGTAGTTGCGGACCGCCGGCTTTGTGTCCTTGGAGAACGTCAGATACTGGGCGTACCAGAGCATCGAGGTGGCGCTGGGGATGCGCGGCTCGTCCTGGCCCGGCTGCGGCAGGAACAGGCGAAACCAGTGGTCGTAGCCCATGTAGCGGAAGTTCGACAACGAATCGCCGCCGAGGGTCACCCGGATGAAGCTGGGGCTGATTCGCTCGCTCCCGAGCACGGTCAGGCGGTAGAACGCGGGGTTCTCCGGTTTGAGGTACTTACCCATGCCGCACAGGTTAGCCGACCCTAAGCTGCGATGGGGTTGCGTCGATCTCTCACTCGGGCCGACCGCGCCGGTAGCGCTGGACCACCTTGGCTCCGACGGGTACTGCGAACAACATCATGAACACGCGGATCACCTGGGCGGCCACGACGAAGGTGACGTTCGCCCCGGTCGACGCGGCGATGGCCAGCACCGCGTACACCCCGCCGGGAGTGGTCGCGAGGTATCCCTCGTAGCCGCTCGTCCCCGTCGCGGACGCCAGCCATAGGCCGAGCATCGCGCAGCAGACGGTGACGGCGATGATCAACATCAGCGATGCGGGCAAGACCCGCGAGATCGACTTCAAGCTGGCGACGGTGAACCGCAGTCCGGCCTGCCAGCCGATGACGATGTACGCCGCCCACAGCAACAGCGTTGGGACGGACGCGTCGAACGAGACGCCGAGCACGTCGGCGAGCGTGGCGATCATCAGCGGGCCGAGCAGGGCGGGGGCGGGCAGCCGGATCATCTTGGCCAGCATCACGCCGATGACGCCGCAGATCACGACGAAGGCGAGGTCGATCCAGAGCGCCTCGTGCACGTCGGCGGTGACCGACGATTGTCCGGGTTGGGCGTCGAACACCAGGGTTGCGACCAGCGGCAGCGTTGTGGTCACCAGCACGACACGCAGGTATTGCACCACCGCGACCACGCGTTCGTCGCCGCCCAACTCCTGGGTGATCGCCACCAGTCCCGAGGCTCCGCCCGCGACCAGCGCCAACGAACCGGTCAGTGAATCGATGTCTTTACGAAGCCCCAACAGTGCGCCGGCCGCGATCGACAGCAACAGGGTGCCGATGCATGCCAGCAGTACCGGCAGCCAGGTATCGCCCAGCGAGCTCAGAGTGTCGCTCTGCACGAGCGTGCCGATCTCGACGCCGAGGATTGCCTGCGCCGCCATGCCGAGTCTGCGGGGGAGCGGCGCTCGCTCGGTTCCGGTCGTCGGAGCCCACCCGGCGAGCGCGAACACGATCGCCACCAACAGTGCAACGAACAACGCAGCCGACGGCACACCGAGTGCATCGGCCCCGACGGTCAGTGCGACCGTGACGAGAACCAGCAGCAGCCAGCGAATCAAGAAGGTCGCTCGATCTCGCGAACCTCGGGCGGCAGTCCCCACTCGGTACGGCCGAGTCGACTGAGCGGAGCGATGGTCTCGAACTCGGGCAGGCCGTCCTCGGCGAGAAATTCAGGTCGAACGGACACTGCGACGACGCTACCCATGACGACGAAGCAGTTTCCCACCTCGACGACGCGGTGCAGCGTGGCTTCGATGGCGATCGGGGCGGCAGCTACCCGCGGCGGCGTGACGATCGCACTGGGTTCACTCTCGATGCCGACGGCCTCGAACTCGCTGACGCCGTGCTCGAAGCTCGCCGAGCTGCCGTTGACCTGATCGACCAACGGTGCCGTGGCCAGATTGACGACGAACTCGCCGGTGGCCTCGATGTTGCGCAGACTGTCTTTGCGGGTCACGGACGTGAACTGGACGACCGGCGGTTCCACGGACGAGACGGTGAAGAAGCTGTAGGGCGCGAGGTTCGCCACACCGTCGGCCGAGACCGTGGAGATCCAGGCGATGGGCCTGGGGACCACCGACGCGGTCAGTAGCTGGTAGAAGCGGCGGGAGGAGACCTCGTCGGGCCGGAAGACTGTACGCACGTCTCAATACTGTCAAAGCCCGGTTGCGGCGGCCGACCGGAGCATCTGACACTCTGGAAACTGTGAATCCGTCCACCGCTCAGGCCACTGCAGTCGTCGACGAACTGGCGCGCAGCGGGATCGAAGACGTCGTGCTCTGTCCCGGCTCGCGCAACGCCCCGTTGGCCTTCGCTCTGGAGGAAGCAGACGCGGCCGGACGGCTACGACTGCACATGCGGATCGACGAGCGGACCGCCGGATTCCTGGCCATCGGACTGAGCCTGGGCAGCGGCCAACCTGTCCCGGTGGTGATGACGTCGGGAACAGCGGTGGCGAACCTCGGGCCCGCGGTGCTCGAAGCGAACTACGCCCGGATCCCGCTGATCGTCATCAGTGCCAACCGGCCGTACGAGATGCTCGGCACCGGTGCCAACCAGACCATCGAGCAGTTGGGTCTGTTCGGTTCGCAGGTCCGCGCGACGATCAGCCTCGGGCTCGCCGAGGAAGGACCCAAGCAGAACAGTCAGTGGCGCAGCGCGGTCTCGCGGGTCATCGCTGCTGCGCGAGGTGCGCGCTCGGGCAACGCCGGGCCGGTGCACTTCGACATTCCACTGCGTGAACCGTTGGTTCCCGCCCTCGGCGATCCGGGGGCTCGGCCCGAAGGACGTCCCGACGGGATGCCGTGGACCTCGACCACCCAGGCGACCCTCGACGTGCCGGTCGAACTCGATCTGTCGGTCGACACCGTCGTCGTGTCCGGGCACGGCGGAGCCGTTCGTCCGGAGTTGGCCGGGCTGCCGACCGTTGCCGAGCCGACCGCGCCACTGCACGGAATTGCGTTGCACCCCTTGGCTCTGGCGCAGTTGAAGCCGCGTCAAGCCGTCATCACCGGTCGCCCGACCCTGCACCGGCAGGTGTCAGCGCTGCTCGCGGATCCGGCGGTGGACGTCATCGCGCTCACCACCGGCCCGCGCTGGCCCGACGTCTCGGGCAACGTACTGGCCACCGGCACGCGTGCCGTGACCACCGGCGCACCCGATCCCGCGTGGATCGCGCGCTGCGCTGCCGTATCGGAACGCGCCGAAAAGGCTGTGCACCAACAACTTCGAGAGCACCCCAAGCCGACGGGTCTGCACGTTGCCGACGCGGTGATGTCGGCATTGCAGCCCGGAGATCAGCTGGTGCTCGGAGCCTCCAACCCCGTGCGCGACGCGGCCCTGGTCTCTACTCCGATCCCGGGCGTGAAGGTTCTGTCCAATCGTGGCGTGGCCGGCATCGACGGCACCGTCTCGACGGCCATCGGTGCGGCGATGGCCGGAAAGCGCCGCACCGTGGCGCTTCTCGGTGATCTGACGTTCCTGCACGACGCGGCGGGTCTGCTCATCGGCACCGGCGAGCCGCGTCCGGACGACCTGACGATCGTCGTCGCCAACGACGACGGCGGCGGCATCTTCGAGCTTCTCGAACAGGGCGACCCGCAGTACGCGGGTGTGTTCGAGCGGGTGTTCGGAACACCGCACGGAATGGACCTGGGAGCGTTGTGCGGGGCCTACCGCGTCGAACATCGCCTGGTGGACGTGGCCGATCTGGCAACCGAACTCACCGGGCACGCCGACGGAATCCGCGTGTTGGAAGTGACCACGGAACGGTCCGGGCTGCGCGACCTACACGCAGCGATCCGGGCCCGTCTCTAATTCTGTTGCGCAGCAACCCATTCGAGTGTTTCGCCGGTTTCCTGATCGATCATGTCCTTGATCATCTTGTTGATCAGGTCTTCGATCTTGCCGCCGACGAGCGGAATCTTGACCGTCGACTCACCCTTGACGACCAGTTTCGCTCCGGTGCCGTCGGGGCGAAGCGAGAGGGTGCCGTTCACTTTCGCGGGGAGACCCGTGGTGCCGCCGACCAGCGTGCCCTCGGCGTGGTCGCCTTCGAGCGGACCCCAGTGGTCGGTACGCGAGACGATCAGCTTGCCCTTGATGACTTTCGTGACGAACCCGGGCAGTTCGGACGTGCCGACTTCCTCGGTGATGTCCACGGTCAAGCCGCCGTCGTCGTGCTTGGTCATCTCGTACCCGTCCGTCTTCTTCGCCTTGGCGAAGCGGGCGGCCCACTGGTCTTCACTGGTGAGTGCGGCATGCACGTCAGCGGGCGGATTGGACGATTCGACGGTGAACTCGAAGCTGCGCGACATGAGCACAGAGGCTACCGGAGCGGAGGCGAACCGGCCGCGAAGTAACCTGAATGCTGTGAGCGACACCGAGAGGGGCAGCCGAACTCTGCACAGAATCCGGCTGGTCGTGCTCGTGGTCGCGGTCGCCATCTCGGTTCTGTCGGTCCTCTTGGTGGTCGGTGCCTGGCGAAACGACGTCACCATCGACTCCGACAAGGGCGTCGCGACGGCCGAGGTGCTCTCGGCGGGCAAATTGCGTTCGGCGGTCAGTTTCATCACCCCCGACGGCGTGACCCACAACCCCAGACTCGGCGTGCTGTACCCCACCAACCTCGTCGTGGGTCAGCGCATCGAGGTCGAGTACTACAAGGCGGACTCCGACGACAACGACAGCGACAGCGACCTGCTGGTGCGTGTCGCCGGCCGTGACGCCGCGGTAGCGATCGTTCCTGCCGGATCGGTCATCGTCGTCACGTGGCTCATCGCCGGGCCGGCGTTGTTCTGGTTACGTCGCAAGGAGCTACTGGATGCGTAATGCCAGGCAGTGGGTCATCGCTGCTGTCGCCGCAGGGGCCGGGTTCGCGTTGGTGAACTTCGGCAACATCGCGTCCTCGATCGTGATCATGGTGCTCGTGGTGGTGTTTCTGCTCGTCCTGACGACTCCGGTGCTGTATCCCCGTTCTCTGTCCGACGACGCGTCTTGAGTGTTCGCGACCGAAAAATCGGTGCCGCTGATCTACTGGCGTCCCGGTTGCATCTTCTGCCTTCGGCTGCGGGTTGCGCTGGTCCTCCGCGGAAAGAAGGCCGTCTGGACGAACATCCGCGCAGATGCTGCTGCCGCAGCGCGGGTTCGGTCGGTGAACGACGGGAACGAGACGGTTCCGACGGTGTTCGTGGGTACCGGACACCGCACCAACCCGAGTCCGTCGTGGGTCGCCCAGCAATTCGTGTGACGTTGGCCCACACGTAACGTCGTCCATGCCTGGGCGACTGCGTGGCCACCCACACTGAGGACCGTGCGAGTAGCCATCGTTGCGGAATCGTTCTTGCCCAACATGAACGGCGTCACCCACTCGGTGATCCGTGTCCTCGAACATCTCGAGAAGACCGGGCACGACGCCATCGTCGTCGCTCCCGACAACCCGTCGGGACCGCGAGCGGCGACCTGGCACAACGGCGTCCCGGTCCACCGAGTGCCGTCCGTGATGGTGCCGAAGGTCAGCTCCCTGCCCGTCGGTGTTCCTGGCCTCGGGATGGTCTCGGCGCTACGGACCTTCGTGCCCGACGTCGTGCATCTGGCGTCCCCGTTCCTGCTCGGAGCGGGCGGCCTGGCCGCCGCGAACCGCCTCGACGTGCCTGCCGTCGCCGTTTACCAGACCGATGTCGCAGGATTCGCCGCGAGTTACGGCCTCGGCTTGACCTCGAAGGCCGCGTGGCGTTGGACCAGGAGACTGCACCGCGGAGCGGCCCGCACTCTGGCACCGTCCACCTCGGCCGTCGACGCTCTCGAGCAGCACGGCATCCCGCGCGTACACCGGTGGGCCAGGGGAGTGGACGCGGTTCGGTTCGCGCCCTCGGCCGCGTCGGCCACCCTTCGCGGCCGATGGGGAGCCGGCGAAAAGCTGATCGTCGGGTTCGTCGGCAGGCTCGCGCCGGAGAAGCACGTCGAGCGGCTCGCCGTGCTGGCCACGGATCCGTCGATCCAGCTGGTGATCGTCGGCGGCGGTCCCGATACGGCGGCCCTGCGCGAACTGATGCCGAATGCGATCTTCACCGGGCAACTCGGCGGCGACGAACTCGCGCAGGCCTACGCCAGCTTCGACATCTTCGTCCACCCCGGCGAACACGAAACCTTCTGTCAAGCAGTCCAAGAAGCCCTCGCCAGCGGAGTCCCCGTCATCGGTCCCGACGCCGGCGGACCCCGCGATCTGGTCTCGCACTGCCGCAACGGCTACCTACTGCCGGTCGACAAGTTCACCGAGTTGCTGCCCAGTGCAGTCGGCGCCCTCGCCGAACCCACCACCCGCGCCCGCTTCGGCAACGCCGCCCGCCGATCGGTTCTGCACCGCACCTGGCCTGCCATCTGCGACGAGCTGATCTCCCACTACTACGACGTGCAAGGCATCACAGCGCCACGGGCGACCGAAGCAGCCTGAGTAAGCTGGAGTTCGTGGCCACGACATCGCGCGCAACCCTGGAAAAAGAGCCCCACGAGGTGGCGTCGATGTTCGACGGCGTCGCCCGCCGCTACGACATCACCAACACCGTTCTGTCGTTCGGCCAGGACCGCAGCTGGCGCAAGCTGACCCGCCGAGCCCTCGATCTGAAGCCCGGCGAGCGGGTCCTGGATCTCGCCGCCGGCACCGGCGTCTCCACCGTCGAACTCGGACGTAGCGGAGCCTGGTGCGTCGCCACCGACTTCTCCAAGGGTATGCTCCGAGCCGGACTCTCCCGCGGAGTGCCGATGGTTGCCGGTGACGCGATGGCGCTTCCGTACGCCGACGCCAGTTTCGACGCCGCCACCATCTCGTTCGGCCTTCGCAATGTCTCCGACTTCGATGCCGGTCTGCGCGAAATCGCCCGAGTCACCAAACCCGGTGGGCGTCTTGTGGTCTCGGAATTCTCCACCCCGGTCTTCGGCCCGTTCCGCACGGCATACATGGAGTACCTGATGAAGGCGCTCCCCAAAGTCGCTCGCGCAGTGAGCAGCAACCCCGACGCCTACGTCTATCTCGCCGAGTCCATTCGCGCGTGGCCCACCCAGGAGCAGTTGGCTCAGCGCATCGCCGACGCCGGCTGGACCGACGTGCAGTGGCGCAACCTCACCGGCGGAATCGTGGCTCTGCACAAGGCGATTCGGCCCTGAGTCTGCACGCGGCTACGAAAACGGCGGCCGCGAATCGATTTTCAGTGACGTGGTTCCCGCGGTTCGCCACGTACGAGCGACGAGGTCGCTGTCGGCCTCGGTGACCAGGTTGCCCATGCACCGGACCGCGACTTTCATCAGTGCCCGCGAGCGCATGCCCACCGGGCCCGCTGCGGGCAGGAACCTCGGCACGGTCAGCAGTCCGGCGAGGCGTCGAGCAATGGAGAAGGCTTGACCGTAGTGCTCACGCAGCACAGTCGGCCAGGCGTCGGTCAGGTCGGCGTGATCGAGAAGGTCGACCACCATGCGGCCGCCCTCGAGTCCGTAGTCGATGCCCTCACCGTTGAGTGGGTTCACGCACGCTGCGGCGTCACCGATGATCGCCCAGTTCACCCCCGCGACTCCGGAGACCGCCCCGCCCATCGGCAGCAGTGCCGACGCGACCGACCGCAGCTCGCCGGTCAGTTCCCATTCCGACCGCCGTTGCTGGGTGTAGAGGTCCAGCAGGGGACGCAGGGCTCCCGGTGCGGGCCGGGTGGCGGTGGCCAGCGTGCCGACGCCGATGTTGATGTTGCCGTCGTTCAGTGGAAAGACCCATCCGTAGCCGGGCTGCAGCGTGCCTGCGCCGTCGCGCAGTTCGAGGTGCGAGCTGATCCATTGGTCGTCGCTGCGAGCAGACGTGATGTACGCGCGGGCGGCGACGCCGAACGCGGTGTCGCGGTGCCACTGGCGTCCGAGTTGCTTGCCCAGCGTGGACCGGACTCCGTCGGCGACGATCAGAGTGCGGCACGCGACCTCGTGGGTGCCTTCGCCGGTCTGCAGCGTCACCGATCGGACCGCATTTCCGTCGCGGGTGACGGACACCGCTTTGGCACCCTCGGCCATCACAGCCCCGGCCTCGACGGCGACGCGGCGAATACGGTCGTCCAATTCGGTTCGCGGGACGGCGCTGCCCACCGCCGGGAAAGATCTGCTCGGCCATTCGAGCTCGAGTTCCTGGCCGAACCCACTCAGGCGCAACCCGCGATTGCGCGCGGTACCGCGAACCCATTCACCCAGGCCCAACCGATCGAGTTCGGCGACCGCGCGCGGAGTCAGCCCGTCGCCGCACGTCTTGTCCCGGGGAAAGACGGCCGCGTCGGCGAGTACGACGTCGCGGCCGGAACGCGCTGCCCACGCTGCCGCGGACGATCCTGCGGGGCCCGCGCCCACGACCAACACATCGGTCGAGGAGGGCAGGGCCGGGTTGGATGAGGTCACAGATCCCAGTATCCCGATTGCCGCGGTGCTGCGCCGTCAGGGCCTTCGGTCGACCGTTGTCGAGGCCCTGCTCATCGGGGGTGTTCACCGTCGCAGCGGTGACGTCGTTCACTCATCGGCCCTGCAGGCCGCGTCGGGAAGCGACTCGGGCTCGGTTCGGTGAGGGAATAGTCACCTGTGGTGGGCGGCACCGTCGTGCGAGTGTGCACACTAGGTTCACTACGGTAGTACCCGAGCAGCAGTTTCCGTCATCCATCGCCGCTCGACGCCGACGACAGGACAGGGATCAACATCGTGAGTACAGACGACGCGACCGCAGTAACGGTCGTTGCCGGAGTCGACCTGGGTGACCCGGAGCTCGCTCGATCCGTCGCCGACGGTCTCGCGCGCGTCGAAGAGCTGATGATCAGCGAACTGTCCGACGGCGAAGAGTTCCTCACCGAGGCTGCTCTGCATCTGGCGAAGGCCGGCGGTAAGCGATTCCGACCCCTGTTCACCGTGCTGACCGGCCAGCTGGGGCCGTCGCCGACAGATCCGGCGATCGTCACCGCCGCCACCGTGGTCGAGCTGGTGCACTTGGCGACGCTCTATCACGACGACGTCATGGACGAGGCGTCGATGCGCCGCGGAGCCGAGAGTGCGAACTCACGCTGGGGCAACAGTGTGGCCATTCTCGCGGGTGACTACCTCTTCGCACATGCGTCGCGTCTGGTGTCCACCCTCGGACCCGACGCCGTCCGCATCATCGCCGAGACCTTCGCCGAGTTGGTCACCGGGCAGATGCGCGAAACGATCGGGGCCAAGAGCACCGACGATCCCATCGCGCACTACCTGAAGGTCGTGTGGGAGAAGACCGGGTCGCTCATCGCCTCCTGTGGGCGCTTCGGCGGCACGTTCAGTGGCGGCGATGCCGAGCACGTGGGACGCCTCGAGCGCCTCGGTGACGCTGTCGGCACCGCGTTCCAGATCTCCGACGACATCATCGACATCTCCTCGGCCACCGAGCAGTCGGGTAAGACTCCCGGCACCGACCTGCGGGAAGGAGTGCACACCCTCCCGGTGCTGTTCGCGCTCCGCGAGGAAGGTGCCGACGGCGACCGCCTCCGCGAGATCCTGGCCGGCCCGGTCACCGAGGATGCCCTGGTCACCGAGGCCCTGGAGCTGTTGCAGCGGTCACCCGGCATGGTCGCGGCCAAGAAGACCCTCGGCGAGTACGCCGACCGCGCCCACGCCGAGCTCGCACTGCTGCCACAGGGACCGGCCAACGACGCCCTGGGCCGACTGGTGAACTACACCGTCGAACGCGTGGGGTAGTCGCCCACTCGGTGGTCGGGAACTGCACGTCGGGGTGCCGTCGTTGAATCGGGTAGGAACACCCGGTACGAGGAGGCACCCGTCACGATGAACAGTTACGCCAACGGTGCGAAGACATTCGGCCTGCTGGTCGGGATGTCTGCGCTGATCGTCTTCATCGGGTCGTTGTTCGGTAACTCGATGATTCTGATCGGGTCGATCGTGCTGGCCGTCGGCGTCAACGGCTACGCGTACTTCAACAGCGCGAAGATGGCTCTGAAGTCGATGCACGCGGTGCCGGTGAGTGAGCTCGAACAGCCGGCGATGTACCGGATCGTGCGGGAACTGGCGACAACGGCGCATCAGCCGATGCCCGCGCTGTACGTGAGCCCGACCAACAATCCCAACGCGTTCGCCACCGGGCGGAACCCGCGCAACGCAGCCGTGTGCTGCACCGAGGGCATTCTTCGGATCCTCGACGAGCGGGAACTTCGAGCGGTGCTCGGACACGAACTCTCGCACGTCTACAACCGCGACATCCTGATCTCGTCGGTGGCCGGTGCCATGGCGTCGGTCATCTCGGGTCTGGCGAACCTGGCCTTCTTCGCCAACGTCTTCGGCGGACGCGGCAACGGGGGACCGAACCCGCTCGCGCTGCTGTTGGTGTCGATGCTGGGACCCATTGCGGCCAGCCTGGTTCGCCTCGCGGTCTCTCGTTCTCGGGAGTATCAGGCCGACCAGTCCGGTGCCGAGCTGACCGGCGACCCGTTGGCGCTGGCGTCGGCACTGCGAAAGCTCGAGCAGGGGGTGCAGCTGGCACCGCTGCCGCCCGAGCCGCGGCTGGCCGCGGAGTCGCATCTGATGATCGCCAATCCGTTCCGCATCGGCGACAAGGCGGGCGCGCTCTTCGCCACCCACCCGCCGATGGCCGACCGAATCGAACGGCTCGAGCGGATGGCCGGCCATCGGCCCTACTGACCGGAGCCTGCGGCATGTGAGTGGAACTTCGTAGTCTGCTACGAGGTTCCACTCACATGCGGCGCTCTACCGGTAGTTGACGAACTGCAGGGCGATGCCGAAGTCCTCGTTCTTGAGCAACTGTTGGATTGCCTGCAGGTCGTCGCGCTTCTTGCTGCTCACGCGCAGCTCGTCGCCCTGGATCTGCGCTTTGACGCCCTTGGGGCCGTCGTCGCGGATCTTCTTGGAGATCTTCTTGGCGTTCTCGGTGCTGATGCCTTGCACGAGTTTGCCGGTGACCTTGTAGACCTTGCCGGACGCGGCCGGGTCTTTGGTCTCGAAAGCCTTGAGCGATACGTCGCGTCGGATCAGTTTCTCCTTGAAGACGTCCAGAGCTGCCTTGACCTTCTCCTCGGATTCGGACGTGATGACGATGGTCTCGGACTCGCCACTGCCGGACCACTCGATGCTGGTGTCCGATCCTCGGAAGTCGAAGCGGGTCGCCAGCTCCTTCGCGGCCTGTCCGAGAGCGTTGTCCACTTCCTGCCGGTCGACTTTGCTCACTACGTCGAAGGACGAATCAGCCACTTCTCACACTCTCCAGTCGAATCGAAAATTTGTTTCTGCGGTGGTGTCGGTCCACATCCCGCTGGGACTTTATCGGCCCGCTACCGACCGTATCCACCCGGTTTGCGTTCCGGGGGGACGTTCGTTGTATTCTTCTCACCGCGCCGAAGACCAGCACGGACTTCGATCGCAGCACGGCAGATTGCCCGAGCGGCCAATGGGAGCGGACTGTAAATCCGTCGGCTTATGCCTACGTAGGTTCGAATCCTACATCTGCCACACCTGGAACCCCGGCGAGAGATTTTCTCGCTGGGGTTTCCATGTGAAGAGGACATATCAGGGCCGCTGACCTCGCAATTTGGCAGTCGGTGCTCGGAATGTGTAACCTCTTGAAGGCTTCAGCGCACGGCTTGTTCGTGTTCTGAGGTGGAGCCTGCGGAACGAGAGTTCCCGTAGTCACCCGCCCCCTTAGCTCAGTCGGTAGAGCGTTTCCATGGTAAGGAAAAGGTCAACGGTTCGATTCCGTTAGGGGGCTCGCTGGATTGGATGGCTCGACGTCGCGCTCCCGTTCGTGGGATGGTGGACGATGAGCACCTGAGGCGGTGTAGCTCAGTTGGTAGAGCAAACGACTCATAATCGTTGCGTCGCCGGTTCAAGTCCGGTCACCGCTACACAGTAGGCAAGCACGGCAAGTAGCACGCATGAACAGTCCTGATTGACCCAGATCAGATTTACCCGAAAGTAGGCGTCCAGTGGCCTCCTCCACCGATGTGCGGCCCAAGATCACCTTGGCCTGCGAGGTTTGCAAGCACCGCAACTACATCACCAAGAAGAACCGTCGGAACGATCCCGACCGCATCGAGCTGAAGAAGTTCTGCTCCAACTGCGGCACGCACCGGGCGCACCGCGAGTCTCGCTAGGTCCAACTGCCCTTCTGTAAGGGTAGAAAAGGTCGTTTCCACCGTGTCACAAGCACCACACGATGCTGCGGCATCATCTGAAATTCCGGCCATGGATGTATCCGCTCACGCGGCGTCCATGGTCGGTTTTCATTACCGCGTCGACGACTTCTACGAGGTCGGCCGCGAAAAGGTCCGTGAGTACGCGCGTGCGGTCCAGGACTTCCATCCCGCGCATCACGACGAGGACGCAGCGAAGGGCCTCGGTTACGACGGTCTCCTCGCGCCCCTGACCTTCATTTCGCTGGTCGGCATCATCGCGCAGACGCGGATGTTCAAAGAGGTCATCACCGGGTACGACCCGAGCCAGATTCTGCAGACCGATCAGCGGCTGCAATTTCACCGCCCGATTCAGGTCGGCGATCGACTGGTGTGCGATGTGCACCTCGAGTCGTTCCGTCAGATGAGTGGCAGCGACATCATGACCACCAAGAACATCGTCACCGACCAGAACGGCGAGGTCGTGCAGACGACGTGGACGACCATCGTCGCGCGTACCGGCGGCGAGGTCGACGAGAACATCGCGCACGCGGTCAAGGAAGTGATCATGCATGGCGCTTCGTAGCTTCGACGACGTCTCCGTCGGATACGAGTTGCCGGAGCGAATCGTCATGCTCACGCGCGGCGATCTGGTGAACTACGCGGGTGTCTCGGGAGACCCGAACCCTATTCACTGGAGCGACGAGGTCGTCCGCCTGGCCGGCCTGGACAACGTGATCGCGCACGGCATGCTGACGATGGGCCTCGGTGCCGGGTTCGTCACGTCGTGGCTGGGTGATCCCGGTGCGGTCACCGAATACAACGTTCGCTTCACCAGCTCGGTCTACGTGTCCGAGGACTCCGCGGCTGCGGTCGAGTTCTCCGGCAAGATCAAGTCGGTGGATGCGGACGAGAGAACTGCCGTCATCGCTATCGTGGCGAAGTTCGAGGGCAAGAAGATTTTCGGGCGAGCGACCGCTACGGTTCGCTTGGCCTGATGATGGGTCGATCCGGACGGCCACCGAGCTGCCGGAACGACGGGATTTATCTGTTCCGAAGGGTGTGCAGTACACTGAGATTTCTGGGGTAATCCAGCGCTGTGCGCTGCCCGCGTCCTCCTCGGAGGTTGTGTGGGTTCGCGTGAATGCGTCGGGTGGACACCAGAACGGCCGAGAAGTTTTCGGCCGAAGGGGCGTAGCTCAATTGGTAGAGCAACGGTCTCCAAAACCGTAGGTTGCAGGTTCAAGTCCTGTCGCCCCTGCCCAAGGTGTCAGCAACTGAGAGGAACGACGTGAGCGAGGAGCGCGGTAAGCGCGACGGTCGATCGGAGGAGTTCGAGAACTCCTCGGCTCCAGACGACGTCGCACCTGGCTCCGAGGGCCGTCTCTCCGATGCTGACACAACCGCAGATGATGCCGCTGCAGGCGCAGTGGCTCCCACCGGCAAGCGTGCGTCCGGCAGGTCCCGTGGCAGCGCCGCCGGCGTGTCGATGACGAAGGCCGCGCCCGCGAAGGCCGCTTCGGGCAAGGCTCGATCCGGCAAGGCCAAGCTCGACAAGCGACCGAATGTGTTTCTGCGTCTGCTGCAGTTCTTCCGCGAGGTCGTCGCCGAGCTTCGGAAGGTCATCTGGCCGAACAAGAAGCAGATGGTCACCTACACCACCGTCGTGCTCGTCTTCCTGGCGTTCATGGTCGCGTTCATCAGTGGCCTCGATCTGCTGTTCATCAAGGGCGTCGGCTGGCTGTTCGGTTGACCGAACGCAGTTGCCGTGACTTTCGACGATCGAACCGAGCAGGAACTAGAGAAAGGGTGCTGACGTGAGCACGCCGCACAACGACGCCACCGAAGTGGCCGCATTCGACGCCGATGTCGAGGCGACCAAGCAGGGCCTCGAAGCGGAGCAGGCCGCTCAGGACCGCGAGACGGACGAAGCAATCAAGGCCGATGTCGCCGCTGCCGCCGGGGACGACGTTCCCGCCGAAGGCGACGAGACATCCGAGGTCTCCGCTGACGTCGACGTCACTGCAGAGCCCGAAGACCCCGTTGCCGAGATGAAGGCGGCTCTGCGCCGCGCCCCCGGTGACTGGTACGTCATTCACAGCTACGCCGGATACGAGAACAAGGTCAAGGCCAACCTCGAGACCCGTGTGCAGAACCTCGACGTCGGTGACTACATCTTCCAGGTGGAGGTTCCCACCGAAGAGGTCACCGAGATCAAGAACGGCCAGCGCAAGCAGGTCAACCGCAAGGTTCTGCCCGGCTACATCCTGGTCCGCATGGAACTGAACGACGAATCCTGGGGTGCGGTTCGCAACACTCCCGGCGTCACCGGTTTCGTCGGCGCGACGTCACGTCCGTCGCCGCTGACCATCAACGAGGTCGTCAAGTTCCTCATGCCTCAGGAAGGTGCCAAGAAGGACGCGAAAGCGGCCGCAGGCACTGCCGAGCAGGGCAGCGAGACCACGTCGAAGCCCACCATCGAGGTCGACTTCGAGGTCGGCGAGTCGGTCACCGTCATGGACGGCCCGTTCGCGACCCTCCCGGCCAGCATCAGCGAGGTCAACGCAGAGCAGCAGAAGCTCAAGGTGCTGGTATCGATCTTCGGCCGTGAAACCCCGGTCGAGCTCGGCTTCACCCAGGTCTCCAAGATCTAGAAGCCGACCGCACAGACTTGCAGTAGCAACCGCAAGAAACCCGAGCGAATACAAGGAAACAAGACATGCCCCCGAAGAAGAAGAAGCTAGCCGGGATCATCAAGCTTCAGATCCAGGCCGGCGCCGCTAACCCGGCACCGCCCGTCGGCCCCGCACTGGGCCAGCACGGCGTCAACATCATGGAGTTCTGCAAGGCGTACAACGCCGCGACCGAGTCGCAGCGCGGCAACGTCGTGCCCGTCGAGATCTCGGTCTACGAGGACCGTACGTTCGACTTCAAGCTGAAGACTCCTCCCGCTGCCAAGCTGCTGCTCAAGGCTGCAGGCGTGGCGAAGGGCTCCGGCGAGCCGCACAAGACCAAGGTCGCCAAGGTGACCATGGATCAGGTGCGCGAGATCGCCAAGACCAAGCAGGAAGACCTCAACGCCAACGACATCGACCAGGCCGCGAAGATCATCGCCGGTACTGCTCGCTCGATGGGCATCACGGTCGAAGGCTGATCTTCAGCCTCTCCAAGCATCACACGTGGGAGAGCCGGCCAGGCTCGTCAACCACTCTGAACTCGAACGAAGGACAGTAAGACATGGCAAAGCGCAGTAAGGCCTACCTCGAGCAGGCCGCCAAGATCGACCAGGACAACCTCTACTCGCCTCTGGAAGCCGCCAAGCTGGCCAAGGAGACCGCGTCGAGCAAGTTCGACCCCACCGTCGAGGTCGCAGTGCGACTCGGCGTCGACCCCCGCAAGGCAGACCAGATGGTGCGCGGCACCGTCAACCTTCCCCACGGCACCGGCAAGACCGCTCGGGTTATTGTTTTCGCCGCTGGTGAGAAGGCTGCTGAAGCCGAGGCAGCAGGAGCCGACGTCGTCGGTGCAGAAGATCTGATCGAGCGCATCCAGGGCGGATTCCTGGACTTCGACGCCGCTATCGCGACCCCCGATCAGATGGCCAAGGTCGGCCGCATCGCCCGTGTCCTCGGACCGCGTGGCCTGATGCCGAACCCGAAGACGGGCACGGTCACCAACGATGTGACCAAGGCCGTCAACGACATCAAGGGCGGAAAGATCAACTTCCGCGTCGACAAGCAGGCCAACCTGCACTTCGTCATCGGCAAGGCCTCGTTCGACGAGACCAAGCTGGTCGAGAACTACGGTGCCGCACTGGACGAGATCCTGCGTGCGAAGCCGTCGTCGGCGAAGGGTCGCTACGTCAAGAAGGTCACCGTTTCGACCACCACCGGACCCGGCGTCCAGGTCGATCCCAACCGCACTCGCAACCTCCTCGAGGACGACGCGAACGCGTAATTTCTTCAGCTCCGAACGAAGGCCGGTCTCCTTGTGGGAGGCCGGCCTTCGTCGTTCTGTCCTGCCGAGATCTAGGCTGCGTTCGCGCGAGCGAAGTTGGCCAGCACGAGGCCGCTGATCCGGTCGAGCAACGCGGCCGGCAGGTCGTGTGCCATGCCCTCGATGAGGGTCAGCTCCGCGCCGGGAACCGCCCGGGCGATGGCCTTGCCACAGGCCGGCCGCACCAGTCGGTCCGCGGTCCCGTGGATGACGGTCGTCGGTGCGTCGATCTTCTGTGCGTAGGGCTTGAGGCTGCCGGTACCGGTGATGGCCGCCATCTGCCGAATGACTCCGGACGGGTTGTAGTTGCGTTCGTACATCACCTGGGCGATCTCGAGCTGTTCCTCGAGCGGGGTCCGGAACCCGGGGGAGCCGATCGTGGACAGCGTCTTCGCTGAATGCGCGATGATCTCGTCCTTCGTGGCGTCCTTGCCGACGCCACCGATCAATGGCAGTAGTGCCCGGGGATCCGGCGGTGGCAGGAATGCCTCGTTGGTGCTCGAGAACAGAATGGACACGGACTTGGTTCGCTGCGGGTAGCTACCGGCGAACACCTGCGTGATCATGCCGCCCATCGACGCGCCGACGACGTGCGCGGAGTCGATGTCGAGGTGGTCGAGTACGCCGACCGCATCGGCGGCCATGTCGACGATCGTGTACGGGACGTCCGACGACATCCCCAGTTCGTGCCGGAGGAGCCGAAGAATCTGCCAGCCGTGCACCTTCCTGCCCGTCATCTTCGTCGACAGCCCGATGTCGCGGTTGTCGATGCGGATCACCCGATAGCCGGCGTCGACGAGACGCGTGCAGAAGTCCATGGGCCACAGCGTCAGCTGCGCGGACAGACCCATGATCAGCAGTACGGCGGGGTCGTCGACCGAACCCATGTCCTCGTACGCGATGTCGATGGAGTTCGACGGCGCGATGCCTTGTTCGATTCTCATGTTCTCGTTCCTACCAGTCGGGGGTGCCCAGCACCGGAACCACCAGGTAACTGGGATCGTGTGGGTCGATCGCGATGTCCTGCGGTTTCAGTCGAGTGCGCACTAGGTCCGGCAGGATGGGGATGAACCGTGTTGCGTCAGTGGCGAATACGGCCACCCGGAGGCGATGACCCGTCGCGATCACAGCTTCGGTGCCGAGAATGTCGATGTCGAGTGTGATGGGCTGCCCG
This sequence comes from Rhodococcus sp. 06-221-2, assembly GCF_002258365.1. Classification (NCBI taxonomy): domain Bacteria; kingdom Bacillati; phylum Actinomycetota; class Actinomycetes; order Mycobacteriales; family Nocardiaceae; genus Rhodococcus; species Rhodococcus sp. 06-221-2. The sequence continues at coordinate 191,816 of NZ_NOYJ01000004.1, forward strand.
ACGGGTACCGGCAGCACAGCGGCCTTGGTGAGCGGGTGGTACGGCCGGGTGTAGTCGCCGTTCGGTGCGAACAGTGATCGCTCGTCGTCCACGGCTCGGCGAGACGCGAGCAACGCCCCGTTGCTCAGCACGGTCGACTTACCGTCGGGGGCGACGTCGCAGATCATGATCGCCCACAATGCTTCTCGGGCACGGCAGATCACGCGCAGATGCAGGTTCATCGGCCCCGACAGCACGGCGTCCGCGCGGGCGGGTTCGGTGGTGAACGTGGCGGCGGCACCTTCGGCGAATCGGTTGTCGTAGGTGAAGCCGCCGCCCAGTAGAGCCGTGACACCGGCGAGAACCTGTGTGGTGTCCCGGGATACGACGGCACGCAGGGACGGACGTACGGTCAGCACGCCGGACGACGTGGACGGCTCGTAGGCGAGGCTGCCGTCGCCGGCGGCGTGGGCGGCGGTGTTCGACTTTTCGGTCGACAGATACAGCCTGCGCGACTGTGCCTGGGGAGCCGGAAAGCGGCCGTGCGCAGTCCAATTGCCGCCCTGTTGTCGGAGGGTGACCGGCCCGTAGTTCTCGATTCCGTTGTCGATGTCGCACAGCCACCTGTCGAACCAGGCTCGCTCGAGTACGTCCAGTCGCGGTGGGAATCCCGGTTCACCGAAACCGATTCCGGGATTGACGTGGTAGCCGTCGCCGACGAGTAGTTGTTTGGAGCCGCGTTCGAGAGCGAGTCGGTTGTAGATGTCCGGGGCCGAGCTGCCGAAGATGTCGTGCCAGCAGCCGTAGAGGAAGGTCGGTGCGGTGATGTCCTCGATGACGGCGTCGATGGTGTCGTAGTACGGGTCGTCGTAGATTCGTGGATCATTCCCCGTGACAAAGCCTTTGGCCAGATCGAACAGGTCGGTCGCAGGTGATCGGACGCGATCGCGAAGCCAGGCGACGGTATCGATTCCTCTCACCGCAGGTGCCCATTTGAGTCCGTTGACAGCAGCGAGCCACAGGGGAATGAACGCCGAGGTCGCGCCTCCGGTTGCGAAGATCTCGCGAACGATGTCCACCGAACCTTCGACGGCGAATATCGCGTCGAGCCCGTCGGGTCTCTTGGCTGCCGCCTGCAGTGCGTTGATCGCTGAGTACGAGATGCCCGCCATGCCGATTCTGCCGTTGCACCAGTATTGCCGGCGCGCCCACTCGATCACTTCGATCGAGTCCAGTTGTTCTCGGGTGCCCAGTACGTCCCAGGTTCCGGTGGAGCTTCCGGTTCCTCGAACGTCGACGATCATCTGGACGTACCCGCTACGAACGAGGTGGCGGTTGACCGACAACAGATCCGCGGCTCCGCCCGCGACCACACGAGTGATTTCGGTGATGCCGTCGAACGCGGTACCGGTCAGGTCGAACGCCGACGAGAACTTCCTGATGGCTCGGCCGAGTATCGGTGTTTCGAGGATCGTATCGATACCTTTGATCAGCAGCTTGTTGTAAGGCGTCAGGTTCAGGACCGTCGGGAACGTCCCCGGTACCGGCGCCCCGGACGCATCGGCGGGGCGGAAGACGTATGCGCGCAGGGCCGCTCCGTCGCTCATCGGAATGCGCACGTCGGCCGAGACGGACACTCGTGGGTACTGCGGAGCCTGCGCCGTGATCGCTGCCCAGGCCTGCGCGGCCTCGCCGCCGCTGGGGTCGCGCTGGGGTCTCAGGAGGGGGTGGGGCTCGACGGCGGTCATGAAGAACGATTAGACCTTCGAACGACCCTCTTTGTCCTGTGGAACGCGAATCGGTCGTGGTGTGCTCCAACGAGACGGCTTCAGTTCTGTGTTTTGTTGGGAACATTCTCAACGCCGGTTGAGCGTTGCTGTGGGGCATACCAGACTTTCGAAACCAGCGAGTATGGAGAGCGCTGCGTTGTTAACGTCTGCCCGTCCGAGTGATGTGGGACACCGACCGTTGCAGGGGAGTACGAATGCACGTAGAAGCACTGTTCGGAGACGGATCGCAACGGCCTATCTGGCCGCACGCGGACGCACTGATCACCAGCGAATGCCCGGGGCTTCGCTTTGCCGGCAAGTACGCCGATGTCGTTGCCCTCAGCAACGGCGATCCCACCGCGCTGCGGCCGTTCATCGACGAGGAGACTCGTCGCCGCGTCGCGAGCATGGCACCACCGCGTACCGACACTGCGCTCGTGTTCGGAGCGAACGGGTTTCTCGGCGCGCATCTGATCGGCCGTCTCACCCGGGACTCCGCCGTCGACGTCGTGTACGCCGTGGTTCGTCCCACCGAGGAGGAGTCGGCTCGAGGGCGACTCCAGCGCACGTTCGATCAGTACGAGATCACGGTCGATGCGGACAAGATTCGGATCGTCGAAGGCACGCCGACCTCGTTCCGCTTCGGTCTGGACAAGGCCGCGTATTTCGAGCTCGCCGCCGGTGTGGGCCAGATCTTCAACTGCGCCAGCTCGACCGACTACACCGAGAGTTACGCCGAGCTGCGGGACGACTGGTTCGTCAGCGTGCTGCGCATCCTCGAATTCAGCATCACCTCGGCCCGAAAGCATCTGACCTACGTCGGCAGCATCGGCGCGCATCTCTATCAGAAGCCCGAGGACTTCCGTCGTCCCGACTCGTGGTGGTACTCCGGGTACGCCCAGATGAAGTGGGTCAACGCCACCTTGCTCGGGTGGTTGTCGATGTCGGACACGTACTCCGTCACGCTGGCCGAGGCCCCCTACATCCTCGGCAGTACCGACTTGGGCCTCGATCCGGGCCGCGTCTACAGCTTCTGGCGCATCGTGGAGTTGGCGATCGCCGCCGGCGCGATCTGGGACGGGCCGGGAATGAACTACGTCCCGGTGGACGTGATGTGCGACGTCATGGCCGGCAACGCACTGCGGAGCCACCCGCTCACCCGATTGTTGCCCAGTAACCCGACCGGTTACGGACACGATCTGTATGCCGAGCTCCTCGGCCTCGACCTGGTGAGCTGGGACGAGTTCGTCGAACGCGTCAGCGTCCGTATCTCTCCTCGGTTCGCCGAGACCATGCTTGCCGACAACATCGACAAGCTGATGCGGCTGGTGCACAAGCCCGAGGCCATCCTGCCCGTCGACCACGACACCTCCTGGTGCGATCACCGCAGGCTCTTCGAGCTGTACTTCGAAAAGGCCCAGCTCAAGACGCTCACCCCTGTCGTCAACTGACGTGGCAGACGGATTCGAGCCGACCTCGGTGCGGTTGCGGGAACTCTCCCTCGGCCACGAGGTCACCAATGCCGTGCTCTCCGTTGGCTTCTACGTCGTGTGTGCAGCTATCGGGCTGCTGCCCGGTGCGCTACGTCACCGGGCAGCGGACGCGTTCGTGACCTGGTCGGAGAGCATCGACGAACAGCGACATCTCTGATGTCGCTCGGACGAGCACTCGTCGGTGTGGGTGTCGCCGTGGCGGCGCCGTTCGGGCTGTTCCTGTACTGGCGCACCCGGTTCTTCTTCCGAGACCCGCATCGCGTTCCGCCGGCCGATCCGCAGTCGGTGGTGGCACCCGCCGACGGGTTCGTCACGTACGTCAAACGCGTCGACGCGGGTTCGACGGCATTCGCCGTCAAGAAGGGCAGAACCATTCCGCTGGACGAGATCGCGGGTGTGGCAGCGACCGAGAGCGGATACCTCATCGGGATCTACATGTCCGAATACTCGGTGCACCGCAACAGGATTCCGATCTCGGGCACCATCGGCATGCGGCGTCATCGCTCCGCGGCACCGTTCAACAAGTCGATGGCGCGAGTGGGAGCGAACCTGTTGACGCGGCGCACCCCGTACGACGAGGGGTGCGACTACATACTGAGCAACGAGCGGCTCACCATCTCCATCGAACATTCATCGGGGTCGGTGGTGACGGTGACACAGATAGCGGATCTGTGGGTCGACCGGATCGTCGCGCACGTCGCCGTCGGCGACACCGTCGAACGCGGCGAGCAGTACGGGATGATCCGCTTCGGGTCTCAATGCGACGTGTTCGTCCCCGACGCTCTCGCCGAAACCATCACCGTCCGACCGGGCCAGTACGTGTTCGCGGGGGAGAGCGTCGTCGCCCGCTCACCGATCCCGGTGGCAGACAACACTTCACGTGAGAAGGAACGATGATCACTGTCGACCGGGTCGAGTCCACCCAGGACTGGAACGAATTCAAGGCTGTCACCGATCTCGTCTACCAGGGTGATCCGTACCGATTGCCCGACGAACCCATGGATCTCGATCGGATCCTGATTTCGCCGCCGGTCGCCATCGCGTCGACCCGCGATATCGCGGCCTTCCTCGCACGCGAGAACGGGGTCGTCGTCGGACGAGTCGTGGCCATCCACGACACGAGCTTCACCCAGTACACCGGTGAATCCATCGGCTTCTTCGGGTTCTACGAGGCCGTCGACGATCACGAGGTCGCCACCGGCCTGCTCGATGCCGCAGCGGCGTGGCTTGCCGCGCGCGGGCTCGGCGCGATGTCCGGGCCTTTCGGTCCGTCGATGTTCTACAGCGCGGGCATCGTCGTCGACGACGAGCCTGCCCTTCCGTTGGTGGGCATGCCGCACAATCCTCTGTACTACGCAGCCCATTTCGAGAAGTGGGGGCTCGTGGGGATCAAGGACTTCTACAGCTACCTGTTCGACGATCCGTGCGTTATCTACAACCGCCCCGAATATGCGCGGCACATGCAGATCTTCGAAAAGATCAAGTCGCGTTCGGAAGTGACGTTCCGCTCCATGAAGTACCGAACGGTTCGCCGCGACGCGCGCATCGTGCGCGATCTCTACAACAAGACGTTCGTGAACTTCTGGGGCTTCTCACCACTGTCGTTCGTCGAACTCTTCGAGTTGCTGAGGATGATGCTCCCGGTCCTCGATCGACGGCTCACCCTGCTGGCCGAATTGGACGGCAAGCCCGTCGGATTTCTGATGGGCATCCCGGACGTCAATCAGGCCGCGGCCAAGGCCGCGCACCTGAAGTCGCGGTGGCTGCGAGACCTGGTGACGCTGTGGCACGTCAAGAAGCCGAGCCGAACGGACGTCATCGACGGGGTGCGGGTGGACATGCTGTTCGTCGATCCGGACTGCCCCGATCGCGCGGTGTCGTCGTTGCTGATCATGGAGTTGTCGGTGCGGATGCGCGATCTCGGCTACACCCGGGTGGAGGCAGCGCCGGTGCTCGACGACAGCCCCTGGATGAAGGGATCGGTGCTGACCCGCATGGAGCAGACTCCGCACCGGACGTACCGCATCTACAACCGCGATCTCGAGCTGCCTCGGCCATGATCGATCGGACGGTGGTGCTCGACCGCGCGCAGACCAGGCTCGGCATCGGTGACCGCTGGGGGCAAACGGTCGGCCGTCACAGGTGGCTCGTGCTGGCCGTCTGGCTGCTGATCGCGGTGGGTTCTGCTGCGCTCTATCCGGCACTGCAGAACTCGTTGGTGGGAGCCAACTTCTCCGTCCCCGGTACCGAATCGAGTCGTGCCGACGCGCTCGTCGAACAGCACTTCTCCTCGTTCGGGTCCGAGCAGCTCGTCGTCACGTTCACGTCGGATCGGGTCCGCGTCGCAGATCCCGCTTTCCGCGAACGCGTCGGCGAGACCGTCTCTGCGCTGCGGCAATCCCCGGATGTGCTGCGGGTCGTCGATCCCTACGAAACGGCCGGATTCGTGCCCCAGATCTCCGAGGACGGAACGTCGGCACTGGCTTTCGTCGGTGTCGGCGGCGACCCTCGCGACCGGATCGCGACCGCAGAACGCATTCAGAAGCTCATCGACGGGGCATCCGACGGTGGTATCGACGTGGCGGCCACCGGATACTCGCCGATGACCGTCGATCTGACCAAAGTCGAGTCCGAGGACGCCGTCCGGGCCGAAAGTATCGGCCTACCACTGGCATTCGTGCTGTTGATCCTGGCTCTCGGATCCGTGGTCGCCGGCATCGTGCCGCTCGTCACCACGGGCATCGGAGTGTTGGCGGCGTTCGGAGTGTTCTCGCTGCTCTCGCACGTCATGACCTTCGATGTCCTCGTGACGACGGTGGCGTCGATGTTCGGTCTCGGTCTGGGCATCGATTACGCGCTCTTCATCGTCAGCCGATTTCGAGAGGAAATGGACCGCACCACGCTGCCGGGGGACGCCACGGGTCAGGGGCGTACGAATGCGGCCGTCGGGGCCGCGATGGGAACGGCGGGCCACACGATCGTCATCTCCGGTCTGGTCGTACTCATTTCGCTCGGTGCTCTGGCGATCGTCGATGTTCCTGCCGTGCAGAGTATTTCGTTCGTCGTAGCGCTGACGGTGGCGTGCGTCGTCGTGGTGGCCTGGACGCTGCTACCGGCAATTCTCGCGGTCCTCGGCCCGCGAATCTCGACACTGTCGCTACCGCAGAGGTTTCAGCCTCCGGCGGTCGGTGAGCACGATGCCGCGATACCCACGTGGTGGTCACGGTGGGCGCGACACGTCATCGAACGCCCGTGGCGCTACACGGCCGTCACCGCAGCCGTGCTGCTGGCCGCCCTGGTGCCGATCGGGACCATCCAGTACGGGGTGGACCTCGGAGCCGACGCCCTTGCCGCGGAGCCGAGCGGCCGGGCCAATACGGTCCTCACCGAGAAGTTCGCTCCTGGAACGATTTCGCCGATCACCGTCGTGTTCACCGGCAGCGGTGACCGTCCCCTCGAACCGGCGCAGGCGGCCACCGTCGCGGCCTTCGCCGACGACATCCGAGCCGACGGTCGCGTCGATTACGCCCTGGCGCAACAGGACTCCGGTCGCACGCTGCTGATCGTGGTGCCCGCGGTGCCGATCGACTCGACCGAGGCCTCCGACCTGGTCGCGTCGATCCGGTCGCAGGCAGTTGTTGCCGCAGACCGCGACGGCACCACCGTATCGGTCGGCGGAACCACCGCCCTCGTCGTCGATGCCTCCCAGGAGATTTCGAGCAAATTCCTGTGGGTCGTGTTCGCAGTACTGGCATTCTCGCTGGTGTACCTGGGCATCGTCTTTCGGAGCGTGGTGATTCCGATCAAGGCGGTCGCCATGAATGTGCTCGTCACCGGCGCGGCGTTGGGTGCGACGGTGGCGGTGTTCCAGTGGGGATGGGGATCGTCGCTACTCGGATTCGACAGTCCGGGCTACATCCAGGTGTATCTGCCCGTCACCGTGTTCGCCGTGGTCTTCGGTCTGTCGATGGATTACGAGGTGTTTCTCATCGGCCGGATGCGCGAGGTGTTCGTCTCGCATCGCAACCGACACAGCGTGACCAACACCAGTGCCAACGACACCAGTGCCAACGACACCAGCGCCAACGACACCGCGATCGTCGACGGCCTCGAGCACACCGCCAGGCCGATCACTGCTGCGGCCGCGATCATGATCGCCGTGTTCGCCAGCTTCCTCACTGCCGATGTTCTCGAACTCCAACAGTTCGGGTTCGCGCTCGCTGTCGCCGTTTTGTTCGACGCGGTTCTGGTGCGCATGATGATGGTGCCGGCGATGATGAAGCTGTTCGGCGAGCGAAATTGGTGGCCCGGATTGCGTTCCGAGACAAGCGTTCAGGCAGACGGCACCTGAGCCGACGCGAGTACGACTCCGTCCGAACCCCTGATCTCGATCTCGGCGACGTCGCCGCGCAGGACGGCGGCATTCATCCGGCACTCGATGGTGACGGTGCTGCCGAGGAACGTGCCGGACGGCCGGTCGACGCCCGATCGGTCGACGAGAACGACGTCGTACGGACCGCCCTCGGAGATGCCGTCCATTTCGAGGACGGTTTCCGTTCCCCACGTGTGGGCGACGAGACCGCCTTCGACGTCGACAGTCGGTCCGCTGGTGGTGAACGATATTTCCTCGTAGGCCCCGAGAGTTCCTGGTGGTCCGGTGACCACGACCTGGGGTTCACCGGGCTCGGAGCGGTATGCGTCGATGCCCAGTACTGCTGCACTGCCGACGACGACACCGACGAGCGCTGCGGCAGCGGCCAACCCGGCCGACCCGTTTCTGACACCGAACCGCGGCCTGGCGACCGGCTGCAATCCGGAGCTGTCCGAACGCTCAGGGGCAACCGTGTTCTCGGTGTTGTCGGCGTTCTGTGTGGCGGCCAGGATTCGCTCGCGGAGTCCGGGCGGCGGAGTCGAGTCGAGCCACGGCAGGTTCGGGCCCCGGCGTTCGAGCTGCTCCGTCGTCGCGCGCAGTGCAGCGATCTCGGTGTCGACCGTGGGGTCCGACGCGGCCAGCGCGCGAAGTTCGCCGGCTTCGGCATCGTCGAGATCGTCGCCGACTGCTGCAGCGATCAGCTCTGCTCGCCGATCGGGTGAGGCTGTCATCGGTCCTCCTTTCTGTCGAGGTTTCTGCGTAGTGCCTTCAGGGCGTAGAAGGCGCGGGTGCGGAGCGTGCGTACCGGCACTCCGGTCGATTCCGACAGTTCGGCGTAGCTGCTTCCGGATACGTGCACAGCCACGACGACCTCGCGGTGGTCGGGCGAGAGCTGTGCCAGTGCCGCGATGATGCGGAGCCGCTCGTCGGTGTCGGCGGTGGTGTCGCGCGTGACGGCGCTCGGTCCGCGTTCGTGCTCGTCGGGCCGGTCCGATGTCGTCGCAGGCACTCTCGCCTGGGACCGAACGAGATCGACGATGACGTTTCGCTCGATCGCGAAGAGCCACGTGCGGAGTGAACCTCGGCTCGGGTCGAAGCGCGCTCTGGCCCGCCAGGCCCGCAGGAACGTCTCCTGCACACAATCCTCGGCGAGGGCTCGATCGCGGAGGGCATTGACGGCGTAACCGAGCATCTCCGACGCGTGCTGGTCGTATGCGGCCGCGACATCGAAGTCAGCTCGATCACGCTCCCGATGCTCATGACAGTGATTACGTCTGCGGCCCCGCAGGCGTTCATATCCAAGACTGGAATATTTCTTTACCGATATTTGAACATCTACGCGCCGACCGTCGTACACCGTGTACGGGCTCGCCTGCCCGATACTTTCATGGAAGGCACACGAGATGATCACACGTTCCACTACACGCCGGGCGGCGTCCGTTCGTAGATCCGCCACGGCACTCGTCGGCGGTACGGCCACCGCGGCGGCGCTGCTGCTGTTCTCGGCGGGCCCGGCCGCTGCCGACACCCCGGTCGCCGAACCGGACAGTTTCACCAGCGCATTCACCGCGATGGCCACGCCCGATCAGGTTCTGAACGGTGACGGCGTGGCCACTCCGGGTCAGCCGGGCGCGATGGGCACCTTCACGCTGCGGATCAATTCCGACCTCGACATCATCTGCTACGACATCTCGCTGAACGGTGTGACAGGTGACTACATGAGCCCGGCCAAGACGGCTACTCATATCCACCAGGCCGCAGCAGGTGCAGCGGGACCGCCGCGCCTCGCGTTCCCGAACCCGACCCCCGTCGGGGACGGCCCGCGCAACAGCAACGGCTGCATGCAGGGTCCGTTCACCACCGGTCTGACCCCGGCCGGTGCCGATGCAGACAGCGGTACCGGATTCACGTTGGACCGGATCGAAGCCGACCCAGCAGGCTTCGCGGCCGACACCCACACCGTCGACTTCTCGGCCGGAGCGGTCCGAGGACAGCTGACCCGGATTCCGGTCGGATCGGTAGCAACCGGAGGTGGCGGCGCGGCGCTCGCCGCGGCATCCGATTCGGCGACCGGCTCCGCAGCTCCCGTCGTCGGCGCGGTAGCCCTCGGCGCGATGGCTGTCGCGGGCGTGACGTTGGTGGCACGGCGCACCCGCGGGGTGCAGAGCTGAAGCTCCCCACGCGGGCTGCACTCGCGGCCGCGGTTCTGACGGCTGCGGTTCTGACGGCGGTGGTGACGGGATGTGGTGCGTCGCCACCGTCGCCACCGTCGTCACAACCTGAGCCGGCCCCGACGGTGTCCTCTTCGTCGCCCGTGCCCGTGCCCTCGCCCGAACTGTCCGGCGTAGTGGGGGATCGGCCGATCCCGATGCGCCTGAGCATTCCTGCCATCGCGCTCGACGAGGGGCTCGTCGGCCTGGGTATTGCCGACAGCGGCGAGATGGAGGTACCCACCGACTACGACGACGTCGGGTGGTTCACCGGCGGTGGCCGACCCGGTGGGATCGGCAGTCCGACGGTGTTCGCCGGGCATGTCGACTCGACTACCGGGCCTGCGGTGTTCGATCGGCTGTCGGATCTGAACCCGGGCGATATCGTCACGGTCGGCGACGAAGCAGGTGGCCGAGCGGACTATCGGATCGAGCGCATCGGCGACCACGGCAAGGCGGACTTCCCGACGGCGTCGGTGTTCGGCGCGGTGCCCGGCGACGAGATCCGGTTGATCACCTGTTCGGGCGATTTCGATGCGACCGTGGGCAGTTACGAACGCAACCTGGTCGTCTACGGGGTGCGGCAGTAGCCGATCGTTTTGGAGTTGACCCCCGAGGTGTTGTAGCCTGGTCGACGGTCCAGAAGGAATGTGCTCGCAGTGCGTGCATTTCTTTCGTTCCGCCCAATCAAGTTCTACCCAAGACCGTTGGTCACCGCCTTCTCGAGGGAAATTTCCTGACAGGTGTGCGGTTGAAGGTCCGAGATCGCTTCGGACGGCCCACGCAGGAGAACGCGGTAGGGAACCTGTCGTGCAGCTTCGGCTGCCACTTGTTCACGCCCCGTGTGCTTCCTGCACCGGGGCGTTCGTCGTTTTCCGGCCCTCTCGCGATCGACACAACTTCCCACGAGAGGAGGCGAAGTATGGCAAAGCCCGAAAAGGTCTCCGCAGTTTCGGAGATCACCGACCAGTTCAAGGGTTCGACGGCTGCCGTCGTCACGGAATACCGTGGCCTGTCGGTTTCCGGTCTGACTCAGCTCCGGCGTGCGCTCGGCGAAGGTGCCACGTACTCCGTCGCCAAGAACACCCTGGTCAAGCGCGCAGCTGCCGATGCCGGCATCACCGGCCTCGACGACTTGTTCGTCGGACCGACCGCCATTGCATTCATCAAGGGCGAGCCGGTCGACGCTGCGAAGGCCATCAAGGCCTTCGCGAAGGACAACAAGGCCTTGATCATCAAGGGCGGCTACATGGACGGCGCAACGCTGTCCGTGGACGAGATCAACAAGATCGCAGACCTCGAGTCTCGCGAGATCCTGTTGGCCAAGCTCGCCGGCGCCATGAAGGGCAACTTGTCGAAGGCTGCAGGCCTGTTCAACGCTCCCGCATCGCAGTTCGCCCGCTTGGCGTTCGCGTTGCAGGAGAAGAAGGCTGCCGGCGAACCTGCCGCAGCCGAGGCCCCTGCAGAAGCAGAAGCACCGGCGGAAGCTCCCGCCGAAAGCTGATCCGCTGGCATTAGCGAACAGCTCCACACCAACACCATGTCGCGGATCAGCGGCCAGGTACTTACAGGAAGGACCGCCACCATGGCGAAGCTCAGCACCGAAGAATTGCTCGACCAGTTCAAGGAGCTCACCCTCCTCGAGCTCAGCGAGTTCGTGAAGGCATTCGAGGAGACCTTCGAGGTCACCGCAGCTGCTCCCGTCGCAGTTGCAGCAGCAGGCGGAGCAGGCGCTCCGGCTGAGGCAGCCGAAGAGCAGGACGAGTTCGATGTCGTTCTCGAGTCGGCCGGCGACAAGAAGATCCAGGTCATCAAGGTCGTCCGTGAGGTCGTCTCCGGCCTCGGCCTGAAGGAAGCCAAGGACCTCGTCGAGAGCGCTCCGAAGGCAATCCTGGAGAAGGTCGCCAAGGATGCAGCCGAGGCCGCCAAGGAGAAGCTGGAAGCTGCCGGCGCAAAGATCTCCGTCAAGTAAGACCGCTTCACTGCAGTCGTACTTCGCGCTCTCAACATCGAGCGCACAGAAGGGGCCGTCCTCACTTCGGTGAGGGCGGCCCTTTTCTGTGTTCGGGGGAGGGCTGCTCCTGCGTTCGATGGAGCCTTCTCCTGTGTTCGATGCGGATCGCATCGCGCTGCGTTGTGACCGATCACGGAGTCTTCTCGATCCCGGGACATCGGCAACGCGTCACTGTTTACTCGTGAACGCCGAAGTCCGAAGCTTTCCGAATGGTCTCGGCCGGGTGCAGTTGTGTCTTGTCACAGAATCCGACGGCAGGGACTTGTCACAGTTCGGGCGACTTCCCGACCGGCTCGCGTGAGATGAGCCACACTGATGCAAGCTCTACAGCCTGACTCGGGGAAGTTCTTACTGGGCGGTAAGCTCCTGTGTCGGAGCGGACACGTGCATGGGATACAGTGACGCAACCCACATCCGGGTCGATGTGTATGAATTGTGGAGGTCAGCGTGGGAGTCGAGGTTTCGGTCGAAGGATTGACCAAGTCTTTCGGTGTACAGAAGATTTGGCAGGACGTGACGTTGACTCTGCCGAAGGGTGAAGTCAGTGCATTGCTCGGTCCTTCCGGTACCGGTAAGTCGGTCTTCCTCAAGTCGCTGATCGGTCTCCTTCGCCCCGAGCAGGGCAAGATTTTCATCGACGGAACCGACATCCTGCAGTGCTCCTCGCGTGAGCTCTACGAGATCCGCAAGCTGTTCGGAGTGCTCTTCCAGGACGGTGCCCTGTTCGGCTCGATGAACCTCTACGACAACGTCGCCTTCCCGCTTCGCGAGCACACCAAGAAGTCCGAGTCCGACATTCGCAAGATCGTCATGGAGAAGCTCGAACTGACGGGTCTGCTCGGTGCCGAGGACAAGCTGCCCGGTGAGATCTCCGGTGGTATGCGCAAGCGTGCCGGCCTCGCCCGCGCGCTGGTGCTGGACCCGGAGATCATTCTCGTCGACGAGCCGGACTCCGGCCTCGATCCTGTTCGTACGACGTACATTTCGCAGACATTGATCGACATCAACGCCAACATCGATGCCACGATCCTCATCGTCTCGCACAACATCAATCTGGCTCGAACGGTCCCCGACAACATCGGCATGCTGTTCCGTCGTCAGCTGGTCATGTTCGGCCCCCGTGAGGTGCTGCTCACCAGTGACGAGCCGGTGGTCAAGCAATTCCTGAACGGCACGATGATCGGGCCGATCGGAATGTCGGAAGAGAAGGACGAGGCGCAGATGGCGCAGGAGCAGGCCATGGTCGACGCCGGTCACCACGCCGGTGGCGTCGACGACGTCGAAGGCATCGTGCCGCAGATGAAGGCCACCCCGGGTACGCCGGTGCGCCAGGCCGTCGGACGCAGGCAGGAGCGGGTGCGCCAGATCATGCACACCCTGCCGCACAGCGCTCAGGTCGCGATCCAGGAGAGCCTCGACAGCACCGACTCGGGGCAGCGTTACCCGGCGTACGCAGACCAGCAGGGTTACGACCAGCAGGGCTACGACCAGCAGGGCTACGACCAACAGGGGTACGGCCAGCAGGGCTACGACCAACAGGGGTACAGCCAACAAGGCTACGACCAAGGACATGATCAGCAGGGCTACCAAGCTCCAACACAAGGTCGGGGTCAATAGCAGACATGGGGGGATCGAAGAAGTCCGCGTTCGCGCCCGCGAACGCCGCTCTGACACAAGCGGGCAATATCGTCGAACTGTTCGTCGAGGTGGTCCGAAACACCTTTCGTAGGCCGTTCCAGTTCCGCGAGTTCATCGAGCAGGCCTGGTTCATCGCCAGCGTGACGATTCTGCCGACGGCACTGGTCGCCATTCCGTTCGGCGCGGTCGTATCGCTGCAGACCGGTTCGCTGATCAAGCAGCTCGGTGCCGAATCGTTCACCGGTGCTGCCAGCGTGCTCGCCGTCATCCAGCAGGGCAGTCCGATCGTGACCGCCCTCTTGGTGGCCGGTGCGGCCGGTTCTGCCGTCACCGCCGACCTCGGTTCTCGCACCATTCGCGAGGAGATCGACGCGATGCGGGTACTGGGAATCGATCCGGTTCACCGCCTCGTCGTTCCGCGAGTGCTGGCCATGATCCTCGTGGCGCTGCTGCTCAACGGACTCGTCTCGGTCGTCGGCATCGTCGGTGGCTACTTCTTCAACGTGATCCTGCAGGGTGGTACCCCCGGTGCCTACCTGGCGTCGTTCTCCGCGTTGGCTCAGCTGCCCGATCTGTATGTCGCAGAAGCGAAAGCGGCGATCTTCGGTCTCATCGCCGGCATCATCGCGTCGTACAAGGGCCTGAATCCCAACCCCGGCCCCAAGGGTGTCGGTGAAGCTGTGAACCAGACGGTTGTCATCACGTTCCTGTTGCTGTTCTTCGCCAACCTCATTCTCACCCTGGTCTACCTCCAGGTCGTACCAGCGAAGGGAGCGTAACCGCGATGACGATCGCCAGAGGTCGCGGTGACCGCACGCTGATGCGCGTCAAGCGCGTCGGCAATGCCCCGCTCAACGTGCTCGATCGCGCAGGCGAGCAGATGTCGTTCTATCTGCGGGCCATCGGGTGGATACCCAAGACCGCAGTCCATTACAAGAAGGAGGTTCTCCGCCTGCTGGCGGAGGTCACCTTCGGCAGCGGCGCGCTCGCCGTTATCGGCGGCACCATCGGTGTCATCGTCATGATGTCCGGCTTCACCGGCATCGTCGTCGGTCTGCAGGGTTACGCCGCCCTGGAACAGCTCGGCAGCTCGGTGTTGACCGGCTTCCTGTCCGCCTACGTCAATACCCGTGAAATTGCACCGATCGTGGCCGGGCTTGCACTGTCCGCCACCGTCGGTTGTGGTTTCACCGCCCAGCTCGGCGCGATGCGTATCTCGGAGGAGATCGACGCACTCGAAGTCATGGCAGTGCCCAGCGTGCCGTTCCTCGTCACCACCCGCATGATCGCCGGATTCGTCGCGGTGATCCCGCTCTACATCGTCGGTCTGCTTGCCTCGTACGTCGCTTCCCGCGGAATCAGCACGATCTTCAACGGGCAGTCGTCCGGCTCGTACGACCACTACTTCAACTTGTTCCTACCTCCAGAAGATGTGCTGTATTCCTTCCTCAAGGTGCTCATCTTCGCGTTCGTGCTGATCATGATCCACTGCTACTACGGCTACCACGCCTCCGGCGGACCGGCAGGCGTCGGCGTCGCGGTGGGTCGCGCAGTACGTACGGCGATCGTCACGATCGCGGTACTGGACTTCTTCCTGAGCCTCGCCATCTGGGGCACGACCACCACAGTGAGGGTTGCCGGATGATCGACTCGCCGTCGCGACTGAAGCGAGTACTGCTCGGACTTGCGTTCTTCTTGGTACTCATCCTGTTTCTCGGATGGAGCATCACCTCCTACAACAAGACGTTCAAATCGGTCGTCAACGTCAGCCTCGAAACCGACTCGGTCGGCAACGCTCTGCCGATGAACGCAGATGTGAAGGTGCGCGGCATGATCGTCGGCGAGGTGCGCTCGGCGTCGACCGTCGACGGCGTCGTCACCTCGCAGCTCGCCATCGATCCGGACAAGGCTCCGCTGATCCCGTCGAATGCCACTGCGCGGCTGCTGCCGAAGACCTTGTTCGGCGAGCGCTACGTCTCGCTGATCGTGCCCGAGAACGATTCGGCGTCGCCGATCTCCGACGGCACCGTTCTTCGACAGGACACCAGCGGCAACGCGATCGAGGTCGGGCAGCTGCTCGACGGGTTGCTGCCGTTGCTGCAAGCCATCCCGCCGCAGGACCTCGCCAATACCCTCGGGTCACTGGCGCAGGGCCTGAGCGGACGCGGCGAGCAGCTCGGACAGACCATCGACGACCTCACCGATGTCGTTTCCGGTCTCAACACCGAACTGCCGAACATCCAGCAGACGCTGGTGGGTCTCGCCGACTTCTCCCAGACCTATGCAGACGCGGCACCGGAGCTGATCTCGGCGCTGGACAACCTACGTACGACGGGTAATACGGTCGTCGAGCGGCAGTCCAGCCTCGAGACGCTCTACGGCTCGCTGACGTCGGCATCGAACACGACCGCCGATTTCTTGCAGGTCAACTCCGAGAATCTGATCGGTCTCGCCTCGAACTCGCGAGAGGCTCTCGATTTGCTGGCCGAGTTCTCGCCGACGTTCGGCTGCACCTTCAGTCAGTTCGCCGAAGGTGCCAGGCGCGGCAAGATCGTCCTCGGTGAGGGCGACGAGTACCCCGGAATCAACGTGTCCGCATCGTTCGTCAACCCGAAGGGCCGTTACTTGCCGAACCAGGACGAGCCACGGCTGTTCGACGACCGCGGAGCCACCTGCTTCGAGCCGGCAGCACCGGGAGAGTTCTTCCCGCAGTACCCGGGAGGTTCGGTCAACGACGGGTCCTACCAGGTACCGACCCGTAATCCCGGCCCGCAGGAGATCCCCGGGCAGGGCCCACCGAAGTCGGCTCAGAGTTCCATCGTTCCCGCTGTCTCCGCGTCTGCGCAGCCCGCGAGCTACGAGGGCTCGGACTTCGAGCGTGACACTCTTGCCGTCATCTACGGACAAGCGAGTGGTGTTGCACCAGAGACTGTTCCGTCGTGGGCCGCTGCACTCGGCGCACCGGCATTGAGAGGAGCGGAGGTGACCGTGCCATGAGAGGCCTTCTCGCGCCGATCATCAAGTTGGTCGTGTTCGCCGTGATCACGATCATCGCCACGGCCACCCTGGCCTTCACCATCGCGAACTCGAGCGGTGGTGGCGGCACCAAGTTCTCGGCCATGTTCACCGATGTCACCTCGCTCAACGAGGGTGACGAGATCCGAATCGCCGGCGTTCGCGTCGGGCAGGTCGACAAGATCGAGATCGCCAACGAACGAGAGGCGAAGGTCGACTTCACGCTGAGCAGTCGCGACTGGCTGCCGGCGAGTTCGACTGCCACCATTCGCTTCCGCAACCTGGTCGGTCAGCGCTACATCGCCATCGAGCAGGGTTCGGGCGATCAGGGCAAGAAGATCACCGGGGGAGCGACCATTCCGCTCGAGCGCACCAAGCCCGCGGTGAACCTGACGACTCTGTTCGACGGATTCCGCCCGCTGTTCACCACGCTCAGCGCAGATGACGTCAACAAGCTCTCGTACCAGATCATCCAGGTGTTCCAGGGGGAATCGGGCACCATCAACGAACTGGTCAAGAACACTGCGAGTCTGACCAACACCGTGGCCGACAAGGATCAGGTCATCGGTCAGGTCATCACCAACCTCAACAACGTGCTCGCCACGGTCAACCAGAACGACGGGCAACTCGACAGCCTCATCGTCAACACGCAGCAGCTCGTGTCGGGCCTGTCGGCCGACCGCGACGTCGTCGGCTCGGCCGTGACCTCGCTGGCCGGACTGACCAACGCCACCGCGGACCTGCTCGAGCCGACACGGCCGTCGATCCAGGGTTCGGTCACAGCGCTGAACACGTTGTCGGAGACCATCAATCGACGCAGCGCCGACGTGGACGCGGTCCTCGGAAATCTGCCGGTCAAGCTCGACAAGCTGATTCGTACGGCTCAGCAGGGATCCTGGTTCACGTTCTACCTCTGCGGTATCGACATCGTCGCCGGACCGGGGTATTCGCCGAACCTGAATTTGCCGACCGGGCTTCCGACCGTCAATCAGCCCCTGTACACGAACTCGGCAGAGCGCTGCAAAGCTGGGGGGATCAAGCAATGACATCTCGACGTAGTCCGGCCACCATCGGGGCACTGGGAATCGCGATCATCCTGCTCGCCACGATGTCGGTCTTCTTCCTCGACCGTCTCCCGATCATCGGTGCAGGTTCGGTGTACACCGCGGAGTTCAGTGAAGCCGCAGGTCTGAAGCCGTCCAACGAAGTCCGTATCGCGGGGGTCAAGGTCGGCAAGGTCACCGACGTGCGGCTCGACGGCGACCGGGTGCTCGTGGACTTCACGGTGCAGGACGCCTGGGTCGGCAACGAGTCGCGAGCGGCCATCGCCATCAAGACTCTGCTGGGGCAGAAGTACCTGGCACTGGATCCGAGTGGCTCGGACACCCTGAGCCCGAAAGATCCGATTCCGTTGGCGCGCACCACCTCTCCGTACGACGTCATCGACGCGTTCTCGGCGGCGGCGTCGACGATCAACGACATCGACACGGATCAGCTCGCCACCAGCATGCGGACGTTGTCCGACGCGTTCTCCGAGACCCCGGCCAACATCAGAGCCTCGCTCGACGGCGTGACTCGGTTGTCGCAGACGGTGGCCAGCCGCGACGAGGAACTCAAGAAGTTGTTCGCAGCCACCGGCGAAACCTCCAAGGTGCTGGCCGACCGCAACGAGCAGTTCAACAAACTGATCACCGATGCGGGTCCACTGCTCGAGGAGCTCAACAATCGGCAGCAGGCCATCTCCCAGCTGCTCACCGGCACGCAACGTGTGTCGCAGGAGTTGACCGGTCTGGTCCGTGACAACGAGGCAACCATCAACCCGATGTTGCAACAGCTCAACGGCGTCATCGACATCCTGCAACGCAACAACGACAATCTCGACCGGGCGCTGAAGCTGTACGAGCCGTTCATCCGGCTCTACACCAACGTGACCGGTAACGGACGATGGCTCGACATCGTTCTGGCCAACCTCACCCCACCCGGAGTTCCGTTGATACCTGGTTACCGCCAGCCCGCGCTCGATACGTTGGCGGGGAACTGATGACAGAGACTCAGGCAGCACCGAGGAACAAGAACAAGCTCGCACTGATCGCGGTCGTCGTGATCGTGGCGCTGGTTCTGGCCGTCGCCGGCTGGTGGCTGTTCACCAGGGCCGGTTCGACCAAGATCACCGCCTACTTCGACAAGTCGATCGGCATCTACTCTGGATCCGAGGTCAGAGTTCTCGGCGTCAAGGTGGGTACCGTCGAATCGGTCACGCCGTTGGGTGAGGACGTCGAGGTCGTCATGCGAGTCGATCG
The DNA here is from genome assembly GCF_002258365.1 of Rhodococcus sp. 06-221-2. Lineage (NCBI taxonomy): Bacteria > Bacillati > Actinomycetota > Actinomycetes > Mycobacteriales > Nocardiaceae > Rhodococcus > Rhodococcus sp. 06-221-2. The sequence continues at coordinate 210,606 of NZ_NOYJ01000004.1, forward strand.
CGGCATCGACATTCCGGCCGACGCGAAGGCCGTTCAGGTCACCCCGTCGCTTGTCGCCGATCGTTACGTCCAGCTCTCGCCCGTCTACACCGGCGGCGACACCATGGCCAGCGGCACGACGATCGGCCGTGATCGCACTGCCACTCCCGTCGAGGTCGACGAGCTGTACAAGTCGATCAACGATCTGTCCACTGCTCTCGGTCCGGACGGCGCGAACAAGGACGGCGCTCTCACCGACCTCGTGAACACCGGTGCGGCGAACCTCGACGGCAACGGGGAAGCGTTGGGCAACAGCATCACTCAGCTCTCGGCTGCCGGCCGTACGTTGAGCGACTCGCGCTCCGATGTCTTCGACACGATCAAGAATCTGCAGACCTTCGTCAGTGCGCTGGCCGTCAACGATCAGCAGGTTCGTAACTTCAACAGTCAGCTCGCCGATCTGACGGGCTTCCTGTCGGGCCAGCGCGAGGACCTGGGAGCCGCCCTGCAGCAGCTCTCGGTGTCCCTCGGTGACGTGGCGACGTTCGTGGCGGACAACCGGACCGAGCTGACCACCGCAGCGAACGGTCTGGTGGTCCCCACTCAGACCCTCGCCGACAACCGTGAGCAGCTCGTGCAAACTCTGACGCTGCTGCCGTTGGCCATCAGCAACCTGGTCAACGCCTACGACGCAGAATCGGGCACGCTGGCATCGCGTGCCAATCTGCAGAACGAGACCCAGGATCCGCTCGGAACCGTCTGCCGATTGCTCGACCTCGGCAAGCTGGTGCCCGGTGACCCGCGTTTCGAGGCGCTCGGTGCGCAGATTCAGCCGATCATCGATCAGTGCGCCAACATCACCACCATGATCCAGGCTCCTCTTGCCGACCAGAATCGGCTTGTGTTGCCGTTCGGGGTTCTCACCAACGACATCGAGCAGAACGTGTCCGTGCCGGGCACCGTGCCGGGCAACGTCTCGCCGAGACTGGGGTCCACCACCATGCCAGGTCTCGACAGGTCGCTCATCGGGGGAGGACAGTGATGACCTCTGTGAATCGGAATCGAGCTCGCGTGAAACGTTCGTTGACCCTCGGAGCCGGGTTGTGCGTGGTGGCGCTGTCTGCCGGCGCGTGCTCGTCGGCCGGCATCTATGCCATCCCGCTGCCCGGTGGTGCCGACGTCGGCGACAACCCGTTCAATCTGACGGTGCAGTTCGACGATGTGCTGGACCTGGTGCCGCAGTCGACCGTCAAGGTCGACGGTGTCCCCGTCGGTCGCGTCGACTCCATCTCGGTGCCGAACGACGGGTGGACCGCCGATGTCAACGTCATCCTGAACTCCGACGTGGATCTGCCGGCCAACGCGATCGCGTCGGTGCAGCAGACCAACCTGCTCGGTGAGAAGTTCGTGCAGCTCTCCGCACCTCCCGGTGACGAAGAGGCTGCACGTCTGCAGGACGGTGCCACGATCCCGCTCGATCGCACCCGCCATGCAACCGACATCGAGCAGGTACTCGGTGCCCTGTCGCTGCTGCTCAACGGCGGCGGCGTCGGGCAGCTCTCGCCGATCGTCAAAGAGCTGAGCACGGCGTTCGACGGTCGCGAAGGCAAGACCAAAGAGCTTCTGCAGCAGGCCAATACGTTGATCGACGGTCTCAATCAGCAGCGCGACGACATCACCCGCGCCATCGACGGTCTCGACACTCTCAGTGGTCGCGTCAACTCGCAGACCGACAAGATCGACGCAGTTCTCAAAGACCTGCCGATCGCGACGGAAGTTCTCGAGAAGCAACGCCCGCAGCTCACCGAGATGCTCGGGGCACTCGATCGACTCGGGGCCGTCGGCACCGATGTCATCGATCGCTCCAAGGACGACCTGATCGCAGATCTGCGTGCACTGCGTCCGACGCTGCAGGCCCTGGCCGATTCCGCGGACGACGTCGTCACCTCCCTCGCGGTGATCCCGACACTGCCGTTCGCGGACGGCACCGAGAAGATCATCGAGGGCAACTCGGCCAACCTGTTCCTCTCGCTGGATCTCTCGATCGGTACGGCGCTGCGGAACTTCGGTGTGGGAGAGGGCGATCCGGTCTACATCCAGCCGAAGTACGGCAACACGTTGCCGGTCGTGGATCCGTCGAATCCGTACTACAACGGAAACGGCCCGCGTCCGGGCTGGCCGACGATCTCGCTGCTGCCGTTGCCGCCCATCATTCCGTCGCCGGTTCCCGGACCGGGTGCGCCTACGGGTGAGGCCGCCGGTGCTGCCGAGCCTGCACCGTTCGACCCGTTGGCTCCCGTGACCGATCTGCTCGAACGATTCGGAGTTGGACAGTGAGATCGAAGCTCGTTCGCTTTCAGTTGGTCGCGTTCGTCGTGGTCGCCCTGCTCGGGCTGATCTACGTCGGTGGCAAGTACGTCCGCCTGGACAACATGCTCGGGTTCGGGCAGTACGAGGTCGCACTCAACCTGGCCGACTCCGGCGGCATCTTCTCCAATGCCGAGGTGACGTACCGCGGTGTGCCGGTCGGAACCGTCGGCGATCTGCAGTTGACGTCGGACGGTGTCCGGGTGGCGCTCAAACTCGACAACGGTGGACCCGACATCCCGGCCGACACCAAGGCCGTCGTTGCGAACCGTTCCGCGATCGGCGAGCAGTTCGTCGACCTGCAGCCGCAGTCCGATCAGGGTCCGTTCCTGGTGGACGGTTCGGAAATCGCACAGGCCGACACCGCCACGCCGGTTCCGGTGGAGGACGTGCTCGCGAACACGAACACCTTGGTCAGGTCGGTGCCGCTGGACACGTTGACCAATGTGGTCAACGAGCTCGGTGTCGCGTTCGACGGCAAGGGCAACGACCTGCAGTCTCTGGTCGATTCGCTCGGGAACATCTCCGAGTCGGCCAACGAGGCTCTGCCGCAGACTCTGTCGCTGGTTCGTGACGCGGTGCCGGTGCTCGACACTCAATCCGAGCAGTCGGATCTGATTCGCGAATTCAGCACGAGCCTGGATCAGGTGACGGCTCAGCTGAAGTCGAGCGATCCCGATATCCGTCGTCTCATCGATACCGGAACTGCTGCCGGAGACCAGGTCGGTGGTCTCATCACCGATGCAGGCCCGGCGTTGACGACCGATATCAACAATCTGGCCCTGGTCGCGGCTCAGGCCGAGCCGCGGACGGTCGCGCTCCGTCCGTTCCTGACGTTCCTGCCTGCACTCGGTGCCGGTATCTCGACCATCGTCCCGAACGACGGCACTATCCATCAGGGTCTGTTGCTCGAAACCAACAACCCGCCGCCGTGCACCGTCGGCTACGAGGGCAGCCAGGCCATCCTGGACGAGGAGAAGCGGAAGAATCCGAACTTCGACGAGACTCGGGAGAACTACCCACTGAACCTCGACGCGAACTGCGCGACGCCGCAGGGCAGCGTCACCGGTGTCCGTAGCGCGAACCGAATCGTGTTCGCCGATCCGGACGTGCCGCAGCCGTGGGACCTCAAGCCCAAGGTCGATCCCGAGAAGCTCAACCTCAACCCCATCGCCACCCAGTTGGCACCGCTCCTCGGCGTCACGCCGAAGTAGCGGGGCCGAAGGAACTGCTGCTCAGCACTACTATCGGGCCGAGAGCGGTTCGGCCGGATATTACCGAGTAGTAGGGTGACAGTGTGAACTCGAGCACCGAAACCCTGGAGTCGCCCGCGACTCCAGGGTCAAGCAAGACAGCAAAGATTCTGTTGGCCGTCGTCACGGTGATTGCCGTGGCGGCGCTCGCAGCGGCCGTGTTCTTCGGATACGGCTGGGGCACGGCGCTGTTGAGTGAGAAGCCCACCGCCGACACCCGCGATGCGGCGCTCACCGGCGCTCAGCAGGCTGCGGTCAACCTGAACACTGTGGATGCAGCCAACATCGACCAGTCGTTCGACAACATGAAGTCCTCGATCACCGGTGATCTGATGCTCAACGATCTGGAGCAGACCCGTTCGGGAATCACCGATCAGGTTCGTCAGTCCGGTGCCAAGAGCGAGGCCGAGGTCCTGCACGGCACCCTCACCGAGCTGAGCACCGACGAGAACACCGCAACGGCGCTCGTCGTCATCGCCACGACCACCACCTGGCCCGACCGGGTGGAGCGCAGCAAGCTGACCATGCGGATGGCCATGGAAGACGTAGACGGGGTGTGGAAGACCAACAAGGTCGATCCCATCGGTTCGCGGATCTCTCTCGACAACCCGAACACCAATCCCGTCATTCCGACGGAACCGGGTGGTCCCACCGACCCCAACGCGGTCGACCCCAGTACGGAAGCGACGCCGGCCCCCCAGCCGAACACCGGCGGCAATTGAGTTTGCCGGCAGCGCCGTCGTCCATCTGTACAGAAGTAAGCCTCGAAGGAGTTCTGCAGTGCCTCCCCAGCGTCGCAAGATCGTTCCCCCCACGACCACCAGCAAGGTACGTCGAAAGGTAGCCGGCACCGCCAAGCCGACGTCGGCCGAGACCGGCGCACCGGCACCCGAGACAACGGCACCCGACACCACGGCTGCCGAGACAACGGCACCCGACGCCACGGCTACCGAGACAGCAGTCGGCACCACACCCGCGTCGAAGAAGCCCAGACTGGACAAGACAGATCCGGTCGAGACGGATACGGCCACTACACAGCCAGCCGAGACGCAGCCCGTCGACACGCAGCAGGACAAGTCGCGCCCGTCCAGGGCCGGGCTGAAGAAACCGGTCGCGCCCACCTCGACCTCGACCTCGCCCGAGACGACCGAATCGCCGAAGTCGGCGTCGGGTATCGGGTTCAAGCACGTGATCGTGGTCGCGGTCATCGCCGTGGTTCTCGGTGCTTTCGCAGCCGTCGCTGCATTCAAGCCGTTCGCGACGATCGACAACAAGGCATGGGTGGATTCTTCGGCGACGCAAGAGGTGACGTCGGCAGCTACCGACGCTCTGCAGACCCTGTACACGTACAAGGCCGAGACGATCGATGCAGATTTCGACGCGGCGCGGGCGGTGCTCAATCAGTCGATGCTCGACGAGTTCAACTCCACCGCCGACACCACCAAATCTGCTGTGGTGCAAACCGATACCGGCACCGAGGCAATGGTCACCGATATCGGCGTCTCGCGACTCGAGGACGACAAGGCCGAACTGATCGCGAACGTCAACATCAGCGCGACTCAGAACGGCGTTGCCTCCGGCAGTGCGGAAGGCCCTCTGACGGTCAACATGGAGAAGATCGACGGCACCTGGAAGTTGTCGGCGATCGACGACCAGTAGACCCCGACCGGTCGATACTTCGGCCCCGTCCGATGCAGCGTCAGCGCTGCTCGGACGGGGCTTTTCGTTGATTTCACGGTCTCCGTCGGTGTCCCTGGCCAGGTCTACCATCGCGTTTGCGTCCTGGCTTGGGGCGAGCCCTGGTTGTTCGGGACAACCATTCGATGCTCGACGGCCAGGGATGGATCCGATGAAAACGGAGCATGCTGGTCATGACTGACACGACAATCGATGTATCTGTAGTACCCGAGCGGTCGGGTCGCTCGGGATTTGCGGGCAGCGTCAATCCCGAGTTGTACCGACTGCTGACTGCGCTGAATCTCGATCGCGAGTACGTCCGCGGCGACGGCACCGTGCTGTTCGATTCTGCGGGCCGTCGGTATCTGGACTTCGCGGGTGCCTACGGGGCGCTGCCGTTCGGGCACGGGCCGACGCCCATCTGGCAGGCGATCAACGATGTTCGGTGCAGCGGCGAGCCCATCTTCGTGCAGCCCTCGGTGCTCACGGCCGCAGGTGAACTGGCGGATCGTCTGGGGAGAATCGCACCCGAGGGATTGACGCGTACGACGTTCGTCAACAGTGGCACCGAAGCGACGGAGGTGGCGCTGAAGATCGCGCGGGCCCATACCGGCCGCCTCGGGGTGTTGACGACCGGGAACAGTTTTCACGGCAAGACGTTGGGGGCGCTGTCGGCGACGGGAAATATCAAGTACCAGAGTGGATTCGGGGCCCCGGTATCGGGATTCGACCACATCGCTTTCGGTGATGCAGAGGCACTAGAGGCGGCTCTGGCGGCTGCGCCGGATCACTATGCGGTGTTCCTCGTCGAGCCGATTCAGGGTGAGGGCGGCGTGGTGTGCCCGCCCGACGGCTACTTGCGGCAGGTCCAGGAGATCTGCAACCGCCACGGTGTGTTGCTCGCGCTCGACGAGGTGCAGACGGGACTGGGCCGGACCGGCCGGATGTTCGCGGCGGAGCACGAGGGCGTGATTCCCGACATTCTGACTCTCGCGAAGGCGCTCGGCGGCGGGGTCGTGCCGGTGGGCGCGGTGCTGTGCCGCCCGGAGTTGGTGGGGGAGAGTTTCGCTCTTCGCCACACGTCGACGTTCGCGGGCAACGCGTTGGCCGCACGGGTCGGTCTGGCCGTCCTCGAGGAGTTGACCCGAGACGACTGCGCGGTGGTCACCGGAGCTGCCGCGCTCGGACGACAGTTGAAGAACGATCTGGCCGGCCTGGTCGAGAAGTATCCCTCGGTGGTCACCGAGGTACGTGGTCGCGGATTACTGCTGGGAATCGAACTCACCGCGGATGTGAACTTCGTCGGACGGCAGTCTCTGCTCGGTTCGATCGCGGATCAGCACAACCTGTCCGCGGTGATCTGCTCGTATCTGCTCAACGTCGAGGGCATTCGCGTGGCTCCGACTCTGTTCGGCAACAGGGTGATTCGTATCGAACCACCGTTGACGGTTTCCTCGTCGGCATGCTCGCGTCTGGTCGCGGCCCTCGATCGCGCGCTCGGCTACGCGGCCGAAGGGGACATGGACGGATTGTTCGGGCATCTGCTCGGGCGTCCGACTGTCGCCACTCCCGCGGCGCTCACGGCATTGCGTCCGGGCCGTACTCCCGACATCGCGGTACGGCCAGGTGATCGACGCTTCGCCTTCATCGCCCATCCTCTCGATCTCGGTTTCTTCGCTGCGTTCGATCCTGCGCTCGAGGTGTTCGACAATGCCGAGAGACGGGACTTGCTGGAGCGATTCGCTGCGTCGACGTCCGAGCTCGATCCGGCCTCGTTCGTCATCGGCAGCGGGCGGGTGTCCGGATTCGGAGACGCAACTGCGCACGGCGACCTGATCGGGCTGCCGTACACCTCCCAGCAGTTGCTGCAGCTGCCGACCGAGCGTGCGCTGGCAGTGGTGGGCGGAGCCGTCGAACTCGCGATCTCGCGCGGGGCAACCGTGGTCGGACTCGGCGGGTACTCGTCGGTGATCACCGGAAACGGGCTGGGTCTCGGTGCGACATCTCGGCCGATCACGACGGGCAACACCTTCACCGCGGCCGCGAGTCTGCGGGCCGTCCGACGTGTGTGCCAGGAACGGGGCATCGATGTCGCTCGCGCTCGGGTGACGATTCTCGGTGCGGGTGGGGCGATCGGACGGACCATCGGCAAGCAATTGGCCGGTGAGGTCGGCAGTATCGCGTTGGTGGGCAGGCGCGGCGAGAACTCGGTGATCGCGCCGAAGTTGTGGGCTGCGGCGCAGGAGATGGTGGCGAGTGCCGGTTCGGGTTCGGGTGACCTGGCGGTGGTTGCCGCCGAGGTCGCCGGCGACCTCGACGATCTGATCCGTTCGCGTCACATCGAATTCTTCACCGATCCTGTTGCTGCTGTGCGGGATTCGTTGATCGTCATCGCGGCGACGTCGGCTCCGCAGTCGTTGATCGATCCGACGGACCTGATGCAGGGGGCCATCGTCTGCGACGTGGCGCAGCCGCCGAACATCGGCCGGGACGTCCGCGGTGAACGGCCGGACGTGACGGTGTTCGACGGCGGAATCGTGCGGGTGCCGTCGGGCTCGGACTTCGGTTTGACGTACGGGTTGGCTCCGGGGCTGACGTACGCGTGCATGGCCGAGACGATGCTGATCGCATTGTCGGGCGAATTCGCGCTGCGCAGCATCGGCACCACTCTGGACGGTGAGAATGTCGAACGGTTGGGTGCGCTGGCCGACGTTCACGGCTTCACGCTCGCCGAGGCCACCCGGTGGCGTCAGGACTCTCACTAGGTGACCGGGGCCGGAGGTCGTGAGAGCAGGTGGACCTCCGGTCCCGTCGCGCCGATGCGGGCGGTTCCCCATGGCACAAAGCCCATCGCCGTCCAGAATCCGAGGTTGCCCTCCTTGCAGATTCCGTACAGAGGTCGGCCCTCGCGATCGGTGCGCGCCTGCACGTGGGCCGACAGTGCAGCACCGACACCGGATCGGTGTGTGGACGGTTCGACGCCGAGGTAGACCCACAGCACAGCGTCGGGGGCGGGGGAGTTCTCGGTCAGGAGCCGATCCATCTCGATGCCGGCCCGGGTGCCGGAACCCATGGCCCACAACAGATGTGGACCGGACACCAGCTGCCGCCACCGCGGTGTCGCGGGGGCGTCGTGTGGATGCCACAGTGACACTCCGACGATGCGGCCGTTCTCGACGGCGAGGTCGGCCCCACCTGCGGGAATGTAGCGGTGGCGGATCAGTGCGGCCATCATGCGCCGCTGTTTGCTCGGGCGGCTGGACGCGTCCGGGAAGAAGTATTCGCTGACCGGGTCGTCGTCCTGGAAGGCGCGTGCCATCATCGCGGACATTTCGGCGATGTCTGCTGTGGTGGCCGTTCGGATCTCAATGGGCACGGCTGGTCTCCTCTGCGGGCGAGTGCGGACGTGGTGTGGCCTGCGGTCGCTTAGGGGTGGGGCGCAGCCACCAGTTGGCGTTGCCCATCGACGCGACGAGCGCGGGCACCAGCATCATGCGCACGATGGTGGCGTCGATGACGAGACCGACGATGATGCCGATACCCACGAGCCGCATCATGGCGAGTTCGGACAGCGAGAAGAATGCGGTGACGGTGATGAGCAGTAGCGCGGCGGCCGTGACGACGCGTCCGGTGTGGGCGGCACCGATGCGGACGGCGTCCCGGGTGGTGGCTCCTGAATCGTGTGCTTCGACGATGCGGGAGAGCAGGAAGATCTCGTAGTCGGTGGACAGGCCGAACACCACGGCCATGATGAGGATGCTCATCGTCGACTGCAACGGCCCCGGGGTGACGCCGATCCACTCGGCACCGTGGCCGTCGACGAAGATCCAGGTGAGCGCTCCGAAGGTGGCACCGAGGCTTATCGATGCCATCGCAATTGCCTTGACGCTGAGCACGATCGAGCGGAACGCGACCGTCGTCATCACGAACGTGGCGAGAACCATGATGGTCAGCATCCACGGAAGCGTCGCGTAGATGGCGTCCATGCCGTCCTGGCTCTGCGCGGTGCCGCCGCCCACGCGGAGTGTCGTCCCGGTCGGGGCCGGGATCGACCGGATGGAGTCCAGTGTCTCCAGGGCACCTGCCGTGCGATCGGGTGAGCTCATGATGGCGTCGACGACGGTCAGGTTGTCCACGGTTCCGCCGGGGACTGCTGCAACGACACCGAGCGACCCGTCGACCGCTCTGGTCACTTCGGCGACCGCTGCGGGACTCGGTGGGGAGTCGGTGTCGGATTCGACGAGGACGGTGACACCGGTGTTCGCGAGCGGGAATTCGGTGAACAGCTTCTCGGTCGCGATCTTCGCGGACGCGTCGGAAGGGAGGCCCGTGTGGTCGAGATCGCCCAACCGGGCACCGAGAATCGGCGCACTGAGCAGTGCAAGTATCGCGAAGATGGATACGGCGACGAGCACCGGTCTGCGCATGACGCGGTCTGCGACCGTGCCCCAGAACCGTTGGGCGCGTGCGTCGCCTCGGTCGATAGCGCCTGTGCGCCAACTCCACGAGTCGATACGGTGTCCGAGGATCGCGAGCGCTGCGGGCAGTGCGGTCAGTGAGATGACGGCAGCAACGGCCACCGCGGCCATGCCGCCGAAGCCGAGAGATCGAATCATCGACTGCGGGAAGATCAGCATGCCCACAAATCCACACACGAGCAACAGGGCCGAGAACGCCACGGTGCGGCCGGCGGTGAACATCGTGCGACGCACCGCATCTGCCGGGTCTCGGCCGTCACGTAGTTCCTCGCGGAAACGCGTGATGACGAACAGGCTGTAGTCGACGGCCATCCCGAGTCCGACGAGCGAGGCGATATTGGTCGCGAACACCGATACTTCGGTGACCTCGTTCAGTGCTCGCAGTACGGCGAGTGATGCCACGACGCTCATGCCGCCGATGACCAACGGCGTTGCGGCAGCGACGAGTCCGCCGAAGATCAGCAGCAACAGGACGAGCAGAATCGGGAACGTGATGGTCTCGGCCCGTACCAGATCCGCTCGCGCCTGCTCGTTGTAGGCGTCGGCGATGGCCGAGAAGCCGCCGAACTGCACGGTCGCGCCGTCGATCGTCAACTCCGCACGCAGGTCCCGGTAGGTCTTGACGCGTCGGTCCTCGTCGCCGGTCAGTGTCAGGACCGCGAGTGCGGACCGGCCGTCGAACGATCGCAGACCCGACGCGAACGCGTCCGGCACGGTCCAGTAGGTGATGGGAGTGCGGGCGAGCAGTCCGTCGTCGATGTCGTCGAGGCGACCGAGAACGGTGTCGCCGATGTCGTCGATCGAGCGTCCGTCCGTCGGGGTGTAGACCACCGCGACGTCGGGAACCTTTCGGCCGAAACGCGATTCGACCAACGCGTCCACTTCGGCCGATTCACTGGCCGGGTCGGTGTACCCGCCCAGGCTCAGTTCGTCGACGACACCGATGCCCCACGCACCCGCGGCCAACACGAGCGCGACCACGGTGACCAGTACCCACCGCGCACGTTCGACGACGAAGTCGACCGGTCCGGTGCCGGTGGTCACGACGCACCCGGGGCGTCGACGCCGTCGACGAAGGACGCCAGTGCGGTCAACGCGGCGTCGATCTGTGCGTGCGTGTGTTCGCTCGAGAGGAAGAAGCGAAGCCGTTCCTGGCCCACCGGTACCGAGGGATAGGTGATGGCGTTGACGTTGATGCCCTGGTGCAGCAGTGCGACGCAGGCCAGTACGGTTCGTTGGGTGTCGCCGATGACGATCGGCAGAATGGACGTGCCCTCGGCGGTCCCGGTGTCGAACCCGTGAGAGCGTGCGCGGGTGAACGCATAGCGGCCGTTCTCGCGCAGGCGTTCGACACGGTCCGGTTCGGCCGTGAGCACGTTCAGCGCCGTGTTCGCCGCTGCCACTGCGGACGGCGCGGGTCCGGCGGTGAACATGCTCAATCCCGGTGCGGAGTACTTGAATCCGCGGATCAGCTCGCGGGAGCCGGCCAGGAACCCGCCGACGCTGCCGAGGGCCTTGGACATGGTTCCCATCCACACGTCGACGGCGTCGCCGGGCAGGTCGTAGAGTTCGCGGATGCCGAGGCCGCGCTGACCCAGTACGCCGAACGCGTGTGCTTCGTCGACCATCACGGCGCAGTCGTAACGCCGGGCCACGGCGATCAACTCGGGGAGTACGGCGACGTCGCCGTCCATGCTGTAGTGGCTTTCGAGGATCACCATTGCGCGTGCGAAACTGCCGCGCGACATCTTCAGTATCGCCTCGAGCGCATCGGGGTCGTTGTGACGGAACAACACTCGTCGACACCCTGCCCATTCGGTTCCCGAGACGATGCTGCTGTGGACCAGGGTGTCGCACACTGCCAGGTCACCTTTGCCCAGCAGGTAGCCGACCGCGGCGGCGTTGGTGAGGTACCCGCTTGCGGTGATCACCGTGTCGTCGACGTCGTAGGTGCGGGCGAGCGCCGACTCGAACTCCTCGTAGAGCGGAATCTGACCACTCACGATGCGGCTGCCGGACACCGAGGTTCCGTAACGATCGATCGCGTCCTTGGCTGCGTCCATCACGCGCCGGTCCGAGCTCAGGCCCAGGTAGTTGAAGCTGCCGAAATTGATCATGTCGCGGTCGAGCTGTCGGATGGTTGCTCCGGCCGTGCCGTCGTGCGGCAGGTACAGCGGGTTGGGCACACCGAGTTCCGCGAACATCCGGTCGACTCCGTCGAATTGCGCGGTGGTCGCCGCGACGTCGGGATGATCGGCCAGAGACCCGCTTCGCTGCCCCTTACCGTCCCCGGCGGCGGCAGGTGCGGCGGCTGTGGGTCCACGGCCGATCGACTCGGGGCCGGTGTCCACGTTCACCGTGGAGTACCCGCCGCGGGCGAGCAGCCTGCGAGCGATCTCTCGTGAATCGACGCTCATGGTGCGACCGCTTCCAGAGGGGCGGACGGGGGCACGGTGGATGCGGCGTTACCCGCGGCGGCATTCCTGGTGATGCTCGCAGCGAGTTTCGCTCCGATCGCGGCAAGGCCTTGACCACGCCCGAACTCGAGCACCGACATTTCGAGACCCACGGATTTGCCGACCCGAGCGGCGAATTCGACTGCCATCAGTGAGTCGAGGCCCAGTTCCGGTAACGGTGTCGAGGTGTCGACTGCATCCGGATCGATGCCCATGACGGCAGCGAGCTGCTCGGCCAGAACGAACGTCAGCACGTCCGCGCGTTGGTCCTCGGGCAGCGCGAGTATTTCGGCGTGCAGTGCGGTGACGCCCGACCCGCCGGTACTCGCTGCGGCGATGTGCGCTGCGAAGCGTGGGATGTGCGCGGACGCGGGGTTGGCGATACCCCATTGTTCCCAGTCGATTCCGACGACGGCCACGTGCGGGAGGTCCAGCGTCAGGCATTCGCCCAGATAGCGGGCTGCTGCGTCCATGTCGACATTGCGGAAGCCGAGCATGTCGAGGTATCGCACCACCTCCTCCGCAGTTTCCGCCATGCCCCCTCCGCTCATCGCGCCCCAACTGACCGTCAATGCCGACTTGCCGTGGGCACGCCGGGACCAGGCAAGTGCATCGAGTACCGAGTTGGCGGCGGAATAGGACACCTGCGGGGTGCCACCGCTGAGGCTGCTCATCGAGGAGAACAGGACGAAGATCGCAGGATCGATACCGGCGACGTCGAGTGCGCGATCGAGATTCAGTGCGCCGGTTACTTTGGGCGCGAACACTTCTCGAACGGACTGCTCGGTGATGTTCGCAACCGGCAGGTTGTCCACCACCCCTGCGGTGTGGAACACCCCGCCGAGCGGGGCGTCGGCGACGGTGCGTCCGATCAGTTCGGCCACTGCGTCGTAGTGCGAGATGTCCACGCGTTCGGCGACCACTCGTACTCCGTCTGCCTCGAACGCGGCGACTCCCGCGATGGCGGTCTCGGTGGTTGCTCCGCTGCGCCCGACGAGTACGAGGTGTCGTGCGCCCTCTGCGACGAGCCACCGCGCGATCGCCATTTCGAACGCGCCGAATCCGCCGGTGACGATGTAGGCGGCCGTGGGATCGATGCGTACGGTCGGGACCTCGGGCCGGACCGAGGGCATGTCGTCGTCGAAGGACAGTACGACGCGGCCGGTGTGAGTGGAGCGCACGACAGCGTCGAACGCGTCGGCGACGCGAGCGAGCGGGTACGTCGTGTACGGCAGCGGTGTGTACGTGCGGTCCACCAACCCCGCGATGACGGCCTCGGTGACCTGCCGCGCCAGAGCCGGTTTGAACTCGAACATTCGGTCCATGTCGACGGCGAAGAAGGTGAGATTGCGATCGAACGGGGCGAGGTCCAGTACGCCGCCGAAGTAGATGTCGGCTTTCCCCAGCTCGACGATGCGGCCGAATTCCGCTGCCACATGCAGGTTCTGGGCCATGATCTCACCCGGCGAGGAGTTGTATACGACGTCGACACCTCGTCCGTCGGTCAGCACACGAATGTCGTCGGCGAAGTTCAGTGATCTGGACGCGAGCACGTGGTGAGCACCGGCCTCGGTTGCGACAGCCCGCCGCTCCTCGGTGCCTGCGGTCGCGATCACCACTGCTCCGAGTCCGCGGGCGACCTGGATTGCGGCCAATCCCAATCCGCCCGCGGCACCGTGGATCAGGACGGTCTCGCCGGGTCGAACTCGGGCGAGATCGAGTAGGCCGAATCGCGCGCACATCAGCGGCAGGATCGACGAGCACCACCCGAACTCCCAGTCGGACGGTACCTTCGCCGAGCCCCCTTCGTCGACGTCGAGGGTGACGAAGCGCGCCATGATGTTTCGTGAGCACAAACCGATGTGATCGCCCGGTGCGATGCCGTCCACGTCCGGTCCGACGCGCGTCACGACACCGAGTCCGCCGAGCCCGAGTGTCGTGCCGAAGTAGGTACCCGCGAGTTCGCGCTCGGTCAGCACTCCCATGACCTTGAGCGGATCCTTGTAGTTGATGTCGATTGCGCGGACCTGAACCTCGATTTGGCCGGGCCCGGGCTCCATGCGCGCTGTCGCGCGAAAGGCGATATCGGACAACATCTTCGATGCCGGAGTCTCGATCGCGAAGGACGCCTCCCGGTCCAGTAGCGGGGCGGGTGTATCGCGTAGCGCCAGGTGGTCACGCAGATTGCTGCGCAGCCTCACCGCCCATCGAGAACCCTGGCGCAGAGCCACCTCGTCGGCATCGTCGCCTGCGTAGGGCCCGAACGCGATCGTCTCGGTCACCACCTGCTCGACGTCGGTGTCGGCTTCGGTGTCCACCAGACGCCACGCCGCAGGGGATTGTTCGTTGCGCAGTGACCGTCGGGCACCGACGAGGCCGGAGTGGGTCAGGTGCGCGCCGGCGGGATCGCCCGGCATGCAGAAGGCCTTCTCGGTCACGATCACCGCGGTGACGGACCCCGGCTCGGAGGCCGGCCCGTTCGAGTCGCCGTACAGCGCGTTCTGCACGGTGCGTGCGATGGTGGTCAGGGCGTGCACGGCCGACGCCGGGTCTGCGAACTCGCCGGCGACGGCGACGACGGTGGCGCGGTCGACACCGTCGGCCTCGAGACCGGTACGCAGGATTCTGGTCAGGTCGGTGGCGTCGAAGGTGTTCTGCGCCAACACCACCGACGTTCGGCGGGCACGGGCGATGGCCTCGGCGCGCGTGTGTGCTCGGCTGTCGGCTGCGGCGTCGCCCAGCACGACGACCAGAGCGAAGTCGCGATCGGTGTCTGCTGCGGGCATCGGAGCATCGCGGTTGTCCCGCAATTCCCACACCGGTTCGTAGAACAACCGGTCCAGTTCGGTGTGCAGCGACTGCGGCGGCGCAATCGGTTTGAACTCGACGCCGCCCAACGCGACCGCGGCCCGGCCCTCGTCGTCGGTCACGGTGATGTCGGCTCGCATCGGGTCGGTTCCCGTGCGCCGCACCACGACGACGGCATGGTCGGGAATCGGTCCGTACCTGCGGACGGACGCGATGGTGGCCGGAACCACTGCGCCGCTGCGGTCCCCGGCTGCAGCCGACGAACCCAGCGCTGTTCCAGCCAGTGCAGCTGTGCCGGCCAGCGCAGCGACGCATTGCAGCGCGGTGTCCAGTACCGCGGGATGCACCAGGTGACGGGAGCCGGAGTGACGGCCGGCGTCGATGACGGCGACGACTGTGTCGGTGTCGATTCGGGCGGAGACGATGCCCTGGAAGGCCGGTCCGTAGTGCAACCCGGCCGCGGCGAGCAGCGGATACAGCGCGTCTCCGGTGATCTCGACGGCGGCGTCAGAGATCTCAGCGGCGACGAACGGGGCGTCGAATCGCCCCTCCACGAGGCGGCCCGTGGCGTTGACGGTCCATTGGGTGTCGGCCGCCGACCGCGAGCGCAGCACGAATCTTCTCGTCGAGTCCTCCACCGAGATCTGCAGAACGGGAACGTCGTCGGCGTCGATCACCAGCGGGGCGACGAACTCCACGTTCTCGGCTGCGACCTCGGGATGTCCGGTCCGCGCGGCCGCGGCGCTCAGTGCGGCGTCGAGGTATGCGGTACCGGGTAGCAGCACGAGACCGTCGACGACATGGTCGCGCAACCACGGAAGTTGGGCAACGGCCAGTTCGACGCTCCAGTGGGAACCGGCCGCGTCGGAACGTTCGCCGAGCAGGGGGTAGGTGTCGGGGGCACCGAACCTGTCGAGAATCGAGGATTCGGGCTCGGACCAGCAGCGTGTGCGTTGCCACGGGTATGCGGGCAGCTCCCTGTGTGGCGATACGGCTGCAGAGCCGTCGAAGCAACCGCTCGCGTACAGACTCTGGATTGCTGCCGTCAGGCTCGATCGGTCGTCCGCCCCACGGACCAGCGTTCCGATCGACGTTCCGGTCTCGCCGGCTCGGATGAGGATTTCTCTGATGTTGCCCGAGAGCACCGGATGGGGGCCGACTTCGAGGAAGACGCGGTGGCCGTCGGCGATGAGAGCGGCCATCGTGTCGGCGAAACGCACCGGGCGTCGAACGTTGTCGCACCAGTAGCTCGAGTTCCATTCTGCGCCGGTGACGCGCTCTGCCGTGACCGTCGAGTACAGCGCGAGGCCAGGGACCTGTGCATCGATGGTGTGCAGGGCCGAATCGATCTGCGCCAGAATGGGATCCATGAGGTGGCTGTGGTACGGCACCTCGACGTGCAGCATCTTGGCAAAAACTCCGCTGCCGGTGAGTATCTCGGCGAATGCTGCCAATGTGGTTGTGTCGCCTGCCAACGTGACCGCGGTCGGGCTGTTGATCGCGGCCACCGAGATCTCCGCGGACACGCCGTGCTCCTGGATCCGGGCCATGGCATCGTTCTCGGACAATCCGACGGCCAGCATGCCGCCGGAGCCTGCTGTGGTGGCCTGCAATCGGGCGCGGTGGTAGCTGACGAGCAGGGCGTCGTGCAGGCTCAGTGCTCCGCTGATGTAGGCGGCGCTGACCTCGCCGACGCTGTGTCCGACGACCGTGGTCGGTGCTATCCCGAGGGAGCCGAGCTCGGCGACGAGAGCGACCTGGACGAGGAAGTTCGCCGGTTGCGCGATCGAGGTATCGGTGACCCGGGATACGTCCTCGTCCCGGGTCAGTTCCTCGATGATCGACCAACCGGCGATGTCGACGAACGCAGCATCGACGAGCCGTGCGACACGGGCGAATTCGCCGTCCGCGAGCAGCAGTTCGCGGGCCATGGCCCACCACTGCGGGCCCATGCCGCTGAAGACGAACACCGGTGCCGCGCTGTGGCCGACGACGGTGTGGGCGGTCGACCCACTGCCGCCCGCGAACGAGACCAGGGCGCCGAGCAAGTCGTCTGCATCGGTGTAGGGGAGTGCGGCCCGGACGGGGTGGTGGGCTCGACGCGACCACGCGGCCGAGGTGAGCGCAGGTAGTTCGTCCGCGCGGCCGGAATCGATCAGATCCTGCACCGTGGTTCCGAATGCCGCGGCGGACGCACGTGCGGCCGTGTCGGTCCGTCCGGAGACGGGGAACAGCCGAAGTTCGACGGTGTCGTTCGCAGGTCCGGTGGCCGGCGCGTCGGGCTGGGCCGGTGCCGCAGACATCACGACGTGTGCGTTCGTACCGCCGTATCCGAAGCCGTTGATGGCAACGTACGGGTCTGCATCGGCGAAGGGTTCCGCGGTCACCGGAATGCGAATGTTCAGCTCGTCGAACGGGATTGCCGGATTGAGCGTGTGCAGCCACGCCTGCGGCACGATGGTCCGGTGGTGCAGCGTCAATGCCGATTTGATGAGGCCGGCAATGCCCGCGGCCGCTTCGGTATGCCCGATCGCGGCTTTGATGGACCCGACCACCAGCGGGCTTTCGCGTCCGTCGACCACGCCGTAGGCTCCGCCGAGCGCCTCGAGTTCGAGCGGGTCTCCCACCGCGGTTCCCGTGCCGTGCGCTTCGACGTAGCCGACCCTTCCTGGTTCGATACCTGCTTCCGCGCACACTCGGGTGGCGAGTGCGTGTTGCGAGACGGGATTGGGGACGGGAATGGCGATGGTGCGCCCGTCCTGGTTCACGCCGGAACCTCGAATCACCGAATAGATCCGGTCCCCGTCCGCGATCGCATCCGCCAGGGGGCGGAGCAGCACCATGCCCGCGCCTTCGCCGCGGCCGTATCCGTCGGCGGCGGCGTCGAAGGACTTCGATCGGCCGTCGAACGAGAGAAACCTGCCCTTGCACATCGAGACGAACGTCTCGGGGCGGAACATCGCATTGGCTCCGCCGACCAGGGCCATGGTGCATTCGCCGCGCTCGAGTGCGCGGACGGCCTGGTGAACGGCGACGAGGGACGACGAGCATGCGGTGTCGATCGTCATGGACGGTCCGACGAGATCGAGCGCGAACGAGATGCGATTGGAGAGCAACGTATGCGAGGAACTGGTGGCGCTGTGCGAATTGATTTGGGCGCGTGCGGAACTGGATGCGCGCAGCCCGGCCGAATCGTTGGTGAATCCGCCGACGAACACTCCGATCGGTTGCCCGCTGACCCGGCCTGCGTGCCCGGCGTCGTCGAGCGCTTCCCAGGCGACTTCGAGTAGGAGACGTTGCTGAGGGTCGGTCACCGAGGCCTCGCGAGGCGACATTCCGAAGAATTCGGGGTCGAAGTCCCACAGCGACTGGGTCAGGAATCCGCCGCGTCGGGTGTAGGCGCGTCCCGGCGCGTCGGGATTGGGGTCGTAGAAGCGATCGGCGTTCCACCGATCCGCGGGTATGTCGACGATGCCGTCGCCCTTGTCGAGCATGAACTTCCAGAAGCTGGGGCCATCGTGTACCCCGCCTGGGAATCTGCATCCGATTCCGACCACTGCCACCGCGACCATGCTGTCCCCCCGAGAGACAAAGAGTTGTGTTGTGCGAATGCGTTTGTTGCGCAAAAGAAAAGACGCGCGTCGACGAATCGAACCCCCTCGCCGACGACCCCCGTTGCGACAAAGTGAATACAATCAGACCGGGGGCCGGATTTCCATAGCAACCGAGGGGTTGCGTCGATGGGGTCGGTCTGCATGGTCGATCACGACTCGACCGTTGTCGTTGCAAATGAAATGCGTTTTCCACCAATATCTTTCGTGATTGTCGCGAAGGATCTGACAGCTCACGCGGGAATCGCGGTCCGCAACTGGGCTCGGGTCGCAGTCGCCGGAGCCCCGATCCAACGAATGTCGATCAGCAGATCCCTCGGTAGCGATTCGTCCGGGTCGCCGCGATCGGCGGGATGAACGGCTGAGGCGAACAGCTGGAGTGAACTGCAGGGGTAATCAGCTTCCGTGTCGGTCGGGAGGACCGGCAGACTCGCGTCTGTGCCAGTCGTCACAACGGTCGCCTCGGGCCGGGTCGATGCGTCGGTTTCCCGCGGACCTCTTGACGAAGGGAGGCGCAAGGTTCACTCTTGTCGTCAGGAGCACCCCCTTGCGGTATCGGGCGCACACCTGTTCGAGGCGGCGTGGCGACACGCTTTCCTCGACTCGGTGCGAGAACGGACCTCGGGTGTTACTTTTGATGCCCCCGTTGCGCTGCGCGCACATTTGGGGTACCTTTGGACGTTGCGCTGGCTGCCTCCTGTCCACCTCTCGATCGCTGTTACCCGAAAGCACGTTTTCGGGCCGCTGTGATGGGGATTCGGTCTGGTTGCGACCAGCCGAAATTCGCCCCACATATAGCAAACAGATACAGCGGCGGTCGCCATGTCGTTTCGGTTGACAGAACGGCGCGACCCGCGTGAGGTGCTGGAAGGACGCATCTTGGCAGTCTCTAGCCAGACCAAGGCAGTTGTCGGAACACCGGGAGCCCCGAGGAGGGTTTCGTTCGCGAACATTCGCGAGCCGTTGGAGGTACCCGGTCTCCTCGATGTACAGACGGACTCGTTCGAGTGGCTGGTAGGTGCGCAGAGTTGGCGCGACCGTGCCGCCGCCCGTGGAGACAGCGGTGTCTCCGGCGGACTCGAGGACATCCTGACCGAGCTCTCTCCGATCGAGGACTTCTCGGGCTCGATGTCGCTCTCCTTCTCCGACCCACGATTCGACGAGGTCAAGGCCTCGACCGATGAGTGCAAGGACAAGGACATGACGTACGCGGCTCCGCTGTTCGTCACCGCCGAGTTCATCAACAACAACACCGGCGAGATCAAGAGCCAGACGGTCTTCATGGGTGATTTCCCGATGATGACCGACAAGGGCACCTTCATCATCAACGGCACCGAGCGCGTCGTCGTCTCGCAGCTGGTGCGTTCTCCGGGCGTCTACTTCGATCACTCGATCGACAAGACCACCGAGAAGGACCTGCACAGCGTCAAGGTCATCCCCGGCCGCGGTGCTTGGCTCGAGTTCGACGTCGACAAGCGCGACACCGTCGGTGTCCGTATCGACCGCAAGCGTCGTCAGCCCGTCACGGTGCTGCTGAAGGCTCTCGGCTGGTCCACCGACCAGATCACGGAGCGCTTCGGCTTCTCCGAGATCCTCATGGCCACGCTGGAGAAGGACAACACCGCCGGTACCGACGAGGCTCTCCTCGACATCTACCGCAAGCTGCGTCCGGGCGAGCCGCCGACCAAGGAGTCGGCGCAGACCCTGCTGGAGAACCTGTTCTTCAAGGACAAGCGCTACGACCTCGCTCGCGTGGGTCGCTACAAGATCAACAAGAAGCTCGGCCTCAACTCGGGTCAGCCCATCGTGGCGTCGACCCTCACCGAGGAAGACATCGTCGCGACCATCGAGTACCTCGTGCGTCTGCACGCAGGTGAGACCTCGATGACCGCACCCGACGGCGTCGAGGTTCCGGTCGAGGTCGACGACATCGACCACTTTGGCAACCGTCGTCTGCGCACCGTGGGCGAGCTCATCCAGAACCAGATCCGCGTGGGCCTGTCCCGCATGGAGCGCGTCGTGCGCGAACGTATGACGACTCAGGACGTCGAGGCGATCACGCCGCAGACCCTGATCAACATCCGTCCCGTCGTCGCTGCGATCAAGGAGTTCTTCGGAACCTCCCAGCTCTCGCAGTTCATGGACCAGAACAACCCGCTGTCGGGTCTGACGCACAAGCGTCGCCTGTCGGCACTGGGACCCGGCGGTCTCTCTCGTGAGCGCGCCGGCCTCGAGGTCCGCGACGTGCACCCCTCGCACTACGGCCGCATGTGCCCCATCGAGACCCCGGAAGGCCCGAACATCGGCCTGATCGGTTCGCTCTCGGTGTACGCACGCGTCAACCCGTTCGGCTTCATCGAGACCCCGTACCGCAAGGTCGTCGACGGCAAGGTCACCGACGAGGTCGATTACCTGACCGCCGACGAGGAGGATCGCCACACGCTCGCGCAGGCGAACTCCCCGGTCGACGATTCGGGTCACTTCATCGAGGACAAGATTCTCGTCCGTCGTAAGGGTGGAGAGGTCGAGTTCGTCTCGTCCGACGACATCGATTACATGGACGTCTCGCCTCGTCAGATGGTGTCCGTCGCTACCGCGATGATTCCGTTCCTCGAGCACGACGATGCCAACCGTGCCCTGATGGGCGCGAACATGCAGCGTCAGGCTGTCCCGCTGGTCCGCAGCGAGGCTCCGATCGTCGGTACCGGCATGGAGCTGCGTGCCGCTGTCGACGCCGGTGACGTCGTCATCACCGAGAAGACCGGTGTCGTCGAAGAGGTCTCCGCCGATTACGTCACGGTCATGGCCGACGACGGATCGCGCAAGACCTACCGGATGCGCAAGTTCGCGCGTTCCAACCAGGGCACCTGCGCCAACCAGCGTCCGATCGTGGACGAGGGACAGCGCGTCGAGTCCGGCCAGGTCCTCGCCGACGGCCCCTGCACCGAGAACGGTGAGATGGCTCTCGGCAAGAACCTGCTGCTGGCGATCATGCCGTGGGAGGGCCACAACTACGAGGACGCGATCATTCTGTCGCAGCGCCTCGTGGAAGAGGATGTTCTCACCTCGATCCACATCGAGGAGCACGAGATCGATGCTCGCGACACCAAGCTCGGTGCCGAAGAGATCACTCGCGACATCCCGAACGTCTCCGACGAGGTCCTCGCAGACCTCGACGAGCGCGGCATCATCCGTATCGGTGCCGAGGTTCGTGACGGCGACGTGCTGGTCGGAAAGGTCACGCCGAAGGGCGAGACCGAGCTGACCCCCGAAGAGCGCCTGCTGCGCGCCATCTTCGGTGAGAAGGCTCGCGAAGTTCGCGACACCTCGCTCAAGGTTCCGCACGGCGAGAACGGAAAGGTCATCGGCATCCGCGTCTTCTCGCGCGACGACGACGACGATCTGCCTCCCGGCGTGAACGAGCTGGTCCGCGTCTACGTGGCTCAGAAGCGCAAGATCCAGGACGGCGACAAGCTCGCCGGCCGTCACGGCAACAAGGGCGTCATCGGCAAGATCCTCCCGCAGGAGGACATGCCGTTCCTGCCCGACGGCACCCCGATCGACATCATCCTCAACACCCACGGTGTTCCGCGTCGTATGAACATCGGTCAGGTCCTCGAAACCCACCTGGGTTGGATCGGCAAGACCGGTTGGAACGTGCAGATCGCCGCGGACGGCAGCAAGCCCGATTGGGCCGAACGCCTGCCCGAGGAGATGCTGGCGGCTCCGGCCGACAGCAACATCGCCACCCCGGTGTTCGACGGTGCCAAGGAGAATCAGCTCGCCGGCCTGCTGGAGAGCACGATCCCCAACCGCGACGGCGAGCAGATGGTCGGATCCGACGGAAAGGCCACGTTGTTCGACGGCCGCTCCGGCGAGCCGTTCCCGTACCCGGTGTCGGTGGGCTACATGTACATCATCAAGCTGCACCACTTGGTCGACGACAAGATCCACGCTCGTTCGACCGGGCCGTACTCGATGATCACGCAGCAGCCCCTCGGTGGTAAGGCTCAGTTCGGTGGACAGCGCTTCGGTGAGATGGAGTGCTGGGCCATGCAGGCCTACGGTGCCGCGTACACGCTGCAGGAGCTTCTCACCATCAAGTCGGACGACGTTGTCGGCCGCGTGAAGGTGTACGAGGCGATCGTCAAGGGCGAGAACATTCCCGAGCCCGGTATCCCCGAGTCCTTCAAGGTGCTCCTCAAGGAGCTCCAGTCGCTGTGCCTCAACGTGGAGGTGCTGTCCTCGGACGGCGCTGCCATCACGATGGCCGACGGTGACGACGAAGACCTCGAGCGTGCCGCAGCCAACCTGGGAATCAACCTCTCCCGCAACGAAGCTGCCACGGTCGACGACCTCGCTCAGTAGTTCTGTGGTCTGCCGGATCCGCGCAGTGCGGATCCGGCAGGCGTTTCTCTCATTTGCTCTTCCAGCACAACACCCATAACGGGGAAAGGAAGTTACGTGCTCGACGTCAACTTCTTCGATGAACTTCGCATTGGCCTTGCCACTGCGGACGACATCCGTCAGTGGTCCTACGGCGAGGTCAAGAAGCCGGAGACCATCAACTACCGCACGCTCAAGCCCGAGAAGGACGGCCTCTTCTGCGAGAAGATCTTCGGCCCCACCCGGGACTGGGAGTGCTACTGCGGCAAGTACAAGCGCGTCCGCTTCAAGGGCATCATCTGTGAGCGTTGTGGCGTCGAGGTCACTCGCGCCAAGGTGCGTCGTGAGCGCATGGGCCACATCGAACTGGCCGCTCCGGTCACGCACATCTGGTACTTCAAGGGTGTGCCGTCGCGTCTGGGCTACCTGCTCGACCTGGCTCCGAAGGATCTCGAGAAGATCATCTACTTCGCTGCCTACGTCATCACCACGGTCGACGACGAGCTCCGTCACAACGAGCTCTCGACGCTCGAGGCCGAGATGGAGGTCGAGAAGAAGGCCGTCGCAGATCAGCGCGACGCCGATCTCGAGGCTCGTGCGCAGAAGCTCGAAGCCGATATCGCCGAGCTCGAAGCCGAGGGTGCCAAGTCCGACGTGCGCCGCAAGGTCAAGGACGGCGGCGAGCGCGAGATGCGTCAGCTCCGTGACCGCGCGCAGCGTGAGCTCGATCGTCTCGAAGAGATCTGGACCACGTTCACCAAGCTTGCTCCCAAGCAGCTCATCGTCGACGAGCTCATCTACCGCGAGCTCATCGACCGGTACGGCGAGTACTTCACCGGTGCCATGGGTGCCGAGTCGATCCAGAAGCTCATGCAGACCTTCGACATCGACGCCGAGGCGGAGTCTCTTCGCGAGACCATCCGCAGTGGCAAGGGTCAGAAGAAGCTGCGCGCGCTCAAGCGTCTGAAGGTCGTCGCTGCGTTCCAGGCCGGCCGTAACTCGCCGATGGGCATGGTTCTCGACGCTGTCCCGGTCATCCCGCCGGAGCTTCGTCCGATGGTGCAGCTCGACGGTGGCCGTTTCGCGACGTCCGACCTCAACGACCTGTACCGCCGCGTCATCAACCGCAACAACCGCCTCAAGCGTCTGATCGATCTCGGTGCTCCCGAGATCATCGTCAACAACGAGAAGCGGATGCTGCAGGAGTCGGTCGACGCCCTGTTCGACAACGGCCGTCGTGGACGTCCGGTCACCGGACCGGGTAACCGTCCGCTGAAGTCGCTCTCCGACTTGCTCAAGGGCAAGCAGGGACGATTCCGTCAGAACCTCCTCGGCAAGCGCGTCGACTACTCGGGCCGTTCGGTCATCGTCGTCGGCCCGCAGCTCAAGCTGCACCAGTGTGGTCTGCCGAAGCTGATGGCACTCGAGCTGTTCAAGCCGTTCGTGATGAAGCGTCTGGTGGATCTGAACCACGCGCAGAACATCAAGTCGGCCAAGCGCATGGTCGAGCGTCAGCGTCCGCAGGTGTGGGACGTTCTCGAAGAGGTCATCGCCGAGCACCCCGTGCTGCTGAACCGTGCACCCACCCTGCACCGGTTGGGCATCCAGGCGTTCGAGCCGCAGCTCGTCGAGGGCAAGGCCATCCAGCTGCACCCGCTCGTGTGTGAGGCGTTCAACGCCGACTTCGACGGTGACCAGATGGCTGTCCACCTCCCGCTGTCCGCCGAGGCTCAGGCCGAGGCACGCGTGCTGATGCTGTCGTCGAACAACATCCTCTCGCCGGCATCGGGCCGTCCGCTCGCCATGCCGCGTCTGGACATGGTGACGGGTCTGTACCACCTGACGCGTCTCGATGCCGGTGCTGTCGGCGAGCGCGTCGACGCATCGACCGATCAGGCCGAGTTCGGGGCGTACTCCTCCCCGGCCGAGGCTCAGATGGCCGTCGATCGTGGATCGCTGACCGTGCAGTCGCAGATTCGGGTTCGTCTCACCACGCAGCGCCCGCCGCGTGACATCGAGAACGAGCTGTTCCCCGAGGGCTGGAACCGCGGTGACGCATGGACCGCCGAGACCACTCTGGGACGCGTGCTCTTCAACGAGCTGCTTCCGGCGGACTACCCGTTCGTCAACGAGCAGATGCCGAAGAAGCGTCAGTCGACCATCATCAACGATCTCGCCGAGCGTTACCCGATGATCGTCGTCGCACAGACCGTCGACAAGCTCAAGGACGCAGGCTTCTACTGGGCCACGCGTTCGGGTGTCACCATCTCGATCTCCGACGTTCTCGTGCCGCCGGAGAAGCCGCAGATCATGGAGACCTTCGAGGCTCAGGCCGATCAGATCGAGAAGAAGTACCAGCGTGGCGCACTCGACAAGGTCGAGCGCAACTCCGCACTGGTCAAGATCTGGCAGGACGCGACCGAGCAGGTCGGTAAGGCCATGGAGGCCCACTTCCCCGACGACAACCCGATCCCGATGATCGTGAAGTCCGGCGCAGCCGGAAACATGACTCAGGTTCGCTCGCTCGCCGGCATGAAGGGCTTGGTGACGAACCCGAAGGGTGAGTTCATCCCGCGTCCGATCAAGTCTTCCTTCAAGGAAGGCCTGACGGTCCTCGAGTACTTCATCAACACGCACGGTGCTCGTAAGGGTCTGGCCGACACGGCGCTTCGTACCGCCGACTCGGGCTACCTGACGCGTCGTCTGGTCGACGTCTCGCAGGATGTCATCGTTCGGGAAACCGACTGTGGCACCGAGCGCGGCATCGTCACGACGATCGCCGAAAAGACGGCCGACGGCAAGATGATCCGCGACGCTCACGTCGAGACCAGCACGTACGCCCGCACCTTGGCGAACGACGCTGTCGACGAGAACGGCACGGTCATCGTCGCTCGTGGACACGATCTCGGTGACCCGGCCATCGACGCGCTGCTCGCTGCGGGCATCACGTCGGTCAAGGTTCGCTCGGTGCTGACCTGCACCACGGGAACCGGCGTCTGCGCCACCTGCTACGGCCGCTCGATGGCCACCGGCAAGCTGGTCGACATCGGTGAGGCCGTCGGTATCGTTGCCGCACAGTCCATCGGTGAGCCCGGTACCCAGCTGACCATGCGTACCTTCCACCAGGGTGGTGTCGCCGGAGATGACATCACCGGTGGTCTGCCTCGCGTGCAGGAGCTGTTCGAGGCACGTGTGCCGAAGGGCAAGGCTCCGATCGCGGACGTGTCGGGACGCATCCAGCTCGAGGACGGCGATCGTTTCTACAAGATCACCATCGTCCCGGACGACGGCGGCGAAGAGGTTGTCTACGACAAGCTCTCCAAGCGTCAGCGTCTGCGCGTCTTCAAGCACGACGACGGCACCGAGCGCCTTCTGGCGGACGGTGACCACGTCGAGGTCGGCCAGCAGCTCATGGAAGGTGCTGCCGATCCGCACGAGGTGCTGCGCGTGATGGGTCCTCGCCAGGTTCAGATCCACTTGGTCAACGAGGTCCAGGAGGTGTACAGGTCGCAGGGTGTGTCGATTCACGACAAGCACATCGAGACCATCGTGCGCCAGATGCTCCGTCGCGTGACGATCATCGACAGCGGCTCCACCGAATTCCTGCCCGGTTCACTCACCGAGCGCAGCGAATTCGAGTCGAGCAACCGTCGCGTGGTCTCCGAGGGTGGCGAGCCCGCAGCCGGACGTCCGGTCCTGATGGGTATCACCAAGGCGTCGCTGGCCACCGATTCGTGGCTGTCGGCAGCGTCCTTCCAGGAGACCACTCGTGTGCTCACCGACGCGGCGATCAACTGCCGTAGCGACAAGCTCATAGGTCTCAAGGAGAACGTCATCATCGGTAAGCTCATCCCGGCTGGTACCGGCATCAACCGGTACCGGAACATCACGGTGCAGCCGACCGAAGAGGCACGTGCCGCGGCATACGCGGTGCCGTCGTACGACGATCAGTACTACAGCCCGGACGGCTTCGGCCAGGGAACCGGTGCTGCAGTGCCGCTCGACGACTACGGTTTCTCCAACGAATACCGCTAGAGCGACTCCGTCGCACGTGCACGGAACTTCGTAGCCCACTACGAGTTTCCACTCACGACGACAGGGCGTGACCAACAAAGCCCCGCATCGACTTCGGTCGGTGCGGGGCTTTGTTCTATGTGGAGGGGGCGCGGTGAGTTTCCCGCGGCACTCGGGTCGGTACCGGTATGACCGAACAAACACCCAGCACAATCGTGAACATCGGCGTGGCCATGTTCACCGTCGCCGATCAGGACGCAGCCCTCGATTTCTACTCCCGCGTTCTCGGGTTCGAGATTCGCGGTGATCTGCGCTTCGGTCCCGAGAGTGAATACCGGTGGTTGGAAGTGGCCCCGCCGGGTTCGACGGCGCGGCTCGCCCTCAACCCGCCGATGGGAGGTACGCCCGGTGGCGGGTCCATCGGTGTCGAGACAGCTGACGTCGCGGCCGAGCACAAGCGGCTCAGCGCTCTCGGCGGCGTCGATCTCGACGACTTCATGGAAGAGGTGGACGGCGTGCCGCCGATGTTCGCCTTGCGAGATCCCGACGGCAATTCGATCTGGGTCGTCCAGACCTGA
This sequence comes from Rhodococcus sp. 06-221-2, assembly GCF_002258365.1. NCBI lineage: Bacteria > Bacillati > Actinomycetota > Actinomycetes > Mycobacteriales > Nocardiaceae > Rhodococcus > Rhodococcus sp. 06-221-2. The sequence goes on from NZ_NOYJ01000004.1 coordinate 238,213, forward strand.
TCCGGGCAGCCGACGACCTACGCGCGCTGCGATCGCGCCGCCGCTGCAACACCGATGAATGCCAGCGCCGCAAAGGTGAACAGCAGCAACTGCGCCGATCGCAGCGTCGACGGTTCTCCGAGGTTCACCAGGACACCCGCCAGAGCTGCTCCGAAGGCGTTGGCGATCAGCTGAACAGTGTTGATGGCGGCCGAGGCTCGTGCGCCTTCGCCCGGTTCGGCGACCGATGTCATGGCACCGACGGCCAAGTGTGGCCACGCGATCCCGATTCCGACGCCCGCGACGAGCAGACCCACTACCCACGTGGTGATCGAACCGGGACCTGCCTGGTCGGTGAGAAACGCTGCCACGATGCACAATCCGGCGGCGACGAGGATCGGGCCGGCGATGACGATGCGTCGCACGACGCGTGGAGCGGTGGCCGACGCGCTCGGTATCTCGCCGAGGGTCCACCCGAGCGCCAGTGCGGCTCCGAGGAATCCGGCGGCCAGCGGTGCCAATCCAGCGAGACGTTGGCCGAACAGTGGGATGAAGGTCTCCACCGTGGACGCGACGGCGAGGACGACGATGGCCAGGTATATCCATTTCAGTGCGGACGCGCCGAAGGTCGACGGGGGGAGCACGCCGTGCGGTGCGCGACGGTCGGCGGCCACGAAGGCGATCAGCAGGAGTACTCCTCCTAGGACCATTGCGGCGGTGATCGCGAGGTTGGAGACCACGCCGGCGATGCTCACCAGCAGGGCAGCTGTGGTGAGCAGGGTCAGCGACAGTGTCGGTACGGGGCTGGGTTCGGTGGCATCAGCGGTGTGGGCGGGCAGTGCTCGCGGGACGAGGGCGGCCATGGCCAGAGCTGCGAGAACGAGCACACCGAAGGCCATTCGCCAGGCTCCGAATTGCGCGAATATGCCGCCGACGGCCGGTCCGGCGAACGTTCCCACACCCCACATGGCCGAGACCAGAGCCGCACCTCGCGTCCAGAGATGTTGCGGCAGTGCGGCATTGATGACGGCGTAGCCGAGTCCGGCCAGTAGGCCACCTCCTGCGCCCTGAATTGTGCGGCCCACCAGTAAGAGTTCCATAGTGGGGCTGACGGCACACACGACGGTGCCGAGAGCGAAGACCGTCAGGCCGATCAGGTAGGCACCGCGAGGTCCGCGGGCGGCCAGAACTTTGCTGACCAACATCGAGGAGATGACGGACGCAACGAGGAAAACCGTTGCAGTCCAAGCGTAGTAGCGTTGGCCGCCGATCTCGTCGATGGCCGTGGGAAGCAGGCTGGTCGTCAGGTAGACGTTCGTGGCGTACAGCGCGACGCCGCCGGCGAGAACGGTAGCGGTGCCGAGGTAGCGAGCGCCGAGCAGCTGTCGCCAGGTTCCGGTCGTGGATTGGGTGGGGGAGTGCATGGTGTTTAAGGCTAGGATCTCGAGTGCACTTGAGATCAACTCGTCGTGTCGGCTGGGAGGCAGCATGATCCGTATCAGTGACGAACTGTTGTCTATCGGGGAGGTCGCGGCCAGAACCGGTGCCGCAGTGTCTGCGGTCCGGTACTACGAGACTCTCGGGCTCGTGCCCGCCGAGCGGACGGCGGGCAACGTCCGAAAGTTTCCCCGTCACGCGATTCGGCGGATCTCGCTGATTCAGGTGGCGGTGCGGTTCGGAATACCGCTTGCCGAGGTGGCTGAGGTCTTTGCGTCCCTACCGTCGGGGCGCACCCCGAACAAGCGCGACTGGGCCAAGATTTCGGTTGCATGGAACCAGCGGTTGGAGGATCGGAAGCAGTCGATTGCGCGGATGCAGGAGCAACTCACCGGCTGCATCGGCTGCGGATGTCTCTCCCTGAACAAATGCAGTCTGCTCAATCCAGGCGACGAGCTGGGCAAGGCGGGCCCCGGGGCGCGGCTCATCTGACGCGTACGTCGGCCGTGGCGAGCCCTTCGGGTAGCCGTCTATGTCTGGTCGGTTATGCCTGGTCGATGAACGTGTACAGCTCGGTGATCAGGTTGTCCTTCACGACGACGAAGTCCTGGCCCGAGACTACGGCGGGGGCGTCGGGCGGCGACAGTGCCCAGGAGATTCGGGCAACGTCACCCAGGGCGGTGGGCTCGGTGGTGACGGCGAACGTCAGACGCTCGGAGGGCTCGACCAGCGCTCGAATCGCCTCGATGACCGACACTCTAATCTCGGATGACGACCGGGCGTTCATCCGTGGTGACACACGGCCTCGAGGTCGATGCCGTTGAGGTCCCGCACGAAGGATCCGTAGTAGGTCGCGTGGTATTCCGGCTGTAGTCCTGGAGGCCGGAGTTCGGTCGCGCCCGCCGACAGTGCTGCCGCGTGGAATGCGTCGACTGTGGTGCGGTCCGGTGCGCTGAACGCGAGATGGGTGTGGGGGCCGATCGCCGACCCCGGCGCGTCGACGATCCAGAAGAAGGGCTTCACCTGCGCCCAACCGAATGCGACCATGGCGAGCTGGTTCGCTTCGGGTGTGTGCGGCACGCGCATGATCTCGGTGATGCCGAGCGGTGCCAGAGCGGCACCGTAGAACTCGGCACTGGCGGCGAGATCGGCGACGCCGATATTGAGGTGGTCGATCTGGGATCCTGTGCGGTCGATGTTCGTCATGCCCTGACGATTCCCGAGATCGCGGACGGTTACGTCCTGAATCGAATGGATCTACCGTGTTCATTTCTGCGTCGAATCGATGACGGATGTAGTTTGCCCGGGCACGAGAGTCTCGGGCAATGGTGAACCGAGGTAACGACGTCAGGATCGGTCGCGACGTTTCTCTGCGGGCCGGAGCCACTCGTCGACAGTTTCTGACGTGGAGTGCGTTGGTGGGGGCGCTGGCCTTCACGCCCGAGCTCGCGGGGACATCCGCGACTGCAGGTGCGCAGTCCGTGATCACCCCCGACTATCCCTTCCGTCTCGGTGTTGCTTCCGGCGATCCGTTGCCCGATTCGGTGGTGCTGTGGACCAGACTCGCCACCGATCCGTTCGCCCCGCTGGGCGGCATGACGCCCGGCGTGGTGCCGGTCCAGTGGCAGATCGCTGCCGATGAAAAGTTCGGTCGTATCGCAGCGCAGGGTGTCGAGCTGGCAACCGAATTCGACGGTTGGTCCGTTCACGTCGATGTGCGGGGGCTCGAGCCGGCGCGCGAATATTTCTACCGTTTCATGGTCGGCCCACATGCGAGTCCCGTCGGTCGCACCAAAACTGCACCCGCACTTGGGCAGCCGCTGAGCACCCTCGATTTCGCCTGGGCCTCGTACCAGAAATGGGAGGACGGCTACTTCGGTGCGTACCAGGACCTGGCGGCCTCGAATCTCGATGTGGTGTTCTTTCTGGGCGACTACATCTACGAGTACGCGATCAAGACCGAGGGTGCGCGGGCGGGCGAGCCGCGCACCGAGTCGGCGGCCCGAGAAACCATGGTGCTGGCCGATTATCGCGATAGGTACGCCCTGTACAAGGCAGACGAGAATCTGGCGGCGGCACATGCGTCGGCACCGTTCGTCTCGACGTTCGACGACCACGAGGTGGACAACAACTGGGCCTCGCAGATCAGCCAGGACAACGACGATCCACGAGAGTTCCTGCTACGCAGGGCCGATGCGTTCAAGGCGTGGTGGGAGAACACTCCGGTGCGCGCGAACCTGCGGCCCGTCGGCCCGGACATGAAGGTTTATCGCCGGTTCTCGTTCGGTGATCTGGTGGACTTCTCGGTGCTCGACACCCGGCAGTACCGCAGCGATCAGGCTCATGGAGACGGTGAGCACGCGCAGGACGCCGAGACGGCGGATCCGGCGCGCACCATTACCGGTGCGGCACAGGAACAATGGATCCTCGACGGATTCGCGTCGCCGTCGAGGTGGAACTTCCTGGCGCACCAGACCGTCATGTCCGATCTCGCGCAGGGGCAGGGCAACGACCGCAAGGTCGGCATGGATCCGTGGAGCGGCTACGAAGCGTCCCGGCATCGAATTCTCGACGGAGCCAGGGATCGTGGCACGAAGAACGTGGCGTCGATCGTCGGCGACATCCACCGGACGATCGTCTCGGAGTTGCGACGCGACTACCAGGATCAGGTCTCGCCGTTGCAGGGAGTCGAGATCGCCACCACGTCCATCGCGTCGGGCAAGGACGGTGCCGACATCGACAAGACCGGTGCTGCGATCGCCGACGGTTCACCCCACGTCAAGTACGGAAATGCCCGTCGCGGCTACCTGCGCAGCACCTTGACACCCACCGAATGGCGTTCGGAGGTAAGGGTTCTCGATGCCGTGTCGACGCCGGGTAAGCCGGTTCGCACGGCCATGACGGTCACCGTTCCCGAGGGGCGGCCGGAGATCCAGCTGGGGTAGCGCCTGGTGCCGCAGGCTCATCCCGTGCCGAATGTTCGGATCATGGACCACACCTCGGGCCCCTCACTCGGTGTGGCGTGGCTCGAAACACGGAACCCGGCCCGCTCGTACAGGCGCACGTTGCGCAGATCCGATGTGTCCAAGGCCAACCCGGAGGCACCACGTTGCTGTGCTTCCTCGACGGCCTTCTTGAGCAGTAGTCCGCCGATCCCGTGCCCTTGCCGATGCGGTTGCACGCCGAGCGTTTCCAGTGTCCATGACCCCGGTGCTGCGTCGCTGGAGGACAGTCGGTCGATCCGATCTCCGTGTAGCTCGATGATCCGCGCGATGGATTCGTCATCGGGCGGAGGGGCATCTGCGGGCAGTAGTGCAGCGACCCCGGCGTAGTCGGCGGTGAGCAATACGATTCCGTGTCGATGCGCGTGTCGTAGGTACAGCTGCTGGAGTTCCCGCAGCGTGGCCAGGTAGTCCTCGGCCGGGATCACCCATCGCGTCCATGGGTAGTCGGCAAATGCGTCGCGCAGTGTGTCGGCCGCAGGCAGCAGATCGTGATTTTCGGCAAGTCGGGTGGCGGGATGGTGCATGGGTAAACCTCTGGAAAGACGGCTCAGCGCCCGTCGGCGATGATCTGTGCGACGTTGCGTTCGGCGAGTGCGGTGATGGTCAGTGACGGGTTGGCGGCACCGGTGCTGCCCGGGATCAGGGCACCGTCGACGACGTAGAGCCCGGGGTGGCCCTTGACGCGACCGTAATCGTCGGTGGCGTCGCCGAGTACTGCGCCGCCCAGGGGGTGCGCGGTGAAGGTGTCGTCGACATCGCGGGTGAACGGTTCGGCGGCGACGATGGTGCCGCCGGCCTGCGCCATTCGATTCTGCACTGCGCGTAGGGCTTCGACGGTGTCTCGGCTGCCACCCCTGGGCCAGTTGAGGGTCAATCTGTTTGCGGCGGAATCGAATCCGAAGTTTCCCCGCAACGGGTCGATGGTCATGCCGAGTGAGCCGAGGAAGCCCATGTTCACGGGAACGCCTGGGGTGTACCAGTTCTCGACGGTCAGGGGCAGTCCGGAGTCGTCGATGATGCGGGATGCGCAGGGTGCAGCCTGTGGTCCGGCAGACATCGGTCCGAGGGACCTGGTCATCGAGGCGTCGCCGTTGGTGCCCCAGCCGGTGCCGACGAATTCGTTGAGGTTCGACAATGCGCCGGTGGTGCGTGCGCGCATCAACAGTTCGGTGGTACCGATGGATCCGGCCCCGAGGACGAGGGTGTCGCACGTGAGTGTCCGGGTCTCGACGATGTTGCCGAACGGGTCGAGGCGTTCGATGTCGACGCGGTAGCGGCCGCCGGATTCGCTGCCGATCGCTGCGACGCGGTGGCTGTGGCACACCGTCGCGTTACCGGTGGCTTCGGCTTGGGGGATGTAATTCTGGGTCAGGTCGTGCTTGGCACCGTTGGAGTTACCGAAAGTGCTTTCCCCGACGGTCGCGGACGGCCGGGAGCGGCCGGCGATCTCGTCGCGCACGACGTTCCAGTTCCAGTTGCCGTCGACTGCTTCGGGGCGGAAGCCTGCACGGCGGGCGTGATCGTCCCAGGTTCGTGAGTGAGCGAAGTTGGGGCTGTTGTAGACGTCCTCGGGCATCGCCGACGGCCGGAGCATGGAACGGGCCTTGGGATACCAGGTGGCTGCCATCTCGTCGTAGTTCAGGCGTCCGCCGAACGAGAGGTCGAAGAATTTCTTGTTCGGTGCGATGGTGACGCCGGTGTACACAACGGAGCCGCCGCCGACGGCCGCGCCGCGCCAGACCGAGAGGTTCTCGTAGCGGGTGGTGTCGAGGACGCCACCGAAGAGATCGACCGGTCCGACGGGGAGACCGGTGATGTTGGTGAACGAGTTCTGCTGCCACAGTCCGCGGCCGTCGGCCGTCATGTCCGCCGTGAAGATTTCGCGCCAGGGGTCGCGCGGCCAGCGCAGTCCGCGCTCGAGAACGGTCACCGCGGTGCCGGCCTGGGCCATGCGTAGGGCGGCGGCGCTGGCTCCGAAGCCGGAACCGATGACGATGACGGGCGAGTGGTCCGGTGGCCGGGGAGGGTCGGCGAACAGTTCGGGTACCAGCGACCGGATGCGGTCTGCTCCGATCGGCAGAGCGCCGGCGACGGGGGATCCGGGCAGTCCGGTCGAACTCAGGACCGGGGCTGCAGCGGCGCCGAGCATTCCGGCAGCGGCCAACCGCAACAGTTGCCTTCTATTCACGGCAGTACTTCCCCCTCGGACACCTCGCGGACAGCGCCCCCGATTCTGTCGTGTTTGCGACAAGAAAGCCAACGGTCCGGTCGTATTTCGGGACGGCTCCCAGCTCGGCCTCAGGTTTGCCTGCCAGACTCCGCTCATGGTGTCGGCATCGGTGGCTGTATTACTGCTCGTCGTGGCGGTCACGGGGGTCGTCGCGCACCTGTTCGACGGACGTGGGCAGCCGATGGCGGTCGCTGCGGCTTTGGCACATGTCCTCATGCTCGCGGCTGTGCCCGGAACCGTGTTGGCAGGTGTGGCCTTCGGTGGGTGGGGGCTGGCGGCAGGATCGGCGGTCTCTGCCGCGGCGGTCGCGACCCAGTTCCGGCTCCGCTACCGCCGGGTCGCCTCAAGGCCGAGCGACTCGGACCTGACGGTGTTGCACGCCAACATCTGGCTGGGCCAGGCTGATCCGGATGCGTTGATCGCGCTCGTCGAGCACCATCGGCCGGATGTGCTCACTCTCGTCGAGCTGACGCCCGAGGCCGATGCGAGTCTTCGACCCAGGCTGTCCGAGCTGTTACCGCACGCCCACGTCAGCGCCGGACCCGGAGGCAACGGAACCGGCATCTACAGCCGATTTCCTCTCGCCGACGAGCAGCGGCACGACGGCTTCGTGACCGAACTGCTGTCGGCTCGGGTGCAGATGCCGGGTCGGCCGCTGGTGTTCGCGGTGCATCCTGTTCCGCCGTGGCCGCGGGAGCCGTCCGAATGGGTACGTGAGCTCGGGCTGCTTCGGCAGCTGTTGGCCAAGATCCCGGCCGACGACGGACCTGTCGTGGTGGCCGGGGACTTCAATGCAACGCAGGACCACCGGCGCTACCGCGATCTGCAGGACGGCCGATTCGTCGACGCCGCGGTGGCCACGGGAGCCGGCATGCTCAGGACGTATCCGGCGCACACCTGGCACCCGCCGGTCATTGCCATCGACCATGTTCTGGTGGCAGACATGGGAGTTCGTTCGGTCGAGGCCGTGACCGTCCCCGGCTCCGACCACCGCGGCATCCTGGCGCGATTGGCTTTCTTACCGAACCAGGGCTTTCCGAACTAGGGCTGGGCCGGCAACTGCTGCAGCGACCACTTGTTGCCGTCGGGGTCCGCGAAGTACACGAATGTTCCCCAGCCCTCGTCCTTCGGCTGCTCGACGGTCAGGCCCACCGCGGTGAGGTGGTCGTAAGCCTCCTGGGCACTGTCGACGACCATCAGAATGCCTGCGCCGGCACCGGGTTCGGCGTCGGTGATGCCCTCGCCGATGGCGATGGAGCACGCCGACCCCGGAGGGGTGAGTTGGACGTACCGAATGCCTTCCCACGGGCGTGCGTCGTGGTCGGCATCGAACCCGATCGAGGTGTAGAACTCCTTGGCGCGGTCGACGTCGGTGACAGGGACGGTGATGAGTTCGATCTTCATGGTGAGAGTCATGAAGCAATGATGAGCCCCATTGCGGACATATTCGGTCCGCGATGAGCAGGTCGTTCCGAGAAATATGCCCGACGCCTCGCCGGTTGCAGCTGATGTGTTCTTCTCACTGCTCGACCGATCCCGCACGAGGGCAGGCGTCGACGACGCCGCGGCGCTCCGTCACACCGTCGAACGCGGCGTGCACGCCGAAAAGCTCGGGCTGCACCGGTTCTGGGTGGCCGAGCATCATGCGGTACCCGGCATCGCTTCGGGCGCGCCTGCAGTTCTCGCAGCGGCGGTGGCGTCGCAGACCTCGCACATTCGCGTCGGATCCGGCGGGGTGATGCTGCCGAACCATCAACCGCTGATCGTGGCCGAGCAGTTTCTGATGCTGGAGTCGCTGTTTCCGGGTCGGGTAGACCTGGGCGTCGGGCGGTCGCTCGGGTTCACCGAGCCGGTGCGCGCTGCCCTGCGTCGAGACCGTGACGCCCCGGATACGTTCGAGGCCGACGTCGCCGAACTGCGGTCGTATCTCGACGGGTCCGGTCCTGTGACCGCGCGGCCGGCAACCGCGCCGCCGCCGATGTTCGTGCTCGCGACCGGTGCCGGTCTCGAGGTCGCCGCCCGCGCCGGGCTGCCGGTGGTCGTCGGTGGCCCGGTACTGCGCGGGGACGACCCATTGGGGCTGTATCGCAAGCACTTTCGGCCGAGTTCGCAACTGTCGGAGCCGTACGTGATCGTCTCGCTCGATGTGACGATCGCCGCGGACGCGGCAGACGCGCGCCGTCTCGCACTCCCGGAGGCATGGGCGATGGCGCGATCGCGGCGCGAGGGCGAATTTCCGGCGCTCGAACCCGCATCGTCGATCGACGAAACGCGGTGGACGCCGCGCACCCGAGATCGGATCGAATCCTCGTTGGATGCAACCATCCTCGGCACGGCCGAGCAGGTCCGGCCCCGGCTCGACGAGCTGATCGAGCGCACCGGCGCGGACGAGGTCATGGCCTCCACGTCGACGTTCGACCGGGCCGAACTGTTCGCCGCGGACGCCGCTTTCGCTCAGCTCTCCGCCGCTGTTTCTTGAACCGGAGCTGTGGGCTGGGCCGGTGCCGTATCGGCCAGCGCGGCAACCAGATCGCGTTGAATGTCGGTGGCCGGCACGGTCGCGTCGACCACTGCCGAGACGGGTAGTCGCAGCCGACGGTCGGCCTCGGTGCGAAACACCAGGCCGGTTTTGGGTGTGCTCTCGGCCGTGCTGGCGTAGAGGATCGACCAACATTGCGGGTGGTTGAGCAGTTCAGCGCTCGCGGTGTGATCGGACGCCACCGGCGGACCGAAGGTCAGTGGAAGCCCACTGCGTTTCATCTCGCGTTCGATGACGCGGTGCAACAGGATCTGCTCGCTTCGTTTGGGCAGCAGCAGTGGGTATTCGGCGAGCTGGCTCAGGCTCGGGTTGGGTTCCCCGGCCAGGGGATGGCCCTCTGCGAGGACGACGACGAGGTCCTCGGTCCACAGTTCGGTGACGTGCAGACCGGAGCGTTCGACGCTGCCGCGGATCAGTGCCACCTGGCAGTCGCCCGATGTCACCGCTTCGATCTGTTCTGCGAATCGTTTGAGAACGAAGTCGATCTCGGCGTCGGGATGGCGTTCGCGTACCGCGACGATTGCGGAGATGGCGTTCGCGGCGAACGTCATGTTTCCGGTGAGGCGGAGTTGGTTTCGACGCCTGGTCGTGAGCGCCAACGCTGCCTGTTCGAGCTCCACCATGTGGCGGGCGATGGACACCAATTGTGCTCCGACGACTGTCAATCGGACTGTGCGTGAGGTGCGCTCGAACAGCGGCTCACCGATCTCGCGTTCGAGCTTGGAGATCTGCAGACTGATCGCCGATTGCGAGACGTAGCACCGCTCGGCGGCACGGGAGAAGTTGAGTTCTTCCCCGACCGCGAGGAAGTACTTCAGTTGCCGCAGCTCCACGCCGACCTCCATTCATGAGTTCTGCTCATGGATGCTATTTCAACTTTCGCGTTGATAGCGCAGGAACGGCGGAGTTTCATGGAGGTAGTTCTTCGATCTACAAGAAATGTGTGCTCGGAAAGGGAAGTGCTGTGAAAACGTACGACGTCGTCATCGTGGGTTCGGGATTCGGAGCGTTGGCCGCGGCCAAGGCTCTGGGCAAGGCCGGTGTGACGTTCTCTCTGATCTCCAGCACCACCGAGCACCTGTTCCAGCCGCTGCTCTACCAGGCAGCCACCGGGATGATCTCGACAGGCGAGATCGCCCCGCCGATCCGGCGCATTCTCGCGCAGTACGACTCAGCCGATGTGCGTCTGGGCCGAGTGGTCGACGTCGACCCCGAGAGCCATCAGGTCACCTACGTCGGTGGCGGCGAACGCCACACCATCGGTTTCGGTCGCCTGATCGTCGCAACCGGAGCCACTCAGGCCTACTTCGGCCGCGACGAGTTCAAGGACCGCACCTTTGCGCTCAAGACCGTCGACGACGCAATCGCCCTGCGTGAGCAGATTCTGAGCTGCTACGAAAAGGCGCACCAGACCACCGATCTCGACGTACGCAAGGAGCTGCTCAGCTTCGTGGTCGTCGGTGCAGGCGCGACCGGCGTCGAACTGGCCGGCCAGATCCGGGATCTCGCGCACCGCTACTTCGCAGGCTCGTTCCCCGATATCGGACCCGACGACGTCACGGTCACCCTCGTCGACGGTGTGAAAGAAGTACTCCCCGCTTTCGGCGGCAAGCTCAGTGCCTATGCCCGCACCAAGCTCGAGAAGTCGGGCGTCGACGTCGTCACCGGTGCCATGGTGACCGATATCGCCGACGACGTCGTGACCGTGCAGGACGTCGACACGAAGACCTCGCGCACCTACCCGGCCAAGACCGTGATCTGGTCGGCCGGCGTTCAGGCCAGTGAGCTGGCGGCGACGATCGCCGAGCGCACCGGGTGCGAGACCGATCGGGCCGGCCGGTTGCTCGTGCACGACGACCTCACCGTCGGTACCGCGAAGGACATCTACGCGATCGGCGACGTGACCTCGCTGCACAAGCTGCCGGGACAGTCGCCGGTCGCGATGCAGCAGGGTCGCCACGTAGCCAAGACGATCATCGGAAAGGTCGACGCGGGAACGCCGTTCAAGTATGTCGACAAGGGCAGCATGTCGATCGTGGGCCGATTCAGTGCGGTGGCTCGACTGTTCGGCAAGGTCGACATGTCCGGACCGATCGCTTGGTTGATGTGGCTCGCGGTGCACCTGATGTACCTGGTGGGCTTCCGCAATCGTTACGTTGCAGTGGTGTCGTGGATGACGTCGTACATCGGCGACAAGCGACCGCACTTCCAGTACACCGACAAATCCGGGTCGATGCTGGAACTTGCCGACGAGACATCGGACAGCGAGACATCTGACGACGAGGAACGTTCGGCGGCTTAGGATTCGGATAGAGCTAGCTGCTCACCAGACCGTTGCGGTAGGCCCAGATCACCACGTGCACTCGGGTGCTGACCTCGAGCTTGCGGCAGATGTTGCCGATGTGGGTCTTGACCGTACTCTGCTCGAGTCGCAGTGATCGGGCGATCTCGCTGTTGCCCAGCCCTGTCGCGAGCAATTGCACCACCTCCATCTCCCGGAGACTCAGGTCGTGTTGTGGGGCAGTGCTTCTCGCCGATCGCTGTGGTGCCCCGCGTCGCGCGAACTCCGCCATCAACCGCGGAGTGACGCGCGGCGACAGGGCCGCTCCGCCGGCGGCGACGGTCGTCACGGCGTCGGCGAGCTCGTCCGGATCGGCATCCTTGAGCAGGAATCCGGATGCACCGCTGTCGAGTGCGGCGAACACGTACTCGTCGAGATCGAAGGTGGTGACGACGATGATGCGAACATCGTCGAATCGCGCCAGGATTTCCCGTGTCGCGGTGAGTCCGTCGCCGTTCGGCATCCGAATGTCCATCAGTACGACGTCGGGCTGCAGCGTCGAGACCTGTTGAACGGCATGACGTCCCGACGAGGCGTGTCCGACGACCTCGATGGCGGAGTTGCCGGCCAGGAACAGCTCGAATCCCTGCCGAACCACGGGTTGATCATCGACGATCAGTACTCTGATCATGCCGATACCCCGTCGGGACGCGAGATTTTGCCGTCGACCGGTAGTTGCGCGCGCACCACCCAGCCTCTGCCGTCGGCGAGCTCATTCGGCCCGGCTTCCAGCGTCCCGCCGAACAGGGCTGCTCGCTCCCGCATGCCGGGAATGCCGAATCCCTGACCCGAGGAATCGTCATGACCGGAGGTGGGGGAGGCAATCGTGTTGGAAACGGTCACCTCGATATTCGAGGCTCCAGTGCTGACCTGGACCAGCGCGGCGCAACCGGGCGCGTGGCGTCGAGCATTGGACAGTGACTCCTGCACGATGCGAAAGCACGTCAACTGCACCGCGCTGTCCATGCGGGCTGCGTCGCCGGTGACCTCGAAGTCGATGGAGGCGAACGACATTCGAGACTGTTCGACGAGGTCGGTGATATCGGAGATCATGGGCTGTGGTGCGCCGCCGTCATTGTCGGTCGGGCGCAGGATGCCGACAATTTGGCGGAGACTGTCGAGGGTGCGTTGACCGTGTCCGATTGCGCCGGTGAGTAGTTCGCGTGCCTGCTCGGGGTCGCTCGTGATGAGAGTCTTCGAAGCCTTGGCCTGGATGAGCATGCCGGTGAGGTGATGGGCTGCGACGTCGTGCAATTCGCGTGCCATGGTGCGCCGCTCGTTGTCCAGAGCTGTCTCCAGGCGTTCCCGGTGCGCCGATTCGGCCCGCCCCAGTGCCGCCTCGCTCTCCAGTTCCTGGGCCCGGCCACGTGCGATGTATTTACCCAGCGCGATGAGCACCGTGTAGTTGATGGCCAGGTTGGCGATCTGTTCGGCCACCACTCCGACGCTGCCGCCAGGTCCGGCTGCGGCGTCGGGAAAGGACAGGCGTGTATCGACGCTGACCAGGATCTCCAGTATCAATCCTGCGCCGAGGGGAACGAAGAGTCGCGGGCCGCTCACGCGAATTGCCAACGCGGCGATGGCGAACCAGTACAGGGGAGTGAAACCCAAAGTGCGCTCGGGTAATACGAGGATGAGTGCCACGCTGATCGCGACCACAGCCGAGTACGAGAAGACAGGGTAGGTCCGGCGGACGCAGGTCGCCGCTGTCATCGCCAGTACTGCGACGACACTTACCGTGATCAGGGCCGGGCTCTCGACGAGTTCGTCTCTGGTGTCGCCGACCATGCCCGTCGAGAGTTGGAATGCGGCGTAGACGACGGTGGCCAGCAGCATCTCGACGGGCAGGACCACCGGATTACGGGGCCGCCAGGAAGGGCGGAACGTGTTCGGTATCCGGGACCTGCCCATCATCAGCGTCGACTCCGTTCTCCTGCAGTATCTTTCGAGCGCCCATGGCTCTTGGTTCCCACCACCCACAGCGGTCCGGTGACGAACCAGAAGAACGTGATGACGCCGAGCGGTTGCACCACTGTTTTCAACGCTGCTGCCTGCTCCGAGTCTGCCACGGTGGCTGCCAGCACGTAGGTGATAGCCAGTGCTATCGCGGCAGCGCACAGCCATTTCGCGAATCCTCGGATCTCGTTGCGGTAGGCCTGCGGTCCGGTCTTGGGTGGCGTGGACGGTGCCGGTCCACCCGCAAACCTGTGGGCGAAGCGCACGTCCAGCCAGGCCACAGTGGAGTGTGCGAACACGAGGGTCCAACCGAGGTAGATACCGGCGAGACGGTGAGCGAACTCGACCTCCCCGCCGCGATGCAAGTCGACGGCGACGGCAGCGACGAGGACGAGGTCGAGGACCGGAAGCAGAGCCAGCACGACGGTGCTGGCTCGCCGCATCCTAGCCAGGTAGCGCAAGCACAGGCCGCCGAGGACCAGTACCCAGAAACCGACTTCGCAGACGGCGATGGTGAGCAGAATTGGATTGTCCATGGGCCGATCTCACGCGAGTCGACTCTGATGCGGTATCCCGCCGAGGCGTCGTAGCTGGTGATTCCTACCGACGTACGACGCGGCAGTCCACCGAAAGTCGTAGTAGGCCGCGCTACTGTGGAAATTACGCATACGGGACACGAAAAGGGAGTCGACGATGGCAGGCAAGAAGATCGACAGAGTCCATGCACAGTCCGCGCTGGAAACGGTTCGCGAGAATCCCGGTATTGCATTGATTGCCGCCGCACCTGCATTGGTGGTGCTCGCGGTGGTGTGGTGGCTTCTCGGATTTCCCGCCGCGCTGATTCTGCTGATCGCCGCAGGCGGTGCCGGCTACCTGTATCTCCGGAACCGTTAGTCGGGTCTACGCGCCGTCGGAATCGGCGCGGGGGATGCAGAATTCGGTGATCGTGGCGGTACTCGCTGCCAGCTCGGCCCAGCTGCATTCGGTGGTCAGCACAGCGATCGCCGAGGTGGGGAAGCGGTGTCGCACTTCGCGGGCCACGTCGGTGTCGTCGTCGACGGCCAGTTCGAGTGCCGTCCACGGAATTCCGGGCTCGTGCCCGACGACCAACAGTGTCGAGACGGTCACGTCGTCGAAGTAGGTGTCCGCCAGTTTGATTTCGTCGATGATTTCGTCGGCCGAACCACCGTAGATGTCTCGCTCGAAGCGGGTGGGTGCATCGCCGAGGCCGGTGGCGGCCAAGGTCTCGCGAGTCCGCAGAGCCGTCGAGCACAACACGGCGTCTACGACGCCGACGTGCTCGGTGATCCAGGCTCCCGCCAGTCCTGCTTCCCGTTGGCCGCGTGGAGCCAGTGGCCGCTCGTGGTCGGGCACGCCGTCGGGGTAGCCGGATTTTCCGTGCCGCATCAGCACGAGGGTCCTAGTGGTCGCCATGCCGTCCACCGTAAACGGTCAGGGCAACCTCGTCGGGAACGACGTTCACCGGCTCGGGGAAAACGAACTTCCGCATTGCCCACCACCGGAAGGCGGTGGCGAGCAGGGTGCCGACGATGGATCCGCTGACGAAGTCCGCGATGTTCTCGGTGATGAAAGACACGTTGGGAGCGCGCAGATCCAGCACGTAACTCGACACCCAGAGCGGCAATTGGTTGATGGCCAGACCGGTCCCGGCGACGGCGAAGAACAGCGCTGCTTCGTGATGGCGACGTCGTCCGCCGCGGGCAGTGAACGACCATTCCCGGTTGAGAACGTACGACACGATCGTCGCTATCAGCACAGCCAGAACATTGGCTGTCACCGGCTTGTCCTGCAGGATCGTCCACTTCAAGCCGAAGAACAGCACGACGGTGACGACGAAAGTGATTGCTCCGACGATGAGGAACTTCAGAGCCTCGGCGTGCTTGACGAGGGGCGCGAGCCAACGCTCGGGAACGTGGTCGGTGAGGCGGTCGGACACATGCATCCCATCGACGTTACCTCGAGTAACGGGTTGGGTAGTCCCATCAACGATAGGCTCGCGGCACTATGGGCCGCCCGAAAACCAGTGCTCGCTTGTCCGTTCTGATCGTATTCTTCGTCAACGGCGCGGTGTTCGCCAACTGGGCACCCCGCATTCCCGAGATCCAGAACTCGTTGTCCATCGATGTAGCCACGCTGGGTCTTGCTCTCGCCGGGGTCGGTGTCGGCGGGCTTGCCGCAGCACCCGTTGCCGCCCTGCTGGTCCACCGATTCGGCAGTCGGTGGGCTGTTCTCGCGTCGGGACTCTTGTTGTGCGGTGCGTTCGTGCTCCCCGCTGTGGCGGTGTCGTGGTGGACGCTGCTGGCAGCTCTGGTCCTGCTCGGCGGGGCCGACGCGGTGATGGACATTTCCATGAACGCCCAGGGAGTTCTCGTCGAGGAGCGGGCCGGTCGGTCTCTGCTCAGTGGCTTTCATGCCGCGTGGAGCGTCGGGGCTGTGGTGGGCGGAGTGACGGGTTCTGCGGCCGCGGGTGCTCGCCTTCCGGTCGCAGTGCACTTCGCCTGCGTCGCCGTGGTGCTGGTTCTTGCGCTCTCGGCGGTCGGCCGGGGTCTGTTGGGTCCGGATGCGCGGCCGGATGAGTCCGCCGACGGCCCAACTCCTCAGCCGGCCGTCGGCCGGCCGATTGCGGCGCTGGCCATGCTCGGCGCGGTGGTTCTGCTGGCCGGCCTGATGGAGGATTTCCCGCAGTCCTGGAGCGCGGTGTACATGGCGGCCGAGCAGGGTGCCGGTCCTGGCGCTGCCGGTCTGGCGTTCGTCGCGTTCTCGGTGGCCATGTTGGTGGGACGCCTGGTGGGTGACCGGATCGTCGATCGGTTCGGACCGTCGTCGGTACTGACGGGTGGCGCAGCGCTGGTTGCGGTCGCATTTGCGGGCATCGCGGGGCTGTCGGTGCTCGCCGTCGACGTGCCTGTACTGGTCATCGCTGCATTCGCGGTCGCCGGCCTGGGTTCGAGTCCGCTGTTTCCCATCGTGTTCAGCCTGGCCGGACGGCTTCCCGGCGTCTCGTCGGCTGCGGCGATCTCGACCGTGTCGCTTATCTCGCGTGCCGGATTTCTGCTGGCACCGTTGGTGGTCGGGCGGGTCGTCGAGGCATCGGGCTTCGGGTCGGTATTGGCCGCGATCGCTGCCGCGGGCGTCGTGGTCGCCGTGATCGGGTGGCTCTACGGCCGCAAATTTCCCGTGGACTCGGTTCAGGACTGCGGCTCCAGATAAGTGCGCAACAACCGACGTACCTCGTCGGCCGTGAGTTGCTCGGGATACGTCACCGCCTGCAATGTCAGTCCGTCGATGTAGGTATGCAGTTCGGCCGCGGCATATTCGTCGACGGTGCTGTCGAATGTGAATGCGGGGGAGTTCGGTCGATCGAGATCGTGCAGGTGCGCCCACGCGAGCCGACAGAGGTAACGGCTGCCGAACCACCCGGCCGTCTTGAGGGCGGCTAGTCGCTCGTCGAATCTGGCACGCACGAGCGCTTCCAGCCACACCGATGCCTCGGCGCGGCGGTCCTCGTCGAGTGGCAGTAATTCCTCGAGGACTCGGATCGCGCGAACCAGGCCGTCACCGCCGGCCGGATGTTCCTCCAACCGATGTACGACGCGTTGCGTCATGGCCTCGGCCGCGAAGAGGACAAGTTCTCCTTGATCGGAGAAGTAGTACCGCAGTGATCCAGGGGAGACGCCGGCTTCGGCAGCGACGCTGCGTACCGTCGCCCCGTTCATTCCTGCTCGTTCGATGACGCGCCACACGGCGGCGACGATCTCCGCTCGGCGTGCGTCGTGGTCGACGATCTTCGGCATCGGTCTGTTCTAGCACGAGAGCGTTTTTTCGACACGACTGTGCTGAAACCGTGTTACGGTACAGCTGTGTTATTTAAGCTCGCCGGGCTTGCGCTGGTGGACAGCATCGGAGTCGGGACACTTGCAGTTCCGTTGTGGATGATGCTGCGGCCGTCGTTTCGGGCAGGTGTCGTTCTGCTCCATCTGTGTGTATTGGGGCTGCTGTACCTCGGGGTCGGTATCGCCGTCTGGGCGGCCTCCGACGGCCTGAGGGTGGCGATTCCTGGTGACGCGTGGATTCGGTTGGCGGTGGGTGTTGTAGTCCTGCTCGTGGGGGTGGTCTGCGACCGTCGGCGTCGAGTCCCCAGCAGTGCGTGGTGGACGCGGCCCCCGGGAAGTGTTCGCGGGGTTGTTCTGCTCGCGGTCGCTGTGGGCGCGGTGGAGGTGGCGACGATGCTGCCCTACTTTTCGGCAGTTGCCATCGTGGGAGATGCGGACCTGGGGCGGTTGTCCTCGGTGTCGATTCTGGCGGCCTACGTGCTTGTGATGCTGTCGCCTGCCCTCGTCCTGCTGGCTGTCGGAGTGGTTGCGCAGGAGCGTATTTCGTCGGTCACGCGACCGCTGGTGCGGCGCGTGGACCGTTGGACCGGCGACGTAGCGGCAACGGTGTCGATCGTGGTGGGCGCGCTACTGGCCGCGAATGCGGCGATCGAACTGAATCTGGTCTGACCTGGTTGTGGTCCGAATCGATGAAAGGGAAGCGATGAAGGTACGAGAGGCGGGCAGCATCGTCGTGATCGTCGTCGGAGCTGTGCTGGCGCTGTTCTTCTGGGACCTGCAGTTCTCCTGGTTCCAGGGCGGCCCGATCGGCTGTGTTCTGGTGGTGCTCGCGATGGTCGACGTATGGGAATCGCGTCGCGGCACCCCGAGGAAGGGGCTGCTCGCGGAACTGCGAGACGACATCGTCGGCACGAAAGATTCGAGCGATGAGTCCGACCGTGACACCCGGCCGTGAGTGGCACCGCCGGTTCGTATCGCCGGGACCATACTGATTTCTCGGCCGAGGCGTGATAAACAAGCTGTTCGGCGATCTGTATCGAGCGGAATGGTGGTGGTCTGGTGACGACCGGTGTCGACGCGGGTCTTCGTGCTCGCTCGCCTCGGCGTGGTCTGACCGCTGCCGGTACCGCCGTGATGGTTGCGGCTCTGGTGGTCGGGTGGGTCGTCGTGTATTTCATCGGCTTGGTGGGTGCGCTGTGGCGTTTTCGTGAGCCGCATGCGCCGGCACCGATCCTCACGATGCACGATCAGTGGACCGATCTCGCGGTCGGCGCACTGCAGGTCGTTGTGGGGGCGATCGCGATCGGCGCGGTGCATCTCGCGCGGCGACGGACTTTGCCGGCGGTGCTGCCTCTGCGGCATGGCTCCGCGCGCGAGGCTGCGTTGACTTGGTGTGCTGCGATCGGCGCGGCGTCGGCGATAGTGCTCGTATTGTCGCGACTGAATATCGTCCGGTTCGGGTTCTCTATCCCTGCCTCTGTCGAATCGGATTGGCTTGCAGTCGTTTCCGCGCTCGCTGTCGGTCTGAGGGAGGAGCCGATTCTGGTGGCTCTGCCGGTTCTGCTGTTGGTGGGCAGGATGCCGATCTGGGCGATCATGGGGTTGTCGGCAACGTTGCGGGGCTTCCTGTACCTGTATTTCGGCGGCGGCGGATTCCTGTGGGCAGCCATATGGGGCGCGGCGGCGGTGTGGGTGTATTACCGATATCGGCGATTGTGGGTGCTGATCCTCATTCATGGATTCGTGATGAACATCCAGGTCTTCGACCGGGTGATTCCGTCCGACAATTCGGCGACGGTGCTGCAGTGGATCAACATTTTGATCCTGTTCGCGGCCCTGCTGTGGTGGATCACGCCCCGCGCCCTCGATGCGTTCCTGCCGAACACGGTGGCTGTCCGTTCCAACGATCGGGCTGTCGACACGACGCCTGTGGTGACCGACGTCGTGCTGAATCCCGAGAACGCGAACTCCGACCGATCCAGAAACGAACCACCCGTCAAGCCCTGACCATGCGCGCCTCGTGGCATTCCCACGTCGGGTCGAAGCGGGCTTCGCCGTCCAGCTCGAACCCGTTCTTGCGATAGAAGGCGATCGCGCGCTCGTTGGCGGCGGCCACCCACAGATACGCAGCGGGAGTGTCCTCACCTAGTGCGTCGTTCATCAACGCCAGTGCAATGCCGGTGCCGTGGTGTTCGGGCAGAACGTTCAACGACCACAATTCCCTGTGTGCAGGCGGATTTTCGTCGCGCGGGGGTCCTCCGGTCGCGAAGCCGACAATGCGTGAGTCGCCAACGTCGACTGCACATCGGGTGCGAACTCCACGCGCCGACGACTCGTCGCGATGGGCGATGATCTGCTGCCACCGTTCGATGCGGTGCGCGGGCCTCATCGCATCCAACTTCGCACCGTTGATCATTCCCGCATACGTTGCCTTCCAGATCGCAACGTGTGCTGTACCGATCTGCTGCTCGTCGCCGGGCCGGATGTCACGAATCGAGTAGCTGCGCATGGTGCCGTTATACCGGCCCGAACTCGGTGACCGAATCGAATTTTCTTGTCGGACCCCTCTCGTACTATCGAATACATGTTCGATACCGGGGGGTGGGGAGCGGTGGAGACGCCGTCGGTCGATGACTGTATTGCGGGGTTTCTCGATGTCATCGCGCTCAGCCGTGTCCAGGAGAATCTTGCCCGGGCGGGGACCGTCCTGGCGTACTGCGACGTGCTCGAAATGCGGTTGGAGGCTGCCGAATCCGACGGTGGGGACCCTGGCGAGACCGTTCGCGGCGCTTTGTGCGACTTGGCCGTGACGATGACCGGCACGCGTCGCGATGCGTCGGTGATGCACGATGTCGCCGAGCGTTTACATCGAATGCCGTTGACGGCCTTGCGTTTCGTGACCGGCAGCTTCGACTGGTCGACGGTGGTCACCATCACCTCGGTGTTGCATCGCGCCAGTGACGAGACCATCTCGACAATCGAATACGAGGTCTGCGCCGCAGGGGGCCGAATGCGTCCGCAGGCCTTGCGGAACCGAATCTGGCGGTTGTGGATGAGGGCCGATCCGGACGGCGCTGCGCAGGCTCGCGAGACCGCGAAGTCGGAGGAAGTCGGAGTGCGGATCGACCGCACCGGTCCCGGCGGTATTTCGTCGCTCATCGCGAAAATCACGCATCTCGAGGCGGCCGAAGCGGACGCGCTCATCGTCGAGATTGTGGGGACTGTCTGCAAGGACGATCCGCGGTCGACGGGGATGCTGCGGGCGGCGGGACTGATGGCGTTGCTACACGGCGAACATTCGCTGGCCTGTCAGTGCGATCTGGGCGACGACTGCCCGGTTGCGGGTGGTACCGATGATCTCCCTCCTCGGCGCGGGCATCTCCTTCAGATCGTGGTGGCGGTGGAGACGCTGCTGGGACTGTCCTCGGATCCCGCGTCCTTGGCGGACGGGACGCCCATCGATCCGGAGGTGGCGCGCATCGTCGCCACCGACGCGAAATGGCAGGCCATGCTGACCGAGTTGGTCGACATGCTCAAACCCGAGGGAAACAGTTCCGACGACGACGACGACGACGACGACGACGACGGCGACGACGGCGACGACGGTGAGGGCGACGAGGGCGAGGGCGACGACGGCCCTGAGGGCGGTGAGTGCGGCGACGACGACGAGGGCTACGACGGACCTGAGGGCGATAACCCGAAAGGTGGAGGACCGTCTGGCAGAGGGCCGGATGGCGGTGACCCGAACGACGTGAATCCTGATGGCAAGTCCGGCCCTGACGGCGATTCCGGTCCTGACGGCGATGGCGGTCCCGACGGCGATGCCGGTCCCGACGACGACGCGGGTCCAGACGGCGGCGACCGGGACGACCGTCGCGGAAGAGGCCCGGACGGCGTTGGAGGCTCGCAGCGCGGTGAGTGCAGCGGTCGAGACCCGGGCAGCGGTAAGCACCCGGGTAGCGGTCAGGACCCAGGCGTGCGGTTGTCGACCGGTTCGTTGCTACGTCGAGTGGTGGTCATCGGGCGCGTGCGCGCTGCCGGCGAGCTTCCGTCGATACGCGGGGCAGGTGACTGCGCGAATTCACCCGCAGCCCCTGTGCTGGGGGAGGAGTCTGTCCGCGATGGGCTGGTCGCGCGGTGGCTCGCATGGATTGCCGAGAAGCCCGAGCGTGCTCGGGGCATCTTTCCCGACGGCCACGGCGGGGAGCGCAGTCCGTCTCAGGCTGCGGTGACCTATCGACCCAGTGCCCGCGTCGCTGCTGTCGTTCGGGCGGCGTATCGCACGTGCACGTTCCCCCGTTGCGACGTGCCGTCGGCGCGGTGTCAGATCGATCATCTGGTGCCGTTCGACAAAGACGATCCGCGGCGGGGAGGTTGGACCATCGTGACCAATCTTCAACCGGTGTGCGTGTTCCATCATCAGGCGAAGACCTCGAAAACGTGGTCGGCGGCGATGGTGGCCGGAGGGGTAATTCTGTGGTCGAACTCGCTCGGGTTGCGCTCGATCACGTTGCCGGACTTTTCGATCGGATCGCACGCGGGTCGCAGCCGACGTCGGAAGCGGTCTTCAGGGAAGGTGACGTCCCTGTCCGAACCCACCCGATGGGAACTCGACTACAGCGGGTCTGCACCCCCGACGCTCGCGGACTTCCGTGCTGCCTCGACGGACTCGGCAAGGAAGAGGCTCGCAGAGAAGAGGCGGGCCTATCTCGAGCATTGCCGCGTTGTACACGCACGCATACGACAGGACTGGAGTCGATACGATCCCGCGCCCTTCTGACGCCGGGACTGGCGGTGCCCGATAGGTGGTCAGGGCCACGCACCTGCTACCTTGAACGCCGTTCAAGTATCTGGGGCAGGTGATCGCCCCTTCCTCGAGGAGCCACCGTGTCAGGTATCGACAGCAGTACTCGCCCGCCGAGCCGTAAGGTCGGTCGAATGAACGTCTCCGCCCGCGACATGGCGCAGATCGCGGTGTTCGCGGCGCTCATTGCCGCGCTCGGACTACCGGGATCAATCACGGTGGGCTTCTCCGGAGTCCCGATCACCCTGCAGACCCTCGGCATCATCCTGGCCGGCGCAGTTCTGGGACCACGCAAGGGCACGGCCGCAGTACTCGTGTTCCTCGCCCTGACAATGATCGGCCTGCCGCTGTTGGCGGGCGGACGCACCGGCCTCGCGGCGATGGCCGGCCCCACCGTCGGATACCTGATCGGCTGGATTCCCGCAGCGCTGATCATCGGTTGGCTCACCGCCCGCATCCTGCCGAAGTACTCGATCGTGCTCGGACTGCTGATCAACGCCGTCGGCGGAATCCTCGTCATCTACATCTTCGGCACCATCGGATTGCTGCTCCGCACCGACGTCGGGCTCTGGGCCGCGATCACCACCAACGGACCGTTCCTGCCCGGCGACATCGCGAAGGTCGTCGTCGCCACGGTCGTCGCCAAGAGCGTGCACCGCGCTTACCCGGGACTGATCAAGAGGTGACTTTTTCGCTGGGAGGTCGAGACCAGGACACCGCCATCGTCTGGCGCGGTCGCAGTCTCACCTACGCCGAACTCGACGCCGCCGTCGAGCAGTGGCCTCACCTCCCGGCACACGCCCAATCTCACGACGCCCAATCACACGACGCGTCAGCACTGGATCTGCCGGACGCGTCGGTCTGTGTTGTCGCGGCGGCTCGGCAGGGGTGCGCGGTGCGAGTCGAGGACCCGGCCGCCAGGCCCGAACGCAGCGGCGACCCCGATCCCGACGCCTTCCTGCTTGTTGCGACCTCCGGTTCCACCGGCAGGCCCAAGCCGCTCGCGCGAACCGCGGCGTCGTGGGTCGACAGCTTCGCCGAGTTCACCGACATCACCGGCATCCGTCCCACCGATTCGGTAGCGATCACCGGACCCCTGCACGCCACGATGCATCTGTTCGCGGCCTTGCATGCGCTGTGGCTCGGTGCCTGTGTCACCGACGATCAGGCGCAGGCCACGGTGGTACATGCGGTCCCCGCTGTGTTGCGGGACGTCGCTCCGCGGATGCCGCACCTTCGGATTGCGGTCGTTGCTGGAACGATGCTGGACTCCGTTGCAGCTCGGTCTGTTCCGGACAGCGTGAGACTGGTCGAATATTATGGGGCCGCCGAGTTGTCCTTGATCGCAGCGAGGGTGGTGGGTGAGCAGCCGTCATTGGTACTGCTTCGCGACGTCGAGGTACGCACCGACGACGGATACCTGTTCGTGCGGTCCCCCTACGCCGCCTCGAGTGCACGTGATTGGTTCGCCGTCGGCGACCTGGCCGACGTGCGTGGCCGGGAACTCGCCGTCCACGGGCGCGGAGATGCGGCGATCAACGTCGGCGGCACCACCGTGATCGCCGAGGACGTCGAGCGAATTCTGGTCTCGATCGACGGCGTCCTCGCCGCCGCGGCGATCGGCACTCCGCACTCCGTTCTAGGCGAAACAGTCTCTGCCGTCATCGAACTCGACGGTTCACGCGATCTGGACGTGGTGCGCGCCGATGCCCGAGCGATCATGACCAAAGAGGCACTACCGAGGCGGTGGACGGTGGTACAGCAGTTGCCCCGCACCGCCAGCGGAAAAATCGCACGCGGGGCACTGCTAGCTAGAGGGGCACTGGCATGACGCCCACACCCGTTGTTGTCGCGGGTAAACGGACCGCGATCGGCATTGCAGGGCACGGGTTCGCCGATGTCACGGCACCTCACTTGGCGGTACCGGTTTTGAAAGCTGTTGCTGCAGAGATCGATCCGCTCGGTGTTCCGATCGACGACGTGATTCTCGGCAACTGCCTCGGCCCGGGCGGTGACGTCGCCCGAGTGGCGGCGTTGGGTGCCGGGCTCGGGTTCGCCGTCCCCGGGGTCACCGTCGATCGCCAGTGTGGATCCGGGTTGGACGCGTTGGCCCAGGCCGCGTCGCGCATCCGGAGCTGCGAGGAGACAATGATTCTGGCCGGGGGAGTCGAATCTGCGAGTACCAGCCCGTGGCGGTTCTGGCCGCCCGTCGGCGACGCGGAGCCGGTCCGCTACACCCGAGCGCCGTTCGCGCCCGACGGTTTCGACGACCCGGACATGGGTGTTGCGGCGGATAATCTCGCGCGGCGTCGTGGGATCGGTCGCGAACGCCAGGATGCCTATGCCGCACGGTCTTTCGCCCGAGCGGCAGCGTACGACTTCTCCGCGGAAATCGTGGCTGTGAACAACATGGCTACCGACGAGCGCATTCGGCCCAACATGACGACGCAGCGCCTGGGCAGGCTGCGCCCCACGTTCAGCACGGACGGGACCGTGACCGCCGGCAACTCGTGTGGAATCTCCGACGGCGCAGCCGTTCTGGCGGTCACCACCCTCGACCGCGCCGCGGGCATGCCGGCGCTGCGCATTCTCGGCAGCGCTGTTGTCGGGTCCGATCCTGCCCTTCCCGGGCTGGGACCGGTACCCGCGATCGCCAAACTGCTCGCCCGCACCGGGGTGGCGCTGAGTGACATCGAAACAGTCGAGATCACCGAGGCCTTCGCGTCGGTCGTGCTTGCCGTCGCAGACGAGCTCGGCATCGACGAGGACCGCATCTGCCCGGACGGTGGTGCCATCGCAATGGGGCATCCGTGGGGAGCGTCGGGCGCAATATTGTTGGTGCGGTTGCTCTCTCGTATGCTGCAGCCCGGAGGCCCCGCGCTGGGGTTGGCGGCCTGCGCTATCGGCGGCGGGCAGGGAATAGCAATGCTGGTGGAGAGAGTGTCATGAGTACGGTCGCCTTCGAGAACATCTCTCACGCCTTCGGCGAGCGGCAAGTGTTGCGCGGCATCGATCTCGAATTCGACGAACGCCGTATCGGCATCATCGGGTCCAATGGATCGGGAAAATCCACGCTGGCCCGCATGATCAACGGGTTGATCAAGCCCGATACCGGCCGGGTCACGGTCGACGGAATCGACGCGGCCAAGAAGGGCGCGCAGGTCCGCAAGAAGGTCGGCTTCGTCTTCACCGATCCCGACTCTCAGATCGTCATGCCCACCGTCGCTGAGGATCTCGCGTTCTCGCTACGGAGGTCCGGGCTCAGCAAGACCGAGGTGGCCGAGCGTGTCGACGAGATGCTCGTCCGGTTTCGACTCGATCGGCACCGCGACCACCCTGCTCACCTGCTGTCCGGTGGACAGAAGCAGTTGCTGGCCATCGGGGCCGTCCTCATCCGGCGGCCGGAGGTGATCGTCGCGGACGAGCCGACGACGTTGCTCGATCTGCGTAACGGCCGCGTCGTCGCAGACGCCTTGAATTCGATGGACCAGCAGGTCATCGTCGTGACTCATCAGCTGGCGTTGCTGGACGGCTTCGAGCGCGTCATCGTCATCGACGACGGCCGCATCGCGTTCGACGGCACCCCGGCTGCCGCAGTACCGGCCTACCGCGAGTTGATCGGATGATCGGTCTCTACCGCCCCGGTGGTTCGTTGCTGCATCGGATGAGTCCGGGATCGAAACTGCTGGCGCTGATCGTTGCCATTTTGGCGACGGTGATTTTCGCACGCACACCGCTCGAGGTCGGCGTGGTTGCCGTGATGGTCGCAGTACTGTTCGCGGTCGCCCGCATCCCTGCGAAAGTAGCTCTGGCGCAACTACGTCCGGTGCTGTGGATGCTGCTGATCATTGGCGTGTTCCAGGTGATCATCACCACCTGGCAACGCGCAGTGGTGGTCTGCGGAGTGCTGATCGTCTCCGTCGCGTTGGCCGCGTTGGTCACGCTGACCACCCGGGTCACCGACATGCTCGATACCGTCACCCGAGCCCTCGGTCCCGTCCGCCGCTTCGGCGTCGACCCGGATCGAATCGGTTTGCTTCTGGCCCTTGCCATTCGCTGCATACCGTTGTTGGCGTCGATCGTGCAGGAAGTGTCGCAGGCCCGAAAGGCCCGCGGCCTGCAGTGGTCGATGACGGCCCTGGCCACACCGGTGTTGGTGCGCGCGCTCCGTACTGCCGATGCGATGGGCGACGCTCTGGTGGCGCGCGGTGTGGACGACGACGGTGTGGATGATGACGGTGCAGATGACGAGTGATCTTCTCACCGCGCGGATAGCGCAGCACCGCGATCGGGCAGACATCGCGATCGTCGACGCGACCGGTCGGATCACGTACCGGGATCTGTGGCGTCGGGTGGAACGTGCGGCCGGGTCGATGGCCGGGATGCGTCGCATCGCGGTGTTGCCGACGTCGGACATCGAGTCGCTGATCGTCGTCGCGGCCGCGATGCATGCCGGCGTGAGTGTCGTTCTGCTGCATCGGCATCTGCTACCCGGCGAATTCGTCGACGCGATGTCGGTCACTGCACCGTCGCTCATCGTGGCGCATCCGCGTCAGCACGCACGATTGCACAGGTGGGGTGCCGACGCGGTGCTGGTACCCGAGCAGCTCGCCGGCGACCGTGTTGCGCGCGTCGATCCGCCGGCACGCAGCGCCGAACTGCTCGTGGGCATCACCTCCGGAACCACCGGCCCACCGAAATTGTTCGTTCGTGATCAGGCGTCCTGGGCGGCCACGCTCGACCGTTCCGATTCTCTGTTCGATCTCGGTCCGGGCGACAGAGTGTCTGCATCGGGAACTCTCGATCACACGCACTTTCTCTACGGTGCGTTGCACGGGCTTACTCGCGGCGCGACGGTGGACCTGCGCACGGCGGCGGCCGCTCTCGAAAATGCTCCGACACATCTATATTCGGTACCGACTATCGCCTGGGACATCGCGCGGTCGCACGTGCAGTACCCCAGCGTCCGCGAGGTGCTGTCGTCTGCGGCGCGATGGCCGCAGTCGGGTCGGGCGGCACTTGCCACGGTGCTACCGAACGCGACCATGACCCACTTCTACGGCGCGTCGGAATTGAGCTTCGTCTCCTACGACCGTCGAACGTTCGAGGGGGCGGGGATCGAGGGAGCGCTGTTCGACGGCGTCGAGGTGGAGACCAGGGGAGAACTGCTGCACGTGCGCAGCGACATGCTGTTCGACGGCTATCTGAGTCGGGTGGGTGAGCACACCACCCTGACGGACGGACCGGTCGACGGGTGGATGACGGTCGGTGATCGCGGCAGCGTCGACCAGGGCCGGTTGACCTTGCTCGGCCGCGGCAGCGAGACGATCGTTCGAGCCGGCCTCACGGTCGAGTTGCCCCCGATCGAGGCGGCGCTGTTGTCGGTCCCCGGTGTTCTCGATGCCGGAGTTCTGGGCCTGCCCGATGACCGAGCAGGAGAGATACCGGTCGCCGGAGTGGTTGTAGCACAGAATGATTCACCGACGGTGGCGCAGATACGGCGGCACCTGCGTTCGTTGCTACCCGACCCGAGTCTTCCCGTCGTCATCGCGATCGTCGACGGTTTGCCGCGCACCCCGCGCGGCAAGCTCGATCGTCAGGCCCTGGGTGCAACCTTGGCGACGGTCCGGACCGTCGGTTCGCCCGAGGCTCCGGTGACGACGAACCAGACGGTCAGCGCTCCGCCCTCGTAGCGGTGACGCAGCGTCACGCGTTCGTTCGCCAGTACGGGCGTGAGGTATTCGATGACGGCGCGGTGGGGCGCTGCGGCCAGGTGCGGCAAGTCCACCAGCAGTTCTTCGACCGCGTGCCAGTACGCCGCGTTGTTGAGGTGATTGAAGGGGTCGATATCGGTTGCGCGCAAGGGGAATTCGATATCGTTCTGGGATTGCGACGGTACCGGTTCGGTCAGCCACGCCTTCCAGCGCAAGCGGTGCTGATCGGTGGTCTTGGACAGCATCTCCAATGCCCCGTCGCTGATGCGCGTCGGCATGCCGGTGTCCTTGCTGATGTTGATCCAGAAGCCCTCGGTCTCGATGCGACCGCCCTTCGGGGTCGTCACCGCCACCCGCATGTTGGACCACCGCGTCGACATCGAGGAACACCAGCGCCGCAGGTGCACGCGGTCGGGAAAGTGGATGGGCTCGAACACGTCGATGACGGTGCGTCGCACGATCCACATCGGGTCGGTCTTACCCAGAGGGGTGGCGTCGAGATTGTCGGTGCCGATGTCCTGGAGGTAGCGCGCGACACCGTCGAACCGCAGTCGGTTGTTGGGGTCGATGTCGCCGGTACGTACCGGCCAGCTCGTCTCGAAGCCTTCACCGGGCGGCGGCTCGGGTGCCAGTTCGTCGTCGAAGCCGGCCGGTTCCACGCGTGCATTGGTCACGTCCGCACTGTACGCGGGTGGACCCACGTGATACCCGTCAGAGGATGTGGCGGGCTCGCATCCCGTCGAACACCGGTGCCACCCGCACCACGTCACCGGTGGTGGGCGCATGCACCATCTGCCCGTTGCCCATGTAGATCGCCACGTGTCCCGGGCCCGCCGCGCCCCAGTTGCCGAACAGTAGATCGCCGGGCTGGGCGAGGGCCATCGGCACCTCGGTACCCACGTTCCACTGCGTCTCCGACGTACGCGGCAGGGTGACCTTTCCGCCCGAGGCCTTGAACAGTGCGTAGGACGTCAGGCCCGAGCAGTCGAATCCGCCGCCGGACGGTCCGTTGATGTTTCCGCCGCCCCACACGTACGGCAGGCCTAGGTAATCCATCGCCAATTGCACTGCCCGCCCGCCCATTCCGGTGAGGTCGAGCCCGGCGAACGGAGTGAGGATGGCCGCGAACTGGGCCTCGGTGGCCCGGATGCGCGCTACGTAGGGCTTGGTCTGAGTCTCGTAATCAACTGACCCCGAGGGCATTCCGCCCGAGCGCAACACTGCACCCGCTCCGGCGTTGTATCCGGCGAGGGTCAGGTCCGTCGTGTCGCCCGAGACCTTGCCGTCGCGCTTCCAGCCGTCGACCTGTCCGTAGATGTCGCACAGCATCGTTCCCGACGCCATGACCGAGTCGCCGATGCTGTTGACGTCGACCACGCCGTTGCCGTCGTAGTCCTTGCCGTAGGTTGCCCAGGTTCCCGGCATGAACTGGCCGGGTCCCTGTGCACCGGTGCTCGATACCGGAGCTGTCGGACCGTATCGAAATCCGTTCTCTGCGGCATAGAGCGCGGCGATCGTTGTGGCCTTGACGCCGCCGCAGATGTTGCCCGCCTTCTGCAACCACGGAACGAACGCGGTGATCGCTCCCACTGCACCCAAACCGATAGGACCGACATTGATGCCGGTGAACGTGATGGGTAGACCGGGGAACAGTGCTCGCCGAATGGCTTCGGCCGATGCCATGAACGCCGTCTGGGTCGCGATGTCGGCGGCGGTATACGTCCGGCCGGCGAACTGCAGGGCACCGGTGGCGAGCCCGGCGACGGCGCTGGATGCCGCATTCGACGAGAAGACACTGTTCGACGAAAAAACACTGAAGGGTAGCGGGGCGCCGGCAGTGATCGCAGCCTGTGTGACGGCTGCCCCTGCAGCTGGGGACACCGCCCCGGGCGCAGCAGTGTCGGCAGCGCCTGCAGCTGCGGCAGCGTCCGGCGTCTCGATCTCGGCAACCGTGGGCATGTCCGGCAGCATCGGTTCGACGGCGGTGTGCAGTCCCTCGGCAGCGTCGTTCAGGGTCCGGTCTGCGACGTCGGCGGCGGGTTCGGGCATGGTGCCCATCAGGTCTGCCCATTGGTCGGACATCGTTTTGCCCTGGTCCTCGGCAGCGGCAGCGACCGCGGCTGCCTGATCCTTCACCGCCTGATTCTGCAGTGGAGCTGGGGCGTCCGTTCCGGCGACTGCGCCTGCGGCAGACACGATGACGGCAACGATGACTGCGAAGGGATCGCCTGCCATGCTTCGACTCCTGTTACTCGATCGTTCTTCCCCGAGCCAGGAGCTGTGATCAGACTCACCCGGGTGCTGCAACCATCATGCACGGTGCAGCCGATCGACTCATGAGTTTTGCGAAACTGTCAGAGCAGCGAAACTCAGAGCAACGAGGCCCAGTAGTCCGAGAACCGGATTCCGATGAGCGCGACGACGATTGCGTACCACACGGCGAGCAGCGTCCACCGCCATTCGAGGAAAAGACGGCCGACTGTGCCCGGGCGTTCGTCCGGATTACTGGAGCCGGTACTGATCAGCCGGCTCAGCGCCAGTACGAACAGTGGCATCGTCACCGCCCACACCACCATGCAGTACGGGCACAGGGCACCGATCTCGTAGAGACTCTCGAAGATCAGCCAATGCACGAATACCTCGCCGAGCAGCAGACCGGCACTGAGTCCGAGCCAGAACCAGTGCGGGAGCTCGACGCGGCCGAGCCACAGCACACCGGCGACGAGGGCGACGGAGAACGCCACGATTCCGAGGATCGGATTGGGGAATCCGAACAGCGCGGCTTGCTTCGTGACCATCACCGACCCGCACGAGAGCACCGGATTCAGGCTGCACGACGGAACATAGGACGCGTCTTCGAGGAGCTTGAATCGTTCGATCGTCAGGGTCAGTGCGGCGAGGAGCCCCAGTGCGCTGAAGAGTGTGAAGACTGCAGCGCCGGCGCGAGTTCTCATGGTCGGTTACCGGTTGCTGCTCAGTTTCCGGCTGCCGCGGCGGCAGCGAGGATGTTCTCGGGTGTCGGGGTGGCGACGTCGGTGCCGTTGACACGGACGCTCGGCGTTCCGTTGATGCCCTCGCCGATGACGGTCTGCGTCTGGGTGGTGACCCAGTCCGTGTAACTGCCGTCGGTGATGCACGACGCGGTGGCGGGGGAGTCGGCACCGGCTGCGGCGGCGATCTCGACGAGCTTGTCGTCGGGCAGACCGTTGCCGTTCTCGGCGGGCTGCTCGGCGAACATCGAGTTGTGCCAGTTCATCCAACTGTCCCGATCGTTCTCGGCGACGCAGATCGACGCGCTCGCAGCACGAGTGGAATACATCGTGCCGTTCGAGAAGCGATCGAGAATGGAGATGGGACGGTAATCGACGGCGACGTTGCCTGCGTCGGCCAGCTGCTGCAGAGTCGATCCGCTGACCGACTCGAATGCCTTGCAGGCCGGGCACTGGAAGTCCTCGACGACGCTGACGACAGTGGTGGCATCGGGGTTGCCGAAACGAATGGCACCGTTCGCGGTGAGCGACGTGGGCGTCAGCTGCGGGCCCGATGTGGAACTGGCGTCGGGAGATGCCTCACCCGACGTCGAATCCTTGTTGACGATGAACAGAGCAATGGCTGCAACGAGTGCGATGAGAACGACCGCGACGACGATCTGGATCAGCGTTCGACGATTCTTGTCGCCGTTCTGCATTGCCCGGATGTCCTTGGACGCTCTGCCGTCTCTCGATGCCTTGTTGCTGGTGTTCACGGCGACCAGTTTATGCAGGACAACCTGAGTGTCAGATGAGAGCAGTGTCGAATAAGTGCAGTATCAGATAAGAGCAGTATCAAATAAGAGCAGCGAGTCGTTCGATTGCGAATCGGTATCCGTCGATGCCGAGTCCGGCGATGACTCCGCTGGCGATCGGCGAGACGTAGGAGTGGTGCCGGAACTCCTCGCGGGCGTGCACGTTGGAGATGTGCACCTCGATGATCGGGACCTCGGGGATGACGAGTGCGTCACGCAGTGCCACCGACGTGTGGGTCAGTCCGCCGGGGTTGATGACGATGCCCGACGCCACCCCGCGTGCCTCGTGGATCCAGTCGATCAACTGTCCCTCGTGGTTGGACTGCTCTGCTTTCACGTCGAGTCCGTGTGTGGCGGCGGTCTTCTCGCACAGGGCGACGACGTCGGCGAGGGTGGCACGGCCGTACACCTCGGGCTGGCGGGTGCCGAGCATGTTCAGGTTCGGACCGTTGAGCACCAGCACTTGCTTGGCCATGACGTCACTCGCTTTCCTGCTCTACGAACTACCGGGTCCGATCATTCCACAGCGTGGTTGACACAATTGCCCCGTGAGCATTGGGAAGACGGTGAGTACGGGGAGAACCGTATGGGTGGTGTGGGGCATCGGCGTCTTCGCGTATGTCATCGGGGTGCTGCATCGGACGGCCTTCGGGGTCGCCGGGCTGAGCGCCGCGGACCGGTTCTCGATCTCCCCGTCTCTGTTGTCCTCGTTCGTGGTGCTGCAGGTGGTCGTGTACGCGGCGATGCAGATTCCGGCCGGAGTGCTGCTGGATCGGATCGGTTCGCGCAAGATGATCGCCGCCGGTGCGCTGATCATGGCGTCGGCGCAGATCACGTTGGCGCTCACCGAATCGCTGCTGGTCGCGGTGGCGGCACGTGCATTCGTGGGCATCGGCGACGCGCTGACGTTCATCTCGGTCCTGCGTCTGGTGCCGCGTTGGTTCTCGCCGCGGCGGGTGCCGATCGTGTCCCAGTTGACCGGGCTGCTGGGTCAGCTCGGGCAGGTGCTCTCGGCCGTGCCGTTTCTGATTCTGTTGAACGGGCCGGGGTGGACGTTCGCTTTCGGTAGCGCGGCGGCACTGGGTTTGCTCGCACTCGTCCTCTCGCTCGCTCTGATTCGAGATCGTCCCGACGACAACACTGCTCCGGAACCGGAGCCGACGTCGTTGCGGCAGACGCTGGACTCCATCGGCGAGGTGTGGCGACGACCGGGAACCCGGCTCGGATTCTTCTCGCACATGGGGACCCAGTTCTCGATCACCACGTTTGCCCTGTTGTGGGGTGTGCCGTACATGACCACCGCTCAGGGATTGTCGGCGTCGACGGCCGGAGCGCTGCTGACGTTGTCGGTGCTGTCGGCGGTGGCGTCGGGCATCGTGCTCGGTTTGCTCACCGGGCGCTACCCGATGCGTCGGTCCTGGCTGGTGCTGGCGATCATGGTCAGCAACGCCACGATGTGGGCCATCGTGCTGTCGCTGCCCGGACCTGCGCCGCTGTGGCTGCTCGTTCTGCTCGTCGTGGTGATTTCCGTGGGTGGGCCCGGGTCGGTGATCGGATTCGACCTCGCCCGCACGTTCAATCCGAGTGCCAATCTGGGGACGGCTCAGGGGATGGTCAACATCGGCGGCTTCCTGGCATCGCTGTTGGTCATCGCGGCGATCGGGTGGATTCTCGACGCCATGGGCGGTTACGACTTCGACAGTTTCCGGGTCGCGATGCTGGTGCAGTTTCCCGTGTGGATCATCGCGATCATCGGGGTGCTGGCGACGCGGCGCAAGACGCGCAAGGTGCTCGCGGCCGACGGCATCCACCCGCACACGATGCGCGAGGTCCGAGACCGGATGCGCCGCAAATAAACCTTTGCTTAGTCGGCTTTCTACGAGCATGCTGGTGGTCCGAATATCGTTGTAGGACACAAGCAAACGTTACGTAAAGGTGAAACAAAGAGATGGTAAGCGAGCCTGAAGCGACCGCCGAGCGTGAAGCGAGTGCGGTGAGTGGCGAGTACTCGCACCGCGAGATCATGACCATTCTGTCGGGCCTGATGATGGGTATGTTCCTGGCGGCTCTCGATCAGACCATCGTGTCCACGTCGGTACGTACTATCGCCGACGACCTGAACGGGTTCTCCGTTCTCGCCTGGGTGACAACGGCATATCTGATCACGTCCACTGTCTCGACCCCGCTGTACGGCAAGCTCTCCGATCTCTACGGGCGCAAGCCGTTCTTCATGACGGCCATCTCGATCTTCGTCGTCGGGTCCATGCTGTGCGGCATCGCGACATCGATGTACGAGCTCGCAGCTTTCCGGGCCGTGCAGGGTTTGGGTGCAGGTGGCCTGATGTCGATGGCGTTGGCGATCATCGGCGACATCGTGCCCCCGCGGGAGAGGGCCAAGTATCAGGGTTACTTCCTGGCGGTGTTCGGTACGTCCAGTGTGCTCGGGCCGGTCATCGGCGGTCTGCTGGCCGGGCAGTCGTCCATTCTCGGCATCACCGGCTGGCGCTGGGTCTTCTACATCAACGTTCCGCTCGGCATCATCGCGCTCGTCGTCGTCTGGCGGGTGCTGAACCTGCCGGTCTACCGCCGCGAGGCCCGCGTCGACTGGTGGGGCGCAGTGCTTCTCAGCGTCGGGCTCGTGCCGCTGCTGATCATCGCCGAGCAGGGCCGCGTCTGGGGATGGAGTTCGCCGCGGGCACTGCTGTGCTTCGGGATCGGCATCGTGGGCGTCATCGCGTTCGTTCTCGCCGAGACCAAGATGGGCGACGACGCCTTGATCCCCATGCGGTTCTTCCGAAACCCGTTGTTCTCGTTGTGTATTGCCGTCAGTGTCATCGCAGGCGCAGCCATGTTCGGCGGCATCTCGTTGCTGCCGCAGTACCTGCAGGTGGTCAAGGGTTCCTCGCCGACTCTCGCCGGTTATCAGACCTTGCCGCTCGTCGGCGCTTTGATGATCGCGTCCATCGTGTCGGGTTCGATCATCTCGAAGACGGGGCGGTACAAGATCTTTCCGATCGTCGGCACTGCGCTGATGGCGATCGCCATGTTCACGTTCCACTACGTGCACGCCGACACTCCGTTGTGGCAGACGATGGTCGTGATGGGTGTGTTCGGTCTCGGTCTCGGTTCGATGATGCAGCCGCTCACGTTGGCCATCCAGAATGCGATGCCGCCCAAGGACATGGGCGTCTCCACCTCGGCGGCAACGTTCTTCCGTCAGATCGGTGCGACGGTCGGCGTGGCGGTGTTCCTCTCGATGTTGTTCACGCAGCTGACGCCCAAGACCGGCGATGCGTTGGTCGCCGCCGGTTCGACGCCCGCGTTCCAGCAGGCCGTGCAGAGCGCGGCCACCAGTGCCGATCCGTTGGAGTCCGGGTTCGCGAAGGCCATCGCCTCGGGTGATGCATCCGTTGCCGGTAGTGCCTTGCAGGACAGTTCGTTCATCCAGAAGCTCGATCCCGCGCTCGCCGAGCCGTTCCGCATCGGCTTCTCCGACGCGATGGACTACGTGTTCCTGGCCGTGTCGATCCTGATGCTCCTCGGATTCGTCCTGGTGCTCTTCCTCAAGGAGGTGCCGTTGCGCACGATGTCGGGTCTGGCGGCAGCTCAGCAGGAGCGCGACGAAGAGCGAGCGAACGACGTGGGCACGGGTCTACATTGATGGCGTGAATTCGGAGAACTGGGTTCGGCTCGGCTCGGTGGACACCTGGTACGCCGAGGTGGGCGACGGGGAACCGCTGGTCCTTCTCCATCCTGGGGGCGCTGATGCGCGAGCACTGGATGTCACTGTTGCCGGGTTGTCCTCGGCGTTTCGGGTGTTCACCCCCGAACGTCGAGGGCATGGCCGCACCCCTGATGTTTCCGGGCCTGGTCTCTCCTCCGAGTTGACGTTCTCGGACATGGTCGACGACACCATTGCGTTCATCGAGCAGGTCGTCGGGCGACGGACGCGGTTGGCCGGGTGCAGCGACGGCGGTGTCGTAGCGCTACTGGTGGCGCTGCAACGCCCGGATCTGGTGGATCGTCTCGCCTGCGTCGCGAGCGTCTTTCATCGCGACGGTTGGGGCGGCGGGTTGTCCGGTCTCGCCGATGCCGACCGCAGCGATTTCGTATGGCGACTCGACGATATGCACAGTGCAGATCCCGCACTGACTGCTAGCGATCTCGCCGCGTTGTCGGTGCGCACTCTGGTGATGATCGGTGACGACGACGAGGTGAGCATCGAGCATGCTGCCGAGTTCTACCGCAGTGTGCCGGTCGCCGAGCTGGCAATAGTCCCGGGTACCTCGCATGGCGTGTTGGTCGAGAAGCCCGCGTTGTGCAATGCAATATTGCTGGACTTCTTCACCCGGGATGCAGTGCAGACGTTCGCGCCCATTCGCCGAGCCTGATCTGTGGTCACGGGTTGTGACGCAGGCCGTCGAACAGTGCGTCCAATCCGCGATCGAGTTCGTGGGCACCGTCGTATGTGGTGATGAGGGGCGGCAGGACGGACATGATCGGGAAGTCCTCGATAGGGAGTCTGCGTAACGCGAGGCTGAGTCTGTCGACTGTCTCGTCCGGGTTGTCCGTCGTCTCCTGCGTTTCACTGAGCACGTGACCGCGGAGCAACGACATCAGCAATCGGTAGGCCGAGAGTGACTCGGGGACAGTGAATCCCGCGGTGGCAAACAGGCCCAATATGCTTTCGAGTGACATCAGGGACCTGGTGGTGCCCAGGCCCAGCGGAGTTGCTCGCGGCCGAGTCGCCAGCAAAACGGCCGCGCGCGGATGTGCCAGGGCGAGTTCGCGATAGTGCCGACCGAAGATCGTCAGCTGACGTCGCCAGTCGGTGTCCGATCCGTCCACCGACACGAGGTCGCCGAGAATCGAATCGGCAACGGCGTCGAGTAGTGCTTCCTTGGTGGCGACGTACCGATACACGGTCATGGGGTCGCGATCGATCGAGACGGCCAGGCTGCGGATGGTCAGGCTGTCGAGTCCGGTGTCGTCGATGATGCCAAGGGCGGCCGACACGACGAATTCGTGGTCGATTCTGTCCCGAGAGTTGTGGCTGCTGCGATCCGAGGGGGTCATCACATTGCTCCACCATTTTCGGTTATTCAGACAAGCGGTAAGCCGACGGCTTTCGGTCGACAAACAATTTTATTGTTCACCAACGTCATTCGCTTGACCCTCGACCCTACACATGGTGTGCTGTAGGCCTACACCGTAGAGATACGGGGAAACTCGCTGTTGCGGAGTGGGCCACGAGCCTCCGCCCCCTCTACTCATGTCGCGCAGTTGAACAGCCAGCCGGCGACGCCATCGAAGTACGGATACCGCGAGACCTCGGCGCCCCTGGATCGTTCCAGTGACCATCGTCGATCGTCGTGGTACTTCTGCAGACATCATCGAATCTCGTCGGGGGAATCGATATCCCTAAAGCGTTGTGCGGCAACAAGCCTCGCACGCATCCCCTCGAACAGATCGGTACACACCATGTACTCTCCGCAACATCGTCCTGCGCAGTCCAGATCCCGACGCAAGGGCTCGGCGTTGATTCCCCTCGTCGGTACCGTCGCACTGGCCACCAGCGCACTCATGCTGGTCAACGCCTCTTCGGCCGACGCTCAATCACCTGCTGTCGCCGTCCCCACCGTCGGTCTCGGTGCCGCAGATCCGTACGCAATTCTTGCCGGCTCCACCGTGACCGACGCGGGTGGATCTGTGATCAACGGCTCCGTGGGTGTGAGCCCAGGTGACGGGAACCCTTCGAGCGTCAGCGGACTGCTGCAGGGCCAAGTGACCAACGGCGTCATAGATGACAAGAACGAACGAGCACTGAATGCGAAAGCTGCTCTGCAGGTTGC
Source organism: Rhodococcus sp. 06-221-2 (assembly GCF_002258365.1). Lineage (NCBI taxonomy): Bacteria > Bacillati > Actinomycetota > Actinomycetes > Mycobacteriales > Nocardiaceae > Rhodococcus > Rhodococcus sp. 06-221-2. The sequence goes on from NZ_NOYJ01000004.1 coordinate 275,708, forward strand.
ATATACCGACGCTGCCAACAGATCGGGTCCTGAACTGGTCCCGGTCGAGCTGGGCGGCACCACTCGGTACGCCGGTTTGTACAAGGGCGACACACTCGGACTGACCGGATCTCTGCCTCTGACGCTCGATGCGCAAGGCAATTCCGCTGCGGTCTTCATCTTCCAAGCTGGATCCACTCTCATCACGGGGTCGAACAGCAGTGTCTCGCTGATCAACGGGGCCAGCCCGTGCAACGTGTTCTGGCAGGTGGGAAGCTCGGCCACTCTCGGCACCGGCACCGATTTCGTCGGCACGGTCATGGCGCAGGCGTCGATCACCGCGACGACGGATGCCGATGTGCGGGGACGACTCTTGGCTTTGACCGGCGCAGTCACCCTCGACTCGAACACGATCAGCAACGCAGAGTGTGGGATCACCGAACCGCCGGTCACGACCACGAACCCTCCGGTCACGACCACGACGCCTCCGGTCACGACGACCACACCGCCGGCGCCTACGACAACGACACCGGCACCTACGACAACGACGACCGCCCCGGGTGGCGGCGGCGGTACGCCGGGTGATGGTGGCGGAACGCCGCCGATCGTCATCGAAGTACCCCCGATCCCGGGTCTGCCGCCGATCCCCGGCATCACGCTTCCGCCGATTCCGGGTATCCCGAACGTGCCGGACAACCCGAACACGCCGGATCAGCCGAACACTCCGGACCAGCCGCGCACTCCCGATCAGCCGAACACCCCGGACCAGCCTCGGACTCCGGACCAGCCGAACACCCCGGACCAGCCGCGCACTCCGGACCAGCCGCGCACTCCGGACCAGCCGCGCACTCCGGATCAGCCGCGCACTCCCGATCAGCCGGGTACATACAACCCCGGTGGCCAGATCACACAGATTCCCAACGGTGGAGTCGAAACGGGCGATGGCAGCACCAGCGTGCGGCCGAGTGCGTCGTCGATGACATCGATGCTGAGTGTGCTCGCGGTCCTTGCTGCAGGCGGGATTTCGGCCTTGGCGCTCAGCCGTCGTCGACGCTGAGTAACACGTGAACACTGAGATCGATACTGCTGCAGAAGCATCCCGCACTGTGACCCGCCGCCGGGTTGCAGTGCGGGCTGCGGCAGCAGCCTGCCTGATGGCGGTGGCCCTCGTGTCGGGGTGTGCGACACCGGCCGATGAACCCGCTCCGACTCGAACCCCAGCAACGACATCGGCTGAAGTTGTCGCTCAACCCAATTCGGTCCCTGCCCAGAGCGGTGGTTCGGCCGAGGATGTTGCATCTCCGCCCGAACGTATCGAGATCGACGCGATCGGTGTCGATTCCGATGTGATGGACCTCGGGTTACTTCCCGATGGAGCAATGGACGTTCCGCCGGGCGGTTTTCCCGCAGGCTGGTACACCGGATCGCCGATCCCGGGTCAGCTGGGACCGTCGATTGTTGCCGGCCACGTGGATTGGGCCGGTAGCCCGGGTGTCTTCTACCGACTCCGCGAACTGGAGCAGGGAGACGATGTGTCCGTCACTGCCGAGGATGGAAGTACGGTCCGGTTCGTCGTCAGCGCTGTGGAGCAGTATCCGAAGGATGCTTTCCCCACCCAGAAGGTGTACGGCGATCTCGACCACCCAGGGTTGCGTCTGATCACATGCGGTGGCCAATTCGATTCGGATGTCGCCAGTTACGAGGACAACATCGTCGTCTACGCGGATCGGGTCTGACGCTCTACCTTCTTAGCCCGGCTGCTCGAGTTCGAGGTCGATAAATCTGCCTGTCGTTCCGCGCCTTGGGGTCTGCGGTAGACGGTCGGAAGGTGCCCGCGATTTGCGAGCTGCGTTGTTGCAGGCACGGTGACGGCAGTGGTGCCGGCATTGGAGACCCAGAATTCGACGCCATCAGCAAGGATGACCGGAGTCCACAGGCCCGCGGTCTTCAGGCTGTGGTGATAGCGGCACAGGCAGACCTTCATGCCAGCTCGAATCGCTCCAGCACCACCTGAGTGTCGTCGTTCACCGTGAAATTCGGATTGCCCAGCTCCTCGCGGACTTCGACGGACTGCCAGAATCGTTCGTGTCCGGCACGCCACTGCGCCACATCGGTGTAACCCTCACCCTCGTCGAGCGCATGCTGCAGCGGAACATCGCTCAGCGCAACGACATCCACAGCCGTGGTCTCGATGACCCCGACCACGGCACCCGTCGAATTCACCACCGCACCGCGTTCACCGACCCTCGGCAGCTCCTCGTCGGTGTACTGAGCCAACAGGCTTGCCGTGCTGGTCTTCGCGCCGGACAGCACGGCCGCAACCAGCGTGTCCCGTAGTGGGCCCGGGTAGGCGAACTCGACAATCGGCAGATCGGTCACTCACGCATCATATTTCGAGGTCTACCCACACCAGTCTGTGGTCCGACGGGTGCTCGGCCTGATCGGGCCAATACACCTGCGAGTCGCGCACGGTCAGATCGTCCGACGGCAGCACGTAGTCCACCCGAAGGTCACCCGGCGTCGGATCAGCGAAATCGGCTGTGTCCGTTCCATGTCCATCGGACGTGGGTGCCGGATCTCGAACCCGCGGAAGATCCAGAACCTGTGCGATGGCACCGGCCACGGAGTCGCCGTCGACCGGATCGCTGTTCTGGTCGCCCATCATCACGAACGACGCTCCCTCGTCGAGTCCGCCTCGCACGCCGTTGTCGTCGTAGAGGTAGTCGGCACCGGAAATGTAATCGGCGCTCAACCGGATCTCGTCGTGATTGCGCTTACCGTTACGGTCCTCGGGTCCGTCGAAGGATGGGGGAGTGGGATGCGAGGCCAACACGTGCAGCGTCTTCCCGTTCACGTCGACGGGCACGTCCCAATGAGACTTGCTGGACAGTCGAAGCGCGTCCGCGTTCTCTCCGTAATAGTCGCGCGGTAACAGCGAGTTCGGCATGTCCTTCCACAGAAAGTTCTGGAACGTGCGTACCGAACCGGTGTCGATCGGGAACTTCGAGTACACCACCATGCCGTACTGACCGGGAAACTGTCCGAATCCCCAGGCGTCACCGGGGCCACCGAGTGCGCCGTCCCCGTCCAGGTCGAGTCCCGAGTCGACGCCGGTGTTCACCCGAGCAGTGAAGAAGAACGGGTACTGCCCGTCGAGGTAGTTCTCATTGAAGAGGGTCGGGCCATCCGATCCCGAATAGTCGAACTCGTTGACCAGCAACACATCCGGAGAGTTCGCGGAGATCACGTCGGCCACTGCGCGAGCCTGGGCGTTCTCCGCGCTCAGGTCGGTGACCAACTGTCCGGCCGCGGACCGATTGAGACTGGCGTTGAACGTCGCCACCCGGATGCTCGACGGTTCGTCGGGGGTTGGGTCTGCAGTAGACGGGTCCGTGGTGGAGCAGCCGGCAGTCATGAAGGCGAGGGTAACGGCGACGGCCACAAGTCTCGACGTTTTCACGTTTCCGACCGTAGAGACGGCAAGCGAACGTAAGGTTACGAATTAACAAGCAAGCGTGCTTGCTTTTTTCTCGTGCCTTTGTGAAGCTGGTCCCATGGCAGACCTCGACTCACTCGTCGGCGATCTCCGTGCCGAGGGTGACGACCTCGACGCGCTGGTGGCCGAGTTGGCACCCGAACGCTGGGCGGCACCTACTCCGGCGGCGGGCTGGACGATCGCACATCAGATCGCGCACCTGTCGTGGACGGATCACGTCGCGGAGCGAACCACATCCGCAGCGTCCGGTGATACCGCGGCCGAGGAGGAGTTCGCCCGCACGCTGAAAAAGGCCTGGGAGAACCCCACCGGGTTCGTCGACGACGCCGCCGAGGAGGAAGCGGGCAATCCGGAACTGTTGAGCAGCTGGCGAACCCGCCGCCACGCCATGACGGACGCGCTGAAGCAGGTCCCGTCGGGGGTCAAGATCCAGTGGTTCGGGCCGCCCATGAGTGCCGCGTCCATGGCCACCGCCCGTCTCATGGAGACGTGGGCCCACGGACAGGATGTCGCCGATGCGCTGGGCGTCACTCGCGTGCCGACCGACCGAATCCGCGGAGTCGCACACATCGGCGTCCGGACACGAGATTTCGCTTACGCCGTCAACGAGCAGACTCCGCCGGCGGAACCGTTCGGATTCGAGCTCACCGCACCCTCGGGCGAAGTGTGGACGTGGGGTCCCGACGACGCAGAACAGCGTGTCACCGGATCTGCACTCGACTTCTGCCTTCTCGTCACTCAGCGCGCACACCGCGACGACCTGGACGTTCGAGCCGACGGGGCCGATGCCGCACACTGGCTCACCATCGCCCAAGCCTTCGCAGGCCCTCCCGGACAGGGACGAGACAAGGCAGGACGCGAGAAAGCATGACCGTACGTATAGGCAACTGCTCCGGTTTCTACGGAGATCGACTGTCCGCGATGCGGGAGATGCTCGAAGGAGGAGACCTCGACTACCTCACCGGTGACTACCTCGCCGAGCTGACCATGCTCATCCTCGGACGCGACCGAATGAAGGACGCGACCCGTGGCTACGCCAAAACCTTTCTGCGGCAGGCCGAGGACTGCCTCGGACTGGCACTCGACAAGGGCGTGAAGATCGTCGCCAATGCCGGCGGACTCAATCCGCGCGGACTGGTCGAGGCGTTGGAGAAGCTCGATTCCGGCGCGAAGATCGCCTACGTGGACGGCGACGACCTCCTCGGCAGGGCAGGCGAACTCGGCCTCGGCAGCCCGCTGACGGCAAACGCATACCTCGGTGCATGGGGAATCGTGGAATGCCTGAACTCCGGTGCCGACGTCGTGGTGACCGGTCGCGTCACCGACGCCAGTGTCATCGTCGGCCCGGCTGCCGCTCACTTCGGCTGGTCGACAACCGATTACGACGCATTGGCCGGCGCGGTCATCGCGGGCCACGTCATCGAGTGCGGTACTCAAGCGACCGGCGGTAACTACTCGTTCTTCACCGAGATCGCCGACATGTCCCGTCCCGGGTTCCCCATCGCCGAGATCGAAGCCGACGGATCCTCCGTCATCACCAAGCACGAGGGCACCGGCGGTGCCGTCAGCGTCGGTACCGTCACCGCGCAACTGCTGTACGAGATCACCGGGGGCCGATACGCGAACCCCGACGTCACCGCGCGCATCGACACGGCGGTCCTGGCGCAGGAGTCCAGTAACCGAGTATCGATCAGCGGGGTCACCGGAGAAGCGCCGCCGCCCACCTACAAGGTCTCGCTCAACGCACTCGGCGGCTTCCGCAACGAATTCACGATGGTCTTGACCGGCCTGGACATCGAGGCCAAAGCCGAACTGGCGCAACGGCAGTTCGAGTCGTGGTTGCCCGCCCGACCGACCGAGTTGGACTGGACTCTGGTGCGTACCGACAAGCCCGACGCCGAGACCGAGGAAACCGCAAGCGCGTTGCTGCGCTGCGTCGCCCGCGACAGTAACCCCGACGCGGTGGGACGCCAGTTCTCGGCTGTGGCGGTCGAACTCGCACTTGCCAGCTACCCGGGCTTCTCGGTCACCGCACCGCCCGGAAACGGAGCCCCGTACGGGGTGTTCACCGCAGGTTTCGTCGACGCACACGACGTACCGCATACGGCCCACCTGGCCGACGGCACCGAACGCAGGATTGCACCCTCGGCGCAGACGCGAGTCCTGGAATCGCTGGTCGAACCGAAGCTGCCGGCACCGCGAGCCGCCGAGGACACCATCCGACTACCACTCGGTACCATCGCCGCCGCCCGCAGCGGAGACAAAGGTGGGAGCGCCAACGTCGGAGTGTGGGTGCGCACCGACGACGAATTCGCCTGGCTCGTCCACGCATTGACGGTCGAGACCCTGAAGAAGATGTTGCCCGAGGCCGAAAAACTCACTGTCACTCGGCATGTACTTCCCAACCTGCGGGCGGTGAACTTCGTCATCGACGGCATTCTCGGCCAGGGCGTTGCATCGCAGGCCAGATTCGATCCACAGGCCAAGGGGCTCGGTGAATGGCTGCGGTCGCGGCACATCGACATCCCCGAAACACTCGTGTTCACAGGAGTGGAGCCTGCGGAACGACCCGACAAGAAAGCAGCACTCATATGAGCATCTGGACTACCCCGGAGCGTCAGCAGCTTCGCAAGACCGTTCGCAGTTTCGTCGAACAGGACATCGCGCCGCACATGAATCAGTGGGAGACCGAGGGCGAGATCCCGCGCGAGCTGCACAAGAAAGCGGCCGCTCTCGGTTTGCTCGGCGCAGGGTTTCCCGAGGACGTCGGCGGCGACGGCGGTGATCTCGCGGACGCGGTGCTGATCTGTGAGGAGATGCACCAGGCCGGCGCGTCGGGCGGACTGTTCGCTTCTCTGTTCACCTGTGGAATTGCGTTGCCGCACTTGGTTGCCGCGAGAGATCCTGAGCAAATCGACAAGTGGGTACGGCCGACGCTGGCGGGGGAGAAGATCGGCTCGCTCGCGATCACCGAGCCGGGTGGCGGCTCCGACGTGGGTCATCTGCGGACCAAGGCGGTCAGAGACGGCGACCATTACGTCGTCAACGGGTCGAAGACCTACATCACCTCGGGGTGCCGTGCGGACTTCGTCGTCACCGCGGTCCGGACGGGAGGCGAGGGTGCAGCCGGAGTGTCGCTCCTCGTCGTCGAAAGGGGCACACCGGGCTTCGAGGTCACCAGCAAGCTCGACAAGATGGGGTGGCGCGCCTCCGATACCGCCGAACTCTCCTTCGTCGACGCCCGGGTTCCGGTGGCCAACCTGGTCGGTGCCGAGAACAGTGGCTTCGTCCAGATCGCACAGGCATTTCTCACCGAGCGTATCGCTCTCGCCGCTCAGGCCTACGCCAGCGCGCAGCGGTGCCTCGATCTGACGCTGCAGTGGGTTCGAGACCGGGAGACCTTCGGAAAGCCGCTCATCGCACGGCAATCCGTACAGAACACCGTCACCGAGATGGCGCGCAAGATCGACATCGCTCGCGTGTACACCCGCTCCCTCGTCGAGCGGTCCATGCAGGAGGACGGTGACTTCATCGCCGAGGTCTGCTTCGCCAAGAACACCGCCGTCGAGTCCGGGGAGTGGGTGGCCAATCAAGCCGTCCAACTCTTCGGCGGACTCGGGTACATGCGCGAGAGCGAGGTCGAACGGCAATACCGCGACATGCGCATCCTCGGTATCGGCGGCGGAACCACCGAAATTCTCACCGGCCTTGCCGCAAAACGATTGGGGTACCAGGCATGAGCGTGCTGAAGTCCACTCTCGACACCGCATCGGAGCAGTACACCGGTGCCACCGAAGCCATGCACACCAAACTGGCCGAGATCGACGCCGAACACGACAAGGCGCTGCTCGGTGGCGGTCAGAAGTACGTCGATCGCCACAAGAAGCGTGGCAAGCTGCTCGCCCGTGAGCGCATCGAATTGTTGATCGACGAGGATTCCGCGTTCCTCGAACTGTGCCCACTTGCGGCGTGGGGCAGCGACTTTCCCGTCGGTGCCAGCACCGTCATGGGAATCGGTGTCGTGTGCGGGGTCGAATGTCTCATCGTGGCCAACGATCCCACGGTCCGCGGCGGGTCCAGCAACCCGTGGACCCTGAAGAAGGGGTTCCGCGGCAACGACATCGCCACCCAGAACCGACTGCCGGTGATCTCTCTCGTCGAGTCGGGCGGTGCCGACCTGCCCACGCAGAAAGAGGTGTTCATCCCCGGCGGACGCATGTTCCGCGATCTGACGCAGCTCTCGGCGGCCGGTATTCCGACCATCGCCCTGGTGTTCGGCAACTCGACTGCGGGCGGTGCCTACGTTCCCGGCATGTCCGATCACGTCGTCATGATCAAGGAACGATCCAAGGTGTTCCTGGCCGGGCCGCCCCTGGTGAAGATGGCCACCGGTGAGGATTCGGACGACGAGTCGCTCGGCGGAGCCGAGATGCACGCTCGGAAGTCCGGTCTCGCAGACTACTTCGCCGTCGACGAGCAGGACGCCATCCGCATCGGACGCAGCATCGTCTCCCGGTTGAACTGGAAGAAGAAGGGGCCCGAGCCACGCACCGAGGTCATCGAGCCACTCGCCGATCCCGAGGATCTGCTCGGCATCGTCCCCACCGACCTGAAGATCCCATTCGATCCCCGCGAGGTCATCGCCCGCATCGTCGACGGTTCCGACTTCGACGAGTTCAAGCCGTTGTACGGCGGCTCGCTCGTCACCGGTTGGGCAGAGTTGCACGGCTACCCGATCGGCATCCTCGCCAACGCACGCGGCGTGCTGTTCAGCGAGGAATCGCAGAAGGCGACGCAGTTCATCCAGCTCGCCAACCGGTCGAACACGCCACTGCTGTTCCTGCACAACACCACCGGCTACATGGTCGGCAAGGAATACGAGGAAGGCGGCATGATCAAGCACGGATCGATGATGATCAACGCCGTCTCCAACTCGAAGGTGCCGCACATCTCGATCCTGCTCGGGGCGTCCTACGGAGCCGGCCATTACGGCATGTGCGGCCGCGCCTTCGATCCTCGCTTCCTCTTCGCCTGGCCGTCCAGCAAATCCGCCGTCATGGGTGGCGCACAGCTGGCCGGCGTCATCTCCATCGTCGGACGCGCCGCCGCAGAAGCTCGCGGTCAAGCGTTCGACGCGGAGGCAGATGCCGGACTGCGCGCGATGATCGAGAATCAGATCGAAGCCGAATCGTTGCCGATGTTCCTGTCCGGGCGCCTCTACGACGACGGCGTCATCGATCCCCGTGACACCCGCACGGTAGTGGGAATGTGCCTGTCGGCCATCGCCTCTGCCCCGATCGAAGGCACCGCGAACTTCGGTGTCTTCCGGATGTGATGCCCGCATGCTGAACAAAGTCCTCGTGGCCAACCGCGGCGAAATCGCCCGACGCGTCTTCACCACCTGCCGCGCGGAGGGCATCGATACCGTCGCGGTCTTCTCCGACGCCGACGCGGCATCTCCCCATGTGCGGGAGGCTGACTCCGCTGTGCGCCTGCCTGGGCAGAGCCCGTCCGAGACCTACTTGCGTGGAGAATTGATCATCGCCGCCGCGGTGCAGGCCGGAGCCGACGCGGTCCATCCGGGATACGGATTCCTCTCCGAGAACGCCGAATTCGCCCGGCAAGTTCTCGACGCCGGGTTGACCTGGATCGGACCGCCCGTCAAGGCCATCGAATCGATGGGCTCGAAGGTCGAGTCCAAGAAGATGATGGCCGACGCCGGAGTGCCGGTGTTGACTCGACTCGATCCCGAGTCGGTCACCGAGAACGAGCTACCGGTACTGATCAAGGCCTCCGCGGGCGGCGGCGGTCGGGGGATGCGCATCGTCCGCAGTCTCGATGCACTGCAGTCGGAGCTCGAGGCAGCCGGACGAGAAGCCCTCTCGGCCTTCGGCGATGGAACGGTGTTCATCGAGCGGTACATCGAAACCGGGCGGCACATCGAAGTTCAGGTCATGGCCGATCGATTCGGCACGGTGTGGACGGTGGGCGAGCGTGAATGCTCGATCCAACGCAGGCACCAGAAGGTCGTCGAGGAAGCTCCGTCGCCGCTCGTCGAACGCATCGACGGCATGCGCGAGAAGCTGTTCGAAGCAGCCACACTGGCATCCGAGGCCATCGGCTACGAGGGTGCAGGCACCGTCGAATTCCTCGCCGACGAAAAGGGAAACTTCTTCTTCCTCGAGATGAACACCCGCCTGCAGGTGGAGCATCCGGTCACCGAATGCACGACGGGTCTCGATCTCGTTGCCCTGCAGATCCAGGTTGCGGCGGGGGAGCGGCTACCGGCCGAACAGCCCACGACACGGGGACACTCGATCGAGGTTCGGCTGTACGCCGAGGATCCGGCTCAGGACTGGCAGCCGCAGAGCGGTGCCGTGCACCGATTCGACATCCCCGGTGCGCAGTTCGAGGTGTCGGACAAAGCTGGATACATCAGAGTCGATTCCGGCGTCGATACGGGCAGCGTGGTGGGAACGCAGTACGACCCCATGCTCGCCAAGGTGATCTCCTTCGCCCCGACGCGGGACCGAGCGGCGACTCTGTTGGCGAAAGCACTGCAGAACGCCACCATTCACGGCCTGAAGACCAATCGCGATCTGCTGGTCAACATTCTGCGCCATCCGGCGTTCCTGGCGGGCGACACCGATACAGCCTTCTTCGACACGCACGGCCTCGATGTCCTGGCTCAGCCGTTTGCGCAGGGCCGGGCCGAGGAACTGTCGGCGCTCGCGGCTGCCTTGGCCGACGCGGCGAGCAACGTCTCGCGAGCTCGGGTGAACCGGGGTCTACCCGGCGGCTGGCGCAATCTCCGGTCGCAACCGCAGCGCAAGACGTACAACGACATCACCGTCGAATACTCGATCGGACGCAGCGGACTCACCTCCTCGGTGGAGGGTGTCGAACTGGTTGGGCACACACCGACCTCGGTGACGTTGGACGACAACGGTATTCGTCGTATCTTCGCAGTGAGCACCTACGGGTCCGACGTGTTCGTGGATTCTTCCCTGGGCCCCGTCCGATTGGTTCGAGCACCGAGGTTCACCGACCCCACCGACGAGGTGGCGGCCGGATCACTGCTTGCGCCGATGCCGGGCAGCGTCATCAGAATTGCTGCTGCGCAGGGAGACACCGTCACCGCGGGCCAGCCCATTCTGTGGCTGGAGGCGATGAAGATGGAGCACACCGTGACTGCACCCGCCGATGGTGTGCTCACCGAACTGAACGTGCAGCAGGGTCAGCAAGTCGAGGTAGGACAGGTCTTGGCAGTAGTCACCGACACGCCAGTAGTCACCGAGCAGGGAGTGGAGCAAGCATGAGTTTCATCGAAACCGAAGAGCAGAAGGGTCTGCGCAACGCAGTCTCGTCACTGGGCAAGCGCTACAACTACATCGACTACGTGCTGCCCAAGGCGCGTAAAGGTGAGCCACTGACCGAACTGTGGAACGAGGCGGGCAAGCTCGGCTTCCTCGGGGTCAATCTGCCCGAGGAATACGGCGGCGGAGGCGCAGGCATCTACGAACTTGCGCTCGTGCAGGAGGAGTTGGCTGCGCACGGTGCCGGTCTACTGCTCGTCGTCGTCAGTCCGGCCATCTGCGGCACCATCATCGGCAAGTACGGCACGCCGGACCAGAAGCAGGAGTGGCTCACCGCCCTTGCCGACGGTTCCAAGATCATGGTGTTCGGCATCACCGAGCCCGACGCCGGATCCAACTCGCACCAGATCACCACCACGGCGCGTCGCGACGGTGATGAATGGATCTTGAAGGGCAACAAGATCTATATCTCGGGCGTGGATCAGGCCGACGCCGTATTGATCGTTGCCAGAACGGAAGACAGCAAGACCGGCAAGCTCAAGCCTGCCCTGTTCATCGTGCCCACCGACGCTCCGGGACTGCAGAAGACGCAGATGCAGATGGACATCGTCGAGCCCGATCATCAGTTCGTGCTGTTCCTCGACGACGTCCGGTTGCCTGCCGAGGCACTCGTCGGTGAGGCCGACGCTGCCCTGATGCAGTTGTTCGCCGGACTGAACCCCGAGCGCATTCTCGGTGCTGCGATGGCTGTCGGTATGGGTCGATACGCTCTGGACGCGGCGGTCAAATACGCCAACGAGCGGACGGTCTGGAAGACGCCGATCGGCGCTCACCAGGGCTTGGCGCACCCGTTGGCGCAGTGCAAGATCGAGCTGGAGTTGGCGAAATTGATGATGCAGAAGGCCGCGGTGCTCTACGACTCCGGCGACGATTTCGGTGCCGCCGAGGCCGCGAACATGGCGAAATACGCTGCTGCCGAGGCCAGTATCAAGGCACTCGATCAGGCGATCCAAACCCACGGTGGTGCCGGGTTGAGCAGTGAATACGGATTGGCTGCGATGCTCGGAGCCGCCCGTATCGCCCGCGTTGCTCCGGTGAGCCGGGAGATGATCCTGAACTTCGTGAGCCAGCACTCGCTCGGCCTGCCGAGAAGCTACTGATGGCCGTTCTCGTCGAGTCGGGCAAGGACACAGCGTATTTGACGTTGGATTCGCCGCAGAACCGAAACGCGCTGTCGTCGGTGTTGGTCGAGGAGCTGACAGCGGGCCTCATCGCTGCGGCGCACGACGACGACATCAGAACGATCGTGCTCGGTCACACCGGTACGACGTTCTGCGCCGGTGCAGATCTCCGGGAAGCCGGGGCGTCGCCGGAGCTCCGGACTCGGCAGATGCTGGATCTGATGCGGCTGATCATCGACACCCCGAAACCCGTCGTCGTACAGATCGATGGTCATGTGCGGGCAGGCGGGATGGGGCTCGTGGCGGCGTGCGACGTCGCCATTGCCGGACCGGAAAGCTCGTTCGCGCTGACCGAGGTTCGCCTCGGACTGGCGGCGTCGGTCATCTCCGTCGCCGTGCTGCCGCGATTGACCTCCCGGGCGGCGAGTCGATACTTCCTCACCGGGGAAACATTCGACGGTGCCACGGCCCAGGAGATCGGTCTGGTCACCGTGGCCGACGCCGTTCCCGCGGCCGCGGTGGCCGACTACATGATCATGTTCAGGAAGTGCTCGCCGCAGGGCTTGGCCGAGTCCAAACAGCTCACCACCGCCGCGATCCGACGCGAGATCGACGAGCGCGGAACGGCCGTCGCCGAGCAATCGGCCAGGTTGTTTGCATCGGAGGAAGCCCGAGAGGGGATGATGTCCTTTCTGGAGAAGAGGCCGCCGTCCTGGGCTGCCGAAAAGTAGGTCGAGAAGGAGCAGGGAGATGGTGATGGCGCGCGAACCCAAGCAGGATCGCAGCAGGGTGACGCGTCAGCGACTGCTCGAGGCGACGATCGACTCGCTCGCCGAGCAGGGCTGGAGCGCAACGACGGTCGGGGTCGTCGCCGAGCGCGCCGGCGTCTCTCGCGGTGCCACCCAACACCATTTCCCGACGCGTGAGGACCTCATCACCGGGGCACTCGAGTACATGTTCGACACTCGGATGGACCATGCTCGCCGCGAGGCACAGGAGATTCCGCCCGGACCCGGCCGAACGAAACTGGTGGTGGAGAGGCTCGTCGAGTACTACACGGGTCCGATGTTCAAAGCGGCGCTGCAGGTCTGGACGGCGGCGTCGGCCGATCCGGAACTGCGTGATCGGATCGTCCCACTCGAAGAGCGATTCGGTCGTCGAGCACACACGATGGCCGTCGAGAACCTCGGAGTCGACGACAACGATCCCGTCACCCACCGTCTGGTCCAGGCGACGCTCGACCTGGCGCGTGGGCTCGGTCTCGCGGACGTCCTGACCGACGACGCGCGTCGCCGCGTCGAAATCGTGCGAGCCTGGGCCGATGTGCTCGATGCCTCGCTGAACGCGCGGCTGTCCGCCGTAGGAGCGGTAGCGCACTAGACGCGCACGATCTGCAGTTCCGATCGACCTGTGCTTGAGTCGGCTCGTGACTTCCGATTCCGCACGCGTCCACCGTGGCCATATCTTTCACATCGCGGGCTCGCCCACGGTGCTCGAGGCCGCAACCGCGTTGGTGTCCATTCCCGACGGTGCCCTCGTGGTCGGCGGTGACGGCAGGATCGAGTACTGCGGCGAGTTCGATTCTCTACCAACGCACTACGCCCATTCGGATGTGTTCGATCATCGGCCCGGCTTTTTGCTGCCGGGATTCGTCGACACGCACATTCATTTCCCACAGACCTACGCCGGTGACTCCTACGGCGGCGGGCAGTTGCTCGAATGGCTGAACACGTGCATCTTTCCGTCCGAGTCGCGCTTCGCCGATCCGGAGTTCGCGGCGGCCGCTGCGCGCGACTTCTGCGCAGCACGCATTCGCGCCGGGACGACGCAGGCCATGGTGTTCGGGTCGGCATTCCCGCACGCACAGGATTCTTTGTTCTCCGAGACGCTCGAGCACGGACTGCGCATCGTCAGTGGCCGCGGGATCCAGACCACCGGCCCCGCGTCGGCGCACGCACTGATCACAAGTGAGGACGAGGCGATCCGCCTGGTGTCCGAGGAGATAGAGAAGTGGCACGCCGCCGATACCGGCGACGTCGACACGGCGATGCTGCACGTCGCCGTCGTACCGCGTTTTTCACTGTCGGTAACGACGGACACGCTGAGGAACCTCGGCGAGCTCTACGACTCCGTACGCGGCAGAGGCGTCTACTTCCACACGCACCTCAACGAGAACAACCGACCGGGCACCGGCGAGATCGACGCCACGAAGGGTGCGTACCAGGTCGAGAGTTACCTGGACACCTACGACGGCAAGTTCCTGCCGGGCTCGCAGGTAGGTGGCAAGAGCCTGCTCGGTCGACGGTCGATTCTGGCGCACGCGGTGCACTGCGACGACGCGGAACTGACGAGGTTGGCAGAGACGGGTACGTCCATCGCGCACTGCCCCACCTCGCAGCAGTTCCTGGGCTCGGGCACGATGCCGTGGAAGAGAACCGTCGCCGCCGGGGTCACCATCGCCATCGGGTCCGATTTCGGCGGCGGTGACGAGTGGCTACTACCGCAGGTACTCGCCGACGCGTTCAAGGTGCACATCTCCGAACCGGGGGACGCGGGCCTGTCGTTGCATCCGGCCGAACTGTTGTTCACCGGAACGCTCGCCGGGGCGCGTGCTCTCGACATGGAGGAGCGCATCGGCAACTTCGACGTGGGGAAAGAGGCGGACTTCGTCGTCGTCGATCCCGACGCGTGGCCGCAGCTGGCCGCGGCCGTCGACCACGGCGTGCGCGCCGAGGACCCCGAGCTGGCCCGCGACCAGACCCTGTTCGCCCTGCTGATGGCCATGCGAGAGCCGGCCATCGTGGGTGTGTACGTCCAGGGACGCGCTGTGCACGGCACATGACCGATGCCGGTTCGGTTGGTAGGTTCGGTGCGACGCGAACTGCAGCATCGGACCAGCACGCGAAGGACGGCATGAAGCGAGTGACACTGGTGATCACCGCGGTCGCCACGCTGATCGCAGGCTGCGGTGGCTCGGATACCGACGCCGCCGATACCGCGCCCGAGCCGTCGACGAGCAAGGCCGCGTACGAGCCCGGCCCGTTCTTCGGCGAATGCGGATCGATCAGCGACGCCGAGGTGCAGGCTGCGTTCGGTGCCGGACCGTTTGCCCAAGTCACCCGCAACTCCGTCGGCTGTCAGTGGGAAACCGTGGCCATCAGCGGACCGAGTGTCAGCTTCTCCTGGTACCGCGGCAGTCCGATCGGCCGCGAACGCGCCGGTTCCGAACTGATCGGCCGTCCGGCCAAGGACATCGCCATCGACGGCAACCCCGGATTCGAAGCCGAACAGGGCCCGTTGTGCGAGATCGGTGTGCAATTCGGAGACGACTTCTTCCATTGGTCGGTCACCTATTCCGAACAGATCCCGGCGCGCCCGCCGTGCGACGTCGGGAACGAACTGGCGAAGCTGACCGTGGAGCGTAAGCAATGAGATCTCGAGCAAGTACTTCGAGACGGGTTTTCGCCGCCGCAGCGACCCTGCTGCTCGCGGCCGGTTGCTCTCAGTCGGTCGAGGGCACGCCGCGGCCGGCGAGCTTCGCCGGATCGGGCAACCAAGAATTCACCAAGTTGTTGACCGAGTGCGATGCCGTCTCCGACGACCAGATCGCCGATGCCACCGGAGCCGACGACATCGCTCGCGGCTTCTTCGGAGCGATCTGCCGATGGGATCTGATCGGTTCGTCTGGCATCGTGAAGGTGACGTTCAACTGGTTCGAGTCCGGCACCCTGGCCGCCGAGCGGGCGGCCGACGAGAAGATGACGTACACCGTCAGCGACACAACAGTGCAGGGCCGCAAAGCAATACAGGCTCAACGCCCGAACGACCCGGACTCGTGCGGAGTGTCGGCCGGAGCGGACCAGGCGGGCATCTTCGGGTGGTGGGTGCAGTACCGTCCGGGCGTCGCACACCCCGATCCCTGCCAGGCGGCAGCGAAGCTGGCAGACCTCACACTCAACCTGAGCAGATAGGTTGCGTATCAGAGCGAAGGGTGTTTTGACCCGAGGCCGCGCCGCCGGGTATCGTTATGGGTCGTGTCCGGCCTGGCCGGACCGTTTGTGTGCCTATGCGAGGTACAGCCGTGCGCACGTTCGTCTCGAGAGCGCGCAACCGGCTGGACGTGTGGGGGTATGCGACACACCCGACCGCGGGGTGCAAGAGACCCGCGGAGACGTCATGGGTGAGGAGCAGTGTTCTCTTGCTCCAACTGCTAGATCCCTGTTTATCGACACGAAGAAAGCCGGTTTATGCCAACGATCAACCAGCTGGTCCGTAAGGGTCGCACCGACAAGGTCGCGAAACTGAAGACCGCTGCCCTCAAGGGCAGTCCCCAGCGCCGTGGTGTGTGCACTCGCGTGTACACCACCACCCCCAAGAAGCCGAACTCCGCTCTCCGTAAGGTCGCGCGCGTTCGCCTGACCACCTCGGTAGAGGTCACCGCGTACATCCCCGGTGAGGGCCACAACCTGCAGGAGCACTCGATGGTGCTCGTTCGCGGCGGTCGTGTGAAGGACCTCCCGGGTGTGCGTTACAAGATCATCCGCGGCTCGCTCGACACCCAGGGTGTCAAGAACCGCAAGCAGGCTCGCAGCCGCTACGGAGCCAAGAAGGAGAAGAGCTGATATGCCACGCAAGGGCCCAGCACCCAAGCGGCCGCTGATCAACGACCCGGTCTACGGATCGCCGTTGGTCACGCAGCTCGTCAACAAGATCCTTCTCGACGGCAAGAAGTCGACCGCAGAGCGCATCGTCTACCAGGCGCTCGAGCAGGCTCGCGAGAAGACCGGCACCGACCCCGTCGTCACGCTCAAGCGTGCACTCGACAACGTCAAGCCGGCCCTCGAGGTTCGCAGCCGACGCGTCGGCGGTGCCACCTACCAGGTGCCCGTCGAGGTTCGTCCCGGCCGCTCCACCACGCTGGCACTGCGCTGGCTGGTCACGTTCTCGCGCGCTCGTCGTGAGAAGACCATGGTCGAGCGTCTGGCGAACGAGTTGCTCGACGCCAGCAACGGCCTCGGTGCCGCTGTGAAGCGCCGCGAAGACACTCACAAGATGGCCGAAGCCAACAAGGCGTTCGCCCACTACCGCTGGTGATCTCCTCGCTCGGGCGGTGTTCGGAACTTTCCGATGCCGCCGGAGCGTTGATCAGCTCAGGCAATACCTCTTCCAACACCAAGGCGGGTTAACTCGTGGCACAGGACGTGCTGACCGACCTCAACAAGGTCCGCAACATCGGCATCATGGCCCACATCGATGCCGGCAAGACCACCACTACCGAACGCATCCTCTTCTACACCGGTATCTCCTACAAGATCGGTGAAGTTCACGATGGCGCAGCCACCATGGACTGGATGGAGCAGGAGCAGGAGCGTGGCATCACGATCACCTCTGCTGCCACGACGTGCTTCTGGAACGACAACCAGATCAACATCATCGACACCCCCGGTCACGTCGACTTCACCGTCGAGGTGGAGCGCTCGCTCCGCGTCCTCGACGGCGCTGTCGCAGTGTTCGACGGCAAAGAAGGTGTCGAGCCGCAGTCCGAGCAGGTGTGGCGTCAGGCCGACAAGTACGACGTGCCGCGTATCTGCTTCGTCAACAAGATGGACAAGCTCGGCGCGGACTTCTACTACACCGTGCAGACCATCATCGATCGTCTCGGTGCCAAGCCGCTGGTCATCCAGCTGCCCATCGGTGCAGAGAACGAGTTCGAGGGCGTCATCGACCTCGTGCAGATGAAGGCTCTCGTGTGGAGTGGCGAGACCAAGCTCGGCGAGAAGTACGAGATCCAGGAGATCCCGGAAAACCTCAAGGAGCGCGCAGACGAGTACCGCACGCAGCTGCTCGAGACCGTGGCCGAGTCCGACGAAGCGCTTCTGGAGAAGCACTTCGGCGGCGAAGAGCTCACGATCGACGAGATCAAGGGCGCCATCCGCAAGATGACGGTCAACAGCGAGCTGTACCCGATCCTGTGTGGATCCGCGTTCAAGAACAAGGGCGTTCAGCCCATGCTCGACGCGGTCATCGACTACCTCCCGTCTCCCCTCGACGTTGCCGAGACCATCGGACACGCCGTCGGCGACGAGGAGAAGGAGATCACTCGCAAGCCGTCCGCAGACGAGCCGTTCGCGGCTCTCGCGTTCAAGATCGCGACGCACCCCTTCTTCGGCAAGCTGACCTACGTCCGGGTGTACTCGGGCAAGGTCGACTCCGGCGCCCAGGTCATCAACTCGACCAAGGGCAAGAAGGAGCGTCTGGGCAAGCTGTTCCAGATGCACTCCAACAAGGAGAACGCGATCGCCACCGCGTCTGCCGGTCACATCTACGCCGTCATCGGCCTCAAGGACACCACGACGGGTGACACGCTCTGCGATCCGCAGAACCAGATCATCCTCGAGTCCATGAGCTTCCCGGACCCGGTCATCCAGGTCTCGATCGAGCCCAAGACCAAGTCCGACCAGGAGAAGCTGGGAACAGCCATCCAGAAGCTCGCCGAAGAGGACCCCACGTTCTCGGTGAAGCTGGACGAGGACACCGGCCAGACCGTCATCGGCGGCATGGGCGAGCTCCACCTCGACATCCTCGTCGACCGTATGCGTCGCGAGTTCAAGGTCGAGGCCAACGTCGGCAAGCCGCAGGTTGCGTACCGCGAGACCATCCGCAAGACAGTCGAGAAGCACGACTACACGCACAAGAAGCAGACCGGTGGCTCCGGCCAGTTCGCGAAGGTCATCATCAAGCTCGAGCCTTTCGAGGGCGAAGACGGCGCGACGTACGAGTTCGAGAACAAGGTCAGCGGTGGTCGTGTGCCCAGGGAGTACATCCCCTCGGTCGACGCCGGTGCACAGGACGCCATGCAGTACGGTGTTCTCGCCGGATACCCGCTGGTCAACGTCAAGGTCACACTGCTCGACGGTGCGTACCACGACGTCGACTCGTCGGAGATGGCCTTCAAGGTCGCCGGCTCACAAGCGTTCAAGGAAGCCGCCCGTAAGGCCAGCCCCGTCATCCTCGAACCCGTCATGGCCGTCGAGGTCATCACGCCCGAGGATTACATGGGTGAGGTCATCGGCGACCTGAACTCCCGCCGTGGTCAGATCCAGGCCATGGAGGAACGCAGCGGTGCCCGTATCGTCAAGGCACTGGTTCCGCTGTCGGAGATGTTCGGCTACATCGGAGACCTTCGGTCGAAGACGCAGGGCCGCGCTAACTACTCCATGGTCTTCGATTCGTACGCAGAAGTTCCCGCGAACGTAGCGAAGGAAATCATCGCGAAGGTCAACGGAGAGTAATTCTCTTCGTTTGCTGGACCACGCTCGACCTGTAATAAGTAACAACACATACGCGTGCGTGCCCCGTCGGGGCCCGCACAGATCAGTCCAGGAGGACACACAGTGGCGAAGGCGAAGTTCGATCGGACGAAGCCGCACGTCAACATCGGCACCATCGGTCACGTTGACCACGGTAAGACGACGCTGACGGCTGCAATCACCAAGGTTCTGCACGACAAGTTCCCGGACCTGAACGAGGCCTCGGCTTTCGATCAGATCGACAAGGCTCCGGAGGAGAAGGCTCGTGGTATCACGATCAACATCTCCCACGTCGAGTACCAGACCGACAAGCGCCACTACGCGCACGTCGATGCACCGGGTCACGCCGACTACATCAAGAACATGATCACCGGCGCGGCACAGATGGACGGCGCAATCCTGGTCGTGGCAGCTACCGATGGCCCGATGCCGCAGACCCGCGAGCACGTGCTCCTGGCCCGCCAGGTCGGCGTGCCGTACATCCTGGTCGCACTGAACAAGGCCGACATGGTCGACGACGACGAGATCATCGAGCTCGTCGAGATGGAGGTCCGCGAGCTCCTCGCTTCGCAGGAGTTCGACGAGGACGCACCGGTCATCAAGGTCTCCGCACTCAAGGCACTCGAGGGTGACGAGAAGTGGGGCGAGTCGGTTCTGGAGCTCATGCAGGCCGTCGACGACTCGGTTCCGGACCCCGTCCGTGAGACCGACAAGCCGTTCCTCATGCCCGTCGAGGACGTCTTCACCATCACCGGTCGTGGCACCGTGGTCACCGGACGTATCGAGCGCGGCTCGGTCAACGTCAACGAAGAGGTCGAGATCGTCGGCATCCGCCCCGGCTCGACCAAGACCACCGTCACCGGCATCGAAATGTTCCGCAAGCTGCTCGACTCGGGTCAGGCAGGCGACAACGTCGGCCTCCTCGTTCGTGGCATCAAGCGCGAAGACGTCGAGCGTGGACAGGTCATCATCAAGCCCGGCACCACGACTCCCCACACGGAGTTCGAGGGCAACGCCTACATCCTCTCGAAGGACGAGGGCGGCCGCCACACGCCGTTCTTCAACAACTACCGCCCGCAGTTCTACTTCCGTACCACGGACGTTACGGGCGTCGTGACCCTTCCCGAGGGCACCGAGATGGTCATGCCCGGTGACAACACCGAGATGTCCGTCACGCTGATCCAGCCGGTCGCCATGGACGTCGGCCTGCGTTTCGCAATCCGTGAGGGCGGTCGTACCGTCGGAGCCGGTCGCGTCACGAAGATCATCAAGTGATCTAGCTTCACCCAGCTCTACGACAGCGGCACCCACCTTCTGGTGGGTGCCGCTTTTGCGTGTGCACGCGACCTCCTCAATGTGCGGCCTCCCTTGTGTGGCCCTCCCGTTGGACGGCCCTCCCGTTGGGATCAATGTGGGTTTCAGTCGCTCAGACTGCAACAAAGTCGCATTGATCCGGCGGGTAGAGGGGAGTACACGACCGAAAAATGGGACGCATCGGACGCGGCTGTCCCGTAACGTCGCTGCGGTGCTACTGACCGTGACTGCAAATGCCACAACCGATTTCCCGGACGCCTCCGATATCGGGTATTTGTTGCACAAGCACCCCGATCGCGTGCAGAGCTGGAACCTGCCGATGGGTGCCACCACGGTGCTGTATCCCGAGGTCTCGGCTGAGTGCACCACCGTCGCCGTTCTCGCCGATGCCGACGCCGCCTCCGCATTGGCGGTAGCGCTGTCTCGCCTGTTCAAGCAGACGCTGGCAGGCGTCTGTACCACAAGACCCGAATTGGTCTCTGCGGCAATCGATCTGAGCGTCACGATGCCGGCCGCGCCGTCTCGCGGTGCGCCAGATCTTGCGCCTCGACTGTTCGGACCCCTCGGATGGAATGTCGAGGCCACCCCGATACCACTGGATTCGACGCAGCCGAACTGGGGCGACTCCGAATACGTGGATCTGGTACTCACCGGCACCTTCACCCTGTCGGCTGCGCTGCGGCACCTGTACGTACTGCTGCCAGTGCTCGACGACACCAAGCACTACTGGGTCGGTGAGGACGAGGCGGACAAACTCGTTCGGGCAGCAGGGGATTGGCTCGGTGATCATCCGGAGTCGGCGCTGATCGCCTCCCGATATCTGGCGCACCGTCGGGAGCTCGTCGAGTCCGCACTGGATCGTCTGGTCCCGGATGCCCCCGAAGAGGTTGTCATCCCACGGGATCCGACATTGGCCGAGCACCGAGTACATGCGGTGCTGGCTGCACTCGGTGATGCCGGTGCGAAGTCGGTCATCGACATGGGGTGCGGCGAGGGTCGCCTGTTGCGTGAGTTGCTTGCGCACAACACAATCGAGCGGATACTCGGTGCCGACGTGAGTGATCGTGCGCTGGCGAAGGCGCAGCGCAGGCTCCGGCTCGACGAGATGTCGGATCGGCAGCGTGGACGCATCGAACTGCTCCAGTCGTCGGCGACCTATCGCGACGTGCGGTTGCAGGGATTCGACGCGATGGTGCTCATGGAGGTCATCGAGCACATCGACCTCGAACGCCTTCCGGCGTTGGTGCGCTCGGTCTTTCGAGAGGCCCGTCCGGGGTCGGTGCTCGTCACCACGCCGAACTCGGAATACAACGTGCTGTACCCGGGCCTCGACGCCGGGGCCTTTCGGCACGTCGATCACCGATTCGAGTTCACCCGTGCCCAATTCGAGCAGTGGGCAACGTCGGTGGCGGACGCACACGCCTACACCGTTCGCTTCGACCGCATCGGACCCGTCGACGACGTGCTCGGCAGCCCTACCCAGATCGCGCTATTCACCAGAGAGGAGCAGTCCCAGTGAGTACCTACGAGATTCCGGACCTGTCCCTCGTCGTCCTCGTCGGCATCAGTGGATCGGGGAAGTCCTCCTTCGCTGCAGACCGGTTCGGTCCGTACGAAACCGTGTCGAGTGATGCCTGTCGAGGGATGGTCAGCAACGACCCCAACCTGCAGAGCGCCACGAAGGACGCGTTCGCGCTCCTGGAATTTCTCGTCGCAACCAGGCTGCGGGCCGGTCTGCTCACCGTCGTCGACGCCACGAATGTCCAACCGGCGGCTCGCAAGGCCCTGATCGCATTGGCCCGTGAGCACGATGTCCTGCCGGTTGCCGTGGTGCTCGACGTGCCGGAACCGGTCTGTGCACAGCGCAACGCCGAACGCGCCGACAGGACGTTCGGCCGAGATGTGCTGCGCCGCCAGCAGTCCCAGTTGCAGCGCTCGATGCGAGGGCTGTACAAAGAAGGCTTTCGCTCGGTTCATGTCCTCGACGGCGTCGACGCGGTGGCGTCGGCGACGTTCGTTCGTACCCCGCTGCGGAGCGACCGACGGGAGCTTTCCGGGCCGTTCGATGTGATCGGCGACATTCACGGATGTCTGTCGGAGCTCGAAAGCCTTCTCACAACACTGGGTTACACGCTCGAGCGCGACGCAGACGGTAAGGCAGTCGGTGCAACGCCGCCGGAGGGTCGAACTGCGGTGTTCGTCGGAGACTACGTCGATCGTGGGCCGGATTCGGTCGGCGTGCTGCGGCTCGTGATGGGGATGGTGGCAGAGGGTTCAGCACTGGCAGTTCCGGGCAACCACGAAAACAAGCTCGTCAAGGCGCTGCGCGGGCGGAAGGTCACTGCCTCACACGGTTTGGCCGAGACACTCGAGCAGCTCGACGGCGAGACCGACGAGTTCCGCCGCGAGGTGCTCGAATTCTGTGATGGTCTCGTCGCCCACCTGGTGCTCGACGGCGGAAAACTCGTCGTTGCGCACGCGGGGTTGATCGAGAAGTACCAGAACCGGGCGTCGGGCCGAGTACGCAGTTTCGCCCTGTACGGCGACACCACCGGAGAGACCGACGAATTCGGCCTGCCGGTGCGGTATCCGTGGGCTCAGGACTATCGCGGGTCGGCGACGGTGCTGTACGGGCACACTCCGGTGCCGGAGGTGCAGTGGGAGAACAACACTGCGTGTCTGGACACGGGGTGTGTCTTCGGCGGCAAGTTGACGGCACTGCGGTATCCGGAGCGGGAGGTTGTCTCGGTGCCGGCGGAGCAGGTCTGGTACGAGCCGACCCGGCCGCTGGGTGGGTTCGTTCGGGAGTCGTCCTCGCTGGATCTGTCGGACGTCATCGGACCGACCGGAGTGGAGACTGCGCTGCGTGGGCGTGTGTCGATTCGGCCGGAGAATGCCGCGGGCGCATTGGAAGTGATGAGCCGGTTCGCCTTGGCTCCGCAGTGGCTGCACTACCTTCCGCCGACCATGGCACCGAGTCGTACCTCGGAACGAGAGGGTTATCTCGAGTACCCGACGGAGGCATTCGACGCGTATCGGGCGCTCGGTGCGTCGACGGTGATCTGCGAGGAGAAGCACATGGGTTCGCGGGTGGTCGTCGTGGTGTGCCGCGATGCCGACACCGCTCGGGCGAAGTTCGACGCTCCCGACGGTGTCCTCGGCATCGCGTACACGCGGACCGGTCGGCCGGTGTTCGACGAGACCGTGACCGGGGTGCTGATCGCTGGGGTGGCCGACGCTCTGGAGGGGGCCGGCGTGTGGGACGAATTGTCCTCGCACTGGCTGGTTCTCGACTGCGAACTGATGCCCTGGTCTGCCAAGGCGGAGGGCCTGATCAAGTCCGAGTATGCGGCACCTGCTGCCGTGTCCCGGGCGAATCTCGAGGCCGAAGAGTCGGTGCTCGCTCGGGCGGCCTCGCGCGGCCTGGCCGTGTCCGAACTGCAGGAACGGAACGTGAGTCGGCAGCGCAACCTCGCCGAGTTCACTGCTGCGTATCGGCGGTACAGCTGGCCGACGGATGGACTGGCAGGCGTCAGCCTCGCCCCGTTCCAGCTGTTGGCCTCCGACGCAGGCACGTATGCGGACCGCCCGCACGAATGGCACCTTGCACTGGCCGATCGACTGGTGGCCACTGCGCCGAAGCTGTTCACGACGACACGTCGAATCGAGGTCGATCTGGCATCGTCGGATTCGGTTGCGGCAGGGGAGAGATGGTGGGAGGAGTTGACGGCACAGGGCGGTGAGGGAATGGTCGTCAAACCGGCGGCCAACATGCCGCGCGGAAAGATGCAGCCCGGCATGAAGGTTCGTGGCCGGGAGTACCTGCGGCTGATCTACGGTGCGGATTACACCGACCCGAATCGACTCACTGCACTGCGTAACCGAAACGTAGGACACAAGCAGTCGATGGCGCTGCGCGAATATGCGTTGGGAATGGAGGCACTGGACAGATCGATTCGCGGTGAGCCGCTCTTTTCCATCCACCAGGCCGTGTTCGCGGTACTGGCACTGGAATCGGAGCCGGTGGACCCGCGATTGTAGGTGCCTGCGGCAGTGGTGTGGATATGCGCCATCTGGGGCACATATCCACACCACTGCGGCGAAGCCGCACTCAGGCCCGCGGCGATGAAAACGGAGTGATTCCGGCACCGATCGGTGCTGCGATTGCGGCGGTCACCGCTATGGATGCCCAGAAGGTGGTCGAGTCCAGCATCACGCCTCCGGCAAGTCCGCAGACCGCGACCACGATGCCGCATCCGATCAGCAGTGCTGATCCAACAGCGGCGTGGAGCAGGCCGGTTCGATCGGGGGTGCGACGGGCGTTGAGCCAGATCATCGTCCCGGTCGTCGCGAACACCAGGGGGACGTAGAAGTAGAGGGAACTGTCACCGAGTTTCGATGCGAACGCGGCAATCACCAGTACCGCTCCGAATGCCACCGGGACAGAGAGGGGCATTCCGCCGGACCATCGCTCGAATCTGCTACGCGTCGATGCCGTCATGGATCCACCGTAACGTGACGTCAGGTCCGTTTGTCGATGTGCAGTTGGACGCGTGTCGCCACATTCGCGCCGCCCAGAGACCGTGCCACGAACGCAGCGCGAGACTCGGCTTCGGCAATGAAGCCGACTACGTCGAAATCGGCTGCAGCATAGACCGATACGGTGATGGTGGGCATACCTCGGTCGTCGATGGCAGTTCCCCTGGCCCGTCTGACGCCAGGGAACTGCGCCAACTCCGCGGCCACGCCCGACGCGATCGCACTCAGGTCCACATGCGCCGAGAAGTGTGGCTCCTCGATAACGCTCGCCGTTCCGGTCGTGCGTGGTGAGAAGTTGCCGATCAACAACACCAGCGCCGCGACGACGGCCACCGCGACGACGATTGCCAGAGTCGGTACCCACCAACCCTGCTGCGGCAGTTCGGCAATACGAGCACGCTCGAAGCGAGAGAGCGTCTCCCGTGCCCACGGAACGTCGTAGTGCCACGCCAGTGCGAAGCCGCCACCGGCGAGGAGAGTGGCTCCCGCGATGACGGCAACGAGTCGATCCACCCCTGCGACAAAGGTTTTCACTACGACACCCGTGTCGGTTGCGACACCGAGTGCTGCACCGTCAGACGCCGCCCACCCGCGGCGACGGACAGTAACGGACCGAGGGCAGCGCGCACGGCAGCGTCGGCACTGTCCGGAGAAACAGCTCGATCTCGCTGCACCCGGACCTCGATCTTCCTGCGTGTGACGACGGTATGCGCGTCCACGACTCCGCGAGTGGACTGCGCTGCAGCACTGCACAATCGAGCGATGTCGGTCGGTGTGGCCCAGACGGTGGGCGCCGGACCGCCCAATCCCGAATGAGTTCTCGTCCGAGGTTTGACGCCCGCGAAGACGAAGAGTGCACCGACGACGATCGATCCGACGGCGGGAGCGATCATCCACCCCTGCCAGTGCAGTTGCGAAACCCAGTGCACGGCATCGGCAATCCATGGACTGCCGACGATGTGTCCTTGAGCGATGAAGAATTCGCGGCCGGCTACGAACGCCACGGCGAGGAGGGCGAACCCGAACACCAGCGCCACCGGCATCGCCGCGGGACCGGCCGTGGGTGGTCGAGGTGAAACCAACGCAGCAGCAACATTATCGGCGGCAACGTCGGGCCCGCGCGCCGAACGGTCCAGCGCGGTATCCGACACCAGCACGTTCACCCGATGCACGTGCACACCGGTCATCGTCGCCAGTGCGGCCTCGACGGTGCGGTGAACCGACTCGGTCACGTCGGTGATCTGCGAGGGCCAGCGCACTCCGATGTAGAGGTTGACGGAGACTGTGTCCTCTCCGAGGGTGACGTCGGCTCGGGGAAGTTCGCGGCCGGTCAAACGCGACATGCCGCCGGTGGTGCGGGTGACCCGAGGGTCCTTCGATGCCGCCGCGATGGCCGTTCTCGACAGCGCACGGTGTTTGATCTCCAGACTTCCGCGCGACTCGTCGTGGGCACTGTGGTGTTGCACTCCACAACTGTAGTGACGCGGTGCACCTCGGCCGGATCGGCGGCGCAATTCTTCCTGGCATACTGCGGTTGTGTCGGAAATCGTTCGGGTGACCACGTCGGATATTGCCTCGGCCGAGGCGTTGCTGGAGCCGGTCATGCGCCGGACGCCGGTGGTCGCGTCACGGATTCTGTCCGACCTGACCGGTCACGAGGTGCGCCTCAAATGCGAGAACCTGCAGCGCACCGGATCGTTCAAGCCGCGCGGGGCGTACAACCGCATCGCCAGGCTCGACGCCGACCAGCGAGCCCGAGGCGTGGTGGCGGCCAGCGCAGGCAACCACGCTCAAGGTGTCGCATGGGCCGCGTCGCAGGTGGGGATCACCTCGACGGTGTTCATGCCGGTCGGAGTGTCGCTGCCCAAACTCGTCGCCACCAAGGCGTACGGCGCGACGGTTCATCTGGTGGGCAATACCGTCGACGAGGCTCTGACGTCGGCACGGGAATTCGCCGACCGTACCGGTGCCACGCTCATCCACCCGTTCGATCATCTCGATATCGTGGCCGGGCAGGCGACGCTCGGAACCGAACTGCTGCAGCAGATGCCGGATGTCGGCACCATCGTGATCCCCACCGGCGGCGGGGGACTGTTGGCGGGGGTCGCTGCTGCGGTGAAGCTGACGAAACCGGACGTCAGAGTCATCGGCGTGCAGGCCGAGGGCGCGGCCGCGTGGCCGGCGTCGTTGGAGGCGGGCCACCCGATCGCGCTGACGTCGATGTCGACGATGGCCGACGGCATCGCTGTCGGTCTCCCCGGGTCGGTGCCGTTCGATCACGTGCAGGGCTGGGTCGACGATGTCGTCACCGTCAGTGAGGACGCGCTGTCCCGTGCCTTGGTGCTGTGCATCGAGCGAGCGAAGCTCATCGTCGAACCGGCGGGTGCCGCTGCGGTGGCAGCACTGATGACGCACTCGGCCGAGGAATTGGGTCTGACGGGGTCGGTGTGCGCGGTGCTGTCGGGCGGAAACATCGATCCGCTGCTGCTCACTCATGTCATCACCCACGGGCTTCGGGCCGGTGGACGTTATCTGGCCGTGCGGGTGACGATTTCGGACAAGCCCGGCGGACTCACCGGCGTCCTGGGCGTCGTGCGCGACGCCGGTGCGAGTGTCGTCGACGTCGTGCATTCCCGCACCGGGGGACGTCTGGGTCTCGAGGAAGTCGACGTCATGTTGACCGTCGAGACCCGCGGACCCGATCACCGCGGCACGGTTCTCGACGCCCTGGGCGCAGCGGGATATGCGGTGCAGGTCGAGAACTGACGGCCGGGTTCACACAGGTCGCACTGGTACCTTGATCAGCGACCTGGACCAGGACATCGGTGGGAGAAGTTTGCATGGCACGGCTCGTCGCGATCGTTTCCGCACTGGTGGGAATCCTGCTGACGATCTCGATACCGCTGTTGCCGATCGAACAACAACAGTCGTCGTTGACCTGGCCGCAGAGCGAGACCGTCGGCAATGTCGAGGCTCCGCTCGTCGGTTACACCCCGATCAGCGTCGACGCGACCGTCCCGTGTGCGGCCGCGGCTGATCTCTCCGACGGCGGCCTGTTGCTGTCCACCTCGCCCAAGGGATCGCCCGACGCCTATCGCTACGGTCTCGTCGCCGAGGTGACCGGCGGCGAGACGTCGCAACTGAAGGTGACGCTGCGCGATTCGGTCCTGCTCGAGAAGCCGGTCGCGGAACTGAGCCCATCGACTGCGGGCGACTGCTTGCTGACGATCACCTCGAACGGCACCGCGACCACTGTCGGACTGACCGGTGACGACACCGTCTCCCGTGAGGGCGACGTGCGGCCCCAGCTGGTCGGAGTGTTCAGTGATCTGCAGGGCAACGTTCCCGGTCTGCAGCTGCAGGCCGAGCTGGACAGTAGGTTTTCTTCCACGCCCAGCGCGCTGAAGTGGTTCGCGATGATCGTCGGAGTGCTCGCCACGGGAATATCGCTGGTGGCCCTGCACCGCCTCGATCTGTCCGACGGCCGTCGCGCCCGCCGGTTCCTGCCGCGTCGCTGGTGGAGCTTCGGGCCGGCCGACGCGGTGGTGATCGGGACTCTGCTGGTGTGGCACGTCATCGGCGCGAACACCTCCGACGACGGCTATCAACTGGGCATGGCACGCACGGCCGATCACGCCGGGTACATGGCCAACTACTTCCGTTACTTCGGGGTGCCCGAAACACCGTTCGGCACACCGTTGTACGACATGTTCACCCTCCTCTCGCACGTCTCGTCGGCCAGTGTGTGGATGCGGATCCCGACGCTGATCTGCGGCGTCGTCGTCTGGCTCGTCCTCAGTCGTGAGGTGATCCCGCGGTTCGGTGCCGCTGCCCGCGCGTCGAAAACTGCCTTGTGGACCGGCGGGCTGGTGATGCTGGCGTTCTGGTTGCCGTACAACAACGGTCTGCGCCCGGAGCCGTTCGTGGCTCTGGGCGTGTTGTTGACGTGGTGTTCGGTGGAGCGGTCCATCGCGACACGGCGACTGCTGCCTGCGGCAGCGGCGATTCTGATCGCCGCGTTGACGGTCACGTGCGCACCGTCGGGCTTCATCTGTTTCGCGCCACTGATTGCCGGCGCCCGGCCGGTGATTCAGATCGTCGTCGCCCGCGCCCGCGCGTTCGGCACCACGACACTCGGCGCGGTAACACTGCTCGCCCCGCTGGTGGCGTCGGGCACCGTGGTACTCGTCTTCGCGTTCGGGAATCAGACCGTGGCCGGCATGCTCGAGATGCAGCGGGTGCACACTGCGGCCGGGCCGAGCCAGGCGTGGTTCGAGGAGTACCTGCGCTACCAGTGGCTGATGAACATGGACATCGACGGCTCGCTGGCGCGTCGGTTCGGGGTGTTCGTCATGGTCGTCTCGCTGATCGCGGTGGTGATCGCGATGCTGCGCAAGGGCGGCAAGATTCCCGGCACCGCCACCGGGCCCGCTCGACGCATCGTCGGCATCACCGTCGGGGCCATGGCATTGATGATGATCACCCCCACCAAATGGACGCATCACTTCGGCGTGTTCGCCGGGCTCGCGGCCTCGGTTGCGGTGCTCGCCGCCGTGGCAACCGGCGCAGCGGTGCTCCGTTCGCGGCGCAACCGGTTGCTGTTCGCAGCGGCCGTGTCGTTCCTGACGGCGGTCGCCTTCACCGGAACCAACGGCTACTGGTACGTCTCGGCGTGGGGAGTTCCGTTCTGGGACAAGCCGATTCTGGTGGCCGGTCTCGGCATCTCGACGATGTTCCTCGGCCTGACGGTACTGCTGTTGCTCGCCGCTGTGTGGTTCCATCTGCGTGCGCCGTACGTCCGCGCCGACAAGCCGATGGCGCGATGGTGGTCGGTCCCGCCGATCGCCGTGGCCGCAGGTCTGATGGTGCTGCTGGCCGTGGCATCGATGGCCAAGGGCGCGGTGGCGCAGTGGCCGTCGTACTCGGTCGCGAAATCGAACCTGTCGGCGCTGGCCGGCAACACGTGTGGACTTGCGAACGACGTGCTGCTCGAGACGAACCCCAATGCCGATGTGCTGCAACCGGTCAGCGGCGACGCCGTCGCCGCTCTCGGGGCCGAGAACGACGGTTTCACCCTGGACGGGGTTGCGCGGGACCTCACCGCAGACAAGGAATCCTCGGCGTCGGGCACCTCGAACACCGTCGACACCGAGGATCAGCAACAGCCGACGTCGACCACCGGAGCCGGAACCGGGGGCAGTGCACTGCCGTACGGCCTCGACCCTGCGACCGTGCCGGTACTGGGGTCGTTCGGATCGGACACTCCCGCCACCCTGACCACCGGCTGGTACGCGCTGCCCGCCGACCCCGGTCAGCTCGTCTCGATCGCCGCGGCCGGACGCATCCGCTCGGTTAACTCCGACGGCATCGTCACCTACGGCCAGAACCTCGAACTCGAGTACGGAGTGGACGGCCGGGCGCAGGGGCGGGTGACGCCCATCGACATCGGCCCGACGCCGTCGTGGCGCAACCTGCGGGTGCCGATGGACCTGATTCCCGCCGGCAGCAACATGATTCGTTTGGTATTGAGTGACACCGACCGCGACCCCGACCAGTGGCTCGCGGTCACCCCGCCGCGGGTGCCGCGTACCCAGACGTTGAACGAGGTGGTCGGGCGCGAGAATCCGGTGCTGTTGGACTGGGAGGTGGGCTTCAACTTTCCGTGTCAGCATCCATTCGATCACCGACTCGGGGTTGCCGAAGTTCCGCAGTACCGGGTGTTGCCGGACCGCAGCGGTGCCGTCATCACCAACGCATGGCAGGACCATTTCGGCGGCGGCCCGCTCGGATGGATCGATGTCGTTGCCTCGGCCCGCACCATCCCGTCGTACCTGGACGGGGACTGGGATCGCGACTGGGGATCGATCGAGCAGTACACACCGTACGACCGATCGGCTGAGCCGGCGAAGATCACAGCAACCGAGATCCAGCGTTCCGGCCTGTGGACGCCCGGTCCCATCAAAACCGGTTAATCTCTACGCGTTCGGAAGTCCTTATACCGACAGTGGAAGAAACGGGGAGAGGGCCATGGCGAACGCTATAGAAGTAGAGAACCTGGTACTTCGGTACGGGAAGAACGTCGCGCTCGACGGGATCGATTTCACGGTGCCCGAGGGCACGGTACTCGGTGTGCTCGGCCCCAACGGTGCGGGCAAGACGACGGCGGTGCGGATCCTGGCCACTCTGCTGCAGGCAACGTCCGGTTCGGCGCGGGTGTTCGGGCTCGATGTAGCGAAGCAAGCCAACGAGGTTCGGGGGACGATCGGCCTGACGGGCCAGTTCGCGGCTGTCGACGAGTATCTGACCGGGTACGAGAATCTGGAGATGGTCGGCAGACTGTTCGGGCTGCGCAAGGCCGAAGCGAGGAAACGCGCCGACGAGCTGCTGAGCAGATTCGACCTCGAATATGCACGCGACCGCACCGCCAAGCAGTACTCCGGAGGTATGCGTCGCCGACTCGACATCGCGGCCAGTCTGATCGGCAGGCCACGGGTGGTGTTCCTCGACGAACCCACCACCGGTCTCGACCCGCGCAGCCGAATCACGATGTGGGAGTTCATCGCAGATCTCGTCCGTGACGGAACGACGATCCTGTTGACGACGCAGTACCTCGAGGAGGCGGACCGGCTCGCCGATTCGATCATCGTCCTCAACAAGGGCAAGATCATCGCGCGCGGCACCGCCGACGAGCTGAAGGCCCAAACGGGCGGCGAGCGAATCGAATTCGTACTCACGGACCGATCTCAGGCCGATCGCGCCAAGGAGATCCTGACCCCGATCGGCGTCGAGCCGCCCACCCTGGACGAACAGGTGGGACGGATCGTCATGCCGGTCAACGGTGGATCGAAGGATCTGTCCACGGCGTTGAGTCGTCTGGAAGCTGCGGGAATCGGGGTGGTCGACGTCGGTCTGCGACGGCCGAACCTCGACGATGTGTTCCTGTCTCTGACCGGTCAGACCACCGGCGAGCCCGAGGCTGCGGAGGAAGAGAAATGAGCAACGTTCTCCTGGATTCGGCGATCATCACCAAGCGAAACCTGATCAAGCTCAAGCGAGTTCCCGATCTGCTGTTCTTCGCAACGCTGTCACCGATCATGTTCGTGCTGTTGTTCGCCTATGTCTTCGGCAGTGCCATCGACGTACCCGGCATCGACTACAAGAGCTTCCTGATGGGCGGCATCTTCGTCCAGACGATGATTTTCGGTGCGTCCATCACCGGATCCTCACTGGCCGAGGATCTGCAGAAGGGCGTCATGGATCGCTTCCGGTCGCTGCCGATGGCGCGATCTGCCGTCGTCATCGGGCGGACGGCCGCCGACGTCGGCAACAACGTCGTCACCATCACGATCATGTCCATCACCGGACTCATCGTGGGCTGGCGCATCACGTCGTCGTTCTTCGAGGCTCTGCTCGGTTACGTGCTGTTGCTGTTGTTCGCGTACTCGATTTCGTGGGTGATGGCGCTGGTGGGACTGATCGTGCGCTCCCCGGAGATTTTCAACAACGCGTCGTTCATCGTGATCTTCCCGCTCACGTTCATCGCGAACACCTTCGTGCCGATCGACAACTTCCCGAGCGTGCTCAAGACCATCGCGGAATGGAACCCCATCTCGTCGGTGACCCTGGCGGTGCGTGAGCAGTTCGGCAACACCAATCCGATGGCCCCACCGCCCGAGGTGTGGCCGTTGCAGAACCCGGTGCTGTACACGTTGATCTGGGTCGTGGTGATGCTCGTGGTGTTCGTGCCGCTGTCGGTCCGTAAGTACCAGAAGACGATGACTGCCTGAGATTTCCGAAACGACAACACCCCCGGACGCTGAGCGACCGGGGGTGTTGTTCGAGAAAAGGCTCGAATCAGGTGTGGTACGGCTCTGCGCTGACCAGCGTGACCTTCATGGTCTTGCCGTTGGGCAGGGTGTACTCGCGGGTGTCGCCGACCTTCGCGTCGATGAGCGATCCACCCAGCGGGGACGCGGGGGAGTACACCTCGAGCTTGCTGTCGCGGGCACCCTCTTCGCGGGTGGCGATCAGGAAGGTCTCGGTGTCGGACTCGTCGCCGTCGTAGTAGACCTTGACGACGGATCCGGGCAGAGCCACGCCCGACTGGGTGGGCGCCTCGCCGACCTTCGCGTTGTTGAGCAGTTCCTGCAGCTGACGAATGCGTGCTTCCTGCTGGCCCTGCTCCTCGCGCGCAGCGTGGTAGCCGCCGTTCTCCTTCAGATCGCCCTCTTCGCGACGCTCGTTGATCTCGGCGGCGATGACGGGGCGATTGGAAATGAGCTGGTCGAGTTCGCTCTTGAGCCTGTCGTGTGATTCCTGGGTAAGCCAGGTCACCTGGGTCTCGGTCATCTCGATCACTCCCTCGTAGTCGGAATCTCGAGTTCGATTCCGGTTTCTAGGCGGTAGGGCACGCAACGAAGAGGGGACTCCAATGGATGGATCCCCTTGGTCGGCCCGCATCCTGGAGCCGTCGACATCGTTGACGCAGGTAACCCTGCCCGCAATGCAGCAATACACGGCACCTGTGCGGCAGCCGTGTACGACCCGAGCTTACCACGAACAGGCTCTTCGCCTATCGGGCTCGTAAATACTCGGGAACATCGAGGCTGCAGCCGTACACGTCTCCGACGGCGGGTGGGGACGACGTGGTCACGTCGGTGGTGAGCTCCACCGTGGTCGAGGAGGACTCCGGTGGGATGTACACCTCGCGCCGTCCCGTCTCGGAACCGTCGCGAGAACGAGCGCGGACGATGCACACCGCCGGCTGCTCCGGGTTCTCTCGGGTGACGCTGAATCGGATCGACATCGTGCTCTCGTCGACGATGTCGAACGAAAGCTGGCTGCCTTCGACGGGCTTGACCGAGAATTTCGTGTACGCGTAGTAGGCCACGCCGAGCCCGACCAGCAGGACCAGTGCCGCCAGTGCGATCTTCGTCGCACGTTTCGGAGCTTGCCGAATGCCGCTCGGACCGGAACCCGACGGGTATCTACCTGCGGGAAGTGCGTTGGTCATGTCAGCTCTCGGAGTGAAATCGGGGGTGCCGCTGGGGGCATGTCGGCGTCAGGTGGAACTATAGGGCAGGCAAGAACAAGGCGAATCCGAGGTGAGGAAGAACGTGTCCGGACTGCGGCTCATGGCAGT
Organism: Rhodococcus sp. 06-221-2; assembly: GCF_002258365.1. NCBI lineage: Bacteria > Bacillati > Actinomycetota > Actinomycetes > Mycobacteriales > Nocardiaceae > Rhodococcus > Rhodococcus sp. 06-221-2. The sequence continues at coordinate 309,985 of NZ_NOYJ01000004.1, forward strand.
GCATGCCCATCCCGACGACGAGTCCAGCAAAGGTGCTGCGACCACGGCCCGCTATGCGGCCGAAGGGCACGACGTTCTGGTCGTCACGCTCACCGGCGGCGAGCGAGGGGACATCCTCAATCCGGCGATGGACATTCCGGGCGTCCACCAACGCATCCGGGAGGTTCGACGCGAGGAGATGGCCGAGGCGGCGCGCATCCTCGGGGTACAGCAGACGTGGCTCGGATTCGAGGACTCGGGACTCCCCGAGGGCGATCCGCTGCCGCCGCTGCCCGAGGGCTGTTTCGCGCTGGTGCCGTTGGAGGTGTCCACCGAGGCGTTGGTGAAGGTGGTTCGAGACTTCAAGCCCCACGTCATCACCACCTATGACGAACGCGGCGGCTACCCGCATCCCGATCACATCCGCTGCCACGAGGTCTCGATGGCCGCGTGGGAAGCCGCGGGCGATCCCGAGCGTTTCCCCGATGCGGGTGAGCCGTGGACTCCGCTCAAGCTCTACTACTCGCACGGTTTCCTGCGTAAGCGCATGCAGCTCTTCCACGACTGGTTTATCGACCGCGGCGAGGAAAGCCCGTTCGTCGACTGGCTGAAGCGGTGGGACGGTCAGCGCGACGAGATCATGGAGCGCATCACCACGCAGGTCGACGTGGGCACCTGGTTCGAGCAGCGCGACGACGCACTGCGAGCCCATGCGACGCAGATCGATCCCAACGGAGCGTTCTTCGCGGTGCCGGTGGACGTCCAACGCAAGTTGTGGCCCACCGAGGAGTTCGAGCTCGCCCGCACCCGCGTGACCACGTCACTGCCCGAGACCGACCTGTTCGCGGGAATAGAAGAGACCGAACAATGATCGTGTCGATCCTCGCCCAGCAGCCCACGGGGCCCGAGTTCGGCAAGTCGTCGCCGATCGGTCTGGTGATCCTCGTGGCGTTGCTGGTCGGAACGGCGCTGCTGATCTGGTCCATGAACAAGAAGATCAAGCGTCTGCCCGCGACGTTCGAGAAAGAAGATCCCACGCTGGATCAGGCGCTCGACGAGGGCACCGATCGTGGGGGCATCACGCCGAGCCCACAACCGGACACCAGCCGTCCGAAACCCGCTGTATCCGACAAACCCGCTGTCTCCGACAAACCAGCTGTCTCCGACGAACCCTGATGCTCGACGCGAACACGCTGGGCGAATCCACCAGTCCGTATCTGCGTCAGCACGCCGACAATCCGGTGCACTGGCAGCAGTGGGGACCGCAGGCACTGCAGTCCGCGCGTGATCGCGACGTCCCGATCCTGTTGTCCATCGGGTACTCGGCGTGCCACTGGTGTCATGTCATGGCACACGAATCGTTCGAGGACGAGGCCACCGCGGCCCTGATGAACGAGCACTTCGTATGCATCAAGGTCGATCGGGAAGAACGCCCCGACCTCGATGCGGTGTACATGAACGCCACTGTCGCGATGACCGGTCAGGGCGGTTGGCCGATGACCTGTTTCCTCACACCCGAGACCGAACCTTTCTACTGCGGGACGTACTACCCACCGGCCCCGCGCCAGGGGATGCCCTCCTTCGAACAATTACTGACCGCAATCGCCGACACCTGGTCCACCCGGCGACAGGAGGTGTTCGACGCGTCCGCGGCCATCGTCACCGAACTGCGCAAACAGAGTTCCGGTATTCCGGCCGGCGGACGACCGATGGACGCCGATTTTCTGGCCGCGTCCGTCGCGGCGGTCTGCGCCGACGAGGACACCACGTACGGCGGCTTCGGCCGGGCACCGAAGTTTCCACCGGGTGCACTGCTGGAGGGTCTGCTCCGGCACTACGAGCGCACCGGCAACGGTGAGGTGCTCGACGTGGTTCGACGTACCGCGTCGGCGATGGCGCGCGGAGGCATGTACGACCAACTTGCCGGCGGCTTCGCGCGGTATTCGGTCGACGCCGAATGGATCGTTCCGCACTTCGAGAAGATGCTCTACGACAATGCGCTGCTGCTGCGGTTCTACGCGCACGCCGCCCGGGTGGACGACGATCGGCTGGTGCGTCGGGTGGCGTCCGATACCGCGGGATTCATGCTCGGTGAATTGCGCACGGCCAACGGCTGTTTCGCGTCGGCGCTCGATGCCGACACCGAAGGAGTCGAGGGTCTGACCTACGTGTGGACGCCGGAGCAGCTGGTCGACACCCTCGGTTTCGAAGACGGTGTATGGGCTGCGGGTCTGTTCGCGGTGAATTCCGCCGGCACGTTCGAGGCCGGTATGTCGGTGCTGCAACTGCCCGCCGAGCCCGAGGACTACGACCGGTTCGCCCGCATCCGGAACGCGTTGTCGGCGGCTCGAGCGTCGCGGCCGCAACCCGGTCGAGACGACAAGGTGGTCACCGCGTGGAACGCACTGGCCATCACCGCGTTGGCAGAGGCCGGAACCGGCGCGAACGAACCGACCTGGGTCGACGCGGCCGTCGAATGCGGCGAGCAACTGTTCGCCACTCACGTCGAATCGGGACGTGTCCGGCGGGCGTCCCTCGGTAGCGCAGTGGGTGAGGCCACCGGAGTGCTCGAGGACTACGCCTGCCTCGCCGTGGCCGCTGCCACACTGTTCCAGGCCACCGGCGACGCCGTCTGGACCCGGCGGATGACGACGATCCTCGACGCTGCGATCGAACACTTCGCCGATCCCGACGACGCCGGCAGCTGGTTCGACACGGCCGACGATGCCGAGACCCTGGTGACCCGGCCGCGGGATCCGATCGACGGTGCGACTCCGTCGGGAGCGTCGACGATGGCCGAGGCGCTGCTCACCGCCGCCGCACTCGTCGATCACGAATCGTCCGCACGGTACGCCGAACTGGCCGCTGCCTCGCTCGTACGAGCGGCGGCCATCCTCGAACGCGCCCCGAGGTCGGGTGGTCACTGGCTGGCCGTGGCCGAGGCGTCGGTGCGCGGCCCGATTCAGATCGCCGTGTCGCTCGCACCGGGCGGTGAGTTGCTCGCCGCCGCGCGGTCGCTGGCACCCGGAGGTTCCGTGGTGGTCGCAGGCTCGGCCGACTCGTCTGCGCTGCTGACGGGCCGACCGCCCGTCGACGGGCAGGAAACGGCGTACGTGTGTCGCGGATTCGTGTGTGACCGGCCTGTGACGTCGGTCGAGGATCTGGCGGCGGCACTGCGGAAGTGACGTCGCCGACGCGGTGTTCCGAGCCGTCCGACGCGTCGTCAGAACAGGACGAGCCACACTGCCACGAGGTGGCAGATTGCCGCCAACACCGTTGCTGCGTGGAAGAATTCGTGATGGCCGAATGTCGTGGGCCACGGATTCGGCCACTTGGTGGCGTAGAGGATCGCCCCGACGCTGTAGAAGATGCCGCCGACCAACAGCAGCAGGAACGGTGCGAAGCCGACGTGCTCGATCAGGGTGGGAGCGACCGGCACGATGGCCCAGCCGAGCACGAGATACAGCGGTACCCCGACCCAGCGGGGAGCGGTGGGCCACAGCATCTTCAGAGCCACCCCGCAGATCGCTCCGATCCACACGACGATCAACAGAGTTCGTCCCGTCGCGGCCGGCAGACCCAGTACGGCGAACGGGGTGTAGCTACCGGCGATGAACAGGAAGATCATGGAGTGGTCGGCGCGTTTCATCCAGATCTGCGACGCGGTGGTCTTCCAGTGCACGCGGTGATAGGTGGCGCTGACGCCGAACACCCCGCACACGGTGATCGAATAGATGCCCGTCGCGATGCCTGCGCTGACCGACACCAGGCTGAACGCCATGGTGACGAGGGTGATCGCGCACACCACCGCGACGCCGAAGGCGTACAGGTGAATCCAGCCACGCATGCGTGGTTTGACGGGTATCTCGTCCAGTCCGAACATCGTCATGAAAGATGACCTCCCGTTCCGCCGTAGTGAACCTACGCAACCGTAGGTTCGGACGCTACTGTACCGGCCGCCCGCTCGAAGACGTCGGCGTAAGGTGATCCTCCGTGGTGATGAGAGCAGCGGTGACGAAGTAGTGGTGATCATTCCGCAGAAGGTGCGCGGCGTTCTCTACAACGTGTACGAGCGGCGTTTGTTGAGTCAGCTCGAGGGTGTGCAGCACCCGCGGCACGTCGCGGTGATGTGTGACGGCAACCGGCGGTGGGCACGGGAGAACGGGTTCACCGACGTCGCGCACGGCCACCGCATGGGGGCGCTCAAGATCGCCGAGATGCTCGGCTGGTGCGACGCTGCCGGAATCGAGATGGCCACCATCTATCTGCTCTCGACCGAAAACCTTCGACGGGACGCCGACGAACTCGATTCGCTGCTCGACATCATCACCGACGTCGTCGAGGAGATCTGCGGACCCGAGATGAACTGGGGCGTCAAACTCGTCGGCACTCTCGATCTGCTGCCTGCATCGACCTCACGCCGGCTCAAAGAGGCGGCTGCGCGCACCGAGGGCCGAACCGGAACGCACGTCAATGTCGCCGTCGGATACGGCGGCCGTCAGGAAATCGCCGACGCCGTGCAGTCGCTGGTCACCGAGAAAATCGCCGAGGGCATCACCGGGGACGAGTTGGTGGCCTCGATCAACGTCGACGGTATCGACAGTCACCTGTACACCTCGGGTCAACCCGATCCGGATCTCGTCATCCGCACCTCGGGAGAGCAACGCCTGTCCGGTTTCCTGCTGTGGCAGAGCGCATATTCGGAGATCTGGTTCACCGAGGCCTATTGGCCGGAATTTCGCCGCGTCGACTTCTTGCGCGCACTCCGTGATTTCGCCGCACGACACCGTCGGTTCGGTATCTGACGTGCGCGGCTGGACCGTCTGGTCATTCCGCGGGCTCCACTCCTGCTCGTAGCCTGCTACGAACTTCCACTCACGACCTGGACCTACAACTTTCGCAGGCGCAGCCGGTTGATCGCGTGGTCGTTGTCCTTGCGCAGCACCATGGTTGCTCGCGGACGAGTCGGAAGAATGTTCTCCACCAGGTTCGGCAGGTTGATCGAATGCCACAGGTCCTCGGCCGCGATCTGCGCGTGATCGTCGGACAGTCCTGCGTAGTGATGGAAATGCGAGGACGGGTCGGTGAACGAGGTCTTGCGTAGCGCCAGGAATCGTTTGACGTACCAGCTCTCGATGTCCTCGATGCGAGCGTCGACGTAGATCGAGAAGTCGAACAGATCCGAGACCATCAGCCGAGGTCCGGTCTGGAGTACGTTGAGCCCCTCCACGATCAGGATGTCGGGCTGGCGAACCATGTGGTACTGGCCTTTGACGATGTCGTACGACACGTGCGAATAGACCGGCGCGCCCACCTCTTCGGTTCCGGACTTGACCTCGGTGACGAACCTGAGCAGCTTGCGTCGGTCGTAACTTTCGGGAAAGCCCTTGCGGTGCAGGATCCCTCGGCGCATGAGCTCGGCCGTCGGATACAGGAAACCGTCCGTGGTGACGAGGTCCACGCGGGGATGGTGATCCCACCGGGCCAGGAGTGCTTGCAGCACACGGGCAGTGGTGGATTTACCGACCGCGACGCTGCCCGCTACGCCGATGACGAACGGAACCTGTCGATCGGGATGTTTCTCACCGAGGAACGTGGCCGTTGCCGCGAACAACCGCTGGCGCGCGGCCACCTGGAGATGAATCAGCCGGGCCAGCGGCAGATAGACCTCGGCCACCTCGTCCAGATCGATCTGCTCACCGAGACCGCGCAGGCCGACCAGTTCTTCCTCGGTGAGTACCAGCGGTGTGGATTGACGCAGCGTGCGCCACTGCACACGGTCGAACTCGACGTACGGACTGGACTCGCTCACGCACGCCACCTGAGCATCGGAGCTGCTGAGGATTCGGCGGTGCTCCTGTCGGGCGCGAGTCGCATGGTTCCAGATTGTGCTCGGTGCCTGTCCACCGCGCACGGGCGGGGTCGTTCGCCGTACTAGGGTTCGGATATGGATGCTGCTTCCCTGGTTCGCGAATACCTGTTGCTGGGCCTGAGTTTCGACCGACTCGAAGACGGTTTCGTCGACGCGTACACCGGTGATCCCGAACTGCGTCGAATCACCGAGAACGCCCCGGTGCCGGAGCCGCGTGAGCTCGTCCGTCGAGCGCAGACACTGCGCGCCGAGCTCGGCAACGTCGAACTGACAGCGGAACGCCGGACGTTTCTCGACGTCCACCTGCGGGCGTTGGAATGCTCCGCGCGCAAGTTCGCAGGCGAGAACATCGGCTTCGTCGACGAGGTCCACGCCTACTTCGACGTTCGAATCGCACCGGGGGATCAGGACCAGTACCTGCAGGCGCATCGCAAGATGGACGAGGTGCTCCCCGGACCCGGCTCGCTGAGCGAACGGTTGATCGCCCACCGCCGCGCCGACGTCATTCCAGCGGATCGACTGCAGGACTGCGTCGAGGCGTTCTCGTCCGCGCTGCGCGACCGTGTCCGCGCCGAATACTCGTTGCCCGAGAACGAGAAGGTGACGTACGAGGTAGTCGGCGACAAGCCGTGGTCCGGCTTCAACTACTACCTCGGCAACTTTCAGTCCACCGTCGCGATCAACTCAGACATCGAACAGCAGATGGCCAACCTGCCCCACCTGATCGCGCACGAGTCCTACCCCGGCCACCACACCGAGCACTGCCGCAAGGAGACGGGGCTCGTCGGTGCAGGACAACTCGAGCAGACATTGTTCGTGGTCAACACCCCGCAGTGCCTGATGGCCGAGGGGCTCGCCGACCACGCTCTCGGGGCGATCGTCGGCGAAGGCTGGGGCGCGTGGGCGCAAGAAATCTACGCCGACCTCGGACTGCGATTCGACGGCGACAAGGCCGAGCGACTCTCGGCGGCGTCGAGCCAACTGCTGGGGGTTCGCCAGGACGCCGCGCTGTTGCTGCACGATCAGCACAAGAGCGAGGACGATGTGGCCGCCTACCTGGAGCGATGGTCGCTTGCCTCGCCGCAGCGCGCACGGCACAGTCTGCGCTTTCTGTCCTCGCCGCTGTGGCGGGCGTACATCAGCACCTACGTCGAGGGCTACAAGCTTCTCGCCGGCTGGTTGGACCAGGGTGAGACCGCCAGTGAGCGGGCACAGCTGTTCGGCAGACTGCTCGACGAGCCACTGACACCGGGCGCAGTACGCGTCTCGTAAACTGGCCCAGGTCCGTTGTTTATTGATGCCCCCTTACTCTGCTGTCCCTTGGAGACTCCTGTTATGACTGACGTCAACAACCTGTCACTGGCCGAGCTCGATCCCGAGGTCGCCGCGGCGATGGCAGGTGAACTGGGACGTCAGCGCGACACCCTCGAGATGATCGCCTCGGAGAACTTCGTGCCCCGCGCGGTTCTGCAGGCCCAGGGCAGCGTCCTGACCAACAAGTACGCCGAGGGCTACCCCGGACGCCGCTACTACGGCGGCTGCGAGCACGTCGACATCGTCGAGGACCTCGCCCGCAATCGCGCCAAGGAACTCTTCGGTGCAGAGTTCGCCAACGTGCAGCCGCACGCCGGTGCGCAGGCCAACGCCGCGGTACTGATGGCACTGATCAACCCGGGCGACAAGATCATGGGCCTCGACCTGGCCCACGGCGGCCACCTCACCCACGGCATGAAGCTCAACTTCTCGGGCAAGCTCTACGAGGTCGAGTCCTACGGGGTGTCGAAAGAAGATCACCGCATCGACATGGACGAGGTGCGCAAGCAGGCCATCGCCGCCAAGCCCCAGGTGCTGATCGCCGGCTGGTCGGCCTACCCGCGCCACCAGGACTTCGCTGCGTTCCGTTCCATCGCCGACGAAGTGGGCGCACTGCTCTGGGTCGACATGGCGCACTTCGCCGGACTCGTCGCCGCAGGCGTGCACCCCTCACCCGTGCCTTACGCAGACGTCGTGTCCTCGACGGTGCACAAGACCCTCGGCGGACCGCGCTCCGGCATCATCCTCGCCAAGAAGGAATGGGCCAAGAAGCTCAACTCCGCCGTGTTCCCCGGCCAGCAGGGTGGGCCGCTGATGCACGCCATCGCCGCGAAGGCCGTCGCCTTCAAGATCGCTGCGACGCCCGAGTTCAAGGAACGTCAGGAACGCACCCTCCTCGGCGCGTCGCTGCTCGCCGAGCGGCTCACCGGCGCCGACGTCGCCGACAAGGGCGTCTCCGTCCTCACCGGCGGCACCGACGTGCACCTCGTCCTCGTCGACCTCCGCAACTCCGAGCTCGACGGCCAGCAGGCAGAAGACCTCCTGCACGAGGTCGGCATCACCGTCAACCGCAATGCCGTGCCCTTCGACCCACGCCCGCCCATGGTCACCTCCGGCCTGCGCATCGGCACCGGCGCACTCGCCACCCGCGGATTCGGCGAAGCCGAGTTCACCGAGGTCGCCGACATCATCGCAACCGCCCTGGCCACCGGTCAGGCCACCGACGCCCTCAAAGAACGCGTCGCGAAACTGGCACAGAGCAAGCCGCTGTACGAGGGCCTCGAAGACTGGGGATTGCTGGGCTGACCCTGGCTTTCCTGCCCACCCCGGTCGCGTCAATGGACCATTGCAGCGTTCAGACGTCTGCAGTGGTTCTTTCACGCTGGCCCCCGGTCGGATCAATGTGGCTATCAGTCGATCTGAGTGCAACAAAGCCACATTGATCCGACGGGGGAGGGCGGTCTCGGCACCGAACGTCCCGCCGACCTGGGGAGAATCGGCCGTAACGCGTTGTTCACCGACACGCCAGACTTCCAGCGCGCCCCCAAGTAGTTTCGGCGGTACCGTCGGCAGTAACAGGCAGCGGGGAAGCTGCCTGTGCGGGAGGTTCTGATACGTGACTGAGCTAGTGAGCGCGAGAGGGCCGGTACCCGGTCCTCGTGTCACCTGACACATCGGACCCGACCGGCCGAGCGACAGAGTTTGCGCGGTGCCGCGCAAACGTAGGAGCCCCACGTGACCACTTCACGCTCCGTTTCCGCCCCTCTTCGGACATTCGTGCTCGATACCTCGGTCCTGCTGTCGGATCCGTGGGCAGTCATCCGGTTCGCCGAGCACAATGTGGTACTTCCGTTGATCGTGATCAGCGAGTTGGAGGGCAAACGCCACCATCACGAACTGGGATGGTTCGCGCGGGAATCCTTGCGCATGCTCGACGACCTTCGCGTAGAATTCGGCCGACTCGATCAGCCGGTCCCCATCGGAACATCCGGCGGCACATTGCAAGTCGAGCTCAATCACACCGATCCGTCGGTGCTTCCCGTCGGATTCCGTACCGACTCCAACGATTCTCGAATCCTCGCCTGCGCCCTGAATCTGGCGGCCGAGGGTAAAGATGTGGTGTTGGTCAGCAAGGATATCCCGCTGCGCGTCAAGGCCGGTGCTGTCGGGCTCCCCGCCGACGAGTACCACGCTCACGACGTCGTGCCGTCCGGATGGACCGGTATGACGGAGCTCGAGGTGCCCTCCGATGCCGTGGACACCCTGTTCAACGACGGTGTCATCGATCTCGTCGAGGCCCGAGACCTGCCGTGTCACACCGGAGTTCGACTGCTTGCCGGACGGCAGAGTGCGCTGGGGCGCGTCACGCCCGACAAGCAGCTTCAGCTCGTGCGCGGCGAGCGTGAGGCGTTCGGCCTGCACGGTCGTTCGGCGGAACAACGTGTGGCGCTCGATCTTCTGCTCGACGAGAGCATCGGCATCGTCTCGCTCGGCGGCAAGGCCGGCACCGGTAAGTCCGCACTGGCTCTCACTGCCGGACTCGAGGCCGTCCTCGAACGTCGCTCACACCGGAAAGTTGTTGTCTTCCGGCCTCTTTACGCCGTCGGTGGGCAGGAACTCGGCTACCTCCCCGGCAGTGAAAGTGAGAAGATGGGCCCGTGGGGCCAGGCTGTCTTCGACACCCTCGAAGGGCTCGCCAGCCCGGAGGTCATGGAGGAAGTCATCGCCCGCGGAATGCTGGAAGTGTTGCCGCTGACGCACATTCGCGGTCGCTCGCTCCACGATTCGTTCGTCATCGTCGACGAGGCACAGTCACTCGAGCGCAATGTGCTGCTCACGGTCCTGTCACGACTGGGGTCGGGCTCACGCGTCGTGCTCACTCACGACGTCGCGCAACGAGACAACCTCCGGGTCGGACGACACGACGGCGTCGCTGCCGTCATCGAAAAGCTCAAGGGGCACCCGCTTTTCGCGCACATCACCCTCACTCGCAGTGAGCGTTCACCGATCGCTGCACTGGTGACCGAAATGCTCGAGGAATTCGGTCCGTCAGGGGCCTGACGCCCCTCGTGAGTGGAACTTCGTAGCCTGCTACGAAGTTCCACTCACATGGGTCACCGGCCCACCGCAGCCCGTAGTACTCCTCGCACAACGCCTTTGAGGAAATCGACGTTGTCGAAATAGTCGCGCCACACAGCTACTTTGCCGTCGCGCAGCTCGAATGTTCCGCACACCCAGAACTCGACGCGGAGCCGACGCCAGATCAGGACGTCGGTGCGCTCGGTGAGCACGACATCTCCGTCGGCCGCGATGTTGTGCACGACGACGTCGAAACCGTAACCCGGCTTGGCCAGCAGCGTCAGAAATCTGCCTACGTTGGAGATTCCGCGCACCTTGGGAAGCCCGACGTTGTGCCACACGATCTTCTCGTCGAGAAGCGCCAGCGCGCGATCGGTCTCGCGAAGCCTCAACGCGTCGAACAGGTTTTGAACGCTGTCGGTTGCTTGTCGGGTATCAGTCACTTGGTGAACCGTCCTAATCCATCGCCGTCGAAGAACTCGAGTGTGACCGTGTTCCCCTCGAATGTCGCCTGAGAAATCGTTCCGTCCGGTGCGTTCTCACCGGTCGGCTCGAACGCGAAGGTATCACCGTCCCAGTGCGACAACTCGTAGGAAGTCGAGTTCGGTCCGAGGGTCAACACCAGCCTCCCGTCGATCTCCGCGACGGTGGCCGGCCCCCAGTAGGCGTTCTGGTACAACCCGGTGTACGACGTGAGCGGTTGTGGCGCAGCGGCATTCGTCGGAGCGGTCTTCCCCGCGAGCTCGCCCTCCGGCTCGCTCATACCGGCGAAGGCATTCTTGTACAGCGTTCGCCAGTCCTCGCGTACCTCGCCGAACTGCACGAGGTCGGCGAATTCGGCCGTGACCGTTTCTGCGATGCCGAGTGGCGCGGCGTTGGTCAGTACGACGATGGCGACGTCGAGCGACGGGATCCAGAGAAAGTTCGTGCCCGCCCCGAGCGCGAACGCTCCGGAATGGCTGACGGTCGTGCGGCCGGCTGCACTGGTGGAGACGTTGAATCCGTACCCGTAGTAGCCCGCGCGCGAATCCGCCGTCGTCGACGGGCTCGAGACGATCTGCGCGCTGATGGCAGGAAGGAGGGCCTCGGGATCGACGATCTGGTTCCCGTCGTGGGTGCCGTCGGCGATGAGCATCGTCAGCCACCTGCCGAGATCGTTCACCGAGGAGCTGACGCCACCGGCCGGCGTCTGCGGATCGGGTTCGCGTTGGTATCGGGCCTGATACTCGCCGTCCACGAGGACGTGAGGTACCGCTCGGTCGGCGCGGCCGATGTAGTCGGAGAACGACGAGCTGGTCGAGGTCATGCCGAGTGGACCGTAAATCGTGTCCTCGCTGAGGGTGTCCCAGTCCTTGCCCGACGCGGCAGCGACGGCCTCGGCCGCGGCTGTGATCCCGAAGTTGGTGTAGTGATAAGTGGAACGGAACGGATCGAGGGGCACCTCCCGAAGGCGCTCGAGGATCTGTCTCCGGTCGTAGCCGAGGTCTTCGAGTAGATCGCCCTCGTGCTCTGGGAGTCCGCTTCGATGCGCGTAGAAGTCGCCGACCGTGATGTTCTGAGTCACCCACGGATCGTCCAGCGCAAACCACGGCAGCTCGGAGACCACCGGCGTCGACCAGTCGATCACACCCGCTCCCACCTGTGACGCGACCACCGTCGCACCTACCGACTTGGACAGCGAGGCCAGCTGGAACACGGTGTCGCCGTCGATCGGGTCGTCCTTCCCCGTTTGGCGCACGCCGAAGCCTTTCGAGTAGACGACGTCCGAACCGTGCACGACGGCAATGGCCATACCCGGAATGTTCGACGACGCCATCAGCTCGTCGGCGATACCGTCGAGCTGGCCGACCGCATCGTCGACGCGACCGGCCGGAACGTCGACGCCGGCAACCTGGCCGGGGGACAGATCCTCGGTCGGCACCGGCTCGGACGCCGGTGGACTGTCTGCGGTGGGTGCGTCTTCGGAGCACCCGGCCAACAGAACCAGAGAGCACACAACAGAAAGACACAGAAAATTCCGACCCGACCGCATCATGAGGAGTCCTCACGTCGATGACTGGATGCACCTGAGGATAGACCCGCAACGACCTGGCGTTAGGAGAATTCACAGAGGTCAGGGGCGCGACGTCGGACGCTCGGCGGAAGGCGCTACGGTTACCGCATGTCTACGAACCTGTCCGACGGTGATCTGCTGGTCCGTTTGGAGCCCGCGGTCGAAGAGAATCTACGACGCCATATCGAGGCAGCGAGTGATTGGCACCCCCATGAGCTCGCGCCGTTCGACGACGGCAAGAACTTCGCGTTCCTCGGCGGCGAGGATTGGTCTCCCGAGCAGTCGCACCTGAGCGACGTCGAAATTCTGTCCGCCACGGTGGGCGTATTGGTGGCCGACAACCTCCCCGCCTACCACCGGGAACTGGCCCACGCCCTCACCGGCCTCGGTGCCTGGTGGAAGTGGACGGGCCGCTGGACGTCGGAAGAGAACCGACAGTCGATCGTGCTGCGCAACTTCCTGGTGCTCACCCGCGCTGTCGATCCGGTCGCCCTCGAGCGAGTCCGGATGGAACACATGACCCTCGGATTCGACGCGCCCAGCCAGCGGCTGCTCGACATCCTGGCGCACTTCGCCATCGAAGAAGCTGCCGCCGCCCTGCGTAACCGCAACACCATCGCTTTGGGCAAGGATCCGGTGCTGGCCACCATCCTCGGCAGAATCGCCGACGACGACGAGCTGCAGTCGGCATTCTTCGCCAGCATCCTCGACGAGGCATTCGCTGTCGTACCCGATCAGGCTGCGCGCGCAGTGGCCGACCGTATCAACGGCTTCAAGATCCCCGAGATCGAGCTTCCGGACCGCGGCAGCAGCATCGCCGCCCTCGCCGAAGCCGGCATCTACGACGCCGACCAGGAACGCGACAAGGTGTTCAAGCCGTTGCTCGCAGGCTGGAAGATCTTCGACCGCACCGATCTGGGTGAGGACGGCCTGAAGGCACGCGAAGAACTCGCGCACCTGGCCTGAGGTTCGCCCCTTTCGAAAGCGACCCGCCCCCGGTCGGATCAATGCGACTTTGTTGCAGTCAGAGTGACTGAAACCCACATTGATCCAACCGGGGGCGGGCGCGTTCAGGGGTGCAGCGGGTCCTGCGGGTCCTGCGGGTCCTGCGGGTCCTGCGGGTAGAGCAGCGAAACTAGTCCTTGACCTTAGCCATGGCCAGGACGTCGAGGCGCTTGTCCAGTTCTGCTTCGCTGAGCTTGTCGCCGATCAGTCCGCGGTCGATGACGGTCTGACGGATTGTCTTCTTTTCCTTCAGGGCCTGCTTGGCGACTGCGGCCGCTTCCTCGTAGCCGATTGCGGAGTTCAGCGGCGTCACGATGGACGGCGAGGACTCGGCGAGGGTCTTGAGGTGCTCGACATTGGCTTCGAGGCCGACGACGCACTTGTCGGCGAACAGCACCGAGACGTTGGCGAGCAACTTGAAGGATTCGAGAACGTTGCGGGCCATCATCGGGATGTAGACGTTGAGCTCGAAGGCACCCGATGCGCCGCCGAAGGCCACTGCCGCGTCGTTACCGATGACCTGCGCGGCGACCTGCGTGACAGCCTCGGGCAGAACGGGATTCACCTTGCCGGGCATGATCGAGCTGCCGGGCTGCAGGTCGGGGAGTGCGATCTCGCCGAGTCCGGTGAGCGGCCCCGATCCCATCCAGCGAATGTCGTTGGCGATCTTGGTCAGTGACACTGCGATGGTGCGCAGTGCGCCGGATGCCTCGACCAGTCCGTCGCGAGCGGCCTGCGCCTCGAACGAATCCTTGGCAGCGGTGAGGGCGTCGATGCCCGTCGACTTCACCAGAGCAGCAACAACTTTCGGGCCGAAGCCGTCGGGTGCGTTGAGGCCGGTGCCGACGGCGGTGCCGCCGATGGGCAGTTCACCCAGACGCGGCAGGGTGGCTTCGACGCGCTCGATGCCGGCCTCGATCTGCCGGGCGTAGCCGCCGAATTCCTGACCGAGAGTGACGGGGACGGCATCCATCAGGTGGGTGCGTCCGGACTTCACGACGTGCTTCCACTCGGTGGCCTTGGTCACCAGAGCCTCGTGCAGGTGCCGCAGCGCGGGCACCAGGGAGGTGACGGCTGCTTCGGTAGCGGCGACGTGCGTGGCCGTCGGGAACGTGTCGTTGGAGGACTGCGACATGTTCACGTGGTCGTTGGGGTGCACCTCGACGCCGTTGGCCTTGGCGATCGACGCGATGACCTCGTTGGCGTTCATGTTGGAGCTGGTGCCCGAGCCGGTCTGGAAGACGTCGATCGGGAACTGATCGTCGTGCTTGCCCTCGGCGATCTCGTTGGCTGCCGCGATGATCGCGTCGGCCAATGCGCCGTCGAGCAGACCGAGATCCTTGTTGACCTGCGCGCAGGCTGCCTTGAGCAGGCCCATCGCGCGGATCTGGGTGCGCTCGAGCGGGCGGCCCGAGATGGGGAAGTTCTCCACCGCACGCTGCGTCTGGGCACGCCAGAGTGCGTCGATGGGGACGCGAACCTCTCCCATGGTGTCGTGTTCGATCCGGAACTGCTGTTCGTCTGTCTGCGTCATGAGCCTTACTTTGCCAGTCGTGGTTTCGGGGATCAGAAGGACGGTGCCTGGCCGGATTCGTCGGCGTCGAAGTCCACCGAGGAGTACTCGCGCAGCTTCTCGAGGCGGTGGTAGGCGTCGATCATGCGCACGGTGCCGGACTTGGAGCGCATGACGATGGACTGGGTGTGTGCTCCGCCGCCCGCGTAGCGGACGCCGCGCAGCAGGTCGCCGTCGGTGACGCCGGTGGCGGTGAAGAAGACGTTCTCACCCGAGACGAGGTCCTTGGTGTCGAGGACGCGATCGAGGTCGTGGCCGGCGTCGATGGCCTTCTGCTTCTCGGTGTCGTCCGTGGGTGCCAGACGGCCCAGGATCGCGCCGTCCATGCAGCGCATCGCGGCGGCCGCGATGATGCCCTCGGGCGTTCCGCCGGTGCCGATGAGCATGTCGGTGCCGGAGTCGGGACGAGCGGCGGCGATGGCGCCGGCGACGTCACCGTCGGAGATCAACCGGATGCGTGATCCGGCGTCGCGCACCTGCTGGATCAGTTCGGCATGCCGGGGGCGATCGAGGATGCACACCGTGACGTCGGAGGCGGAACCCTTCTTGATCTTGGCGATGCGGGCGATGTTCTCGGCGACGGGGACGGTGATGTCGATGACGTCGGCGTAATCGGGTCCGACGGCGATCTTCTCCATGTAGAACACGGCCGAGGGGTCGAACATCGCGCCGCGTTCGGCAACGGCGAGTACCGAGATGGCGTTGGGCATGCCCTTGGCCATCAGGGTGGTTCCGTCGACGGGGTCGACGGCGAAGTCCACCTCGGGTCCGTTTCCGTTGCCGACCTGCTCGCCGTTGTAGAGCATCGGCGCTTCGTCCTTCTCGCCTTCGCCGATGACGACGACGCCGCGCATGGAGACCGAGCTGACCAACTGACGCATCGCGTCGACGGCTGCTCCGTCGCCACCTTCCTTGTCGCCCCGACCGACCCAGCGACCCGAGGCGAGCGCACCGGCCTCGGTGACGCGGACGAGTTCGAGTGCGAGGTTGCGATCTGGCGCCATGGCGCGAGTGGACTCGGTGCTGGCCGTCATCGGTTTGTAGCCTCCTGGTTGGTGGGGTGTTACCCAGGCAGGATTATCTCACTTCTGTGATGCCCGCGGTGGGGTCGGGTCGACTGTGAGGTACGCGCCGACTGAGCACTGCCGCACAGAGGGGATACTGGAGATGTGGCAAACAGCAAACCTCGGATTCTCAACAACAACCGCGACATGGTCTGGTCGCTGATTCCGCTGGTCATTGCGTGTTTGTTGATCGCAGGCGTGGCCAGTCAGTGCTCGTTGAGCCCGGGTGGACCCAAGCAGGGACCCATTCCCAACTTCGACGTGAACTCGGCACTGCAGTACGACGCGGCCGAAATAGGGTTCCCGGTGCGCAATCCGGTCGTTCCCGAGGAATGGACGCCAAATTCGGGCAGCCGCGCGACCATTTCCGGTGACAGCGGTGGAGCGGCGTCGACTGTCGGATACATCACCGGATCGGGTGCGTACCTGCAACTGACTCAGACGGCCGCGTCCGAGGAACTGGTGGTGCCGTTCGTGGCCGGGGAGACGGTGTACGCGTCGGGCGCGCAGAACGTCTCGGGTCGAGACTGGGTCGTGTACGGCGAGGAAGGCTCGCGCACCTACTGGGTCTCGGACTTCAGTGACGTGCGAATCCTGTTGGGCGGCACGGCGAACACCGAGGAATTCACCACTCTCGCGGCTGCGGTCGAGGCCACCGAACCGCTCGCGCCCTAGCTGTCGTTCTCGGTGCTCGCCAGCGCGGTCTCGATGCGCTTGCGTGCGCCCGCCAGTTGTTCTTCGCAGCGCGTCGCCAATTGTTCGCCGCGCTCCCACAGGGCCAGGGAAGCGTCGAGGTCGAGCCCGCCCTGCTCGAGGATCTTCACCACGCCGACCAGCTCGTCGCGGGCTTCCTCGTAGCCCAGTTCGGACACCGGCTTGTCTTCGTTCTCGCTCATCGAATCTCCCTCTGTCATTTCACTCGGCCCATTACTGCTGCGGTGACGGCACCGTCGGCCACCCGCACCCTGATCTGTGTACCCGGCGGCGCGTCCTCGACCGAACGCAGTACCTCGGGATCGGCACCCGGCACCACCCGCTGTACGACGGCATAGCCCCGGGCAAGTGTGGCAGCAGGCCCCAGCGTCGACAGTCTCGCCCGCAGATGTTCGACGAGCGTGTCCTGGGTGGTCAGCTCGCGCTGCACGTCGCGTCGAGCTGCCTCGGCGAGTCGCCGAACTTCCTCGCGACGCTGTTCGAGGGCCGCCAACGGATCGGCCAACACGGGTCGATGCCGCAGCATATCCAGCCCGCGCGCCTCCCGTTCCACCCAATTGCGGAGCGCTGCAGCGCTTCTGGCCTTCAGCTCCGCGACCAACGCTTGTTCGGCGACGGCGTCGGGCACCACGAGCTTGGCGGCATCGGTGGGGGTGGCGGCGCGCAGGTCGGCGACGTGATCGCTGAGGGGACTGTCGGGTTCGTGTCCGATGGCGCTGACGATCGGCGTCGTCGCCCGTGAGATGGCCCGGCACAGTGCCTCGTCGGAGAACGGCAACAGGTCCTCGACGCTACCGCCGCCGCGGGCGAGAACGATGACGTCGACGCGCGGGTCGTCGTTCAGATCCTTCAACGCGTCCAGGATTGCCGGCACCGCTTGTGGACCCTGGACCGGAGTGTTCCGTACCTCGAATCGCACTGCGGGCCAACGCCTCTGCGCGACGGTGAGGACGTCCTTCTCGGCTGCGCTGGCGCGAGCGGTGATGAGCCCGATGGTGCCGGGCAGGAACGGCAGCGGACGCTTGAGTCGCGGGTCGAACAGTCCTTCGGCCGCCAGCAGAGCCCGGAGCCGTTCGATGCGGGCCAGTAGTTCGCCGACACCCACAGCGCGAATATCGGTGGCGCGCAGCGAAATGGTGCCGCGGCCGGTGAAGAACGACAGCTTGCCGTAGAGGATGACGCGCGCGCCCTCGGTCAGCGGAACGGGCGAACGATCCAGCAGCTGCGGCGAGCAGGTCACCGACAACGACATGTCCGCCGACGGATCACGCAGAGTCAGAAATGCCGTGCGCGTGCCGGGGCGGGCGTTGATCTGCGTCAGCTGACCCTCGACCCAGATGCTGCCGAGTTTGTCGATCCACCCGGCGACCTTCATCGCGACGGTGCGCACCGGCCATGGTTGTTCGGCGGTGCTCGCACCGGATGGGGCGGGGCCGGACTGAGTGGGGGGAGTGCTCACTTCGCCTTGGCGGTGGTGATTCGGTTGGCGAGCATGGTCTGGAACGGTGCGCGAGCCGACGTCGCGTTCTCGTACTCGAGCAGGGTTTCCAGATCCTCGATGGACAGCGTGCGCAGCCGTGCGCGCAACTGAGCCAGGGCAAGAGTGTCGAAGTCGATCATCTCGACGATCTCGGGCTTCGTCGCAGCTGCTGCGGGCTTCGCCGACGTGTCCTGTACCGGTTCGTCCAGCGGAGGCGTCGAGTACAGAGCGAATCGTCCGTTCGCGGCGATGGGCTCGGCCACCGGTGCGTCGGGAACATCGACGTCGTCGGTGACTGCTGCGGAGTCGAACCTCGACTTGGTCGGGAACGCGTCGTCCTCGTCCTCGTCGAAACTCGCCCACGACGGCTGCTCCTCGCGCGGAGTTCCGATCACCGGCAGAGCCGAAATGACCAGATCGCCCTTGATGGCGAGGGCTGTCACCTGCTGCTGCAGCCGCATGCCGCGCGCCAACGCCTCGCTGACGACGGTCATCGGCAACATCAACGCGGAACCGGGAAGCTTGCGGGCCTCTTCCACAACGGTCACGGCGACGCCTGCAGCCACCCGCGCCGCAAAGGGGAGTCGAGTCATGCACACCAGACTGCCCGAAGTCGTCGTCTTTGGGTAGCCGACAGGCCAGGGCCTGCGGAATGACCCGGTTGCTGCGATACACGTATCCTGGGAGGTATGTCTTCGGCCGTTCCTTTGAATCTTGGTATCGCACACTCCGCCGGCTCGCACACGACCGCGCATGCCGGGGGTAAGCGAGTGCTTCTCGCCGAGCCGCGCGGCTACTGCGCGGGCGTGGATCGCGCCGTCGAGACCGTCGAGAAGGCACTTGAACAGCACGGTGCGCCGGTGTACGTGCGCAAGGAGATCGTGCACAACAAGCACGTGGTCGAGACGCTGTCCGATCGCGGTGCGGTGTTCGTCGAGGAGACCGACGAGGTGCCCGAGGGTTCGCTGCTGGTGTTCTCGGCGCACGGTGTCTCGCCTGCGGTGCACACTTCTGCCGCTGAGCGGAACCTGCGGACGATCGACGCGACCTGCCCGCTGGTGACCAAGGTGCACCAGGAAGCCAAGCGGTTCGCCCGAGACGACTACGACATTCTGCTCATCGGCCACGAGGGCCACGAGGAGGTCGAGGGCACCGCAGGTGAGGCGCCCGAGCACATCCAGCTCGTGGACGGCCCGGAGTCGGTGGACAGCGTCACGGTGCGCGACGAGAACAAGGTCATCTGGCTTTCGCAGACCACGCTGAGCGTCGACGAGACCATGTTGACGGTCGCGAAGCTGCGGGAGCGGTTCCCGACCTTGCAGGATCCGCCGAGCGACGACATCTGCTACGCCACGCAGAACCGTCAGGTCGCGGTGAAGGCGATGGCACCGGAGTGCGATCTGGTGATCGTCGTCGGCTCGAAGAACTCGTCGAACTCGGTGCGCCTGGTCGAGGTCGCCCTCGGTGCCGGCGCACGGGCCAGCTACCTGGTGGATTACGCGAAAGAGATCGACCTGGCGTGGCTCGACGGCGTCGAGACCATCGGCATCACGTCGGGAGCGTCCGTGCCGGAGATCCTGGTTCAGGGCGTCATCGACCTGTTCGCCGAGCACGGATACGCGGACGTGCAGCCCGTCACCACCGCGAACGAGACCCTGGTCTTCTCCTTGCCCCGCGAGCTGCGCCCCGCACGCTGACCGGTCCATGACCGGCCGGTGTCGGTGGGGTCAGTCGTCGGCGTGGCGGTCGCGGTACCGAACCTGCGGCACCGGATGCGGAGGAATGTCGTCACGGCGCACGTTCGGCGGCGCGTCGTTCACAACCGGTTCGACTGTGTGCCGAGCGCTGCTGGAGTACGGATCGACGGCGTCCCGCGGCGGCTGAACCCGAGGTGAACGCTCCCGGCGAGGTTCCGTCGAATACGGTGCCTCGGACGGCTGGGGCCGCGACGGGCGCGCTACGCCGGGTGGGGGCGTGCGATCCTGCGGGTACTGGGCGTGGGAGCGGGAGGGCCGCTGGTACTCGGGCTGCGGACTCGCCTGACGTGCGTATCCGGGCGTCGCCCCGGGGGTTGTTGCCGACCGTCGTGGCGCGGCACCGGAGTCGGTTGCGGCGCGAGAGGTTCCTCGGCGGCCCACGTACGGCTCGGGCACGATGTCGGTGGCCTCGACCGCGGACACGTCGTCACGGTCCGCCGCAGCTCGACGGCTACGTGCGCGTGACGGACGATCTTCCTGTGCTCGCCGCTGTGCCCGGGTGAGTGTGTCGTCCTCGGAGGTCGGGCTCCGGCGAGCGGAGTCTCCGGCCTTGGTGCTTCGACGAGGGGCGTCTTCCGGTTTCGTGCGACGCCGAGCGGTGTCGGCGGTCTTCGTGCTGCGTCGAACTGCGGGCGCGTGCGTGTTCTGCCGCTTCAGCACGATGCGTACGGCACCGAGGCCGACGGCCACGAGGGTGCCGAGCAGCATCAATGGAAATCGGTTGACCAGCGGAATCGCCACGTTCAGGATGATGTCCTTGAGGCTGGTGCCCGCGTTGTCGGTGAAGTACTGGTACGACAGCGGCACTGCCACGAACAGAATCAACGGGGCTTGGACCATCGCGGTGAACAGGCCGCGGTAGCGGACCAGCAATACCGCCGCGATGCAGCCGAGGATGTAGAGGAACGCGAACGCACCGGTCAGCTCGGTTCCACGCGCGGCGTCGATGAGAAACCCGAGAAAGGCCAGCCCTGCGGCGATCGCAACGGCACCCCACGCTGGTACGCCGGGCAGGGTCGCGAGGATGGATCGGTGATCCAGCGGTACCCCGGATCGGGCACGTTGGGAGGTAGACACCCCTCGAGGTTAGCCGTAGTTCAGCCCACTGCATCGCTGACATGACCGAAGTCGTGCCGGTAGCGGGACGAATCGGACAGCTTGGGACGCTCGTCCACGCGTGAAATCTCCACCGGTTCGGCATCGAACAGCTCGAGCTCGTGCAGCTTGCGTGCGGTGACACCCACCCTGCTGTCGACCGACCCGACGGTGGAGTTGAAGGACTCCACGGCCTTGCCGAGGTGGGCTCCGAGCTTGTCGAGATGTGTCGAGACGATTCCGATGCGGCCGTACAGTTCGCGGCCCAGCTGGTGGATCCGCGCAGCGTCCTCGGCGATCGACTCCTGCTTCCAGGTGTACGCGACGGTGCGCAGCAGAGCGACCAGAGTGGTCGGGGTGGCAAGAATCACGTTCCGGCCGAAGGCGTACTCCAGCAGGCTCGTATCCGACGTCAGCGCGGCGTCGAGAAACGGGTCGCCGGGAACGAACAGGACGACGAACTCCGGCGTCGGCTCGAATGCCTCCCAGTAGGCCTTGTCTGCCAGTTGATCGATGTGGGTGCGCAACTGCTTGGCGTGGCGGCGCAGATGCTTGTCGCGAGCACCGGGTTCTTCGTCCTGCGCGGCGTCGAGGTAGGCCGCGAACGGCACCTTGGCGTCGACGACGATCTGCCGATCGCCGGCGAGGCGAACGATCATGTCGGGTCGAAAGCCGTCCTTGCTCACCTGAGTGTCGAAGTCGCAGTGCTTGACCATTCCGGCGAGTTCGACGACCCGTTCGAGCTGGATCTCGCCCCACCGACCTCGGATCTGCGGTGCGCGCAGCGCGGTGACCAGTTGTCCGGTCTGCATGGAGAGCTGCATCGACGCGCGATGCATTCCGGTGACCTGTTCCGACAGCCCCGCGTACGCCCTGATGCGGTGGTGCTCGACTTCTCGCACGTGCTCGGCCAGGGCGTCGACGGCGTCGTGCAGTGGCTCCACCAGATGGGACACCTGTTGGCCGATGACCGTCGAATTGCGCCGCGCGGAATCCTCGTTCACCGCGCTCAGCGACTGGCGTAGCAGCGCCTCGTTCTGGCGTAGAGCCGCCAGCTGTGCCTCCGCTCGTACGGCCCGATCACCCACCCGAGAGGCATGCAACAGCCACCCCACCACGCCGCCGAGGGCGAGGGCGACGAGCAGGCCGAGCGCGGTGAGAATGTTCATGGTGCCGATGATGCAGCACGCCACCGACAAGTTCGGGCGAGACGAGCTGTGGGTCGATGCTCACGCCCGACAGGCCGACGAGCCTCGAATAGTTTGTCGGTGGTTGCCGATAGCGTCGTGGACATGAGAATCCTGCACACCTCGGACTGGCACGTAGGTCGCACCTTTCACGGTGTCGACCTGTTGGCCGATCAGGGCGCAGTGCTCGAGTCCATCGCGGAACTGGTTGCCGCACAGTCGATCGACGTGGTCGTCGTCCCGGGTGACATCTACGACCGCGCCGTGCCGAGCGCGGATGCCGTAGTGGTGTGCAATCGCGGACTCGAAGCGATCAGAGCCGCCGGAGCCGTCATCGTCGCGACGTCGGGTAACCACGATTCACCCGCTCGGTTGGGTGCCGGAGCTGCGTTCGCCTCGGCCGGTGGACTGCATCTGATGACCAAGGTCGGCAACGTCGCGACCCCGGTGGTCGTCGACGACGAGCACGGATCGGTTGCGTTCTACGGCATTCCGTACCTCGAGCCCGAGACCACCCGAGTCGAACTCGACGTTCCGGCGGCACGGACGCACGCCGAGGTGCTCGATGCTGCCATGGACCTGGTGCGCGCCGACCTCGCAGCGAGAGACGAAGCAGGGCAACATGTTCGGTCCGTCGTCCTCGCGCATGCGTTCATCGTCGGCGGCGAAGCGACAGGTTCGGAGCGATCGATTTCGTCCGGGGGAATCGAAACCGCACCGGCATCGGCATTCGACGGCGTCGACTACGTGGCCCTGGGTCATCTGCATTCTCCGCAGACACTCACCGAGCGGGTCCGCTACTCCGGCTCCCCGTTGCCCTACTCGTTCGGCGAACGCTCGCACCGTAAGGCCGTGTGGATTCTCGAACTCGACGCCGACGGGCTCGGCAGCGTCGATCGAGTGGACTTACCGGTGGTTCGCGGTCTCGCCCGCATCGAGGGCACGGTCGAGGAATTGACCACTCACGCAGCCTTTTCCGAATACGAGGACCACTACGTCTCGGCGGTGCTGACCGACGAGGTACGTCCCGTCGATGCAATGCGGTTGCTGCAACAGCGTTTTCGGCACGCGATCCATCTCGAGTGGCGTCGACCCGAAGACGACGGGGGGCTTCGGTATCGCGATCGTGTCCGCGGCCGCAGCGACCTCGAGATCGCGACGTCGTTCCTGACGGACATGCGGAGCGCGCCCACCGCAGCCGAGTCCGCACTCTTCGAGCGCGCACTTGCTTCCGTGCAGCGCGAGGCCGAATCCACGCGCACACCGGCGAGCACCGTCGACCGCGGCGCTGCATGAGGCTGCACTCACTCGAGATCACCGCCTTCGGTCCCTTCGCGGGAACGGAGACGGTCGATTTCGACGCGCTGGGGGCCGACGGGTTGTTTCTGTTGCACGGTCAGACCGGAGCCGGGAAGACGACAGTGCTCGACGCCGTTGCCTTTGCGCTCTACGGCACCGTTCCCGGAGCGCGGCGGGAGGGCAAGAGGCTGCTGTCCGACCACGCCGCGAGAGGTGCCGTCCCGCAGGTGACCCTCGAAGCAACGCTCGGTGGGCGACGAATCAGGATCGTGCGCAGTCCGGAGTTTCTGCGCCCCAAGCTCAGGACTGCCGGCACCACCAAGCAGCATGCCAAGGCGAGTCTCACGTGGCTCGATGGGCGTGGGCAGAACCTGACGCGGCTCAACGAGATCGGCGACGCGGTCAACGGGTTGCTCGGAATGAGTGCCGATCAGTTCTTTCAAGTGGTGTTGTTGCCGCAGGGCGAGTTCGCGAAGTTTCTGCGAGCAGACAGCGACGAGCGCGGAAACCTACTCGAAAGACTCTTCGACACAGGCAGATTCGGCGACGTGGAGGAGTGGTTTGCCGAGCGGCGTCGAGAATTGGCCGCCGGTCTTGCCGACGCCGACCAGGCCATCGACATCATGCTGGGCAGAGTGTCCCAGGCCGCGGGCGTACCCGAGCCGTCCACCGACGACGCCGCGCCCGGTGAGCAGGCCCAGGATCCCCTCGAATGGGCGGCACGGGTTCTGGACGGTGCACGGCAGAACAGAACTCTCGCCCAGGGTCGTGCGGTGCTGGTCGACGCGGCGGCCGGGCGTGCGTCCGCCGCGCTGGCCGAGGCCACCAGCGCCCTGGACCTGCAGCGCCGACGCGCCATCGCCGAAGAGCAACTCGCGCAGTACCGGGACGGCGAAGCCGCCCGAGCAGCGCGACGCGCGGAACTGGCCGACTCTGCTGCTGCGGGTCCCATCGCCGACGCTGTCGCCGATCTGCGCCTTGCCGCCACCACCGCAGATGCGGCCACCACAGCGCTGACCGCCGCGGAACAGGCACTGCCGACGTCCGCAGAGGGCAGGCGCTTCCACGACGCACTGCAGTGGCCGCCGCTACGAACCGATCCGGCCGACGAGCGAGCAGTGGTTGCCGAGTTCGTACGAGCATGGACCACCGATGTCGCACGGCTGCAGTCGCTGCTCGGAACAGCCCGTGAGGCCGACCGGCTGGACGCCGAGCTCGCAGAACAGCGCAGACAGCGTGCCGAGACCGTTGCTGCCATCGAACGCACGACGACGAAACAGGCGACACTTCCCGAGACCCTCTCCGCTGTGGAAGCGCGGGTGGCCCGCGCAGCCGCGGCCGTTGCCGAGCTTCCGGGACTGGACGAGCGGTGTGCCCGCGCTCAGGCGGCCGCTGAGTCGGCCCTCGAATTGGTGCGGACCCGAGCTGTTCTCGTCGAGGCAGAACGCGTCAGGGACCGTGCTGCAACCGCGCGCAACAGCGCCTGGGAACACTTGCTCAAGCTGCGCGAACGCCGCATCGACGGCATGGCCGCAGAGTTGGCTGCCCGCCTCGAGCCCGGTGCGCCGTGTGTCGTGTGCGGGTCGGCCGAACACCCGAATCCGGCCGCTGCCGCGACGTCGACGGTCACGAAAGCGCAGGAGGACAAGGCCGCTGCCGCGGAGCGAAAGTGCGCTGCCGAGCTGGAACGGTCGATCGCGGCCGTCGCCGACGCCAGTCGTGCGGTCGATCTGCTGCACGACCGGACGGGCGGAGCCTCCGCCGCGGAGCTTGCTCACACCCTCGATGCGGCGACGACTGCCGTCCGAGACGCCCGAGCGAGGGCCGCCGACCTCGACCCGGCAACGACCGAGCTGCGCCGGCTGCGCGCCGAGTCGGATGCGCTGGCGGTCACGCTGCAGGATCTCGTCGCCAGGCGCAGCGCGCTCGACGAACGCATCGCAGCCACCGAGCGATCGGTGGCGCAGATGCGAGCGTCGGTAGCCGAGGAAATTGCCGAAGGCGCATCTTTGACCGAGCGAATTGCCGAGTGCGAGAAGCTGATCGATGGTGCCCGCCGACTGCAGGAAGCGCGAATCGCCTGGCTCGACGCCAGCGAGCAGCATGCGGCGCTGCGCGGCGAACTGGATCGACGGGTATCGGCATCGAACTTCGATTCCGCCGATGCAGCAGCAGATGCCGTTCTCACCGAAGACCGCGTCGAGCAGATCGAGACCGAGCTCCGTCTCGCGGAGGAGCGTCGCGCACACGCCGAACACGTGCTGCTCGAACCCGGCATCGTCGCCCAGAGCGGGCAACCGCCGATCGACCTGGATCCGCTGCGTGCCCGGTTCGCCGAACTGGACGGCGCGGCGAAGGTTGCCGCGGGGGAGGTGGCTGAGTGTCGCCGACGCGCGGACGAGCTCGAGCGGTTGATCGCCGAACTGTTCGTGGCGGCTGCGGCCATCGCGCCGCAACGCGCCGAGTTCGACGAGCTCGCCAACTTGGCGGATGTGGTTGCCGGGCGTGGGCAGAATGCACGCAAGATGTCGCTGCGGTCCTACGTGCTTGCGTCCCGTCTCGAGGACGTCGCCGAGTCGGCATCGGCACGCTTGCGTCGGATGTCCTCGGGTCGTTACGAATTCGTGCATTCCGACGAGGCCGGCGTTCGCGGAAAGCGGGGTGGACTCGGTCTCGACATTCGCGACGACTACACCGGTGTGGTGCGTTCGGCCAAGACGCTCTCGGGCGGCGAGGCGTTTCTGGCGTCGCTCTCGCTCGCGCTGGGTCTCGCCGATGTCGTGGCCGCCGAATCCGGCGGGGTCGTTCTCGACACCATGTTCATCGACGAGGGGTTCGGCACGCTGGATGCGGACACGCTGGAATCGGTGATGGCCGTGCTCGACGAATTACGTGCGGGCGGCCGCGTCGTCGGAGTCGTCAGTCACGTCGACGAAATGCGTCAGCGCATTCCGAGCCGCCTCTACGTCAAGCGTGGACGCGCGGGCTCGACATTGCAGGTCGTTGCGTCCTGATCGGGGCTACTTCTTCCCCGGCGCAGCCTTCTCGTCCTCGTCCTCGTCCTCGAGGCCGGCCTGTTCGTCGGTCAGTCCCTCGGGTGCGGGGATCTGATCCTCTAGCTCGTCCTGATCGGGCTCGTTCGATCGCTCGTCGATCTGTTCGGAGACGTAGCGAATCAGCACAGCAGCCACCGCCGCGGCGGGCACTGCGAGGAACGCGCCGATGATCCCGAACAGCGAGCTGCCTCCGGTGACGGCGAGCAGCACGATCGCTGGATGCAGATTCATGCTGCGGCTCTGCAGGATCGGCTGCAGCACGTTGCCTTCGAGCTGCTGCACCGCGAGGATGATCGCGAGCACGATCAACGCGGTCGTCAGACCGTTGGCCACCAATGCGACGAGCACAGCGAGAGCGCCCGCGACGAACGCACCGACGATGGGGATGAAGCCACCGAGGAACGTCAGGGTGGCGAGCACCAATGCCAGCGGGACACCGAGGATCACCAATCCGAGCCCGATGAAGAACGCGTCGATGAAGCTGACGATGGCCTGGGTTCGGATGAAACCGCCCAGCGTCACCCACATGCGGGAGAGGACTTCGCCGAGATGGCGTCCCGCGCGGCCGCCGGAGAATCCGTGCAGCCACGGCAGGAACTTCGGGCCGTCCTTGACGAAGAAGAACGACAGCACGAGCACCAGGGCAAGGGTCACGAGGATGGAACCGGCTGCCGAGACGCCGCTGAACACGCCGGTCGCGATGACGTCGCCGCTGTCTTGCAGCCGCGAGACGATGGCCGATACCGCATTGTCGATCTGGTCGTCGCCGATGTTGAGCGGAGGTCCCTTGAGCCAGTCCTGCACCTGACCGATGCCGCCCGACGCCTGATCGACCAACTCGGGAGCCTGCTCGGCCACCGACGGAATGATCAGAGTGATGACCCCGCCGATCACGACGAAGAACACCACGAGCGACACGGACGATGCCAGCGCAGGCGGAAAACCAAGGCGCATCATCAGTTTCGCAGGTGGCCACAGAACCGTGGCCACGATCACCGCGAGTAGAACCGGTAGCAGAATCACCCAGAGATGACCGATCAGCCAACCGAACACCCACGCGCCGGCCGCGATGGAGATCAGGATGAGCGACCATTTCGCCAGCCAGAGGCCACCGGTTCCGATGAGGTCCCCGCGATCTCGTCCGGACTTCGCGGGCTTCGCAGTACTGCCGGGAACTGCCGATTCGGTCACGGTGGGTCCTCACATTCGGCGGGTGGCGGTTCGTGAAGAACCTTAACGTCCCACTCCGACGCGGTGTCGGTCAGAGCGCCTCGTGGGCCAACAGCCACTTCTTCGTCGGCAGTCCCCAACGGAATCCGCCGAGTGCACCGCCGATCCGAACCACTCGGTGGCACGGTACGAACAGGGCGGCGGCATTGCGCGCGCACGCCGACGCGGCACCGCGAATCGCCGTCGGCCGTCCGGACAATTCCGCGAACGCGGAGTACGTCACCGGCGCTCCGGGTTCGACAGTGCGCAGCACGTCCCAGGCGTGCATCAGGAATTCGCCCGATCGCTGTGCGACGTCGATGTCGTCGATGCGGTCGACGTCGCCGCGGTGGTAGGAGTCGACAGCTGCGGTGACGGCACCGAGGTCGGTGGCCGAGCGGACGTCGGTGGGTCGCAACGTCGGATGGATCAACACTCGGAGTTCCTCGACGTCGGCGGTCCAGCCCGACGCCAGCACGCGCTGATCGGCGTCGACGATGGTGGTGAACGGACCGATAGGGGTGTCCTGCGTTGCGGAGGTGGCCATCATGCCTGCCTTCTTTCCAGTGCGGTGATCCACAGGTGCATCGAAACGTAGGAACGCCACGGTGCCCAGCGTTGGGAGTTCTTCAACGAAATGTCCAGAGCCTGCGCGCCTTGGCGGACAACGAGATCGGTGTCGAGCAGAACGTCGGGGTCGCCCAGCAGTCGCATGACGACATAGCGGGCCGTCCACGGCCCGATTCCTTTGAGCGCGAGCAGTTCTCGTTCCAGATCGGGACCCTCCCGCGCGGGGTGCAATGTCACCGTTCCCGACGCGATGGCGTCGGCGACGCGGATGACGGTCTGGACCCGAGCCGCCGGGCCGGTGAGGACCTCGTGGCCGCGTTCGGCGATGACGGCAGCGTCGGGGAACAGCCGTCCGACGCGTCCGTCGCCGAAATCCAGTGGTGCCCCGAGCGCGTCGACGAGCCTGGCGGTGTGGGTGGCCGCTGCCTTCAGCGAGATCTGTTGCCCGATGACGGTGCGCAGCAACATCTCCGCCCCGTCGACGACCCCGAGTGCCCTGATACCCGGATGGGCGTCGACGCTCGGCGCGAGCTGGGGGTCGGCGCGCAGGGCCTCGTCGACGGCAAGCGGATCGGCGTCGAGATCGAGCAGGTGTCGAATCCTGGCCACGGCGGGAGCGAGATCGCGCATGTCCTGCAGAGTCAGTGCGGCGCTGACGAATCCGTCCAGGATGCGCAGTGCCACTAGTCCGGCAGCGTGCGGGAGCTGCAGGGAACGCACGTATTCGCCGTCGTCGGAAAACGATTCGATGCCCTCGACCACATGGCCTCGGAGAAACCACTCGACCCAGCCGCGGTCCAGCGGCGCGCGGTACGGCAGTCGCAACGTGACGGTGCCACCCGCAGTAGGTACGGCCGAGCGGTGCGCTTCTCGCCGCAGGGTCGTCGGATCGACCGCGAAGACCTCTTTGACGGTGTCGTTGAACTGGCGGACGCTCGAGAAGCCGGCGGCGAAGGTGATGTCGGCCATCGACATGTCGGTGGTCTGGATCAACGTGCGGGCGGTATGCGCGCGATGGGCGCGAGCCAACGCGAGGGGGCCGGCACCCACTTCTGCCGTCAGAACGCGGGTCAATTGCCGGCTCGAGTAGCCGAGGGTGCTGGCGAGGCCGTCGACGCCCCCGCGCTCGACGGCTCCGTCGGAGATCAGCCGCATCGCACGAGAACTGAGATCCGAGTGGATGTTCCATCGTGGGGAACCAGGGGTGGCGTCGGGCTGGCAACGGCGGCAGGCGCGGTAGCCGGATTGTTGGGCCGCTGCTGCCGTGGCCAAAAACGAGACGTTGCCGGGCTTGGGGGTGCGCGCCGGGCAGGAAGGTCGACAGTAGATGCCAGTGGTGGAGACGGCGGTGAAGAACTGGCCGTCGAACCGTGCGTCACGCGAGGAGACCGCGCGATAACACCGATCGAAGTCCAGTTCTTGCACCTGCCGTTCGCTGCTCATGCTCCTACTGTGTCAGCGCGATCCCGCCAGTGCTAGCGGAAATCGGACGCGGCTGCGGTCGTGCGCGTTTTGCGTACCGGGAGGGGCGCAAAACGCGCACGAGGGCGAAGCCCTAACAGCATCGAGCCCCTGGGTTTCGGTCCGCCTCGGCGTGCCGGTCTTTCCAGTACTGCCGCACGGTCGGTGGCTCCTGGCCCGGGTGGTGCCGGGCCAGATGCGCGACGTAGCGGTCGTAATCGTGATCACCCATCACCGAGGTGATCCACCACCACAGCCCGCGCATCTAGTGCGCCGACCCGGGGCGTCGGACGGTGCCCGCATCGATCAGTTCGTCCCACTCGGCCTGGATCTGCTTCTCGGCGGGGGTGAGGACGAATCCGGCAGGACCGAAGATCTTCGATGGCACCTCCGGCTCCTCGTTGTCCGGCAGATCAGCTCCGCGAACGGCTCTGACGCACACGATGACTCCGGCGATGACGACGACCAGGACGAGTACCGCGAAGATGATCGAGAGGGTGCCCTGGATGAACGTGTTGCGAATGACCGCGTCGATGGCCTCGGGGGTCTTTGCGCTGCCGAAGCTGCTCAGGCCCTGCTCCTTTGCGTCACGGAACTGCGAATGCTGCGTCCAGTAACCGATGGCCGGGGTGGAGGAGAAGATCTTCTGGTACGAGGCCGTCATCGTGACGATGAGGTCCCAGGCGAGCGGAATGCCGGGGATCCAGGCCCATTTGTAGAGACCTCGTTTGACGACGATCACCATGACCACCGTCAGGGCGATGGCGGCGAGCAACTGATTGGCAATACCGAACAGCGGGAACAGGGTATTGATGCCGCCGAGCGGGTCGGTGACTCCCATGAGAAGGATTGCGCCCCAGGCTGCGACGACGATGAGCGAGCAGATCCATGCACCGGGACGCCACGACGGGTCCTTGAACTTCTTGGCCGAGGCTCCGGGCAGGTTGCCGATGCTGTCGGAGAGCATGAAGCGGGCGACGCGGGTGCCTGCATCGACCGTGGTGAGGATGAACAGTGCCTCGAACATGATCGCGAAGTGGTACCAGAACGATTTGAGCGATTCTCCGCCGAACACCTGATGCAGAACCTCGGACATACCGAACGCCAGCGTCGGAGCGCCGCCGGTACGGGAGATGATCGACTCCTCGCCCACATCGGCTGCGGCCTGGCTCAATTCGGCCGGGGTGATGTCGCCGCCGCTCAGCGGTAATCCGTTGACGTACTCCGCCGCGGTCTCGGGAGTACCGCCGGTCAGCGTCGCCGGTGCGTTCAGCGCGAAGTAGATGTGCTGATCGAGAACGCAGGCGGTGATGAGCGCCATGATGGCGACGAACGACTCGGTGAGCATGCCGCCGTAGCCGATCATGCGCATCTGCTTTTCCTTCTCGAGCAACTTCGGCGTGGTGCCGGAGGAGATCAGAGCGTGGAAACCCGAAAGCGCGCCGCAGGCGATGGTGATGAACAAGAACGGGAACAGCGATCCAGCGAATGCCGGTCCATTGCCCTCGGTGGCGAAGCTCGTCATGGCGGGCATCTGAATCTCGGGGCGCGCGATCAGAATGCCGACGGCCAGCAGCGCGATGGTGCCGACCTTCATGAATGTCGACAGGTAGTCGCGCGGGGCGAGCAGCAGCCACACCGGCAGGATGCAGGCGAGCAGACCGTAGCCGATGAGCAGCCAGGCGACCGTCACCTTGGAGAGGGTGAACCAGTCTGTGCCCCATTCGGTTTCGGCGACCCAGCCGCCGGCGACGATGGCGAGCAGAAGTAGGACGACACCGATGAGCGAGACCTCGGTGACGTTGCCCGGCCGCAGGTAGCGCAGGTACACACCCATGAACAGGGCGATGGGGATGGTCAGCGCGATGGAGAACACGCCCCACGGACTTTCGGCGAGCGCGTTGACGACGACGAGAGCAAGAACCGCGATCAGGATGATCATGATGACGAACACCGCGATCAGCGCGGCGGTTCCGCCGACTACTCCGAGTTCGTCACGGGCCATCTGGCCAAGGCTGCGGCCGTTGCGGCGCGTCGAGATCCACAGCACCAGGAAATCCTGGACGGCCCCGGCGAACACGACGCCGATGATGATCCACATGGTGCCGGGCAGGTAGCCCATCTGGGCAGCCAGAACCGGTCCGACGAGGGGGCCCGCTCCCGCGATTGCGGCGAAGTGATGGCCGAACAGCACCCGACGGTCCGTCGGCATGTAGTCCTTGCCGTTCTCCAAGATCTCGGCGGGCGTGGCTCGGTCGTCGCGAGGAAAGACGATCTTGCGTTCGATCAGTCTGGCGTAGAAGCGAAACGCGAAGATGTAGGTACACACCGCGGCGATGACGAACCAGACTGCGTTGGGATTCTCGCCGCGGACGATGGCGATGATCGTCCAGGCGACGCCGCCGAGCAGGCCGATAACAACGAGCATCAGACGCTTGATCGGCGTCATGGGATGGGAATCGACGACTCCGACAGGTGGTAGGTCGGGGTCTGTCTTCAGCAATTCGACGTGTGGATCGTCGGCCGCTTTCAGTGACATGTGTGGGGTCTCCATGGTCGCAGGTGTGACTGCGATCACCCTATGCGTGACGCACTTGCACGTCCTCGAATCGACACTTCGCGATGCGCCCGGCGGTCACTCGTGTGCGCCGAGTGGCGGCGGCCTGGAACCGGATGGTGCTGGGCTGCGTCGTACCGGGTGTCATCACTTCATTCATTCGGGGGGAACACCACATGTCGGGACCGTACGAGCAAACTCATCAGCAGAACTTTCCCGCGGCGCAGCCCTTCGCGCCGGTGCTGCCGGCGTCGAACGCAGGGTGGGCAGTGGTGGCAGTCATCTTCTTCTGGCCACTGGCCATCCCCGCGTTCAATCATGCGTTGAAAGTCCATCCACTGTGGTCGATGGGCGATGTCCAAGGCGCGCAATACTCGTCGCAGCGCGCGGCGTTCTTCGGCAAGCTGTCCCTCATCATCTTCGGCGTCTTCATCGTTCTCTACCTGGCGTTCATCGGCTTGGTCGTCTCGAACATGTGACGGATCGACGGCGGTGTGCTCACCCGCGGGTGACCGAAATACCGCCGTCGACGTAGAGCGTGGTTCCGTGCACCATTGCGGCATCGTCCGAGACCAGGAACAGCACACCGTCGGCGATGTTCTGCGGCGACAGCACTGTGCCTGCCGGGGTTCCGGCCGTCATGGCGTCGAGTACCTGGCGTGCATCCTCGTTGCCCGGAGTCAGAGTGGCTCCGGGCGCGAGGGCGTTCACTCGCACACCGCGGGGGCCGAACTCGGCGGCCCAACTGCGGGTGAGCTGCTCGTCGGCGGCTTTGGTGGCGGAGTACATGGCAGCGAAAGGACTGCCCATCGTGGCCATCCACGACCCGATGTTCACGATGACTCCGCTGCCGCGCTCGGCCATGGCCGGTGCGAGCTCACCGACCAGCACGTGCGGCGCTCGGACGTTGACGGCGAGCATGGCATCGAGCTGATCGTCGGGAAGATCGGCTGTCGCGGTGGCCGGATAGATACCGGCGTTGTTGACGAGAATGTCGACGCGGCCGCCGAGGGCGTCGGTAGTGCGGGCGGCGAACTCACGAAGCTCGTCGTAGCTGCCCGAGAGATCGACGTCGACGAATGCCGCTGTGCCGCCGGCTTCCGAGATGCGGGCCGCCAGGGCTTTGCCGCGCTCGGCGTCGCGGCCGCTGACGACCACCGATGCCCCGTGGGCGGCGAGGGTGAGCGCGATGGCAGCACCGATCCCACTGGTCGATCCGGTGACGACGGCGGTGCGTCCATGGAGTTGTGTGGAACTGGAAGATGTCATGACGCCATGTCTACGGTCGCGGAATCGGGCGGACCAGGCGTCGTTCGACCTAGGTCTGTCATGACCAGGTTGGCGATCGCTCGCGTGGCTACTGTGGATTTCGTGAACAACGACAGGTCGGCGCTGAGCGCATTTCTGCGTGATCGACGCGACCGCATCACTCCCGTCGAGGCGGGAGTACCGATCTATCCCGGTGCGCGACGGGTCCCGGGCCTGCGGCGCGAAGAGCTCGCAGCGCTGGCCGGAGTGAGCCCGGATTACTACAGCAAGCTCGAACAGGGTCGCCAGGCCAACGTCTCACCCGAGGTGCTGCGGGCAATTGCTCGGGCGTTGAAACTCGACCGGGTGGAGTCCGCGCATCTGCTCGATCTCGCATCTCCGGCTGTGCCGGTCGGCAGCGCCCCGGAGCGACCGGATCCGGGATTGCTGCAGGTGATGCGTGCGCTCGATCACGTGCCGGTGCTACTGCTCGGGCGCTCGGGAACCATCTTGGCCAGCAATGCGCTGGTTCGTGCGGTGTTGAGTCTGCAGTCGTCCGCCGGGGATTCGCTGTTCCACTATCTGTTTCGCAATCCCATCGCGCGGGAGCGAATCGTCAATTGGTCGCAGTTCGCGGCGGCCTCGGTTGCCGCGCTGCGCCGCGATCTTGCTCGAAGGCCAGGGGATTCGGAGTTGACCGCGCTGATCGACGAATTGCGTTCGTCCGAGCCGTGTTTCGAGCAATGGTGGAGCGATCACGAGGTCGCCGAATTCGCAGGTGCAACCAAGATCATCCAGCACCCGGCGGCGGGCACCCTGCAATTCGGAATCGAGTTTCTGACCTCGCCGAGCGCACAGGATCAAAGTCTGATCGTCTATACCGTCGAGGAAGAATCGAGCACCGCGAAAGTCATGCCGATCCTGGCGAGCTGGGACGCAAATTCGGCGATCACCTCTTGACCTGAACAACGCTTCAGGTTCTAGCGTCGCAGCCATGGACACATTGGGGCTCGGCTCAATCGGCATTTCCATCGACGTGTCATCGTCGTATCTCGATGAGGCACGCGCGTTGGAATCACTCGGATTCACCTCGTTCTTGCTGCCGGGCGGGCAGATCGATCGGCTCGGCAGGCTGTCCGATCTGGTCCACGCGACCGAGACCGCCACCGTCGTTCCGGGGATCGTGCCGGTCGATGTGTACTCACCTGCACAGACCGGAACACTGTTCGACGAGCTTTCGGACACCGGTCGATTCGTCCTCGGTCTCGGTGGGCCGCAGAGTGCTCGACCTCTCGCTGAGTTGCATAGATACCTTGACGAACTCGACGTACCAGCGGATCAGACGCTGCTCGCGGCGCTCGGGCCGAAGAAGTTGGAGATGGCTCGCGACCGCGCGGCCGGCGCGATCGGGTTGCTCGTGACGCCCGAGTGGACGTCGCAGGCGCGCGGTGCGCTCGGTGGGGCGACGTTGGTGGTCGACCAGTTCGTCGTGGT
Organism: Rhodococcus sp. 06-221-2; assembly: GCF_002258365.1. Taxonomy (NCBI): domain Bacteria; kingdom Bacillati; phylum Actinomycetota; class Actinomycetes; order Mycobacteriales; family Nocardiaceae; genus Rhodococcus; species Rhodococcus sp. 06-221-2. Next base: position 345,050 of record NZ_NOYJ01000004.1, read on the forward strand.
CGAGTCCGATCCGGATCGAGCACGCGCTGCAGCTCGGGAGCCGCTGAGCTTCCTCGCAACCGTTCCCGGCTATCGGCAGAACTTCCTCCGCATGGGGTTCACCGACGCGGATGTCGAGGATCTCAGCGACCGTCTGGTCGACGACCTGGTGGTGTGGGGGAGTGTCGACGACATCGCCGAGCGGGTGGCCGCTCACCACGCTGCCGGCGCGGATCACGTAGTTCTGGCACCACTCGGTGCATCGAGTATCGACGCTGGCCGGGCACTGTCCGAGCTGGCCGTGTCGTCAAAGTAGACTCCATAGACCGTGAGCCTCACCCTCGGAATCGTCGGACTGCCCAACGTCGGCAAGTCCACCCTCTTCAATGCACTGACCAACAACGATGTGCTGGCCGCGAACTATCCGTTCGCGACTATCGAGCCCAACGTCGGCGTGGTCGCGCTGCCGGATCCCCGGCTCGAGAAGCTGGCCGAGGTGTTCGGTTCGGAGAAGCTCGTGCCCGCGCTGGTGTCGTTCGTCGACATCGCCGGCATCGTCAAGGGTGCGTCGGAGGGCGCAGGCCTGGGCAACAAGTTCCTCGCCAACATCCGTGAGGCCGACGCCATCTGCCAGGTCGTGCGCGTCTTCGCCGACGACGACGTGGTGCACGTCGATGGTCGCGTCGACCCGACCGCGGATATCGAGGTCATCGAGACCGAACTCGCGATCGCCGATCTGCAGACTCTCGAGAAGGCGATCCCGCGCCTCGAGAAAGAGGTGCGGATCAAGAAGGATCGCAAGCCGGCGCTCGATGCGGCTCTGGCCGCGCAGGCTGTGCTGAACGACGGCAAGACGCTGTTCTCGGCGAAGGCCAAGCTCGACTTCGAGCTGCTTGGTGAATTCCAGCTGCTCACCACCAAGCCGTTCCTGTACGTGTTCAACGCCGACGAGTCGGTGCTGACCGACGACGCGAAGATCGGCGAGCTCGCCCGCCTCGTCGCGCCCGCCGACGCGGTGTTCCTCGACGCGAAGATCGAGTCGGAATTGCTCGAACTCGACAAGGAGTCGGCAGCCGAGCTGCTCGAATCCGTCGGTCAGACCGAGCCCGGTCTCGACGCGTTGGCCCGCGCCGGCTTCCACACTCTGGGCTTGCAGACCTACCTCACCGCAGGCCCGAAAGAGGCTCGCGCGTGGACAATTCACCAGGGCGACACCGCGCCCCAGGCCGCAGGCGTCATTCACACCGACTTCGAGCGCGGCTTCATCAAGGCCGAAATCGTGTCCTTCGACGACCTCGTCGCCGCAGGTTCGATGGCCTCGGCCAAGGCTGCTGGCAAGGTGCGCATCGAGGGCAAGGACTACGTCATGTCCGACGGCGACGTGGTGGAGTTCCGCTTCAACGTCTGACGGCCGTCGATCCGCAGATCGCCTACGGTCCGGGTGACCAATAGCCGCCACCGTTCGCGCCGTCGGAGACGCAGAACATGTCGAATCCGTCCGGCGAGACCGCAATCCCTCTCGCTGCGGGGTCGCATTCCGACCCTGGCTCCGCATTGCCGTCGATGATCGGTGCCGACTGCACCCAATGCGCGCGAGTCGACCCTGCATAGGTGCACTTCAGGAACGTGCCATCGGCGGAGGTTCCGTGATTGTCGACGCCCGGATCGCATGGTCCGTCCACCTCGGGCAGTGAGGCGGAGGGGGCCTCGGTCGCGTCCACAGTGGTCTCGACCGGAGTCGGTGGCTCCGTAGTGGGAGGAACCGTGAAGAGTGCGGTAGCCGGTAAGGAGTACGGAAAAATTGTCTCGACGGATGCTGGCGTGCTTTGGCGTGAGAGATCCGAAACCGTATACGACAGTAGCGACCGCGAGCAGTTCGATCACTCCGATTGCCAAGCCCGCGATGGCAATTCCACGAACGGAAAGTCATTTGGTGCGAACGCTACAGACATCGGTGTCGGCCAGGTGGCAGTTGTCGTCTGCGCGCACGATCGACCGTCGGCTACGCTCCGAAGCAGTCGAACAGGAGGACATGGATGGGCCTGGAATACCTCGAGTCGTTGGTGCATCGAACCGCCACAGCGGGGGAGCCTTTCGAGCGTGGAGCCGACGAATCGGAACTCGGATACCTATCGGCACTGGCCGCAAGGCCAGGCACGAAGTCGATCTGCGAGGTCGGGTTCAATGCGGGCTTCTCGAGTTGGGCGTTCCTCGAGGCTTCTCCCGACGTGACCGTCGTATCCTTCGATCTGGCCGCATACGCGTACAGCGATGCCGCGAAAGCCCATGTCGACGAACACTTCCCGGGCCGACACACCCTGATCCAGGGAGATTCGCACACCACCATCAAGGCTTATGCCGAGCAACACCCGGACGCGCGCTTCGATGTCATCTTCATCGACGGTGACCATTCTGTGGAAGGTGCCCGCGCAGACCTCGACGATCTTCGTGCGCTCGCCACCCCGGAATCGGTTGTCATCATGGACGACATCACGCCGTGGCTCTGGTTCGGCGAAGGTCCGACGCAGGCCTGGCAAGAGGCAGTCGACGCGGGTCGGATCCTGCACACCAACTACTTTCGCGACGGCGAACCCGTCGACGCGGTGACTCCTCCCGCCGCGCGTGCCTGGGCCGAGGGCCGTTACCCCTTCTGAAAACGGACGGGGTGTCGACCAGCGTTCATCGTCGACTGTCGGACACGGCCTGCCGAACCATGTCGGCGGCGGCGTCGGGTGTCGCTGCGAACTGAACGTTGTCGAACCGGTGCAGGTAGGCGTCGTAGATGCCGGATACCTTCCTGTTCGCGTTGTCCATCGCCACGACGCGCTTGCCCATCATCGCGGCCAATACGGCCGCATGCAGCCTATCGGTGAGCACGACGGGCGCCAGATTCAGAATGCGCTGCGCCACACGGAGGTTGAGCTTCGCTGTCTGCTCGTACGAGCGAACGAGAGCGGGGTACAGCAGGCGATTCGCTTTGGGGAAGTTGTATGCGATTCGGGTCGGCAGCGTCACCACCGTCGAGATCGCCAGATCCCTTCCGTGCAGACCCCAGTCGTACTGGACGGACGACGCGTCGACGTTCACCGAAGCATGACCGAGGCTTTCGGAATCGTCGCGCACGAGTTTCACGACGTCCACTGCAGAGCCTTCGGCGCTGTGTGCGATCTCGGCACCGAAAGCCATGTCCGGACAGTATTCGACGCGGTTGTTCGGGAAATGGGCGAGCGCCAGCTCGTACGAACGCTGTTCACGCAGCATGAGGGTGAGGTCCGGGTGCTGTGCGTAGAGGGCCGCGGTCCTGTGCATGGCGTCGGCATCGGAGTAGTCGATGCTTTGGGGCAGGCACACGATCTTGTTGCGAGGAAACCGCGCAACGATTGCTTCACGAAATTTCTGGTCCATCGGCCAGCGGTCACCGAAATTTCCTCCGCCCTGCAGAAACAGGGTCCCATCACCGACTCGTTGTTCGAGCAGATCGTGGTTGTGGGTGAACGGATCGGACACGTAGTCGACGTGCACGTCCAACCGCTTCAGGTACTCGACCTCACCGGCGTAGATGAGCGAGTCACCGGCATTGAAGTGATTCGGAAAGTCCAAGTGAGCCACCCGATCTCCGGGTTTGGCATGCTGCCGCAGGACGGCCATGGTCTCTTCGCGTATCGCGTCGACTATCTCGTATGTCATCGGGGACTCCGTCGCAGGCCGCGGCCGAGCGCGGCCACCCGAATTCGGAGTGCGCCGTAGTGGATTCCGATGTAGTGGGCCCACAGACCGCTGGGCATCGGTCGTAGTACCTTCGGCAACCACGGATTGCGAATTGTCGCGAGATACAAGATCGCCGCAGTGTGCGCGGGAATCCGGGCAAGTGACGACGGATGAGGGCAGCCCGCAGCACGGTGCTTGGTCGACAGTTGGTACGACGTGCGTCCGTACGCGCGGCCTTGCAAGAACGATCGACGAACCGTAGTTCTGATGCGGTAGGCGACCGACGCATCCGCGGCATGTCCGAGAGTGAATCCTGCTTGCTGAAGCCTCCACGAGTAGTCGACGTCTTCGGCACCGCCCACGAGGTCTTCGTCGAAGCCTCCGACCTCGTCGAAGACGCGCCTCCACAGCGCGAAATTGCTTCCCGGGGCATACGGCAGGTAGGCGGTGGGAAACAGGGTGCCGTTCGGCGGGTTGTCTCGCCACGCCGTCACCTCGGGCGGATTGAGGGAATCGTGTTCGATTGCGCCGCCCACGGCGTCGTAGCTGTCGAGTGCGCGCACCATGGAAGTCAGCCACGTCGGAGAAGCGACGTCGTCGTGGTCGACGAAGGCGATGATGTCGCCCCGCGCGGCTTCCACGCCAAGGTTGCGGGCGTAGGAGACGCCACGCTTGGCGGAGGCGTCGACGATACGCATCGTCAGAGGTAGAGACAATTCTTCGAGATGTGAGCGGAGGCCGTCGGTCGATCCGTTGTCGCTGACGATGAGCTCGACATCGCCTGTGTAGTCCTGCGCAGCAAGCGCTTGGAGCTGCTCGTTCAGTTCGGGCAAACCGTTGTACACGGGGAGGACGATAGAAACCAGACTGATAGGCACGTTGTGACCCTACAACGAAATCCGGGTGGTGTTTGGTTAGGCATCCCAACCGTAGGAGTGGGGATCACACAACTCGAAGGGTTGTGTGGCACCGCCATTTACACACACAGTTCGACTGTCACCTCGGACCGATGTGGCTATGACTTTCCGCGCAGTCTCTTCTCCAACGGCGTCGGAAACGACGGGACCACCGCGGTACCGTCGAGCAGGGCGGTGATCCGACCGGCCTCTGCTGCAACCTCTTTCGATACCGCAGACCCGACGTCCTCGAGTAATTCCGTGACCACCGAACCGGTGGAATCCACGGCCCATCCGCCGACGATGCGTCCCTCCCACCAGATGGTCGGACCGATGTTTCCGAAGGTATCGAACAGTGGGGCCTTGTGTTCGCCGAGATACCAGTGTCGGTGCTTCCACCCCATTGGAGTGGGGTCCAGGGCTGGAAGCAGTATCGCCCGAGGTGGGGAATCCTGGAACACTGTGTCGGTCAACATGATTCCGTCACCCTCGGCCAGTTCGACGGCCACGGTGTCGAGTTCGGCGACCGCCCCACGGGTCTGCGTCTTGTTCCATCCCGTCCACCATTGCAGGTCGTCCAAGGTCGCCGGTCCGAACACGTCGAGCCAGCGTCGGGCCACGTCGGCTCGGGCGGAAGTCTCGTCCAACTCGGGAATCCCGTTGGGCCACCACTGATCGATCGGTGCCCAGGCATGTCGGCGCGACGTCCACGCGCCGCGCGGCTCGACCCGCACCAGCTTTCCCTCCGCAGCCATCATTACCAACACTTCGGAGGTCACATAGCGTTTGACGTCGTACACCTTGTCCGTGGTCGGCAGCAGAGCGGTCTTCAGTCCAGGGACTGCTGCGGACAGCTCCGCCCCGGTCGCCGTACCCATCGAGCGTAAAACGGCATCGGTCTCGGCTTCGGTTGCCGCCAGCCAGGATTCGACGTCGTCGATCACCGGTTCGGTAGGCAGCGTCGACACCTGCTTGATCAACCGGGTTCGCATCGTGCGGGCAACCCCGAGGCTGGCGGCAGCGTGGATCATCGGAACGTCGTCGTGCGCGACGACGAACATCGTGCGACGCATCGCCATCAAGCGAACCAAGCTACGGCGTTCGTACATCGCGTCACGAACGTCCGACAGTCCCAGCGAGCGGGCGCGCGCAAGCACGGAGAGATACACGGTCGCGGGATCGGTGGCATGCAGCGCGAGCAACGATGACACCACGGATTCCGCACTCGGGGCGTCGGACAAGTGCTGCGCGACGAGCCGCTGTCGCCGCTGGACGTCGGTGATCTTCACGGGCTCAGTGTGACTGCTCGCGTGGCGCGGGACCGACGAAACCGGTGAGAAGCGCGTCGGCGATATCGGTCATTCCGTGCGCGCGGGCATCGTCGGCGGCACCGACGTGGTCGTACTCGACGCGCTCGAACGACACCGTCCAGCTGCCTGTGCCGTGATCGTCCAGCACTGCGTATCGGGCGTGTGGAGACCCCGATTCCATGACGTGGGGGTAGGGCTGATCGTCGTCGTACGCGGGCGCGCCGACGCTGCCCGGATTCACGACGAGCGTGCCGCTGGGGAGTGTCCACTGGCGCTGCAGATGGGTGTGGCCGCAGGCGATGACAGATCGGTCCGTGAAACCTGCTGCCCTTTCGATGATTTCGACCTCGGTTGCCTCGCGAGAGCCGTGAGGGTCCACCGAGTGCAGGAAGTACTGCTGATCATCGGTGGGTGTTCCGTGTACTGCGAGGATTCCGTTACCCAGCTCCAGCGAGAACGGGAGCGAACCCAGCCAACGTCGATGCTCGTCGTCGAGTCGATCGTGGGCATGCCGATCCCAACTGCCCATGGAATCGGGCTCCTGCTCGAGGAGGTAGCGATCGTGATTGCCGGCGATGGTGGGGAAACCCAGTGCCATCAATCGATCCGCAGTTCGGCGCGGATGCAGTCCGCCGGAGAGCAGATCGCCGAGGTTCACCACGGAGTCGACGCATTGCCGTTCGATGTCTTCGAGGACGGCGTCGAGCGCCGCGATGTTGCCGTGAATATCGGCAATGAGAGCTACTCGCACAAGCACAGGATCGCAGCGTGGGCATTCGACTGCAACACGGCAACCCTCGTCGAGCGTTGGAGACTTCGCCCTCGGATCTCCGTCTTCGATGGGTGATTTCTCCATAGACCCTTGCCTGATGGGTCCCTAGTGTGGTCCAAGTCACTTCCGTTCGATGGAAAGCCGAGCCCATGCCTGCAGTCACGACGAAGCCCGAGATCGAAACCAGGGTGGTCAAGAAGGTCGCTCGACGCATCATTCCGTTCCTCGGGGTGGCCTACTTCGTCAACTATCTCGATCGCACCAACATCGGGCTGGCCAAGCTCACGATGAGCGACGAGCTGGGGCTCACCGAGACAATGTTCGGATTGGCGTCCGGGCTGTTCTTCATCGGCTATTTGCTGTTCGAGGTGCCGAGCAACCTGGCCCTGCACAAGTTCGGCGCGCGCCGCTGGATTGCACGCATCATGGTCTCGTGGGGAATCGTGGCCGCCGCCATGGCATTCGTACCCACAGCGGGCTGGCTGTACGGACTCCGCATCGTTCTCGGCATCGCCGAAGCGGGCTTCTTCCCCGGTGTCCTGCTGTACATGACGATGTGGTTCCCGCGGGCCTCTCGAGTTCGGCTGATGGCCCTGTTCATGTTGGCTCTGCCGGTCTCCTCGGCGCTGGGTGCGCCTCTGTCGAGCGCGATCATTCAGTACTGGGACGGACTGTTCGGACTCTCCGGTTGGCGCGTGATGTTCTTGTTCGAGGGCCTCCCGGCAATCGTTCTCGGTGTGATCACCTGGTTCTACCTGACCGATCGGCCGTCGCAGGCCACATGGCTGGAAGACGACGAGAAGAGTTGGCTGACAGCGGAATTGGAGTCCGAGGGCTCGTCGAAGAGCGCTCACGTCACCGGCTCGGTCAAACGAGCTCTCACCGACGCACGGGTATGGATGCTCGGGCTGGTGTACTTCGGGATCACCTACGGCCTGTATTCGCTCAGCTTTTTCCTGCCCAGCATCGTCGCCGGTTTCAAGAAGACGTTCGACACCGACTTCTCTCTCGTGACAACCGGGCTGATCGTCGCGGTTCCGTTCGCGGTCGGTGCCCTTGCCATGGTGCTGTGGAGCAGGCATTCGGACCGTACCGGCGAGCGCACCTGGCATGTCGCGATCCCCACATTGATCGGTGCGGTCTCCATCCTCGTTGCGCTGTACATGGATTCGCCGTTCACCACGATGATCGCGGTGACGGTCAACGCAGTCGGAGTGTTCTGCGCGTTGCCGGTGTTCTGGTACCTGCCCAGTGCATTCCTAACCGGGGCAGGCGCGGCCGCGGGCATCGCGATCATCAATTCGGTGGGCAACCTGTCCGGCTTCGGCGCGCCGTACGTGACGGGCTGGCTACTCGACGCAACCGGGAACGCGAAGGCCGGTTTGTGGGTCGTCGGCGGGGTCATGATGTTGGCCGTCGGGTTGGTATTGGCGCTGCACCGTCGCACGGTGGACCACAGCACGAGCAGTGATGCGGGAGCGCCGGTCTCGCACTGACGACCGAGTGGATGTGTAGATCTGGGCATCCATGCGCGACAACGAGTCGTGGACGGGTCAGGAGCTGGGGGTTCATGGCGTGCACATGGCTCGGGGGAGCACGGTGCTTTCCGACGGATCAGTTGTCCTGCAAGGATGGCGCAATGACCGGTCAGCGACGTAAGGCCGCGTTCGCGGCGGGGGTAGTGGGTTTGCTGGTGGGGGTAGCGATTGCGATCCTGTGGCACACCTTAGTGGCACCGCGATTCGATTCCGAACGGTTGGCCGCTTCCTCCGAATCCTCGGTGGCAGTCGTGATGGGATATCTGGTCGAGTATTTCGAGCCGGCACCAACGTGGATTCCTACTGTGATCGTGTTCCCGGCGTTCTCGGCCATGGCGTTCTGCCTGCTCGGGTTTGTCTGCGCACGCAGTGTTGTACAACCCCGAGTTTCTATCGGTCTGGTTGGACTTGTCGGCATGATGACCGGCGGTCTGCTCGGCCTCTGCGCGGCTGCCTGGGCACATATTTCGCCGCCTACCTATTACGTACTCACCGATACGCGACCATTTCGTGTCGAGCTCAGCAGTCAGGGGTATTTGTGGTTCATTCTGCCGCTGTGTGGTGGGCTCGTCGGCTTCTTTGTGTCTGTATCGGCTGCAGCGCTTCTCAGGAAGAGGTCCAAAACCGGGACGGATGTCGGATAAGGGGTTTAGTCCCTCGACCGTTTGTGAACGGGTCTCTTTCGACTATGTGAACATTGGTATGCGGGCCCCTGGCGTACTGCTACGCGGCTTGCGAGACTGCGCGGACAGGAACCGACCGGGGAGAGGGTGCTGGACAGCATGTCGATTGCTTTGTGTGCCATCACGTTCGCTGTACTGCTTCACGTCGTGGCAGCTCGGATCGCAGCTCGTCAGAACGACGGCCGTAGGTTGCCTACTGTGAACGGCTCGTATCCGGTCAGACCTGCCCAGCGTGCCCGACGTGTCCAGGCTGCTGGATGGATACTGAGTATCGTCGGTGCGCTACGGATCGGCAATCATTTCTGGCTGACCGAGCCGTGGCTGGCGACAAGCCTCGTGGTGGCCGTTCTCTTGTTGGTCAACGGCCTGCCGAGTCTGCTGGTGACCGCGCTGCACAACGGCAATCTGCGCACTCAACCGTAGGATCTCAGCGCTTTCCGGACGCGAATACCTTGCCCGGGTTCAGGATTCCGTGCGGATCGAGTGCTTTTTTCACTGCGCGGTGCATGTCCAGCACAACTGGGTCCAGCTCCTGTGCCAGTCCGTCCATCTTGAGCAGTCCCACGCCGTGTTCGCCGGTGACAGTGCCTCCGAGTTCCAGTGCAGCGTCGATGATCTCGGCGAAGGCGGCCTGCGCGCGCTCGCGCGCCGGGATGTCGTCGTGCGGGGTGATGAGCAACGGATGCAGGTTTCCGTCGCCCGCATGGGCGATGTTGGCGATCGTCGTCTCGTATCGCAGGCCGATCTGTTCGATACGCGACAGCATGTCGGGCACATGCTTCTTCGGCACACAGACGTCCTCGGTCAATACCGGTCCGAGTCGCTCCATCGCGGGATACGCCAACCGCCGAGCAGAGAACAGGGCGTCGGCCTCCTCCTGATCGGTCGATACCGCAGACCAGGTGGCTCCGGCCTCGTCGAAGCACGTCAGCATCTTCTCGGCCTGCTGGTCTCCGATGAGCCCTGGATCGTCGATCCGACCGAGCAACACCACATTGGCCTCGACCGACAGGCCCATGTTCTTCCAGGCGTCGACGGCGATGAGGCACTGCTTGTCGATCAGCTCGAGCGCGGACGGCGTCAATCCGGCGGCGGCCACTGCGGCCACGGCACGTCCGGCATCGACGATGCTATCGAAGTAGCCGGCGACGGTGCGTTGTGGATCCTGCAGCGGGCGCAACTTGACCGTGATCTCGGTGATGATTCCGAGAGTTCCTTCGGATCCGACCATCAGACCCGCAAGATCGTATCCAGCAACGCCTTTCGCGGTCTTACGCCCGAGTCGTACCAATTCTCCGGTACCGGTGACGATCTGCATTCCCATGACGTAGTCGCGGGTGACGCCGTACTTGACGCAGCACAGCCCACCGGCGTTGGTGGCCACGTTGCCGCCGATCGTCGACCACGGCGCACTGGCTGGATCCGGCGGATACCACAGGCCCTGCTCTGCGACGGCTGCTCTGAGGTGATCGTTGACGACTCCGGGTTCGACGACGGCATAACGCTCGAGTGCGTCGATCTCCTTGATGGTGTCCATCCCGTCGAGTGCAAGCACGACGCAGCCTTCGGTGGCGTTGGCTCCGCCGGACAAACCGGTGCCCGCCCCGCGAGTGACGATCGGCGTTCCGTGGGCGAGACAGGCTCGAACGACGGTCTGCACCTCCTCGGCGGTCCGGGGCCGCACGACGGCAACGGGCAGCGAATACGGGGCCCACTCCGCCTCGTCGTGCTGGTAGGAGGCGATGACGTCCGGGTCGACCACGATGCGATCGGTGGGCAAGGCCTCGGACAGTTGTTCGACGAGCGTCATGTTCTCGACTCTAGCTGTGAGCTGGGTCTCGGCCAATGTAGGTTCTCTCTATGTCCGCGGAGAATTCATGGATGGAACTTCTGCTCGACGACGCGTCGATCGATCGTCTCGAGGAGCACCGGAAGGCTTTTCCAGGTGCCGAGGCGCACGCAGCTCTGCGGCTACGCGCCCTGTTGGATCAGCGACGTCAACGCAGCACGGAGTTGGCGGCACTCAACGACATCGCCGTGCGACTGACGACGGTGCGAGACAACCGTGCTCTTCTCCAAGAGGTCGTCGATCAGGCACGCAGGCTTCTCGGCGTGGACCTCGCCTACATGGGGTCCGTACAGGGAGACGAGTTCGTCATCGACGTCACCAGCGGAGCCCTGACTCCCCGGCTCGTCGGCCTTCGGCTCGAACAGGACGCAGGGCTCGTCGGACTCATCGTGCGCAGTGCGTCGCCGTCGTGGACCCCCGACTACCAGAGCGAGCCGGCGTTCCAGCACATCACCGGTGCGGACAGCGCGGCCCGCTCGGAGAACATGCGCGGTCTGCTCGGCGTGCCGTTGCGGGTGGGCGATCGAGTGATCGGCGCACTGTTTGCATGCAAGCGCCAGGAACGCGACTTCGCAGACAGTGAGATCGCCCTGCTCTCGGCGCTGGCGGCGCACGCGGCCATCGCCATCGAGAACGTACGGACCATCGACCGGCTCGAGACGCTGAATGCCGAATTATCCGAACGCACAGCCGAACTCGAACAGACACTGCAGTGGGACCGAACGTTGACCCAGGTGGTCCTGCGCGGCGGCGGCGTACGAACACTGGTGCGCGAGATTGCTGTATTGACCGAGCGTCCGGCGTACTTCGTTCCGGATGCCGCTGCGGTTCCCGCGGCACTGGCGGTCCACTCGGCGGAGGTCGACGAACTGCTACGCATGTGTGGCGACGGCAAGGACACCGTGTCGACGCCGTCGATGACGGCTCATCGGGTGGCCGCAGCCGGTCAATTCCTCGGCGCGCTGATCTCGATCGGACCGGACGATGCCAGGACGCGTCTGCTGCTCGACCGAGCCGCGCCTGCAGTTGCCCTGTCACTTGCCGAGGAGCGAGCCGCCGCCGATTCCGCGCGGCGCGCCCAGGATGCGTTCCTGGTGGACCTGCTCTCGCACCCGGCGTCCACTCCGGATGCCGAACGGCGACAACTCCATTTGGCCGGACTTACCCCCGACACGTCCTACTGTGTAGCCGTCGCGCAGGGTGCGTCGAGAACCAAGCTCGGCCGATTCCCGACAGGATCTGTTGTCGCGGAGCAAGGTTCGAGCCTGATCGTGGTGGTGCCCGCGCGCGATTCGGCGACGGTCACACCGATGTTCCTCGCCGGCACCACCGTCGGAATCTCTGAGCCGAGCACCGGACCCGAGGCGCTGGCAAAGGGCTATCGGGAAGCTCGGCAGACCGTCGACGTGTTGGTCACCCTCGGCCGCGAGGGGGAAGCATGTTCGGCGCGGGGGCTGGGAATCTATCGAATTCTGCTCAGCCACTTGGCGCGTGAACATCTCGACGAACTCACGCAGGAAAAGTTGGGTCCGCTGTTGGCCGAGCAGAACAAGCGCGGGGTTCCGCTGATGGAGACACTCTCGACCTATCTGGCGCGTGGACGCCATCATTCGGCAACCGCGTCGGCTCTCGGGGTGCATGTCAACACGCTCTATCAACGACTCGACGCGATCGACCGCCTGATCGGAACGCACTGGCGCGACCCGGACAATGCTCTCGATCTTCAGGTCCTGATGCGGCTGCGCAGATCGGCCGACCTGCTGGGTCTGTGATGCGAACGAATCGGTGCTCGTCGGATAGCGTCGGCGGATGGCAGTCGACTTTTCGTGGTCCCAGTTTCTGTGGATAGTCTTCGTTTTCGTCGGCGTGCCGTCCACCTTCTGGGCGCTCCTTCTGTGGGCTCTGTTCTCGAGACTGCGAGAGGGGCCGGGGAAGGGATCTATGGGGTTATGGGCCACCGGATCGATTGCTGGCGCATCGGGTTTCGCCGCGTGTGCAGGGTGGCTGAGCTGGTCTGCCGACTATCGGGGCGAGTTCCGTGGACCGGGTCTCCCGGCCCCGAACGCGTTCCCGTCCTGGCAAGTGGCCGCGTGCGGGGCGACGGTGGTGTTGCTGTGCCTGCTGGCCGCGCATCTGTCGCGATGGGCGAATACCGGCCGACACGTCGCTGCGCTGGGTACAACCGCTGGGTTCTCGACGGCGTTCTGCATCTCAGCAAGCACCGATGTCACCGGGCAATCGGGCGTGGGTGTCATCCTGTGCATGATGGGCTGGGGTACCAGCTTGACACTGCTGATGCTCGTTCGGAACGTGGTCGGTGGGCGAAAGCGGCCGGCAGTCGAGCCGTAACTGACGTCAGATCTCGATTCCCGTTGCCTCGACCACATTCGCCCACAATGCATCTCGCACCTGCGCGGAATCTCCGCGCCAGGAGGGATAGTGCGTCGGCCGCGGCGCTCGGTCGTGCCAGAATGTGCCGGTGCTGGTCAACGCGGGATCGGCGGCCACGAGCCAGACGATGGTGTCGGCACCGTCGTCGGCGCTGCGCAGAATGGGCTTCATCACCGAATCGAACAGCGGCATAGAGCCGGTGACGCCCGGCGTGGACGCCCAGCCCGGGTGCATGCTGTGCACCACCGGATCGTCCTCGAGTGAAAAGCGTTCGGCCAGTTGCTCGGCCACCACCACCTGCATTCGTTTCGTTCTGGCGTACGCCGTCATGCCGGAGTACTTGCCGTTCTCGTACTCGAAGTCCGGGTTCTGAAGGGGCACCGCATACATGCCGCCGCTCGATACGAACACCACCCGCGATCCGGCGTCGAACAATTCTCTCAGTCCCACCGTCAGTGCTACCGGTCCGAGAACATGGGTGGCGAAAGCGGATTCGTGTCCCTGTGCCGACAACCGCCGCTCGTCCGGCATCACCCCGGCGCAGTGCACGAGTGCATGCACCGATGTCAGTTCGGACGCCAATGCCGCGATCAGGGCCGCCACCGAATCGAGATCGCTGACATCGCACTCACGCACCACGAGCGAGGCGTCGGGCACTTCGGTTCGAATGGCAGCAGCGGCGGCGTCGAGTCGCTCGGCCGATCGTCCGACCAGGTGCACCCGCGCTCCGAGGCGGGCGAGCTGCTTCGCGGTAGCTGCTCCCAACCCCGAGGATGCGCCGGTCACCACCATGTCGATGGGGGACGCGAACGGTAACGGATCGGCGGCCCAGAATCGCCGACGCACCGTGGCACCGATTCGGGAGTAGCCGGGAACGACGGCTCTGTCGAGAATCGTGTCCACCGTGCGGCTCAGCAATGACATGCTGCGCCAGTACCCCGGGGAGTCAGGATGTATGCGCGTCGGCAGCGACTGCTCGATGCCATGATGAGTCCATGGCGCACACCACGGTCTCAGACGTCACCCGCGACATCCTCGCCGATCTGCCCGCCCATCGACGCGAGACGTTCGAGCTCCGCCTCGAACAGTGGTTTCCCGATCTGCACGACGCCGTCACGGCTGTCTACCCCGACCCTGATGCAGTGGCTGCCACGCTCGTGGAGATCGCCGCCCGTGCGTACGCGGAACGGTCCGAGGATCTGCACAGACTCGATCAGCGTCGACTGCTCGAACCCGATTGGTTTCAGCAGCCGGACATGTTCGGCTACGCCTGCTATGTGGACCGTTACGGCGAGACGCTGCGCGGAGTCGGTGAACGACTGGATCACCTGACCGATCTGGGTGTCACCTACCTGCATCTGATGCCGTTGCTTCGACCGCGGCCGGGCGACAACGACGGCGGCTACGCAGTGATGGACTATCGCGCGGTGCGAGAAGATCTGGGCACCAACGAGGATCTGCGTACTCTCGCCGAGACTCTGCGCGGACGTGGTATCAGCATGGTGGTCGACCTGGTTCTCAATCACGTTGCTCGCGAACATGAATGGGCCGTCGAGGCGCGAGCCGGCGATCCGAAGTACCGCGACTATTTCTTGATCTACCCCGATCGGACGACCCCGGATTCCTACGAGCGCACCCTCCCCGAGGTATTTCCGGACTTCGCGCCGGGCAGCTTCACGTTCGACGACGAACTCGGCGAGTGGGTGTGGACCACGTTCAACGAGTGGCAGTGGGATCTGAACTGGGCCAATCCGGCTGTGCTGGAGGAGTTCGCGAGCATCGTGCTGCACCTGGCCAATCTCGGGGTGGAAGTGCTCCGCCTCGATGCGATCGCATTTCTGTGGAAGCGGCTCGGCACCAACTGCCAGAACCAGCCCGAAGTGCATGCGATCACCCAGGCTCTCCGAGCGACCGCTCGCCTTGCCGCTCCGGCAACGCTCTTCAAGGCCGAAGCAATCGTCGGCCCACGCGATCTGTTGCCGTATCTGGGGCAGGGCAGACACACCGGGCGAGTATCGGACATCGCTTACCACAACTCGCTGATGGTGCAGGTCTGGTCGATGTTGGCCACGGGCAGTACGGCTTTGGCGCGTCATGCCCTGGCGTCGTTACCGCCCACGCCACCGAGTGGCACCTGGGTGACCTATGTGCGATGCCACGACGACATCGGCTGGGCCATCGACGACGGTGACGCGGCGTCGCTCGGACTGTCGGGTGCAGGCCATCGGCATTTTCTGGCCGACTGGTACTCCGGCGAGTTCGACGGTTCCTGGGCCGAAGGGCTTGTGTTCCAGCACAATCCGGACACCGGGGATCGCCGGATCAGTGGAACCGCAGCCGCACTCACCGGTCTGGGCCCGGCCCGCCTGGATTCCGACGGCGCGTTCGGGCGAATCTTTCTGTCGCACGCCATCATTGCCGGATGGGGCGGCATTCCCGTCGTGTGGAGCGGTGACGAGCTCGGCTCCCCGGGAGACCCGAACTGGGCAGACGAACCGGCTCATGCCGAGGACAACAGGTGGGTGCATCGACCCCGCGTCACCGACGCCGACCGCGCCGGCCGATTTCAGCAGGGGAGCGACGCCCAACGAGTGTTCGACGGCATCGCTCGCATCGCGAAGGTGCGCTCCGGTCTACCGATGTTGCACGCCGAGGCACCGGTCGACGTCCAGACCGAATCCGACGACGGCCTGCTCGTGGTGCGCAGACGTCATCCCAGCGGCACCCTGGTGGGGCTCTACAACGTCACACCTCAGCACCGCCCGTTCCCCCATGCGCAGTTGATCGAGCTCGGCATCCCGGCCCCCACCGAGGTTCTCTCGCAGCACGGCCTGGCGGTCGACGACAACGGATCGGTGTGGCTGCCGCCGTACGCGGCCTGGTGGATCGTCGACAGCCCGTCGCGCTAGAGGACGCATTACCGTGACCGAGCTGTTACCCTCCCCGGGACGGTGGGGCTGGATACGAACAAGGGGACAATCTCGATGCGCGGTCGGTTACGAAGTTCGGTGCTCGCTCTGGTAGCGGTCATGGTCGCCACGATGGCAACGGTGCTGATGGGGACCGGTGTGGCGAAAGCCGACTCCGAGCTGGTCTACGTCTACTCGCCGTCGATGGACAAGAACATCCCGATCAAGGTGCTCCGAGCTGCCGGTGGCGGCCCCGCACCGACGCTGTATCTGCTCGACGGGCTGCGTGCGCCCGAGGACAACAGCGGTTGGCTCATCGAAACCGACGTCGAGAGCTTCTTCGCCGACAAGCACGTCAACGTGGTCATTCCGTTCGGCGGCGGCGGAACCTTCTACTCGGACTGGCAGCGCGACGACCCCAAGCTCGGACGGGTGAAGTGGGAAACGTTCCTGACCCAGGAATTGCCGCCCTTCATGGCCGATCGTTTCGGTAGCGACAACGTCAACAACGCCGTGGCCGGCCTGTCGATGAGCGGCACCTCGGCACTGAACCTGGCGGCTCACCGGCCGGACTTCTACAAGGCGGTGGCGTCGTTCAGTGGCTACCCGACGGCCAGCAGCCCCGGATTCGCTCAGGGCATCTCGGTCGCCGTCGGCGAGATGGGCGGCAACGCGCGCAACATGTGGGGTACCTGGCCGTCGGCAGACTGGATCCGCAACGATCCGTCGCTCAATGTCGGCGCGTTGCGCAACACGGCAGTCTTCGTCTCCTCGGGTAGCGGCTCACCGGCGACGGACCCGGTGTTCAACCCGGCCAGCAGCCGCTTCGACCCCGTCAAGTTCGCGCAGATGGTGCCGCTCGAAACCGCCGCAGGCATGAGCAGTCGGGCATTCGTTCCGTTGTTGCAGGCCGCAGGCGGTCGACCCAACGTCAAGATCACCGGCACCGGCGTGCACTGGTGGAACCACTGGCAGCAGCATCTGCACGAGGCGTGGTTCGAGACCATTGCCCCGGCAGTCGGCGGTTGATCGGCAGCGAGTAATCGATAGTCCGACCCGGGTGATTCTCGCTACGATTCCGACATGAATGCACCCGTCATCGCCGTGGACTACACGGTTCTCGACTGTCCCGATCCGGCAACGCTCGCCCGGTTCTACAGCACGATCCTCGGCTGGGAACCGGTGCGCGACGACGGAGATTGGGTGGTCGTCCACGGTCCGGGGGAACTGCGGTTGGCCTTCCAGAAGGCCCCCGACTTCACTCCGGTCGACTGGCCGAACGACGGCATCAAGATTCACCTCGATTTCGTCGTCGACGAGATGGAACAGGCCCGCGACTTCGTCGTCGAGGCCGGAGCGACGTTGATCGACGACGCGCACGAGTCGTTCTGGGTGTACCGAGACCCGGTCGGCCACATCTTCTGTCTCTGCAAGCGAGACTGATCTGCGTTACGCGACCTGCGCGGCGGGCAGAGCTCGGCCGAGCCGCTGATCCTCTTGCTCGCCGAGCCAGCGGGCGAGAACCTGGCATCCGGTGAGGCCGTCTGCGTACGGCTCCGACGCGTAGGCGATGTGCCGACCGCCACCCGAGTTGGTCCACACCCATCGTCTCCAGCCGAGCGAGGTGGGTAGGTACCCGGACACCTCGGTGGCCGCGGTGCGGAGGCGTCGAACATCCTTCGCCCACTGGGCCGGTCGTAGGCGAGTGCGAGTCGCGTTCTGAAAGCTGTTGCTGCGCACGAGTAGCCAGAGCTCGCGCAACCAGGTCTTGGGCGTGCGGAACGACATCCAGCGCGTCAGGTCGGCGATGTCGCGAACGAGGCTGTCGTCGCTGGCGTTGCAGATCATGTCCGACGCGAGAGCTATCCAATGGGTGGGAATCGACTCCGGCAGAGCCGGCCCGGTTCCGGCAACCCCGCGACCGGTGCAGCCGGGCACCGCACCGGTCGGCTGCTGTGGATCCGAGACCAGACCGGCCGCGACGATGCGGCTGCCGTCGACGATTCCGTCGTGAACGAGGCCCAGTACTTCGCGAACGACCGTGGCTCCCTGCGAATATCCGATCAGAGCGAGAGGCCCAGTGGTGTTCTCGATCGCGCGACGCAGGCGACGAACTCCGAGTTCGGTGCTGTGCCGGTAGCTCAGTCCCCCGAACGCAACGGGCCCGTACGACGCCGGGTAGCCCACCCAGCGGCCGACGAAACGGTCGTCGAGTGCGCCGACGACACACGACAGGAGACCGGTGACGCGGGTCCGATGGTCGGCCGGACGCGATTCGCCGGTGCCGCCGACCGCGAGTACGGTTACCTGCTCCTGGTTCATGGTTACCGAGTGTGGCCGACGAACCTGAGCCGAACGCCCGACAAATGCTGAGAACTGTCTGGCATTGACGCGTTCAACTCAGCGCGGCACGTACGTCGTCGAGGCCATCGCGCAGAAGTATCTCGTAGCGATCCGGATCCGGTACGGCCGCTCGGTTGGACGTCACGCTGATCGCGACGGTGTCGCCGATACCGTGCACGCCGTGCGTGAGGCTCATGGCAGGGGAGAGGGCAGGGAACCCTGCCGTGAATCGAACGGGCCCGCCGCCGAGCGTGAGGTCCGCTGCACCGCGCGAAACACTGGAGACAACAGTGTTGCCCGTGACGGTCGGCGGCACCGCAGTCGGATCGAACTGAGCGACTCCCCACGCCGCCAGGAATGCCGGGACGTGGCGTTCTGTCTCGTTCTGAGATGCGCGGGCTGTCAACGACACCGGGTGACCTGCTCGCGCTCTGCGCTCGGCCAGGTCTGCGGCCACGAGTCGGCTGCGAGTCCGCAGGTCCGGTTCAGCCGAAAACAAGCCGACGCCGACGTTGCCGAAGTTGTTGCGTGCGCCCACTGCAGCCGTCCGTGCGACGGTGACCTCGGCTGCGAGATCGGCCGAAGCATCGTCCGAATCGCCGAGGAACCGTTGGAGTGCAACGGAAATGGCGGTCAGAGCAGTGACGGTGATCGAGGTGTCGGCGAACTGGAGAGCCGACTTGGGCAGCACGATCGTTCGCAGATCCGTCCGGTCCGTAGGCGCAACGTCGAGAGTCGTCAACGCGCGAGAACGTGCAGGAGGAGGGACCGAACCGGACGCGGTGTGTTCCTCCAATCGCAGTGCGTCGCGTCGCGCCCGAATGCCGGCGCGAGCCATGCGCACTACTCGCACAGGCAGAGTCAGAGCGGCGACGGCGGCGGTCAGGGGTGCGGGTGCCGCAGTCGGTGTAACGGGCCGAGAGGGCACGGAATGTGTACCGAACAGCTCGCGAGCAGTTCGGGCGGCCAGTGTTCCGTCCGCGGCTGCGTGCGACAGTTGCAGAACAGCAACAAGACTCGGCCCGTCACACGCAGGAGCACCCGATACGTTCGGATACAGGTGCAGATGCCATACCGTGTGTCGCGGGTCGACCTGACGCTCGAACGACGACGCGACGGCGTCGAGACACTCCTGCCACGTCCGGGGTTCGGGGTGAACGCTGATCGTGTCCGTGGCGGGGTCCATCGCAGTCCAGTGCGGACGCTCGAGACCGAACGGAACCTCTGTGATTCGCAGACTCAGCACCTCGATGGCTGCACTGCGAACGCGCAGCCGCCGCACCGTGGACTCCAGAGGTTCGCACGCTCCCTCGAAGCAGTACAGCAGAAACTGGTCACTGGGGACCTTCGACGCCATCCAGTACGCCTGCGCATCGACCGGGTGGAGACGCGCAGAGCCCGACAACAGAGTTTCGGCGATCGCACAGGGCACACCAGAAGCTTAGGGCGTGCATCGCCGGTCGACGGTCTCGAAACAGACCGGTTTCGTTCTGTGAGCTGTCACGACGTTCGGCCCAGGACTTCTGCATCGGCCTCGGCGTTTTCGGCGTGAATCGACGCTAGCCTGATCCAATGCACCACCGCGCCCCGATAACACGACGCCCGCGCCGCCGCGGGCGGGTGTCGTGACACCGCGGGTCGCGTCGGGATATCGAGCAGGGCTTCGCTTTTCGACCAACGCGGCAGCATCGGCCGACTACGCCACCGATATCTCCTACACCGAATACGGGTCGTCCGCCTGCACTCTCGGAACAGCCGCGGACAACACCGTCTTTCTCGCCCCGGCATACACCGTCGACGGCGTCGGAATTCTGCAGTCCTCCGATTTCGGACAATCCTGGCGAGCATCGGTGCCGGACGGCACGGTGAACACCGGCCGCCGAGCGCACATGTACTTCGACGATGCCGACGACCGGCTGTTTCTCACCGCCGGTCGCGTCGACTCGACACCGACGCGCATGTTTCGATCGGGCTTCGACCTCGGAATCAGCGACGACCGAGGTCGAACGTGGCGCTTCCGGAGGGTGGCATCCAAGGCGAGGACAGGTGCCAAGGTATTCGCCGGACCTCGGGTGTCCCAACCGGACGCGTCTCCCTCGTCTGCTCGCGTGACGTACCTGTCCGCTCCCACGCCGTTCGCCCTCCGGGTGCGACCGCTGATCAATGCCACTCGCCAGGTGATCTGGCGTTCGTACGACGGCGGGATCAAATGGGAGGTAGCCGGCGGGTTCGACATCGACCCGAAAAACATTCCGGGACTTCCCGGTACGGACTACGTCGCATTCGGCACCGGTATCGTCGGCCCGGACGGCACGGTCTACATCGGCGGCCGATACGGCCGTCGTTTCGCGGTCGCGGTCAGCCGCGACGAGGGTTTGACCTGGGATGTCCGCATAGTCCCCGGATCGGCGCTCGCCAAATATCACAACCCGTTGCACCTTCTGCTGCTCGCTTCCCGGTACCTACTGCCAGAGTCGGTCGCTGTCGACTGCGACGGCGCCCTGTACGCCCTGTGGCCGGACCGGGACGGATTGCTGCACGCTTCGTGGTCTTCCGACGGCGCGAACAGCTGGTCGAGACCCGTCGTGGTGTCCGCTCCTGGAGTGCGAGGTGCGCGGTTCGGTGCGATCACCGCCACCGGATCGGGGCGCGTCGGAATTTCGTATTACGGGCGTGAGGCCGGCCGCGCGTTCCACGGGTTCATCGCGCAGAGTCGCGACTTCCGCACTGCAGGACCGGTTTTCGTCGGTGGAAAGTACAACGAACCCGATGCTCCGCTGTTTCCGTACGGGTTCCGTCGAGGTTTCCCCGGCTCCGTTTTCAGGCGATCTCTCGACGAGATGGTGCGGGTCCGGTTCGCGCCCAACGGAGATCTCGTGACCGGAGCGGTCATGCAGATGCGCGGGCGGAACCGCTTGCGTCCCTGGGCCGCACGCGCGCGGCGCACCGAGATGCAGGCGGTTCTGGGTCGGCTCGGCCGCATCGATCGCTCCTGATGCAGCGAAAAGCCGTGCAGCGCAGAGCTGCACGGCTTTTCGATCGTTCGATTGGACCTGAGTCAGGCGACGTTCACCAGGCCGACCGTCGGGAAGAAGAAGCAACTCTTGTCCGAGCCGTCGATTGCCTTGTGGTTCACGGTGCCGAACACCGCGGCCAGAACGGTTCCCGATCCGGTTTGCACGGGGACAGCGCGTGCACCGGCAGCGGGCAACGCATTGAGTGCGTTGACCACGAGGGGCCGGGCCATGTCCTTCAACTCCGCCGGAATTCCGGAGTTGTCGAGGATCGACTGGGCCATGGTGGTGACCAGGCCGCCGAAGTCTGCGAAGCCGCCCTGCAGGGTGTTGACGTTGAACCACGCCACCTGCATGCCGGACTTGTCGGCCGAGTCGTTGACGATGCCGGCCGGAACGAATGCGAACATCGTCTCGCCCTTGTTCACCGCGTTGAGTTCGGGAACAGGGATCGAGGGCAGGCCGGGCAGAGTGGCGATCGGCGGCACGGTCAGCCGGGGCCACGGTCCGCCGGCACCACCGGCGACGCCCGGCACGATTCCGAGCGGCGCGCCCGGTGTGGCGGCGCAGTTGATCGCAGCGGTCGGGTAGAAGAACGGCGTGATGCCGAAGTCGGTGAGAGCCTTGTTGGCCGCGTCGAGGGCCGCGAAGGGGTCTGCGGAGGTGTTCTCGGCGACCGGGGTGCGTGAGTCGGCGATGGCATTCGCTGCGGCGAGCGAAGCACCGTCTTGCCCCTGCAATGCGGCGATCGCCCGGGCGAGCGGATCGGCGGGAGCCGGATCCGCTGCCGCAGTGGCGGGAACGGCGAGCAATGCCGCGCAGGAGAGCGCGAGCGCGCCCGCCAGACGGCTGAGGCGACGAGACATGTGTGACTCCTGTGACTTATGTGGCTGATGTTGCGTGTGCGCTGATATCACCACACATCATCTTGGCGTCACAAGCTCAGCTGTAGACCGTTGTGCAATCGAGACGGACTCGCGCACCCTGCGTCAGCCGACGTCGATGCCGAAATCGCGCACGATGCCCTCCAGGCCGGACGCGTAGCCCTGACCGATTGCGCGAAACTTCCACTCGGCACCGCGGCGGTACAACTCGCCGAAGACCATCGCAGTCTCGGTCGACGCGTCCTCGCTCAGATCGAAGCGCGCGAGTTCGCGGCCGTCGGACTTGTCGACCACGCGAATGAAAGCGTTGACGACCTGACCGAAGTTCTGTCCCAGCGCGTCCGCGTTGTGAATCGAGACCGGGAATGCAATGGAATCCACCTCGGGTGTCAGCGCTGCAAGGTCCACGTCGATGCTCTCGTCGTCTCCTTCGCCCTCGCCGGTGCGGTTGTCTCCGGTGTGCTCGATCGCGCCGTCAGGGGAGCGCAGGTTGTTGTAGAAGACGAAGTAGTTGTCGTTGAGCGCCTTCTTGTCGGTACCGAGGCCGATCGCGCTCGCGTCGAGGTCGAAGTCTCCGCCGGTGGTGGAGCGAACGTCCCAGCCCAGTCCGACGGTGACCGCGGTCAAGTTCGGTGCTTCCTTCGTCAGGGAGACATTTCCGCCCTTGGCGAGTGTTACGCCCATGTCCAACCACTCCTTCACGCGTCGTTCGTGCTTCGTCCTCCCCACCCTATTCATGACTGCGGGTGCGGTGCTCGAGTTGCATGTGTGAACGACGAGCCACGCGGGTGGGGTGTGAGCAGTGGGGCTGGCGGTGCACATGTGTTTGTGATGGGATACGACAAAACATCAGAAAATAGCAGTGACGGCGCGTTTCGTTACGTAGGCGCGCCGTGGCAATCGAACGGCATGGGAGATTTTGTGCAGGTTTCGCGACGTGAACTGTTCAAGTACGCCGCGGCCGGCTCCGCAGCCGCCGTCGGCCTGGCCGCGTGGGGTTCGGCCACCGCTCACGCCGACGCGGGGCTGGGAACGCTCGTCGACTACGCGGGTGGGGTGCCGTCGGCGTCGGCCATCAAGAGCGCAGGCCATCTCGGAGCTGTCCGCTACGTCTCGGATCGGCGTCCCGACGCGACCTGGATGGTCGGCAAGCCGATGACCGCGTCGGAGGCGCAGTCCCTCACCGAGGCCGGCTTGGAGGTGGTCTCCAACTACCAGTTCGGTAAGGGTGCCACCGCGGATTGGCGAGGCGGGTACGTTGCGGGCGTCAAGCATGCGAAACGTGGACTCGAGCTCCATCTGGCGGCCGGTGGCCCGTCCGATCGGCCGATCTACGCATCGATCGACGACAACCCAACAGCCGTCGAGTTCGCCACCCTCATCGCGCCGTACATCCTGGGCTGGCAGTCGGTGATCGGAGCGGAGAACACCGGTATCTACGCAAATGCTCCGACCATCGAATTGGCGTCCGTCGCAGGGCTGGGCCAGTGGTATTGGCAGCACAATTGGGGGACCCCGAAGGGGTTCGTACATCCCGAAGCGCACATTCACCAGATTCGTTTCGACAAGGACACGGTGGGTGGAGTGAAAGTGGATATCAACAATGTCTTGAAGTCCGATTACGGCCAGTGGTCGAAATCCGGTGCCGACATCATCTGAATACCATCCGTGTAATTCGGTGGTCTTTTCCCCGGCCGATAAGCACGAAAACAATTCGCCCCCGGCTTCGAGGAAGCCGGGGGCGAATTGCTGTGGTCTCGTGAGCTACGGAACGTAGACCGTGCCGATCGTCGGCAGGAAGTTGCAGCTGCGCGGCGGCGCTGCGGCGTCTTCCTTGGACTGAGTGGTGATCGATCCGGACACCACGGACAGCACGCGACCGGGACCGGTGTCAGCGATGGCCGACAACGTCGCGGGGCCGTCGGCGTTGATCTTGGCTGCGCCGGTCAGGTCCTGGGTTCCCGATCGGCGGTTGTCGATGTTGAGCCACGTCACGGTGAGCGGAGCGGACTGCTGCGCGGCGAGAGGCGCGGTACCGAGGGCGGTGAACACGAAACCGGCCTGGCCTGCAGCCGGTCCGGGGGGCGGCAACGTGGCCGGTCCGGGAACGGCCAAGGCGGTTCCGACGGAATCTGCGGTGTCGGAGATGCAGCCCTTGCCCAGGGTCGGGTACAGGAACTGTGCGATGACGGGGCCGTCGGAGGGCAGCTCGGGCCCGCCGCCGCCGGATCCGTCCAGGAAGGTGATGACCGATTCCAGCAGCGACTTGACCTGGTCCGGAAGCTGCGCGGATTCGAGAAGGGCGCGAGCCTGGCCGAGGAGATCTGCTGCGGGAGCGGCACCCACATCGGCCGGTCCTGCAGCTGCACCGACGATGGCAGGCGCGAAGGACGCGAGTGCCTCGATGTCGGAGAGGTTGGGCAGGGGTTCACCGGGAGCGGGCAGGAACTGGGCGATCAGCGCTGCGGGATCGGCCGGAGCAGCCGGCAGATCTGCCGGAGCCATGGGCACCAGAGGCTGAGCGGATGCGCTGGTCGGCACAACGAGTGCGGCGGCTGCGGCCACAGCCAGAGCTGTGACGACGCGACGCGTTCCGCGAGTACGAAGCACGGTGATATTCCCCATTCTGATCATGACGCAGGTCCACGGCGACAGCCGGTGCCCGAGGGGTCACTCTATGTAGAGCGATCCCGGATGTACAGCCGTAGTAGGTCCAGTCCTCCCCGGCTGAACTCTATCGAGGATTCTATGGGCCACGCGCTGCGAATTCTCCGCAGAATCGAACAATAGCGTGTTACACGAGTGACCAGTGTGAAAGGTGATGTAAATGTTACGAGCGGATCGGCACGGTTAGGGTGGGTATCGATCGCCCTATAAGCTCGGCTGTCGATAAACGGCATCGATACCGAACGGACCCCCCACGCACCGTGAACCGACTTGTTCGGCTGGCCCCCGTTCTGCTGGCAGTTTCGGTGATCAGCCGATTCGTGTGGGCGTTCGTCACCCCCAACGGTATGAACCTCGTCGACCTGCACGTCTACGTCGAAGGCTCCGCTGCGCTGCTCGGCGACAACCTGTACGACTACACGTACTCGGTGCAGACCCCGGACTTCCCACTGCCGTTCACGTATCCACCGTTCGCCGCCCTGGTGTTCTTCCCGCTGCACTATCTGCCGTTCACGGTGGTCGGCATCGTCTGGCAGGCCGCGACGATGATCGCGCTGTTCGCAGTGGTCCGGCTGGCCCTGTCGATGGTTCTCGGCGACGACCGGGCCGCCGACTCCCGCTGGGTGAGAATCGCCATGCTGTGGACCGCGCTGGGGCTGTGGTCCGAACCCGTACGCACCACCCTCGACTACGGCCAGGTCAACGTGTTCCTGGTGCTGCTCGCGCTACTCGCGGTACGCAGCTCGCGCTGGTGGGTGGCGGGCGGACTCGTGGGCTTCGCCGCGGGCATCAAGCTGACTCCGGCCATCACGGGCCTGTACTTCCTCGCCACTCGGCGGTGGAAGGCCGCGGCGTTCTCGGCGGTGGCATTCGCACTCAGTGTCGCGGTCAGCTACGCGGTGCTGGGGCGTCAGGCGGCCACGTACTTCACCACGTTGCTCGGCGATGCCGACCGCATCGGACCCGTCGGCTCGGTCTGGAATCAGTCTCTGCGTGGAGCTCTGAGCCGGATCGTGGGCGAGGACGTCGGCCAGGGACCGCTGTGGATCGCCGCCGCAGTGATCGCCGTGGGCCTCGCTGTGCTGGCATGGCGAGCACTCGATCGCCGCGACCACCTGGGAACCCTGGTCATCGTCCAACTCCTGGGCCTGTTGGTGTCGCCGATTTCGTGGTCGCACCACTGGATCTGGGTGATTCCGATGGTGATCTGGCTGCTGCACGGGCCGTTGCGCGATATCGCCGGAGCCAAGATCGTTGCCGGCTACTGGCTGGTGACGGTCACGGTGGGGGTGCCCTGGTTGCTGAGCTTCTTCCAGGAATCGATCTGGACCATTCCCCGTCCCGGCCTCGAGGCCTGGGCCGGTGCCGTCGACGTGATCGGATCGGCCCTGTTCCTCGGCTGGGTCGCCTATGCGGGACGCATCAATTCGCGATCAGTGCATCGATCCGACGCGCCAGATCCACGTCCTTCTGCGTGAGACCGCCGGCGCTGTGCGTGGACAGCGTGAACGTGAGCGTCCGCCACCTGATGTCGATGTCGGGGTGATGGTCCGCCGCCTCCGCGGCGTCGGCCACGCGGTTCACCACCTCGATCGCGGCGGGAAACGACGTCAGCTCGACGGTGCGAGTCAGAGATTTCTCCGCCACCGTCCAGTGGGTGAGCTGTGCGTCCTCGATATCGCGGTCGGTCAGCAATTCGGTCATAGAAAGATGGTGGCATGTCCGGTACCCCTACCGCTGTGGTTGTCGCGGCCGCGTTGATCGACGACGGTCGTCTGCTGCTCGCGCAACGAACGCGTCCGCCGGAGTTGGCCGGTCGGTGGGAGCTGCCCGGCGGCAAGGTCGAGCCGGGGGAGTCCGAGGACGTCGCACTGGCTCGCGAACTACGCGAGGAACTGGGGGTCGAGTGTTCGATCGGTGCCGCGCTCAGTGGAGACGTCGAACTTCCCGGTGGCATGGTGTTGCGGGCCTACCGAGCCTCGATCGTCTCGGGAACCCCTGCGCCGCTGGAGCATTCGGCTCTACGGTGGGTCGATGCCGCGACGCTGCCGACGGTGGATCTGGTCGATGCGGACCGACTGTGGCTGCCGGACCTACAGGAAATTCTGCTCACTTCGCCCGAGCGGTCTTCAGACCTTTCTTGAGGTCTTTCTTGGTCGCGCCCGCGGATTCCAACTTCTTCATTCGCATGATCACGACGGGGCATTTGATGCAGCGAACTTTCTTGCGGCAGCATTTTTTCTTGGGCTTCATCCCCGAGACATCTGCGGCCTTTATCTTGCCCATGAGCACCAAGACTAATGGGTGGCGCAGGTCACAGACCTGAGGGTGGCGCGGGGCACTGCCGGACTACGGGTAAACTCGATCAGTCGCGAGAACCTCGCGGTGCAGCGCGCTTCTCTAGCGACATAAGCCCGCTAGCGAACAAGAGCCCGCATTCGACTCCAGGAGAATTTTTCGCGTGAGCGCCCCAAGCAGTGCAGACAACATCGACAGCACCACTACTTTTCGCAACGTCGCCATCGTTGCACACGTCGACCATGGCAAGACCACCCTGGTCGACGCCATGCTTCGGCAGTCCGGCGCGTTCGAGGAACGTGCCGAAGCGATCGACCGCGTCATGGACTCGGGTGACCTCGAAAAAGAAAAAGGCATCACGATCCTGGCCAAGAACACGGCCGTTCACAAGCGCAATGCCGACGGCACCATCACCGTCATCAACGTGATCGACACCCCCGGCCACGCCGACTTCGGCGGAGAGGTCGAGCGCGGCCTGTCCATGGTCGACGGCGTCGTCCTTCTCGTCGACGCATCCGAGGGCCCGCTGCCGCAGACCCGCTTCGTGCTGCGCAAGGCGCTCGCCGCGTCGTTGCCGGTGATCCTGGTCGTCAACAAGACCGACCGTCCCGACGCGCGTATCGAAGAGGTCGTCTCGGAGAGCCACGATCTGCTGCTCGACCTCGCGTCCGATCTCGACGACGAAGCGTCCGAGGCAGCCGAGCTCGCCCTCGACCTCCCCGTTCTCTACGCCTCCGGCCGTGAGGGCAAGGCCTCGAAGGTCCAGCCCCAGAACGGACACGCTCCCGACGCCGAGAACCTCGACGAGCTGTTCGAGGTTCTGCTCAGCTACGTCCCCGCGCCCAAGGGCAACGTCGACGCGCCGCTGCAGGCACACGTCACCAACCTCGACGCGTCGGCCTTCCTCGGCCGCCTCGCCCTGGTTCGTATCCACAACGGCCAGCTCTCCAAGGGCCAGACCGTCAGCTGGATGCGTGAGGTCGACGGCGAGCCCGTCGTCCAGAAGGCCAAGATCACCGAGCTGCTCAACACCATCGGCGTCGAGCGCGTTCCCGGCGAGAAGGGTGTCGCAGGAGACATCGTCGCCGTCGCTGGCTTCCCGGACATCATGATCGGCGACACCCTCGCCGATCTGGAGAACCCGGTCGCTCTGCCTCGCATCACCGTCGACCAGCCGGCCATCTCGGTCACCATCGGCACCAACACGAGCCCGCTCGTCGGACGCGTCAGCGGACACAAGCTCACCTCGCGCATGGTCAAGAGCCGCCTCGACCAGGAGCTCATCGGTAACGTCTCCCTCAAGGTCCTCGACATCGGTCGCCCCGATGCCTGGGAGGTCCAGGGTCGTGGAGAGCTCGCGCTCGCCATCCTCGTCGAGCAGATGCGTCGTGAAGGCTTCGAGCTCACCGTCGGCAAGCCCCAGGTGGTCACCCAGCAGGTCGACGGCAAGCTGCACGAGCCCTTCGAAGAGCTGATGGTCGACACACCGGAGGAATACCTCGGTGCAGTGACGCAGCTGCTCGCCGCACGCAAGGGCAAGATGGTCCAGATGACGAACCACGGCGCAGGCTGGGTTCGCATGGAATTCATCGTTCCCTCGCGTGGCCTGATCGGTTTCCGCACCGAGTTCCTCACGGACACTCGCGGCACCGGCATCGCCAACGCTGTCTTCCACGGTTACGCGCCGTGGGCCGGCGAGATCCGCGCCCGCCACACCGGCTCGCTCGTCTCGGACCGGCACGGCACCGTGACCCCGTTCGCGATGATCCAGCTGGCCGACCGCGGCACGTTCTTCGTCGAGCCGGGCGCAGACACGTACGAGGGCATGGTCGTGGGCATCAACCCGCGTCAGGAAGACCTCGACATCAACGTCACTCGCGAGAAGAAGCTGACCAACATGCGTCAGTCCTCCGCCGACGTCATGGAGACCCTGGCCAAGCCGAAGAAGCTGGACCTGGAAATGGCCATGGAGTTCTGTGCAGGCGACGAGTGCGTCGAGGTGACCCCCGAGGTCGTCCGCGTCCGCAAGGTGCACCTCGATTCCAACGAGCGCGCCCGTGAGCGTTCGCGCAGCAAGACGCGCGACAAGGCTGCTCTGTAAGACAGATCCTGTACGGCAGAAGCGACGTGTCACCATCGTGGGACGTCGCTTCTGCCGTACCTGTAGCCGATCACGAAGGAGATCCTCGTTGCGTAACGTACTGATGCCGGTGGTTCTGGCCTCCGCCACTGCCCTGGTACTCACCGCATGCACCGCGGATCCACCGCCACCGATCGAGAGCGTCGAAACTCCGGTCACCACGACGACCGTGCCGTCGAAGACCGGCGACCCCGTTGTCGTGGCGATCGACGACGTGGGCATCGGGTTCAACCCACACCTGCTGGCCGACCAGTCGCCCGCCACCGCCGCGGTCAGTTCGCTCGTGCTGCCCAGCCCGTTCCGCCCCACCCTGAACCCCGACACCGGCGTGACCACATGGGAGCCGGACCTGTCGCTGTTGATCTCCGCCGAAGTGACATCTCAGTCTCCGTTCACCATCCGGTACCAGCTACGCAACGAGGCCCAGTGGTCCGACAGCGCACCCATCGCGGCCGAGGACTTCCGGTACCTCTGGCAGCAGATGATCACGCAGCCGGGCGTCGTCGATCCGGCCGGCTACGCACTGATCAGCGATGTTGCCTCTTCGGGCGGCGGCAAGACCGTCGACGTCACCCTCGAGTCGCCGTATCCGGCGTGGCAGCGATTGTTCGCCGACCTCGTGCCCTCCCACTTGCTCAAGGATTCGCCCGGCGGCTTCGAGGGTGGCCTCACCGACAACGTGCCGGTCTCCGGTTCGCGGTTCAACATCAAGACCGTCGACCAGGGCCGGGACGAGATTCTGCTGGAACGCAACGATCGATTCTGGGACCAACCCGCCTCGCCCGACCAGATCCTCATTCGGCGCGGAGGCACCCCCGCACAGTTGGCCGATTCGTTGCGGTCGAGTGATGCGCAGATCGCACAGGTTCGGGGTGGGTCTGCGACGCGCGCGCAACTCTCGGCAATTCCCGGGGTCCGCACCGACACGATCCACCAATCACGAGTGTTGTCGATGACCGTGAACGGCCGAGCACCGAACATGTCGGAGTCGCTTGTGCGGCAGGGGATCATGGGTCTGCTGGACCCGAACCTGCTGGCCACGGTCGGGGCCGGAGGAGGGGCGACGGATCGCCGAGCAGCAGCGCAGTTGTCGTCGCCATCGGACCCCGGTTACACCGCGACCGCACCCGCCCCGATCGGCAGAACCGCGGCCCTCGACCTGCTTCGCCGCGCCGGCTTCGTTCCGACACCCGACGCGATCGTGACGTCGACGCCGAGCGCGAGTGCATCCACGACCTCTGCTGCGCCACCGACCACCAGCGCGCCGACCACGAGCGCGCCGGCTCCCGGAGTGCCCCGACTCGCAGACGCCGGCGGTACCGCGCTGCGATTCGTCATCGGCGCCGTCGAGAACGACGACATCGCACTGGCCGTGGCCGGCACCGCCGCGGACGAGCTCGTCAGTGCGGGTATCGACGCGACCGTCACTCCGCTGCCCGCGGACGAGTTGTACTCGACGGCGCTGACCGAAGGCGACGTCGACGCCGTGGTCGGGTGGACCAGTGCGGGCGTGGACCCGGCAACGGCCCTGGCCTCGCGCTTCGGCTGTGTTGTCGAGCCGGCTCCGGGGAGCAGCGGCAGCGTGGACGCCCCGCGCAATCTGTCCGGTCTGTGTGTTCCGGAATTGCAGCCGACGATCGACCGCGCCCTGATAACCGGCGTCGACGCGACGATCATTGCCGAGGAGATCGAACCCAAGCTGTGGTCTCTGGCGTCGACGCTGCCGATCATGCAGGACCAGTCCGTGGTGGCTGCGGTGCCGGGTATCACCGGCGTCTCGCTGACCGGGCCGGTGGAGGTCGGCATCTTCGCCGATGCCGCGAAGTGGATCCGGACGGTCCGGTGAACACCGTGCGCTTGCCTCGGGTGATCATCTTCGACGTGAACGAGACCCTGTCCGATATGGCTCCCATGGCGGCGCGATTCGCCGACGTCGGAGCGCCCGAGCACCTGTTCCCGACGTGGTTCGCAGGAGTGCTGCGGGACGGGTTCGCGCTCGCGGTCGCAGGTACCGCTCGGCCGTTCGCCGAGGTCGGTTCCGGTGTGCTCGAGGCGTTGCTGTCCGATGCCGCGATCGATCGCCAGTTGGACGATGCAGTGGACCACATCATGGCCGGTTTCGCCGAGCTCGAGGTACATCCCGATGTGGTAGACGGAGTGAATGCTCTTGCAGCGCAAGGCATTCGGATGATCACCCTCAGTAACGGGTCCGCGTCGCTCGCGCAGTCTCTGCTCGAACGAGCCGGTGTGCGGAGTGCTTTCGAGTTGCTGCTCTCGGTCGAGGACGCCGGACGGTGGAAGCCGCACGCCGATGCCTACTGCTACGCGTTGGAGCAGTGCGGTATCGAACCCGGCGACGCGATGCTGGTGGCCGTGCACCCCTGGGATATCGACGGTGCGCACCGGGCAGGCCTGTCGACGGCGTGGCTCGATCGCGAGAACCGTCCCTATCCCGACCATTTCGTGCCTGCCGATGTGACAGCGCAGTCGTTACCGGATGTGGCGCGAATGCTCGGCGAGCGATGAACGGCTGCCCGACCCAGAGACCGAGACAAACGATGACACAGCGAGTAGCGAGCGACGAGGCATGACGGAACAGGTTGTGACAGAGCAGGTTGTGACAGAACAAGCGATGACGCAGCCGCAGCGGTTGCTGCTGGTCCATGCGCACCCAGACGACGAGAGCATCACCACCGGCGGGACCATCGCCCATTACGTGCGCGCGGGCGTCGACGTCACCGTGCTGACGTGCTCGCTCGGTGAAGAGGGTGAGGTGATCGGCGATACGTGGGCCGATCTCGTGGTCGACCGAGCCGATCAGCTCGGTGGCTACCGAATTCTGGAACTGCATCGCGCACTCGCGGCGTTGGGCTGCAACCCTCCCCGCTTTCTCGGTGGTGCCGGCCGCTGGCGAGATTCTGGAATGGCCGGAACCCCGGCTGCTCTCAAACCACGCGCATTCGTCAACGCAGACCGGCAGGAGGCTCTCGGGGCGCTCGTGTCGGTCATGCGCGAACTCAGGCCTCAGGTCGTCGTCGGTTACGACCCCGAGGGTGGCTACGGCCACCCCGATCATCAGCAGGTCCACTCCCTGGTGACCGAGGCGGTCGAGGTCTGTGGAACGGACGCCCATCCCGCGGCCGGAGCTCCGTGGGAGGTGGCGAAGTTCTACTGGACCGTCACCGGCCGCGATCAACTGCACGCGGGACTACGGGCGATCGCCGATATCCCCGAGGGGTGGCGCATGCCCCTCGACGGCGAGTTGCCGAGTGTGGCCGAGGACATGATCACCACCAGCATCGATGTCCGCGGTGTGCTCGACGCGAAGACCGACGCGTTGCGTGCGCACGCCACTCAGGTAACGGTTGCGCCCTCGGGTGCCGAGTACGCACTCTCCAACGACATCGTTCAGCCGATCCTGCTCGACGAGCAGTACGTACTCGTGCGGGGCGTGCTCGGCTCCGACGGGGCGGGCAGGGAGAACGACTTGTTCGCGGGCGTACTAGGCTGTGTTCCGAATCACTGATCTCATGACAACAGGGGCGGAACACACATGTACAACTGGGTAGTGCAGGACGCAATCGTCGCGTTCGTCGATTCTCTCAAGCCGCAGTTCGGCGCACAGGCAGATCTGTACCAGTACGTTCTGGGTCAGATCGCCATGGGTGCGAGCAACTTGCTGACCTCGCTGGGCTATCCGCCGGTTTCCTGAGTGCCGGTGCCCGGTTTTTCGAATGCGATGCCCGGTTTTCGAATGCGGTGCACTGAAACGACCCGGGCCAAGGCAGTATTGGGCGCATGATCTCGAAGGCCGCATCCAATACTGTCGCCCTGGTGTCGTGGGCGACGGTCGCAGTACTGGTGTTCGACGGCTTCCTGTCCGGAATCCTGTCGGTCTTCTTTCTCCCGACCTACGTGGGGTCGGTGCAGTTTCCCATCAGCGCGTTGCTCGGGGGCATCGCAAACGTCGCTCTGGTTCTGGCCGCGCGTAAGGTCGCCGAACGGCCGATCTGGGTGGCGTCGCCGCTGCTCGGATGGTTCGTCGCAGTAGTGCTGTGCATGTTCGGCGGCCCCGGCAACGATGTTCTGCTGCTGGCCGACTGGCGCACGATGCTGCTCATCGTGGCCGGTGCCGGGCCTGCCGGTGTGCTGCTGTTCATGTTCAGAATGAAAGCCATCACAGCAAGCGTGCGTGCCGACCCGCATTCCGGAGCACGTCCTCGATCATCGTCGGAGTCAGCAGTCCGGTGAACGTGTTTCGCTGACTGACGTGGTAGCTGGCGAACACGGTGATCGAGCCCAGATCGAGCTGCACGCCGTGCCCGAATTTCGGTGCGGGCCTGGGTATTTCCCACCCGTTCGCGGCGAGAATCGGTAGCAGCGACTGCCAACCGAACGCCCCGAGCACGAGAATCGATCTCAGTCGCGGACGCAGCAAGCGCAATTCGTCGTCGAGCCAGGGGCGACACCGATCGCGCTCGGCGGGAGTCGGCTTGTTCTGCGGCGGAGCGCAGTGCACGGGGGCTGCGATACGAACTCCGTTGAGCGTCAGGCCGTCGCCGATGTGCGTCGCGGTCGGTTGGCTGGCGAGCCCGACGGCATGCATGGCTCGGTAGAGCACGTCTCCGCTGCGGTCCCCGGTGAACATCCGTCCGGTGCGATTGCCGCCGTGGGCGGCCGGGGCGAGCCCGACGATCAACATCGACGCATCGGCCGGGCCGAAGCTGGGAACGGCTCGCCCCCAATACGTTTCGTTGGCAAACGCGGCGCGCTTCTCGGCAGCGACCTGTTCGCGCCACTGCACCAGCCGTGGACAGGCGCGACACTGGGACACCGCCAGGTCGAGCTGCGCGATGGTCTGCGGGCGCTCCTTCTTCATCGGCTCCTTCTTTATCGGCTACGTTTTCACGTGCTGGGTCGAAGCCAGATGTCTCCGGCACCCGGTGTGACGGCGTCGATCATGGCCCACGCGTTCTCGATGGGTATGTCGACCACCTCGTAGCGTCCGACGCCCGCCGGTGTCGCTGCCACGACGGTGGCCACGCCGGCGCGACGTTGGAAGAACGTCTGGCGCACCGTCCAACCGATGATGCCGCCGGCTTCGAGGCTGTGCCGGGTGCGGTCGAGCGATCCGTGCTGGGTGATCAGCCAGCCGGGCAGGACGGCGTGCCCGAGGCCGCGGTAGCGGTCGTGAGCGAGTCCGACGGCGGCCACGAACAGCACGGCCACGGCGATCCACGCGAGGATCGGGATCGGTGCGCCGAGAGACTGCGCAATTCCCAGTCCGGCCGCGACGACGAGCAGCGGTAGAACCGCCCGGGTGTAGCGGCGTCGCCGCGCGGCAGGTCCGTGCTGCAGAAGCGGGCGGTCGGCATTGCCGTGCATGCCTGCATCGCCGAGCACCGTGGTCATCATGCGCAGCGCCTCGGCCCGCGGAGCCTGGGGAAGCAGTAGCGACGATTCCTTCTTCTCGGCGCTCACTCCGGTCATGATGGCGTCGAGTCGGGCCCCGCCGACCGACCTCAGTAGTAGAGGCAGCGACAGAGAAGTGCCGCGCAGTCTCTTGCGGTCGAGGGTCGACTGACGGGTGCGGAGCAGCCCGTGGCTGACGTGCAACGTGCGACCCTGGTCGGTGACGGTCAGGTTGCCGTAGGTGATCAGGTATCGAACGCAGGCGAAGATGCTGGACACCACGAGGAGCACAATCAGTGCGAGGACGACGAACAGGGCGATGCCGAACCGTTGCGCCGATTCGACGCTGTTCGAGACCACCGACGTCTCCGCCAACGTTTGTCCGATGCCGTACTGGAACAGCACGCCCACTGCCGCGGCGATGGTGACGATGCCGGTGATGGAGAACGGCGCGAACCGCACCCACGAGAATTGCCAGTGTGCAATCTCGACCCCGGGATCGGCTGCGGCAACGGGCATTCCGTCGCTCGGCGTTGTTCGGCCCGACACTCGCTGCAGCAGTTCGCCGCGAAGCTCCGGCACCAGTGACGTGTCGAGGGCGTTGAGCTCGAAAGCCTCGCCTTTGCCCGCCTGCTGTCCGGTCCCGATGCGGAGAATGGACAGGCCGAGCACCCGGTGCAGTACATTCGCTTCCACGTCGACCGACCGAATCCTGTTGCGCGGAATGGACAGTACTTTCTTCTGCAGTACGCCGGTGCGCAGTTGTACGTGCACCGGCCCGATCCGGTAGCTGGTGGTGAACCAGCGCGCAATCGCGAACACGACGACGACCGCGAGGATGCCCAGACTCCAGTAGTGATTACCGCTCTGACTGCCGACGAAGAACGAGATCAGCAGTACCGGCAGGATCTTGATGCCCTCGTTCACCGGATGCACCAACAACATTCGCTTGTCCAGGCGCAACCACGGCTGCTCCTCTTCGACTGCCAGCAACTCCGCCTGATCGGTCATGTGGCATCTCCGACGGTGCGGCCGGCGATATCGGTCAGTCGCGTGACGGTCTCGTCCGCAACGGCCTGATCGAGTGCGGTGATCTTCACCGCGCCCGCCGACGATGCCGTCGTCACGGTGACCGTCGCCAACCCGAGCAGACGATCGAGTGGTCCGCGCTCGGTGTCGACGGTTTGCACCCGCGAGATGGGGGCGATGCGTCGTTCTTGGCTGAGCCAACCGGTGCGGGTGTACACGGCGGTATCGCTGATCTCCCAGCGGTGCACCCGGTAGCGCCACTGCGGCACGATCGCGAGGTGCAGTGCGGTCAGCACGACCGATACGACGAGGACGGTGACGTGCAGCCACGACGTCCGGTTCGAGTCGACGAAAAACCAGACGATCTGAGCGATGAAGACCGGTAGCCACAGCAGTCCGGCGCTCAGGGTCCAGAGCAGACGCGCACGGGGAGAAGGCTGCCACTGTGGGTCTGTCATCGTTGTCACGGTACAAACCTAGCGCTGCCCCGTCGTGCGCGTTGTGCGCCCTTCCAGGTAAGCAAAACGCGCACAAGGGCCGCAGGCCCACCCGCGGGTGGCACGTGCGTACCAAGAAGGCGCATGATCGACTGGTGACTTCGCAGCCTGATACCGCTCCAGCCGCCTCCGCCATGCGCCGCGTTCTGCGTCGCGCCCGCGACGGGGTGTCGCTGAACGTCGACGAGGCAACCGTCTTGCTGCACGCTCGCGGTGACGACCTCGTGGATCTGATGACGTCGGCGTCCCGGGTACGGGATGCCGGGTTGGAGTCGGCGGGCCGTCCGAAGACCGTGTCGTATTCGCGCAAGGTGTTCGTGCCCATCACGCGGTTGTGCCGCGACAAGTGCCACTACTGCACGTTCGTCACGGTGCCGGGCAAGCTCAATGCGGCCGGGCACGGGATGTTCATGGATCCCGACGAGATCATCGACGTCGCCCGCAAGGGGGCCGAGTTGGGCTGCAAGGAGGCGCTGTTCACGCTCGGCGACAGGCCGGAGGAGCGGTGGCCCGAGGCCAAGGCGTGGCTGGACTCACGCGGCTACGACTCGACTCTGGACTACGTGCGCGCGATGTCGATCCGGGTGCTCGAGGAGACCGGCCTGCTGCCGCATCTCAATCCCGGAGTGATGTCATGGCAGGAACTCTCGCGCCTCAAGCCGGTGGCCCCCTCGATGGGCATGATGCTCGAGACCACCTCGCGTCGGCTGTTCGAGGAGAAGGGGCAGGCGCATTACGGCAGTCCCGACAAAGATCCCGAGGTTCGGCTGCGCACACTGACCGACGCGGGCCGGCTCAACATTCCCTTCACGACGGGCATCCTCGTCGGTATCGGTGAGACGTTGCGGGACAGGGCCGAGTCCATCATGGCAATTCGTAAGGTGCACAAGTCTTTCGGTCATGTGCAAGAGATCATCGTGCAGAACTTCCTGGCCAAGTCCGATACCGCGATGCGGTCGGTGCCCGACGCCGGTCTCGAAGAATTCCTGGCGACCATCGCGGTGACGCGCATGGTGGTCGGTCCGTCGATGCGAATTCAGGCCCCGCCGAACCTCGTCGCAGCGGAGGAGACCGCCGCGTTGCTCGGCGCAGGCGTCGACGATTGGGGCGGTGTCTCGCCGCTGACTCCCGACCACGTCAATCCCGAGCGGCCCTGGCCGAACCTCGACACTCTCGCCGAGTTGTCGGCGGCCGCCGGTTACACGCTCGTGGAACGTACTGCCGCGCAGCCGCAGTACGTGTTGGCCGGTGCACCGTGGATCGACCCGCGAATCTCGGCACACGTGCGGGCAGTGGCCGACCCGGAGACCGGGATGGCACGCGAGGGCGTCAACCCGACCGGTCTGCCGTGGCAGGAGCCGGACGAGGAATGGGAGTCCTCGGGACGCGTGGATCTGAACACCGAGATCGACACCCAGGGCCGCAACACCGAGACGCGCTCGGATCTGGCGAATGCGTTCGGCGACTGGGATTCCATTCGTGAGCAGGTGCGCGATCTGGCCGGTCTCGAACGAGTCGACCGCGACCTGGTGTCGGCATTGACAGCAGCGGAGAAGGACCCGGCCGGTCTGTCGGACGAGCAGTACCTCGCACTGGCGACGGCCGAAGGCCCCGGCATGGACGCCGTTGCCGCGCTCGCCGACGATCTGCGTAAGCAGGTCAACGGGGACACCGTCACCTACGTGGTGAACCGGAACATCAACTTCACCAACATCTGCTACACCGGATGCCGTTTCTGTGCGTTCGCGCAGCGCAAGGGTGACGCCGACGCGTTCACGCTGTCCACCGCCGAAGTCGCCGACCGTGCGTGGGAAGCGCACGTCGTCGGGGCCACCGAGGTGTGCATGCAGGGCGGCATCGACCCCGAACTGCCGGTGACGGGATACGCCGATCTGGTCCGTGCGGTCAAGGCGAAAGTGCCGTCGATGCACGTGCACGCGTTCTCGCCGATGGAGATCGTCAACGGGGCCTCCCGCGGCGGCCAGTCGATCCGCGAGTGGCTCACCGAGCTGCGGGCCGCCGGCCTGGACTCGATTCCGGGTACCGCCGCAGAGATTCTCGACGACGAGGTGCGGTGGGTGCTCACCAAGGGCAAGCTGCCCGCAGCCGAGTGGATCGAAGTGATCACCACCGCGCACGAGGTGGGCCTGCGATCGAGCTCGACGATGATGTACGGCCACGTCGACAATCCGTCGCACTGGGTCGGGCATCTGAACGTGCTCAAGAAGATCCAGGATAAGACGGGCGGGTTCACCGAGTTCGTGCCGCTGCCGTTCGTGCACCAGTCGTCGCCGCTGTATCTGGCGGGTGCCTCGCGGCCCGGCCCGACCAATCGGGACAACCGCGCGGTGCATGCTCTGGCCAGGATCATGCTGCACGGCCGTATCGACAACATTCAGACCTCATGGGTGAAATTGGGAATCACGGGTACACAGGCGATGCTGAACGGAGGCGCGAACGATCTGGGCGGGACCCTGATGGAAGAGACGATCTCGCGCATGGCGGGTTCGCAGAACGGTTCGGAGAAGACCGTCGCGGAACTGCACGAGATCGCCGACGGCATCGGACGACCGGTTCGTCAGCGCACCACCACGTACGGCCCGGCACCGGCGGTGTCGGTCGCCGGCCTGATCTGACCTACAGGTCTTTACCCGAAACGGAGTTTGCCCGACATGGACGACCGTCGAGTCGCCGCGGTACTGAGCAGTGCCGTCGCCATCATTCATCCCGTGCTCGACATCCTGGCCACGCGTGACCCGATCGGACTGAAAGGACGGACGTTCCGCGAGTCCTCCGTGGACGATTCGACTCTCGACAACGTCATCGACTTCCTGGCCAAGGCGT
Organism: Rhodococcus sp. 06-221-2; assembly: GCF_002258365.1. Classification (NCBI taxonomy): domain Bacteria; kingdom Bacillati; phylum Actinomycetota; class Actinomycetes; order Mycobacteriales; family Nocardiaceae; genus Rhodococcus; species Rhodococcus sp. 06-221-2. The sequence continues at coordinate 384,213 of NZ_NOYJ01000004.1, forward strand.
TCGACACCACCGACTTCCCGGGCACCGCCGGCTGGGAAAAGCTCGACAGTGATGCTCGTTCGCAGTGGTGGGTCAATCGCATCGGAGCTCTCAACACTGTCGCCGTCGCCTTCCCCGGCGTCTTCGGCATCCTGGTCAACCGTCTGCCGATTCAGGATCTGCTCGGGTTCGCCAACCAGGCGATGGTGCTCGTCGCCGTGGCTCGCGAATCCGGAGTGACCGACCGCGAGACGCATGTGGCGCTGCTCGGGTCGGTGCTGTGCAAGCGTGACCTGACGTCCTTGGCTGACAGCGCTCCTGCGAAGAAGGAAGAATCGCCGAAATCCGGCCCGTTCGCACTGCTGCGCGGAATGTGGCAGATCGCCAACGTGCTGCGCGACGTGGCAGGCGAGCTGGAGAAGCGCCCGCATCCACGCGGGTTCTACCGGGTACTCGGAGCCATCCCACTCGTCGGTGGCGTCGCCGGATATCTCGGTGAGCGGGGCGCGCTGTCGCGCGCTGCCAAGCAGGGACGCAAGTGGCTCACCGCCCACAAGACGGCGTCGGCTTCGGTGACCCCGCCCGCGAAGCAGCTCCGGCGATAGCAGGCCGGAGCAGGTGAGGTCACCCTGGTCGGATTGTCACAGGTTCGGACCGCGATACTAGGATGCTGAGGGCGCGAGAGCGCCCACGATCTATACAAGGAGGGGAGAGCAGCAGTGACCTACTCGATTGCAGAACCGTGCGTAGATGTACTGGACAAAGCGTGCATCGAAGAGTGCCCGGTGGATTGCATCTACGAGGGTAACCGAATGCTGTACATCCACCCCGACGAATGCGTCGACTGCGGAGCCTGCGAACCCGTGTGCCCCGTCGAGGCCATCTTCTACGAAGACGACGTGCCCGAGCAGTGGAGTGCATACGTCAGCGCCAACGTCGATTTCTTCGACGATCTCGGATCTCCGGGTGGCGCAGCGAAACTCGGCAAGACCGACTACGACCCGCCGTTCATCAAGGCTCTGCCTCCCATGGGCGAGAACTGACGCCTTGGCACGCAGAGCGGTGGCAGCGACGCTGCCCGACTTTCCGTGGGACTCGCTGACCGCTGCCAAGGAGAAGGCGTCGGCGCACCCGGACGGCATCGTGAATCTGTCGGTCGGCACGCCCGTCGACCCGGTCGCCGAGGTGATTCGGGTCGCGTTGAACTCGGTGGCCGACGAGCCCGGTTACCCGACGACCGTCGGTACCGCCGCGCTGCGGGAGGCTGCGGTGGCGTCGCTCGAACGTCGCTACTCGATCACCGGTATCTCGACCGACGCAGTGCTTCCGGCCATCGGTACCAAGGAAATGATCGCCTGGTTGCCGAGTCTGCTGGGTCTGGGTGCCGATGATCTTGTCGTCATCCCCGAATTGGCGTATCCCACATACGAAGTGGGTGCGCTGTTCGCCGGTGCACGAATTCTTCGTGCAGACGGACTGAATCGTCTCGGCCCCGAACGCGCCTCGCTGATCTTCGTCAACTCGCCGTCGAACCCGACCGGCAAGGTGCTCGGAGTCGAGCACCTGCGCAAGGTCGTCGAGTGGGCCCGCGAGCGCGACGCCATCGTCGTCTCCGACGAGTGCTACCTGGGGCTGACCTGGGAAGCCGACGCCGTCTCGGTGCTCGACCCGCGCGTCTGCGACGGCGATCACACCAATCTGCTTGCTGTGCACTCACTTTCGAAGACCTCGAATCTGGCCAGCTACCGCGCCGGTTTCGTCACCGGCGACGCTTCCCTGATCGCCGAATTGCTCGAGGTTCGCAAGCACGCAGGGATGATGGTGCCGCTCCCCATTCAGGCCGCCATGACGGCGGCTCTGGCCGACGACGAGCACGAGAACATTCAACGAGAGCGATACCGCGCTCGCCGAACGGTACTGAAGGGGGCCGTCGAGGCAGCCGGCTTCCGCGTCGACCACTCGGAGGCCGGGCTCTACCTGTGGGCCACCCGCGACGAGCCGTGCCGCGACACCGTCGACTGGCTCGCCGAACGCGGCATCCTCGCCGCACCGGGAGAGTTCTACGGACCGAACGGTGGCAAACACGTCCGCATCGCACTGACCGCGACGGACGAACGCATCGAGGCCGCGGCGGCTCGCCTGCGCGGTTAGCCGAGCTTCCTGGTGCGCTGAGTGCTGGTGCGCTGAGTGTCCACAATTCGGCTTGATCGACGGGATCCCGCTTCTCGATGCGAATTGTGGACACTCACCTCAGTTGGCTTCGGCCCCGCTGACGTGTGTGAGCTCGAGGTGCGCTGAGTGTCCACTATTCCCCTCCGCTGACGGGATCCCGCTTCTCGATACGAATAGTGGACACCGAGCTCAGTTGGCCCCCGCTCGGATCGGGTGTTCTCATGTACTCATGACCCTCAGCCTGCTGCTCAGCTTCGCCGGTGTGTGCTTTCTGCTGGCGATTCTGCCCGGGCCGGATTCGTTTCTGGTGCTCCGCTACAGCATCGGCGGCCTCAAGCCAGGCGTCGCTGCGGCGATGGGTGTCGCGATCGGCGGACTGTTCTGGGCCGTGCTGGTGGCCGTCGGGTTGGCGGCGATCGTCGAGCAATCCGCGACGGCATACCGCGTCGTCAAAGTTCTCGGTGGGTTGTACCTGCTGTATCTGGGCGTGAAGGCTTTCCGGGCGCGACGTAAGAACAAGGTGGACGGCGAGCCGCTCCTGCCTGTCGCTGCGTCCGCGTGGTCGGCGTTCGGTGCCGGAGTTCTCTCGTGCGCGCTCAACCCGAAGGTCGGACTGTTCTACCTCGCGGTGGTACCGCAGTTCCTCACCGTCGTCACGTTCACCGGTGCCATGACGCTCGGTCTGGTCGAGGTGGTTGTCGCTGCCGTGGTGATGGGAGTGTTCTCCGTTCTCGCCTCACGCGCTGTGACGCTGCTGCGTAAACCGGCCGTGACCGACTGGCTGGACCGCATCAGCGCTGGATTCCTCGTCGCCCTCGGAATCGGAACGGTGGCGTCCTCGGCCTAGTTGCGGTGGACCGTCAGTCGAGACCCGGCTCGCCGACGTCCCATCCGCCGCGCCTGATGCGCAGGATGTAGACCAATTCGTTGCTGCCGAAGGCTTCGACGGTGGTGAACCGCTTCGGTTCGGCGTTGACCTCGGGGTTGCGCGCGTGCGCCTCCTCGTAGAGCTGAGTCGCTCGGAGGTCGGCCAACTCCACTCGCGTCCAGAAATCGTCGGACTGCACCGAGTAGACCAGTCGCGGCGCTCCGTCACTGACGTGCGCGAGGTCGATGTCCTCGTCGTCGGAGTCCTCGTCCTCGAGGTCCAGGTCGAGGTCGTCCTCGGAATCGACGTCCTGTTCGGCGTCGGTTCCGATCAGATAGACACCCGCCTGCAGGTCACCGGCGGCGACCGTCATGTACTCGGCGTAGTCGCCGGTGTCGATTCCGTCCACGTCCATGTCTGTACGGTAGCCATGTGCTGCTTCGTTCACTGAACCCACTCGCCGTTGCGCGGGGAGACGATATTCCCGACGCCGTCACCATCGACGGCATCTCGCTCTCTCGTGCCGACATCCTGGGAGCGGCGACTTCCGTAGCCGAGCGCATCGGCCGGGCAGATCGGCTCGCCATCCACGCGACGCCATCGGTGAAAACGGTGCTCGCCGTCGTCGGTGCGTTGATTGCCGGCGTCACCGTTGTTCCCGTCCCACCGGATGCAGGCTCGGCCGAACGTGAGCACATCCTCCGCGATTCGGGTGCGCAGGCGTGGCTCGGCGAAGCGCCGCCGGACACCGCGGGGCTGACGGTTCTGCCGGTGCGTCAGCACGCACGGTCGTGGCACAGCTACCCCGAGCCGCAGCCGTCGTCGATCGCGTTCGTGCTCTACACCTCCGGCACCACCGGCTCACCGAAAGGTGTGTTGATTTCTCGCAGCGCCATCGCGGCCGGGCTCGACGCGTTGGCGCAGGCCTGGAGCTGGACGTGGAAAGACACTCTGGTGCACGGTCTTCCGCTGTTTCACGTGCACGGACTGATTCTCGGGTTGCTCGGCCCACTGCGAGTCGGCAGCCCGCTGATCCACACCGGCAAACCGACTCCCGAGCTCTATGCGGCAGCGCGGGGTTCTCTGTATTTCGGGGTGCCGACCGTATGGTCGCGCGTCGCCGCGGATGAGACGTCCGCCCGCGCCCTGGCCCACGCCCGACTATTGGTGTCCGGCAGTGCGCCGCTCCCGGTTCCGGTGTTCGAGAAGCTGCGTGAGTTCACCGGTCAGGCTCCCATCGAGCGGTACGGCATGAGCGAAACCCTCATCACCATCAGCACCCGCGCCGACGGTGAACGTCGACCAGGATCGGTGGGACTGCCCGTCGCAGGCGTCGAAACCCGACTGCTGGGCGAGCAGGGCGACATCCTGCCGCACGACGGCGAATCCATCGGTGCCTTGCAGATCCGCTGCCCTATGTTGTTCGACGGCTACCTGAACAACCCCGAGGCGACGGCGAAGACCTACACCGAGGACGGGTGGTTCGACACCGGGGACGTCGCGCTCATCGAGCCAGACGGGTTCCACCGCATCGTCGGGCGAGCCTCGACCGACCTGATCAAGTCCGGCGGCTATCGCGTCGGCGCGGGGGAGATCGAGACGGTGTTGCTGGGCCACCCGAGCGTGGACGAAGTAGCTGTCGTCGGCCTGCCCGACGACGATCTGGGTCAACGCATCGTGGCGTTCGTCGTCGGTACCGAGGTCGAGGACCGAGTGCTCATCGACCTGGTGGCCACCGAATTGTCGATCCACAAGCGCCCCCGGGAGATTCGCGTCGTCGACTCGCTGCCGCGCAATGCCATGGGCAAGGTGCAGAAGAAGCTCCTCGGCTGACTCCGCGTTGTGAGCGCGGGTCGGGTGCAACGCGCTAGCTTCGAGTCATGAACCTCGACGGCGCACGCATTCTCGTATTCGGTGCCAGTGGCGGGCTCGGCGGTCCGATCGTCGAGCAACTCGCCCAGGCCGGCGCGCGGCTTACCATCAGCGGACGCAGCCTCGAGTCCGCGGAGCATCACACGGTGAATGCCGATCTGACGCTGCCGGATTCGGCTCGATCGGTAGTCGCGGAGGCCGTCGAACACCACGGCGGTCTCGACGGGATCGTGATCGCGGCGGGTGTGGTGGCCTTCGGTTCGGTCGCCGAGGTGGACGACGACACCGTCGACGAGCTGCTGTTGCTCAACTACCTGGCACCGCTGCGCATCATGCGTGAAGCGCTGACCACTCTGGATCAGGGTGGATTCGTACTGAACATCAGTGCGGTGGTCGCAGACAAGCCGATGCCCAACATGGGTGCTTACTCGGCGAGCAAGGCCGCGGCGAGTGCTCTGGTGAACAGTGTTCGCACAGAAGCGCGGAAGTCGAAGATCCGTATCGTCGACGTACGGCCTCCGCACACCGAGACGGGGCTGGCAACGCGGCCGATCGCAGGGCAGGCACCGAAACTGCCGCAGGGCCTGACGCCGGAGGCAGTGGCAGCACGGATCGTCGCCGCGATCACCGACGACGAAACCGACGTCGGCGCAGACCAGTTCTCTTAGGCTATTGTCGGCACCGTGACCGAGACACATGTGACCGACGCGGGCAGAAGGCTCGTGCGTCGTCGCACCATCGATCTGTGCCTGGTCTGCACTTCTTCCTGTTCGTAACTGTCGATCGAACCCAGCCCCGACGAGCTCCGCACGCTCCTCGGGTCGTTCCGGCAACCTTTTTCGACGAACAGGATCACTCATGACCACATCTGTCTCCCATCTCGGTGGCGTCATCGCTGCCACCGACGACGCAGTACGCGCGGACGCGAAGAACGCTCACGCTGTATTCCGTGCCTCCGTCACCGCGCACGATGCCGTCGCCAGCACCGTCACACTCGGCAAGTTCAGCGTCGAGGTCGACGAGCCGCCGGCCCTCGGCGGAGAGAACACGGCCGCCAATCCCGTGGAGTACTACCTCGCGTCGCTGCTGTCCTGCCAGGTGGTCACGTACCGCGTCTGGGCCGAGAAGCTCGGTATCGTCGTCGACGACATCAAGGCGAAGGCCGAGGGCGACCTCGACGTACGTGGCTTCTTCGGTTTCGACGACGACGTGCGGCCGGGATTCGGTGAGGTGCGCGTCGTCGTGACGGTCACCGGGCCCGAGACCCGTGAGCGGTACGAGGAATTGCAGCAGGCCGTGGACGATCACTGCCCGGTACTGGATCTCACGCGTAACCCCACGCCGATCCACACCGTCCTCGAAACGGCCTGACGTCATGAGCGAGCGAACATTCGGCCTGCGTACCAGAGCAATTCACGCCGGCGCGCGGCCCGACTCGGCAACCGGTTCGCGTGCGGTGCCGATCTATCAAACGGCGAGCTACGTGTTCGAGGATTCTGCTGACGCAGGGGATCTGTTCGCTCTGCAGAAGTACGGCAACGTCTACAGCCGCATCGGTAACCCGACGGTCGCCGCCTTCGAGGAGCGCATCGCGAGCCTCGAAGGCGGCATCGGGGCGGTCGCGTTCGCCAGCGGGCTCGCGGCCGAGTTCGCGGTGTTCGCCGCGCTGGCCGGCACCGGTGATCACATCGTCGCGGCAGCCGGACTCTACGGCGGAACCGTGACGCAACTCGACGTCACACTGCGGCGCTTCGGCGTCGAGACCACCTTCGTTCCCGGCACGGACCCGGCCGATTATGCGGCGGCGGTAACAGATTCGACCAAGTTGATTTACGCGGAGGTCATCGGTAACCCCTCCGGTGAGATCGCCGATCTCGAGGGTCTCGCCGCGGTCGCGCACGATCATGGGATCCCGCTGGTGGTCGACGCGACGATGGCGACACCGTGGTTGAGCCGGCCGATCGAGTTCGGAGCCGACATCGTCATTCACTCGGCAACGAAGTTTCTCGGCGGTCACGGCTCCACGCTCGGCGGCGTCGTGGTGGAGTCCGGTCGATTCGATTGGGGCCGAGGCAAGTTCCCGCAGATGACCGAGCCGGTGGCCTCGTACGGGGGCCTGTCGTGGTGGGGCAACTTCGGGGAGTACGGATTTCTCACCAAATTGCGCAGTGAGCAACTGCGCGACATCGGTGCAGCACTGGCTCCGCACTCTGCCTTCACGCTGATCCAGGGCGTCGAGACGTTGCCGCAGCGCATGGACGCGCACGTGGCCAATGCGCGCGTCGTCGCCGAGTGGCTCGAGTCGGACCCACGCATCGAGTACGTGAGATGGGCTGGATTGCAGAGTCATTCGCACCACGACCGCGCCGCGAAATATCTGCCCTCGGGTCCGGGCGCGGTGTTCGCATTCGGCATCGAAGGTGGTCGCGACGCCGGCCGAACGTTTGTCGAGAGCGTCCAGGTGGCCAGTCACGTCGCGAACATCGGCGACGTACGCACCCTGGTCATCCACCCGGCCAGCACCACCCACCGACAGCTCAGCGATGATCAACTGGCCGGCGCGGGGGTGGGGCCCGAACTCATTCGGATCAGTGTCGGCCTCGAAGACGGCGAGGACCTGCTGTGGGATCTCGATCAGGCCTTGACGCTGGCAACCGGGAAGGCGCGGTCATGAGCGAACGAACCTGGCAGGGACCCTCCGCTCAGGACCGTCAGCGGATCCTGCGTGAGACGAAAACCGTCGCGATCGTCGGTGCGTCCAAGAACCCGTCGCGAGCAAGCTATTTCGTCAATCGGTATCTGTCCTCGACAAGCAACTACGAAATATTTCTCGTCAATCCGACGGTCTCGGACATCGAAGGAACGACCGTCTATCCGACTCTCGCGGATCTACCGAAAAGTCCGGACCTGGTCGACGTCTTTCGCAAGTACGACGATCTCCCGGATGTGTTGAGCGAAACCATTGCTGCGCAGGCGAAGACGATCTGGTTGCAGCTCGGGTTGTGGCACGAGCAGGTTGCCCACGACGCCGAGGCGGCGGGACTGAACGTCGTCATGGACCGGTGCCTCAAGATCGAACACGCCCGCTTCCACGGCGGGCTGCACTTGGCCGGATTCGACACGGGAGTGATCGATTCGCGTCGACCGCGGGGTTAGGGGTCAGGCCTTCAGTAGGCGACCGCTGATTATCGCGGCCAACGATCGTGGCGCGAGACGCACACTGCCGGCGCTGATCTTGTTGGAAAGACCGGACACGACGCTGGCAGGGGTACGGCGAGAGTCCAAGGCGCGCATGGCCGTCGAGACCACCTGCTCGGAGGTCTGGAAGTTGCCCACTGCGGCATCCTCGGATCCGACGACGTCGAAGAACTCGGTGCGCGTCGGGCCGGGGGAGAGAGCGAGGATCTTCAGCGGTGACGTGCGGTACTCGTAGGCGAGCGCCTCGGTGAAGTTCAGTACGAAGGCCTTCGTCGCCCCGTAGACCGCCATGTTCGGAGTGGGCTGGTACGCAGCGGTACTCGCGATGTTGATCAACGCGCCGGTCAGATTCGGCAGAAACGCATGTGTCAGATCCACCAGCGCGCTGACGTTCAATGCGATTTCCGACGCCACCCGCGCCGGATCCTCGTCGCGAAAGCGCCCGTGGGTCCCGAATCCTGCATTGTTGATCAGCGTCGTGGGTGTTATCCCTTTGTCGGCCAGGTTCTTTCGTAGTGACTCGCCGATGCCCGGTACGCCCAGGTCCATGGCGACGGCGGTCGCGGTGATGCCATGGTCTGCTTCGATGCGGCGGGCAAGTGTCTCGAGTCGGTCCGCCCGGCGTGCCACGAGGACGACGTTCTCGCCGCGTGCGGCAAAGCGATGTGCGAATTCCTCGCCGAGGCCGGAGCTCGCCCCGGTGATGAGTGCTGTGGATGTCATGCGCGCAAATGTAGGCACTGTCATCATTGTTGTCAACGCCAACATCGCCTAGGGTGAGTCCATGGCAACGGAGCGCTACCACCACGGTGATCTGCGCGCGGTGCTCCTGGAGGAGGCCGAGCAGAGCATCGCCCGCGACGGCGTAGATGCGCTGTCGCTGCGGCAGTTGGCCCGAGACGTGGGTGTCAGTCACGCAGCCCCTGCGCGCCACTTCCGCGACAAGCAAGCACTGCTGGATGCGTTGGCGCTGCACGGCTTTCAGGAAATGAATCGGCGAATGGTCGACGCGGCCACCGGTCCGGGAGAGCTGCTGGCCAAGTTTCGTGGTGTCGCCCGCGCCTACCTGGGTTTTGCCGTCGAACACCCGCAGCTCTTGGACGTCATGTACAGCACCAAGCATCACCCCGAGGCCAGCGAACAACTCAAAGACGTTGCGCACGAAAGCATGGCGGCGACGGAATCCTTGTTGCGCGCTGCGATGGACGCGGGAGTCATCACCGAAGCATCGCCTGCCGTCCTCGCCCGCGTCGCGTTCGCGAGCGTCCACGGACTCGCCGTGCTCGCCGCCGGCGACCTCCTCGACGGCATCCCTGCCGATGACCTGCTCGACGCCACGGTCGACACCCTGCTCCGCGGATTCACCTGACCGGGTCGTTCCGCAGGCTCCACTCCCGCCCGTCCGGGTCATTCCGCGGGCTCCACTCCTGTGTCGCTAAGTTGTCGGTATGACCGAATACGACCTGCAACGCTTCGTCGACGCCCAGGATCCCGTCTGGAACGTCGTGGTCAAGGAGTTGAAGGCAGGCCGGAAACAGACTCACTGGATGTGGTTCGTGTTTCCGCAGTTGGCCGGCCTGGGCCGCAGTGCCACCGCTCAGCACTTCGGCATCGCAGACCTGACCGAGGCCGAGCTGTACCTGTCCCACGAAGTTCTCGGGCCACGCCTGAAGAAAGCCGCGCAGCTCACTCTTGCGGTCGAGGGCAGCACGGTCGACGAGATCTTCGGTTACCCGGACAATCTGAAGCTGCACTCGTCCATGACGCTTTTCGCCGAAGCTACCAAGGGGCAGTCCGTTTTCGTCGAAGTGTTGCAGAAGTATTTCTCCGGCGAATTCGATGGCGCAACACTCGACTTGCTCGACGAGCGATACCGCTAGCATCGCATCCATGACCACTCCACTCGCCGGATCCATTGCCTTCGTCCATGCCACCTGGCACCTGGACATCGTCGATCGTGCGCGGGTGGGTTTCTCCGCCGAACTCGAGCAGTTGGGCCATGCCGACACCGCGGTCGACGTCTTCGAGGTGCCCGGAGCATTCGAGATCCCGCTGCACGCGCAGCGTCTCGCCAGAACCGGAAAGTATGCGGCGATCGTCGCTGCAGCGCTCGTCGTGGACGGCGGAATCTACCGACACGACTTCGTCGAAACGGCGGTGATCGACGGGCTGATGCGGGTGCAGCTCGACACCGACGTCCCCGTGTTCTCGGTGGTCCTGACTCCACATCACTTCCACGAACACGCCGATCACAACGCCTTCTTCACCGCGCACCTCGAAACCAAGGGCGCTGAGGCCGCGCGCGCCGTGGTCAAGACACTGGCTTCGCTCGGAACCATCGGCTGACGCTGCCGCAGGCAGACCGGTGGTCGACGTGCGATCCGTGCTCGCGGAGCTCGAACGGCGTGAACCCATTTTCCACCGCCGTGAGTACGGCATCACGCGTGAAGATTTCGATCGTCTGACCGATGTCGATTTCTGGGAGGTCGGTGCGTCCGGTACCCGATACGACCGTGACGAGGTGTGGGCCGTTCTCGGGAAGCGCTATCGACAGGACCCGTCAGGAGACCACGACGTCGACTGGGAAACCAGCGATTTCGAGGTCCGTGAGGTTGCCCCGGACACGTACTTGCTGACGTACACCTTGCTGCAGGTCGACAGACTTACGCGGCGAGCGACGCTCTGGCAGCGACGCGCGGGGGAGTGGACAATCCTGTATCACCAAGGGACCGTTGTGCTCTAGGCATTTCTCTTACCATGGGCCACCGACAGGTTGCGATTCACGAATCCTTATGCACAGCAATAGTTTTCGATTGCACCATCATTGTTTATCGAACACCCGTTCGATACACTTATCTCCATGACCACGGAGATCTGGCAACTGAGCGAAAGCGAACTCCTCGCCGACGCTGCTGATGTCTCCCACAAGATCCAGTTGTTGGAGGCCCGGCGGATCGCCCTCGTCGCCGACATCGACACCCGCGTGAGCCGGGAGAAGCTCGGCTTCCCCGGACCCGCAGGATGGCTCACCTCCACCACCCTCCTCACCCCCAGCAAAGCGAACAAGATCGTTGCCCTCGCCCGCGGACTGAAGAACTTCCCCGACATCGCCGACGCTGTGAACACCGGCGTCATGTCCGTCGACCACGCCGCCCTGATCCTCACCTTCGCTGAAACACCACCGAAGAACCTCCCGCAAGAGGGTCGCGATATCGCCCGCACCGCGATGATCACCGCCGCCACCGGGCCTGGGGCACGCACCGACAAGATCCGTGAAGCGATCACCAAACTCGAAGACACCTACGGCAGCGACAAGCCGCCCCCTGAGGACACCGACCGCAACGAACTGTTCGCATCGAAGATGCTCAACCAACGCCTGTGCCTCAAGGCCGACTTCGATGCCGTCACCGCAGAAAAGCTCTTCACCGCACTCTCACCGCTGACCGAACCTCGGCCCGCAGCCGACGGCACCCCCGACGAACGCAGTCCTGCGAGGCGACGCGCCGACGCCTTCGGACACATCCTCGACCACTACCTCGCCTCGAAGGATCGCCCCACCGAAGGCGGAGAGAGACCCCACATCAACCTCCACATCCGGTTGCAGGACCTCCACAGCCTGAGCGGTCAGAACACCGACGACATCACCGATGACGAAACCACCCGCGCTGCAACAGAATTCGACTCAGACCTGGTCGACCCGGTCGACATCGACACCACAGCAGAAACCAACAACGAGGCCGGTTCAGTGACTGCGGATCGTGGCGCATATCGGGACCTGTTCGGCGACGGCACCACCGTCGGCTGGCTGCCGTGGATGGGCCCGCTCTCCCGCAACACCTCTCGCCAAGTCGCCTGCGATTGCCTTCTCACCGCCATCGTCATGGACGAGAACGGCAACCCACTCAACCTCGCCCGCACCGCCCGCACCGTCACCGCGAAACAGAAACGCGCATTGACTGCCCGCGATCACGGCTGCGCATTCCCCGGCTGCGGCAAACCCGCAGCCTGGACCGAAGGCCACCACATCTGGCACTGGACCGACGGCGGCCCCACCGACATGAACAACCTCGTCCTCCTCTGCGGATTCCACCACCGACTCATCCACCACTCCGATTGGGAAGTGTTCATCGGCACCGATCAGCACCCCTGGTTCGTACCGCCGGCATCCGTCGACCCCTACCGACAACCGAGACAATCCCACGCCCGAGCAGGCCCCCACATCGCATAGGCCCCTCGAACGCACACCAGCCCCGCACCGAGAACACGGTGCGGGGCCGGAAGAGATTGTCCGTCTGATCGATTGGAGTCGATCAGGCTCTCAGTCGTTGGCGTGCAGCGCAGCGTTCAGCTCGACGCCGGTGCCCTTCCACGGCACAACCTCGACCGCACCCGAGAGCGAGTTACGACGGAACAGGAGGTTGGACTTGCCGCTCAGCGTCGCCGCCTTCACCACGGTTCCATCTGGTCCACTGACCTTCGTTCCGGCGGTGATGTACAGCCCCGCCTCGACGACGCAGTCGTCACCGAGTGAAATGCCGAGTCCGGAGTTGGCACCGAGCAGGCAGCTCTTGCCGACGGAGATGACGTTCTTGCCGCCACCGGACAGCGTGCCCATGATCGACGCACCGCCGCCCACGTCGGAACCGTCACCCACCACGACGCCCGCGGAGATGCGTCCCTCGACCATCGAGTTACCGAGCGTGCCTGCATTGAAGTTGACGAAGCCCTCGTGCATGACCGTCGTTCCACTGGCCAGATGAGCACCGAGGCGCACACGGTCGGCGTCGGCGATGCGGACGCCGGTGGGAACGACGTAATCGACCAGGCGCGGGAACTTGTCCACGCCGTAGACGGTTACCTGGCCGCGGGCACGTAGCTTCGCACGCACAGTCTCGAAGCCCTCGACCGCTGCGGGTCCGAAGTTGGTCCAGACGACGTTGGCGAGCAGTCCGAACAGTCCGTCGAGATTCTGACCGTGCGGCTCGACCAGGCGATGCGACAGCAGATGCAGTCGTAGGTACGCGTCGTGGGCGTCGATCGGAGCATCGTCCAGAGATGCGATGTTGGTGCGCACTGCGACGACCTCGACGCCGCGCGCCTCGTCCGCACCGACCAGCGCGGCCAGCTCCGCGGGGATGTCGGATCCTTCGAGCCGAGTCGTGCCGGCCTCGAGATCGGACCCGAGCTCCGGGCTCGGAAACCAGGTGTCGAGAACTACGCCCGATGTCGTGATGTTGGCAATACCTACTGCTGTTGCTCCCTGTGCACTCACGGCTCGAAGAATACGCGGTGGTGCGTCGTGCGTGGTTCGGTGACTGGGCGCCGCAGGTTCCCAGGTGATTTCCGGGCACACCGACCGGCGGTAGTCGCCGGTTCGGTCACGACGGCGGTTCGTTATCCGTTCGGCTGACGAGCGTGACCACATCGGGATTCGCGGAGACCGGCCCGGGGCCCGTGGGCTGACAGAGTGACGACAATGACCACCCGCAGGAGTTCGCTCGGAAGAGGAGCAGTGTCGATGATGGCCGACGGGATGTCGTTCACCGGGTTGGTGGCAACCTTCGCTTCGACCATCATTCTCGGAGTCGCTTTCGGCTTGGTTGTCGCCGAGGCGTGGTAGAAATGCCCATCGGCTGACAGGGGGTCGCCGTAGGCGGGGGATTCCATGAGATCGAGCAGGTCAATAGCTATGCGTTCGATAAACTCGGTGGTCGCTGCATCACTCCTCGCGGTGACCGGCGTGGTAGCCGGTTCCGGTACCGCAGCCGCCGCACCCAACTGCGCCGGCGTCGGCGGGAAGTCGGCAGAGGTCGCGAAAATTCCTGGGGCTGCGCTGGAGGGCCTTGCCGTCGATGGGTCGGGCCGCGCGTATGTCACCGATATCGTCTCGGGCCGGGTGTACCGCATCGACGCACCTGGACAGCCCGCGTATCCCATTGCGAAGGTTCCCAGCGGCGGCGGCGGAGCTCTGGCGTGGATGCCCGACGGGACGCTCCTGGTCGGCTACGGTGCCGATCCCCGTGTATTCGTCGGAGACGTCGTCAAGGCCGCCGGCATCGTTCGACTCGACATCGACACCCTTGCCGCCACTCCCTTTGCGAAGGGACTCAGTGCTGCCAATGGACTCGCCGTTGCTGCGGACGGAACCGTCTACGCCACCAACGACTTCGGTTCGCTCATCGGCCGAATCAGCCCCGACGGTTCTGTCGACCCGAGCTGGGCGCGCTTGCTGAGCGCCAACGGCGCGGTGCTCGATGCCGCTGGGAAATATCTCTACGTCTCTCGGACTTTCGTGAACGCGGGCGTCAGTCGAATTCCGATTGCAAATCCGTCGGCACCGGAAGACCTGCTCGATCTGAAGGGGCTCGACTCGTTGGCTGCCCCGGACGGTCTCACTCTCGACGCCGCCGGCCGTCCGGTGGTACCGCTCAATGCAGGCGGTTCCGTCGTCCGCATCGATGCTCCGGGGGTCACCTGCGTGATCGGTACCGGCACTCGGTTGACCAGTGTCGTCTCCTACGGTCGCTCCGAGCAGGGGTTTTCGAGCGGAAGATTGTTCGGCGCAGGCTTCGACGGCGTGGTCCGCGAGATTCCGGGGCCCAAAGCCTAGGGTTGTCGCCGTGACGCTCGATTTGCATGCCGACCCGATAGACCTCACCGCAGCGCTGGTGGACATCCCCAGTGTCAGTGAGGACGAGGCGCGTATCGCCGACGAGGTGGAGCAGGCACTTCGCGAGCAGACCACGGGCTTCGAGATAATTCGGAGCGGCAACGCCGTCCTGGCCAGAACCAACCGCGGGCTGGGTTCACGGGTGATGCTCGCCGGTCATCTCGACACCGTGCCGATAGCCGACAACGTCCCGTCGAGGCGCGAGCACGAGAGCGCCGAGGGGGACATCCTGCACGGCTGCGGGACCGTCGACATGAAGTCGGGCAATGCGGTGTTTCTTCACCTCGCCGCAACGATCGACAACCCGGCACACGACCTGACTCTGGTGTTCTACGACTGCGAGGAGATTGCTGCCTCACGCAACGGTCTCGGTCGCATCGAACGTGAGCTACCCGAATGGCTGAACGCCGACGTCGCGATTCTGGGCGAACCGTCCGGCGGGTTCATCGAAGCCGGTTGCCAAGGCACACTGCGTGTTCGGCTGACGGCGTCGGGAACCCGAGCGCACAGTGCCCGATCCTGGCTGGGCGACAACGCCATTCACAAGTTCGGTGCGGTGCTCAATCGGCTGGCGGCCTACCACGCTCGCAGCGTCGATATCGATGGATGTGTATATCGCGAAGGGCTGCAAGCAGTTCGGATCGCCGGCGGGGTGGCGGGCAATGTGGTCCCCGATGCCGCCGAGCTCGACGTCAATTTCCGTTTCGCACCGGACCGCAGTGTCGACGAGGCCGTCGAGCATGTTCGTGAGGTGGTCGACGGACTCGATCTCGGGTTCGAGGTGACCGACTCGTCACCGGGTGCGCTGCCCGGTCTGAACCAGCCTGCTGCCGCTGCGCTCATCGAGGCAGCGGGAGGGCAGTTCCGGGCCAAGTACGGCTGGACCGACGTCTCCCGGTTCTCGGCCCTCGGCATACCCGCGGTCAACTACGGACCGGGCGATCCCAACCTCGCCCACAAGCGCGACGAGCGCGTCCCGGTCGAACAGATCACCCACGTCACACAGGTTCTACGGAGCTACCTCTCCGCCGGATAGCCTGAACGCCATGAACAGCGTCGAGGGTCCTAGTGGTTTCGAACAGATCGGCAGCGAAAAGCCTGCCAAACACAAGGGATCCGTCGTACTTCGCCGCGGTCGAAACACCGAGACGTCCACGTCGGACCAACGATTGCTCGACGAACGCGGATCCGGCAATTGGATCCACTCGGACACCTGGCGCGTGCTGCGCATTCAGAGCGAATTCGTCGAAGGTTTCGGTGCTCTGGCCGAGGTGCCGCGAGCGGTGACGGTGTTCGGTTCGGCGCGCACACCCGTCGACCATCCCGAATACGAGCGGGCGCGTGAACTCGGAGCTGCTCTGGCGCGTGAAGGCTTCGCCGTGATCACCGGCGGCGGTCCCGGTGTGATGGAGGGCGCGAACCGCGGCGCGAGCGAGGCCGACGGGTACTCCATCGGACTGGGCATCGAGCTGCCGTTCGAGCAGGGCCTCAACGACTGGGTCGATCTCGGTGTCAATTTTCGATACTTCTTCGTACGCAAGACCATGTTCGTCAAGTACTCCCAAGCGTTCGTGTGCCTGCCCGGAGGCTTCGGTACTCTCGACGAACTCTTCGAGGCGCTCACACTCGTGCAGACCGCGAAGGTCACACGATTCCCGATCGTGTTGCTGGGCAAGGACTTCTGGTCGGGATTGCTCGACTGGATCAAGACCACTCTCGTGAAAGAAGGCAAGGTGTCCGAGAAGGACCTCGACCTCATCCATTGCACCGACAGCGTCGACGAGGCCGTCCGCATCGTCCGGGAGGCCCAGCAGTGAGCGTGCAGCCGGTCGGCGTGTCGGGGATCAGCGTGTGTGTCTACTGCGCATCGGGACCGGTCGACGCGTCGTTCATCGATCTGGCGCATGAGGTCGGTACCGAGATCGGTCGGCGTGGTTGGCAGCTGGTGTCGGGCGGCGGCAACGTCTCGATGATGGGCGCGGTGGCCGCGGCGACACGCGCAGCCGGAGGCAACACCGTCGGTGTCATCCCGAAAGCGCTCGTGCACCGCGAGGTCGCCGACGTCGATGCCGACGAGTTGATCGTCACCGACACGATGCGTGAGCGGAAGAAGATCATGGAGGACCGAGCCGACGCGTTCATCACGTTGCCCGGCGGCATCGGAACGCTCGAAGAACTCTTCGAGACGTGGACGGCCGGCTATCTGGGCATGCACAGCAAGCCGATGGTGATGCTCGATCCGTTCGGGCACTTCGACGGCCTGATGCAGTGGATCGACGGTCTGAGCTCCACCGGGTTCGTGCAGCAACGAGCGCTCGACGCGCTCGTGCGCACCACTTCTGTCGACGAGGCCCTGGACGTGTGCGGCGCGTTGTGAAAGTTCACCAACCGAGCCCGCCTGACGAAGTGCTGGAAGTTGTTACTCTCTAGTAGGGTTAGTTATCTCACATCGTCTCAAAGGGGAGCTCATGGCTGTCGATGCCCGTCAGAAAATCGGAGTGACCGACCTCGCGGTCGCGTTGCCGAAAATGGTGACGGAGGTGCCGAGCCTGCTCAAGGGGCTGGCGGGCTTCACCCGCAAGCCCGACCACAAGGTCTCCATCGGACTGATTTTCCAGGACGCGGCAGCCAAGAACAGCACTCGACCGTTCGTCCGTTTCGAGGGTGAGTCGATCTCCTACAAGGACGCGAACGCGCTGGTCAATCAGTACGCCGCAGTGTTCACCGACCGGGGTGTCGTACGCGGCGACGTCGTCGGTGTGCTGAGCAAGAACCGCCCCGAGGCGCTGTTCGCGGCGCTGGCTGCCGTGAAGCTCGGTGCCACCGCAGGCATGCTCAACTACAACCAGCGCGGCGACGTGCTCGAGCACAGCCTCGGAATCCTCGAAGCGAAGGTGCTGGTCCTCGACGAGAACGCGCAGGAAGCGCTGGATTCTCTGGACAACGAGCCCAAGGTCGGGTCGGTGTTGCCGCTGAAGGAGCTCGGCGAGCTGGCCGCGAAGGCGTCGACGGCCAACCCGTCGGTCACCGCGGAGATCCAGGCCAAGGAGAAGGCGTTCTACATCTTCACCTCGGGAACGACGGGCATGCCCAAGGCCAGCCTGATGAGCCACTTCCGTTGGCTCAAGTCGATGTCGGGCCTGGGCAACATGGGCGTGCGACTGCGCGGCGACGACGTCATCTACTGCTGCCTTCCGCTCTATCACAACAACGCGCTGACGGTGACGCTGTCCTCGGTGCTCGCCGGCGGCGCGACGATGGCCATCGGTAAGCAGTTCTCGGTGAGCAACTTCTGGGAAGACATTCGCGTCAACAAGGCCACGGCGTTCACCTACATCGGCGAGCTCTGCCGGTACCTCCTCACGCAGCCGAAGAAGGATTCCGACCGGGACAACTCGGTCAAGCTGATCGTCGGCAACGGACTGCGACCGGAGATCTGGGAGGAGTTCACCGAGCGATTCGGTATCTCCCGCGTCGCGGAGTTCTATGGTGCCAGCGAATGCAACATCGCCTTCATCAACGCACTGAACATGAAGAAGACCGCCGGAATCTGCCCGTTGCCGTATGCCGTGGTGCAGTACGACGAAGAGTCGGGCAAGGCCAAGCGCGGCCACGACGGCAAGCTCCGCAAGGTCGGTAACGGTGAAGTGGGCCTGCTGCTGTCCAAGATCACCGACCGGGCTCCGTTCGACGGGTATTCCGACGACAAGGCCACCGAGAAGAAGATGGTGCGCGACGGGTTCAAGGACGGTGACGCGTGGTTCGACACCGGCGACCTCGTTCGCAAGCAGGGCTGGATGCACGTCGCATTCGTCGACCGGCTGGGAGACACTTTCCGCTGGAAGGGCGAGAACGTCGCCACGACCCAGGTCGAGGGTGCACTCGGTAGCCACCCGGCAGTGGACGGGGCCGTCGTCTACGGCGTCGATATCGAGGGTGCCGACGGCAAGGCCGGTATGGCTGCGGTGACACTGCGCGACGGTGAGTCCTTCGACGGTAAGTCGTTCGCCGAGCACCTCTACGACAAGCTGCCGACCTACGCGGTGCCGCTGTTCGTACGCATCGTCGACAGCCTCGAGCAAACCTCGACGTTCAAGAGCCAGAAGGTCGCTCTACGCAAGCTGGGGTTCCAGGAAGACGGTGACAGCGAACTCCACGTGCTGCGCGGCAAGTCCGGTGGCTACGAGAAGTTCTACGACGGCTACGTCGACGAGGTTGCCGCCGGCAAGGCCCCTAAGGGGTAACCAGCAAGCTCGAGGCGATGGTGGCCTCGAGCCATCGTGCGTAGCGGTCGGTCGTCCAGCCCGACCGCTCGCACAACATTCGGTGCATTTCGGGGCTGGTCAGGGCCCAGATGGTGGTTCCTGCCGTTTCGAGGTCAACGGCCAGATCTCCACGTGCCCCGATCCACTCGGCGATCTGCATCATCGCCGATCTGCGTTGTCGGTCCTGGATATCGCGTCGTAGTGCTGCGATGTCCTCGTCGACGGCAGCCGCGCTGAGCAAGATGTCGTCGACCGCTCTGATTCGCGCGACCTGTTCGGCGATTCCTGACGCGAACATGCGGAGCTGCGTGCGTTGATCGAGTTCGTCGCGCACGGCCGATGCTGATGAGCGCTGCATGATCGGCGTCGGGTCGGTGTCTCCGCCGATGTCCAGATCCACCATTTCTCTGAGCAGCGTGCGCTTGTTCTTGAAGACGTGGAAGACGGTGTCCGCCGAGACACCTGCCGCGGCGGCGATCGACGGGACCGAGGTTGTGCCGTATCCGTGGGCGAGGAAGAGTCCGCGCGCGGCCTCGATGATGCGGAGTCGGGTGCCTTCGGCCTGCTGTTGCCGCACGGCGGAGTTGTAGGTCCTCTTGACGTTTTCGGTCATCGGGTCGAGTATATGCATATTGATCCGAGTGCCACTTGAACGAATCGGGGCGTCATGGATATCCAACAGGCGAAAGATCGAGTGGGACGGGTCTTCGAGGACGGATTCGGGCGGGGTGATCTCTCGACGGTGGATGCAGCACTCGCGCCGAGCGCTGTCGACCGGCACGCTTTCGGACAGGACGAACCGGATATGGCGGCACACCTCAAAGGCGCGATCGCGATGTTCCGTTCTGCGATGCCCGACCTGCGCGTGACGATCGGTGATCTCTTCGGGGAAGGAGACCGAATCGCCGCGCGGGTCGAGATGGAGGGAACCCACACGGGCTCGCCTCTGTTCGGCGTGCCATCCTCGGGGCTGCCCGTTGCGCTCGAACAGTTCCACGTCATCGAGCTCGACGCCGACGGACGTGGTGCCCGGCACTGGGCGAATGTGGGTGCCGACACCATCGCGCTCGGGCACCTCCGCCGAAATGCCACTATGGATGAATGAGCACTCTGTGCGGTAAGCCGGTCGCCGACGATCGAGCTCTGGTCATGGCGATCGTCAATCGCACCCCCGACTCGTTCTACGACGGGGGCGCGAATTTCTCCGACGATGCAGCGATGGCGTCCGTGCACAGGGCTGTCGCCGAGGGTGCCGACATGGTCGATATCGGCGGCGTCAAAGCAGGCCCCGGTGACCTCGTCGACGCGGCGGAGGAGATCCGCCGCGTCGTGCCGTTCGTCGAAGCGATCCGGGATGCGTATCCGGATCTGCTGATCAGTGTCGACACCTGGCGTAGCGAGGTTGCTCGCCTGGCCTGCGGTGTGGGAGCCGATCTGATCAACGACACCTGGGCCGGAGCCGATCCCGAGTTGGTGCGCGTCGCCGCTGCCGAAGGAGTCGGGATCGTCTGCTCGCACACCGGCGGTGCCGTTCCGCGGACCCGCCCGCACCGGGTTCGGTACACCGACGTCGTGGCCGATGTGGTCGCGGAAGTCACCGCAGCTGCCGATAACGCGGTCGCGGAGGGGGTGAAGAAAGATTCGATTCTGATCGATCCGACCCACGATTTCGGGAAAAACACCTATCACGGGCTCGAGTTGTTGCGTCGCGTGGACGTTCTTGTAAACACCGGGTGGCCTGTGCTCATGGCGCTGAGCAACAAGGACTTCGTAGGCGAGACTCTAGGGGTAGAGCTCGCCGACCGGTTGGAGGGAACATTGGCAGCGACAGCATTGGCCGCAGCAGGCGGAGCCCGGATGTTCCGGGTGCACGAGGTTGCGTCGACCAGAAGAGTCGTCGACATGGTGGCAGCGATCCAGGGACGACGAACCCCGGCGCGGACGGTCAGGGGGCTGGCATGACACTGGCCGATCGAACGGACGTGACCCGAATGTGGTCCGAGACCAACAGCTGGGACACCCCCGAATGGACCATCGCCGAGCTCGAGGCCGCCAAGGCGGGCCGCACGGTGTCCGTGGTGCTTCCGGCGCTGAACGAGGAACAGACGGTGGCTGCCGTCATCGACACCATCCACCCGTTGCTCGGTGGCCTCGTCGACGAACTGATCGTGCTCGACTCGGGCTCGACCGACGAGACGGCGGTGCGCGCGAGAGCGGCCGGCGCCCGTGTCATCAGTCGCGAGGAGGCAGTACCGGGGCTCGATCCGGTACCGGGCAAGGGCGAGGTGCTGTGGCGATCGGTCGCGGCGTCGACGGGTGACCTCATCGCCTTCGTCGATTCCGATCTGATCAATCCCGATCCGGCCTTCGTCCCGAAATTGCTCGGCCCTCTGCTGATGGGCGACGGCATTCATCTCGTCAAGGGTTACTACCGACGTCCACTTCGCGTCAGTGGCACCGAGGACGCCAACGGCGGTGGACGCGTCACCGAGTTGGTGGCTCGACCCTTGCTCGCGGCGCTGCGCCCGGAGCTGACCGGCGTGATTCAGCCGCTGGGCGGGGAGTACGCGGGCACTCGCGAGTTGTTGTCGGCGGTGCCGTTCGCGCCCGGTTACGGGGTGGAGATCGGCCTGCTTCTCGACACATACGACCGGCTCGGTCTGCAGGCCATCGGACAGGTGAACCTGGGAGTGCGAAAGCATCGCAATCGGCCGCTGGTCGAACTCGGGGCAATGAGTCGGCAGATCGTCGGAACGATGCTCAACCGGTGCGGCATGGTCGATTCCGGTGCCGGACTGATGCAGTTCCGCGTGGCCGGGGATTCGTTCGAGCCGTTCTCGACCGAAGTCTCGTTGGCCGATCGACCGGCGATGAACTCGCTGATCTGACCGACCACCAGGTGCGTCCAGCCGACGTGTCGGACAGCCGTGACAAGATCGTGGCATGTTGACGCTGTTGATCTACATCATCGTCATTGCAGTCGTCGCTGCGGCGTTGTTCTTCATCGCCGCAGCGGTGTTCGGTCGCGGTGAAGAGCTGGGGCCGTTGCCCGAGAGAACCACCGCAACAGTGCTGCCGGCCGAAGGAGTCACCGGTGCCGATGTGCGCGCGTTGAAGTTCCAGCAGACGTTGCGGGGTTACAAGCCCAGCGAAGTCGACTGGGCTCTCGAGCGCCTGGGCGGCGAGATAGACATGCTGCGGTCACGGCTGTCCGCGGCGCAGGAGTCAGGTTCTCGATCCCCGCTGTCGGGGCAGCCCGGCAGTGCGGGCTTCACGGATAGTTCTGGCCTCACCGACAGTGCCGGCCTCACGGATAGTTCGGGCGTCACAGGCACGGTCGAGTCGGACGAACGGTGAGCGCAGTCGCGGGGCCGGACGGCAAGCTGCGCTGCCCGTGGGGTGCCACCGACGACGAGCTGTATCGCACCTATCACGACACGGAGTGGGGGCAGCCGCTGCACGGCCGCAATGAGCTCTACGAGCGCCTGTGTCTGGAAGCGTTCCAATCGGGCCTGGCGTGGATCACGATCCTGCGCAAGCGGGAAAGCTTCCGCACTGCTTTCGCCGGGTTCGATCCCGACGCAGTGGCCCGCTTCGACGACGCCGATGTGGAGCGGTTGATGAACGACGCGTCGATCGTGCGGAACCGACTCAAGATCGAGGCTGCGGTGAGCAACGCTCGCGCGATCGTCGACCTCGACGACACCGATCTCGACACTCTGCTGTGGTCCTTCGCGCCGGAGCCCAGGTCACAGCGGCTCACGGAGTTCACCGACGTGCCCGCGTCGACACCCGAATCGACGGCATTGGCCAAAGAGCTCAAACGCCGCGGGCTACGGTTCGTCGGTCCGACTACCGCTTACGCTTTGATGCAGGCCACCGGAATGGTCGACGATCACCTGTCAGGGTGTTGGGTGCAGGTCACGAATACCGACTCAGGTTCCCCCCATCGACGGCGATAGGGAAGAATGGCACAGGACACTCCGTCGCCCCGCGACGAATTTATCTTTTAGGCCGAGGCGCCGAGCAGGTGGGCGCAGATCTGGAGGGAGCAGAGGATGGCGGCGATGAAGCCCCGGACCGGGGACGGTCCCCTCGAAGCAACCAAAGAGGGACGAGGAATCGTCATGCGTGTCCCGCTCGAGGGGGGCGGCCGTTTGGTCGTCGAATTGACCCCCGACGAGGCCGCGGCACTCGGTGACGAACTGAAGGGCGTCACCGGCTGATCGCCACGTCGATCGATCATCGCTCAGCCCCGCTCGCCGCACCGGCCAGCGGGGCTTTGTGTTGTCATCAGCAGTGTTGTCATCAGCAGTGTTGTGATCAGCAGGGTTGTGATCGGCAGGTCGTTTCCGGGGGAGTGGCGGAGAATCTGTCTCGATGTGAAAGAGGTGCGCGATGCTGACCGACGTCGTCGAATTGCTGGTCTGCCCACAGTGCCGCGTCCGTGAGGTCGAGTCGGGCCTGGGTCTCGGTGAGACCGATCGAAGTCTGTGGTGCGATCGTGGTCATTCGTTCGACGTGGCTCGGCAGGGGTACGTCAGCCTGTTGACAGGCGACGGCGGCAAATTCACCGGTGATTCGGCCGAGATGGTCACAGCCCGTGAGAAGTTCCTCGGTGGCGGTCATTTCGAGCCCATCGCGGCGGCGGTGTCGGCGGCTGTCCCGCCCGACTCGGACGTGGTCCTCGATGTCGGGGTCGGCACCGGGTATTACCTCGCAGGTGTCTTGGACGCGCGTCCGGCCGCGCTGGGGGTCGGGGTGGACGTGTCCAAGTTCGCGGCACGCCGAGCCGCGCGGTCGCATTCGCGGCTCGGGTGCGTCGTCGCGGACATCTGGAGTGGGCTACCGGTTCGGGCAGGTGCTGTGTCTGCGGTGACGTGTGTGTTCTCGCCGCGCAATGCCGGTGAACTGCATCGGGTTCTCGGCGACGACGGCACGTTGGTGGTCGTTACGCCGACGTCGCGGCATCAGCGTGAGCTGCGCGGGCCTTTGGGGCTGATCGGCGTCGACGAGGACAAGACCCGTCGGCTCGGCGAGTCGTTGTCGGGTCTGTTCGAGTCGGTGGCCGAGGCCCCGCTCGAGTACTCGATGATGCTCTCGCACAACGACATCGAGGAACTCATCGGGATGGGTCCGTCGGCTCGGCACGGCGACCCCGACGCGCGGTCCGCGGCGTTGAAGAATTTGCCCGACACCGTCCCGGTCACCGCGTCGGTGACGGTGTCGACCTACCGAAAGGTGTCTCAGCCCCGACGTGCCAGCGCGTCGTTGTAGACGGCGAGGGTCTGTTTCGCGATCGAGGCCCACGAGAATTCGGCAACGGCCCGCTCGCGGCCGGCCTTGCCCATCGCGGTCGCCAGTGCGGGGTCCAGGGCAACCTCGTTGACGGTGTCGGCGAGGGTTCGCTCGAAGACGTCGGGCTCGTACGAGTTGTAGTGCACCAGCCGTCCGGTGCGGCCGTCGTCGACGACCTCGGGGATGCCGCCGACGTCCGACGCCACGACCGCGGTTTCGCAGGCCATCGCCTCGAGGTTGACGATGCCGAGTGGCTCGTACACCGATGGGCAGACGAATACTGCTGCGGCGGAGAGGATCTGGCGAATCTTGTCGGTGGGGAGCATGTCCTTGACCCAGAAGACCCCGCTGCGTTGCTCGGCCAGCAACGCCACTGCGCGTTCGGTTTCTGCGGCGATCTCCGGAGTGTCGGGCGCGCCCGCGCACAGGACGAGCTGAATCGACGGATCGAAATGGTGTGCCGCGGCGATGAGGTGACCCACGCCCTTCTGTCGAGTGATGCGGCCGACGAACGCGACGATCGGCTTGCTGGGATCCACCCCGATCTCGTCGAGAGTCGACGTGCCGTGATCTGCGTACCACCGCTCGGTGTCGATCCCGTTGCGCACCACGTGGACTCGACTCGGGTCGAGGCGCGGATAAGCGTCGAGCACGTCCTTGGCCATGCCCTCGCTGACGGCGATGACGGCGTCGGCGTATTCCACCGCGTTCTTTTCCGACCATGACGAGATGCGGTAACCGCCGCCCAGCTGCTCGGCCTTCCACGGTCGCCGCGGCTCGAGCGAGTGCGCGGTGAGAATGTGCGGAACTCCGTACAGCTCGGCCGCGAGGTGGCCGGCGAGCCCGGTGTACCAGGTGTGCGAATGCACCACGTCCGCTCCCGCTGCCGCGTTGGCCATCCGCAGTTCCGCCGACAACGTCGTCAGTGCTGCGTTGGCTCCGGCGAGTGCAGGATCGGGATCGTGCACCTGTGCGGTGTCGCGCGGAGCTCCCATGCAGTGGATGTCCACCTCGCACAGCGACTTCAGCTGCGCAGTCAACTCCGTGACATGAACTCCTGCGCCACCGTAGATCTCCGGCGGGTATTCCTTGGTCATCATCGCTACTCGCACGTGAACGAACCTACATTCCCCGGCAGTTGTGCGTGTACTGGTAGCAAGGTTCTCTCGGTGCGGATAGGTTGGGTGGGTGAGGACACAACCGCACGTACTAGGGATTGTGCTTGCCGGCGGAGAGGGTAAGCGCCTTTACCCGATGACCGCGGACCGAGCCAAGCCAGCCGTTCCCTTCGGGGGCGCCTACCGACTCATCGACTTCGTGTTGAGCAATCTCGTGAATGCCGGTTACCTCCGGCTCTGCGTGCTGACTCAGTACAAGTCCCATTCCCTGGACCGCCACATCTCGCAGACGTGGCGACTGTCCGGTTTCGCCGGGGAGTACATCACTCCGGTCCCGGCACAGCAGCGTCTCGGCCCCCGGTGGTACACCGGTAGCGCCGACGCCATCTTCCAGTCGCTGAACCTGGTGTACGACGAGGACCCCGAGTACATCGTGGTCTTCGGTGCCGACCACGTGTACCGAATGGATCCGGAGCAGATGGTGCAGCAGCACATCGACTCCGGCGCGGGCGTCACCGTCGCGGGTATCCGGGTTCCACGTAGCGAGGCATTCGCGTTCGGCTGCATCGACTCGGACGAGAACGGCAAGATCACCCAGTTCCTGGAGAAGCCGGCGCAGCCGCCCGGGACCCCCGACGACCCGGACGTCACGTATGCGTCGATGGGCAACTACGTGTTCACCACCAAGGTGCTCGTCGATGCCATCAAGGCGGACTCCGAGAACTCCGACTCCGACCACGACATGGGCGGCGACATCATCCCGGCGCTCGTCGAAGCAGGCGTGGCCTCGGTCTACGACTTCAACGACAACGTCGTTCCCGGTGCCACCGAACGCGATCGCGGCTACTGGCGAGACGTCGGCACCATCGACGCCTTCTACGACGCCCACATGGACCTCGTGTCGGTGCATCCCATCTTCAATCTCTACAACCGCCGCTGGCCCATCCGCGGATCGGCCGAGAATCTGCCGCCCGCCAAGTTCGTCCAGGGCGGCCTCGCTCAGGAATCCGTCGTCGGTGCCGGCTGCATTCTCAGCGCCGCCACCGTCCGTAACTCGGTACTGAGCTCGAACGTCATGATCGACAGCGGCGCGACCGTCGAAGGCAGCGTCCTGATGCCCGGAGTCCGGATCGGCAAGGGTGCCGTCGTTCGGCACGCGATCCTGGACAAGAACGTGGTCGTCGGTGACGGCGAAATCGTCGGAGTCGATCTCGAACGCGACCGGGAACGCTTCAACGTCAGTGCCGGGGGAGTCGTCTCCGTCGGCAAGGGCGTCTGGATCTAGAGCAGAGCCTGCGGCATGTGAGTGGAAATTCGTAGCGTGCTACGAATTTCCACTCACATGGTCACGCCCGCGACGCGCAGATCAACCCGTCGCCCAGAGGGAGCAGCACCGTCGTCAGGCGCTCGTCCTCGGCGATGGCACGCGCGGCCGATCGAACGGCCACCGCAGTCGCGTCGCGCTGAGTCGGGTCGGCAACCCGGCCACCCAGCAATGCGTTGTGCAGTACCAGAACTCCGCCGGGGCGTAGCAACCGCACACTCTCGGCGACGAAGTGCGGATGGTCCGCGGGACTGGCGTCGATGAAGACCAGATCGTAGGTGTCGTCGGCCAATCGGGGGAGCACGTCCAACGCCCAGCCGTTGATCAGCCGAGTGCGGGACGGCGCGATTCCCCCTGCCCGGAATGCTTCTCGCGCTGCCCGCTGGTGTTCGGGCTCGGTGTCGATGGTGGTCAGCACACCGTCCGCTCGCATCCCGTCGAGCAACCACAGGCCGCTGATTCCCGCGCCCGTTCCGATTTCGACGACCGTCTTCGCGCCGAGCATCTGAGTGAAGATGCTCAGGATGGCACCGACGGACGGCGGCACCGGAGCGGCACCGAGGTCGACGGCTCGCTCTCTGGCTGCGATCAGAACCTCGTCCTCCTGAGCGGAGTCTTCGGCATAAGCGAGCATCTTCTCGGCGTTGGTCGGCACGTCCCGAGGTTATCGTGCCCGGGGCTCGATCTCACGCACACATTCTCAGGTGGGCCTCAGGTGATTCATACCGGACCCACACGCGGGTCGGTCAGGCTATGGAGGAATCGCAGGTCCGTCTCGATTGCGAAGTGTGAGCTGGAACATCCGAGGGTAGTCGTCGGTTGAATCAGAAGGACGTACGCAGTCCTGAGCAGGAGGATCCAACTATTTACAAGATCAACGGCGATCGCGACATCGCTCGTCTACCCGAGTCCGTGCCCACCCCCGACGACCTCAGCGGCACCGCAGTGTTCGATGCGACCGGCGAGAACTCCACCATGCCGTCCTGGGACGAGCTCGTTCGCGAACACGGCGACCGCGTCTACCGACTCGCGTACCGCCTCTCCGGCAATGCCCAGGACGCCGAGGACCTGACTCAGGACACCTTCATCCGCGTGTTCCGCTCCCTGTCGAACTACCAGCCGGGAACGTTCGAGGGCTGGCTGCACCGCATCACGACCAACCTGTTCCTCGACATGGTTCGTCGCCGCAGCCGTATCCGCATGGAAGCACTGCCCGAGGACTACGACCGCGTTCCGTCGGACCGGCCCAACCCCGAGCAGATCTACCACGACGCTCGCCTCGACCCGGATCTGCAGTCTGCGCTCGATTCGCTGGCACCCGAGTTTCGCGCCGCAATCGTGTTGTGCGACATCGAAGGACTGTCGTACGAAGAGATCGGTGCGACACTGGGCGTCAAGCTCGGAACGGTTCGTAGTCGCATTCACCGTGGCCGTCACGCGCTACGGGAGTACCTTCGAGTGCACGGGAAGGTCGACTCGGGTCACGCAAGTGTCCACTAGCTACGAGGAGGGTTGGATGACGCAGGCACGCAAGCCTCGGCAATTCAGCTCCACCGAACATCTGGCCAGTGAAGCCGTCGCAGCCTACGTCGATGGTGAACTACGAATGCCCGCCCACCTCCGCGCCGCTCACCACCTCTCCGAATGCCCGGAATGCTCGGCCGAGGTCGAGGCGCAGCAGCAGGCGCGTCGAGCGCTCCGCGGAGCAGGCGAGATGTCGATGCCACATTCGCTCCTCGGATTGCTGAGCCAGATTCCGTCCTGTGCAGGCGAAGACGGGCCCGCTCGATCCAAGCGTTCGTTCATGGCGTCCGTCGAGGCCGTGCGCCGTCGTCGACGCTGACCGCCGCGTTTTCTGGCCGACGAGTCCTCACCTGCATCGAGCTGCCCCGACCGCTCGAGTGATACTGAACTCTCACACCGACGTATGCGAGGGGTAACCGGACGCGTGACATCGAATTCGACCATCACCGAGACCACAGGCACAGCAGACGAAGGTCCACGGTTGCCGCCGCGTCCGGTCCATCGACCCACCGTCGATCCGGTGTCGGCCTCGGTGTTCGGACGTCCCGATGACGTCGGCGGTTCGTTCTCCCCACGTCGCCCCGACGAACAACTGCCTTCCCGGCTGTCGGTCCGGCCGCCGGACCCCGTCCTGGCCGAGGCCTTCGGACGTCCCGACGACGCCACCGAGTCATTGCAGCGCGACCCCGACGCCGTCGACGAGTCCGACGCCGGCCCCCAGGTTCCGGTCGATCCGTGGCGTGATCCCGCGTCCCGAGTGTCGCTGGGCGGCGCGGCCCTCGACACCCCACCACCTCCTGTACTCCCTCCTGGAACCAAGCTCGGCGTGCGCGACGTCTTGTTCGGGCGATCGGTATCCGTGCGGGCGCTCGTCGTACTCGGTGTCCTTGCCCTCGTCATCGGCTTGGTCGGTGGACTGTTCGGCCGCCTGACCGCCGAAGTGACCGGCGCACTGACCAGCCAGAAAGTGACACTGACCCAGTCCAGTGGCGACGACGTCCCACGCGGCCAGATCAGCAAGGTGGCCGACGCGGTCCTGCCGTCGGTCGTCTCCATTCAGGTGACCCTCGGCGAGACCGGAGGCACCGGCTCGGGCGTCGTGATCGACGCCGACGAGGGCTACATCGTCACGAACAACCACGTGATCTCGCTCGCCGCATCCGACGAGGACAAGTCGACCCTCGAAGTCACCTTCTCCGACGGCACCAAAGTGCCCGGACGCATCGTCGGCCGCGACACCAAGACCGACCTCGCCGTACTCAAGACCGACGTCGGCAACCTCACCGAGGCTCAGCTCGGACGGTCCGACGACGTCCGCGTCGGCCAGGACGTCATCGCCGTCGGGTCACCGCTCGGCCTGAACAAGACGGTCACCTCGGGCATCGTCAGTGCGCTCGACCGCCCCGTCGCGCTGTCGGGGGAGGGCACCGACACCAACGCCGTCATCGACGCGGTACAGACCGACGCAGCCATCAACCCGGGCAACTCCGGTGGCCCCCTGATCGACTTCGAAGGTCGCGTCATCGGCATCAACTCCGCCATCCGAAGCGAGAGCGGCGGATCGGTGGGCCTGGGCTTCGCGATACCCGTCGACGAGGTCACCGAGGTGGCGCAGGCCCTGATTCGGGACGGCGTCATGCGGCACCCGGATTTCGGGATCAACGCGCGTTCGGTGATCAACGAAACCTCGGCCGGCGCAGAAGTCGCCAACGTCCGGGCCGGTGGGCCGGCTCAGCAAGCCGGAATCGTCGAAGGGGACGTCATCACCAAGGTCGGCGACCGCTCGGTGGGGGACGCGGACGAGCTCGTCGTCGCGGTGCAGGAAACCACGATCGGTCAGGCGGTGCCGGTGCAACTCGTCCGCTCCGGACGGCTGGTGGACCTGTCCGTCACGCCGGTTTCCGACTGACGACGTAGGCTGGCACCCGTGTTCGGCAACATCGGTTGGGGAGAGCTCGTCATTCTCCTCGTAGCAGCTCTGGTCATCCTCGGCCCGGATCGTCTCCCTGGTGCCATCAGCTGGGTGTCGAAGTCCCTCCGCCAGGTCAAGGACTACGCCAACGGCGCGAGCCAACAACTCAAGGACGAGCTCGGCACCGACTTCGAGGACCTGCGTAAGCCCCTCGCCGACCTCAACCAACTCCGCGGCATGACACCCCGAGCCGTGATCACCAAACACCTGCTCGACGGCGACGACTCGGTCTTCAAGAACCCGCTGGACGACACCTTCAAGGGCAAGCCCTTCGACACCAAGCCCAAGAACATGGGCGGACCGACGCCGCAGAACGGCGTGTCCTCGGGCAGTACATCCGGGGGTGGAGTGTCGATGAGCAAGAACGAGCCGAAACTCGCGCCCGGCGATACCCCGCCCATCGACGCCGACGCCACGTAGGCATAGCCCCAACCGGCCCGACGAACCACCCAGTCTGCAGGCTGCGCCCGCCCGACCGCTGCGCCCCCCGTCGGATGAATGTGGGATTCAGTCGCTCTGAGTGCAACAAAGGCGCATTGATCCGCGGCGGGGCGGGCGGCAGGAGTGGGCGGGCCAGTGGCTAGAGCACCTTGTTCAGGAAGTCCTGGGTGCGTGGGTTCTGCGGGTTCCCGAACAGCTCGTCGGGTGTTCCCTCTTCGACGATGACGCCCTCGGCCATGAAGATCACTCGATCCGCGACCTCACGCGCGAAGCCCATTTCGTGGGTGACGACCACCATCGTCATACCGCCCTTGGCGAGGTCGCGCAGTACCTGCAGAACTTCGCCGACCATTTCGGGGTCCAGGGCGCTGGTGGCTTCGTCGAACAGCATGATCGACGGGTTCATGGCCAGTGCCCGCGCGATGGCCACGCGTTGCTTTTGCCCACCGGAGAGGTTGGCGGGCTTGTAGTCGGCCCGCTCGGACAGTCCTACCTGTTCGAGCAGCTGCAGGGCCGCGTCCTTGGCCTGCGACTTCGTCATCTTCTTGGTTTCGACGGGTGCGAGCATGACGTTCTCGAGGGCTGTCATGTGCGGAAAGAGGTTGAAGTGCTGGAACACCATGCCGATGTTCTGGCGCACCTTGTCCAGGTCCACGTTCTTCGCCGTCAGGTCGGTTCCGTCGACGACGACCGATCCGGCGGTGATGTCTTCCAGCTTGTTCAGGCAGCGTAGGAACGTGCTCTTGCCGGAGCCGGACGGTCCGATCACGCAGACCACTTCACCGTTGGCGATCTCGGCGTCGATGCCCTTGAGAACCGTGTTGTCGCCGAACGCCTTCTGCAGGGCCTTGATCGAGATCTTCGTTCCCGGACCTTTGTCGACCGGCAGGTCCTTGGTCAGTTCGGTGCTCATTTGTTGATCCTCTTCTCGAGCCGGTTCGACAGCTTGGTGAGAGCCATGATGATGATGAAGTACAGGACGCCGACGATGAGCCACATGTTGAACGACTCGAAGTTGCGAGCGATGATCAGACGACCGGTCTGCGTCAGCTCGGCGAGGCCGATGACCGAGAGTAGCGACGTGTCCTTGAGTGTGATGACGAACTGATTGATGTACGACGGGATCATCGTGCGAATTGCCTGTGGCATCACCACTTTTCGCATCGACTTGAGGTAGCTGATGCCGAGGCTGCGCGACGCCTCCATCTGGCCCTTGTCGACGGCGAGGATGCCGCCGCGGACGATCTCGGCCATGTAAGCACCGGCGTTGAGCGAGAGTGTGATGATGCCTGCGGTGAACGCCGACATCTGAAAGTTCAGTGCCGCGGGTACGCCGAAGTAGATGAAGAATGCCTGCACCAGAAGTGGTGTGCCACGGAAGATGTCGACGTAGGTGGTTCCGATGCCGCGGAGCACGATGTTGGTCGAGACGCGGAACAGGCCGAAGATTCCGCCGAGTACCAACGCGATGGCGATGGAGATGACGGTCAGCACGATCGTGAGCCACAGACCCTTGAGCAGCAACTGCCAGCTGCTGGCGATCAGGCCGGGGATGGAGGTGTCGGCGGTGGACGCGTCGGCGTTGAGGTAGGTGTCGAGAATTTCGTCGTACTGGCCGTTGGCGCGCAGGTTTTCGAGGCCGGTGTTGAACTGGTCGAGCAACTGGGCGTTGGTGCCCTTGGCGACGGCGAATCCGTAACTGGCACCGGCTTCCTTCTCGGTGACCGTCTTGAAGCCGTTGCCCTGGGTGATGCCGTAGGCGAGCACCGGGTAGTCCTCGAAGGCCGCTGCGGAGTTTCCGGTGCGCACTTCCTCGAACATGGTCGCGGAGTCGTCGAAGCTGCGGATGGTGAAGCCGTACTGATCGGCGATCGACGTCGCGAACGTCGCACCCTCGGTGCCGTTCTTGACCGCGACCGACTTACCGCGCAGGTCTTCGTAGCCCTTGATCTCGTCGTTCGAATCCAGAATCGCCATCTGGACACCGGAATCGAAGTACGGATCGGAGAAGTCGAAGGTGGCCTTGCGCTCGTCGGTGATCGACATGCCGGCGATCATTCCGTTGAACTGGCCGCTGGTGACGCCCTGAAGTGCGGTGTCGAAACCGACCTGTTCGACGGTGTAGTCGAAGCCCTGGTCGACGGCGATGGCCGCGAGCAGGTCCATGTCGATTCCGACGAGTTTGCCTGTCTCGTCCTGGAATTCGAAGGGCGCGAACGTGGTGTCTGTCGCGATCGAGTAATTCTGGGCAGGCGGGGCAGGTTGTGCCGACGCCAGCCCGGGACCGAGTACGGATCCCAGCAGGGTCATCAGCAGTGCGATCAGTACCGGAACGACGACCGGCCTGACCCGATGCGGCTTCTTCATGAAGGCCACTCTCTATCGACAGTAGGATTGAAGGCAAATCATAAGGCTCCAACCCTGTCTCCCGCGTCGTTTGTCGGGTATAAGCGCCTGCCTTACAGTTTCCGGGTCGTGTCGATTCCCAGCGACATTCCCACCAGTCCGCGCTCGCGTACCGCAAGCTTTGCGGCGACCGACTCGAGTGCTTGTGCTGCAGGCGAATTCGGGTCGCTCAGTACAATCGGCGTGCCGGCGTCGCCGCCCTCGCGGACGGCGGTGTCGAGCGGAATCTGGCCCAGCAGAGGCACCTTTGCACCCACGGCCTTGGTGAGGCGATCCGATACGTCCTGTCCGCCACCGGATCCGAAAATATCCATGCGGGTACCGTCGGGCAGCTCGAGCCAAGACATGTTCTCCACGACGCCCGCGACGCGCTGACGCGTCTGCAGTGCGATCGCTCCGGCGCGCTCGGCGACCTCGGCAGCGGCTTGCTGAGGGGTGGTGACCACGAGGATCTCTGCGTTCGGAATCAGTTGTGCGACAGAGATTGCCACGTCGCCGGTGCCGGGCGGAAGATCGAGGAGGAGCACGTCCAGGTCGCCCCAGAACACGTCGGCGAGGAATTGCTGCAAGGCCCGGTGCAGCATGGGTCCGCGCCAGACGACCGGGGTGTTGCCCTCGGTGAACTGAGCGATCGAGATGAACTTCACGCCATGCGCCTGCGGCGGCATGATCATCTTCTCCACCTGCGTGGGTCGCGCGTCGTTGCCGAGCATGCGGGGAACGGAATGGCCGTAGATGTCGGCGTCGAGCACACCCACCGACAGGCCGCGGGCGGACAGGGACGCGGCAAGGTTGACCGTCACGCTGGACTTACCCACGCCGCCCTTGCCCGACGCCACCGCGTACACGCGCGTCAGCGATCCGGGTTGCGCGAAGGGAATGACCGGCTCGGCGGAATCGCCGCGCAGGGACTTGCGCAGTGCGGTGCGTTGCTCGTCGTTCATCACGTCGAGTTCGACCGTCACGGTGCCCACACCCTCGACGTCGGCGACGGCGTTCTTCACGCGATCGCTGATCTCGGTCTTCATCGGGCAACCGGAGGTCGTCAAGTAGATGCCGACGCCGACGGCTCCGTCGGCGGCGATGTCGATGCTCTTGACCATGCCGAGGTCGGTGATGGGTTTACGGATCTCGGGGTCGATGACCTTCGTCAGCGCGGTCCGAACGTCGGATTCGGTCAGTACAGCCATTGCTTCATGCTAGGCGGTGCGCCGACTCCCGATGAACAGCAGGGCAGCTCGATCTAGTGCTGCGTTGAATTCAGTGAATCCGCGGCAGCTGGTCCGAGGAGGGCACGATGCCGGTGGCGTAACCGGCCGACCATGCGAGCACGTTCGCCACGTAGGCCATCGAATTGTTGTAGCGCAGGATTGCTCGGGTGGTCGAGGCCAGGTCGCGGGCGTTGGTGCCGTCGTCGCACAGGTACATACCGGTGGCCAGGGCCGCGTCGTACAGGTTCTGTGGGTCGGAGACTCCGTCGCCGTTGCCGTCGGCGTGGTAGAGGTTCCACGTAGAGGGCAGGAATTGCATCGGGCCGACTGCGCGGTCGTACTGGGTGTCGCCGTCGAGCGCGCCGCCGTCGGTGTCACGAATCACCTGATTGCCGGCGAGGGTGCCGTTGAGAACCGGCCCGAGAATGGGCTCGTGCAGTTCGCCCGAGTCGTCGACCTTGCCGTTGTTGGCGTGGGTGGACTCGACGCGGCCGATGCCGGCGATGACGGTCCAGCTGATGCCGCAGCCGGGCTGCTGCTGGGCCAGGATGCGCTCGGCGTTCTTGTAGGCGGAGACGTTGACGACCGGGATCGCGATGGGGCTGACAGCAAGGTTGGTGGGCAGCTCGGGTGTGGGCGGGATCTCGGGAGCCGGGGCGGGCGCGGGGACCGGGGCGGGTGTCGGCAGCTCGGCCTGAGCCACCGGCTGCGCCTGCTGGTCCTGGGCGATCGGCTGCGGGGTCTCGACCACGGAGTTCGATTCCTGTGCGGCCGGGGCCGTCTTGGCGGTGACGAACGGGATGTATTCGGTGGCTCCGGCGCTGGTCGCGGCCGTGACGAGTCCTGCGGGGACGAGGCCTGCCAGAGCAATCACCGAGTTCCGTCGAACCTTGGAATTCGATGCTTTTCTGTGACGACCCACGCGCGCTGTACCTCCTGATTTCCCCGGATGATCTCCGGGGCCCGACCTGATGACCGGGATCGAGGGTACCTGATTCGAGACTGTTCCGTTATCG
Source organism: Rhodococcus sp. 06-221-2 (assembly GCF_002258365.1). NCBI lineage: Bacteria > Bacillati > Actinomycetota > Actinomycetes > Mycobacteriales > Nocardiaceae > Rhodococcus > Rhodococcus sp. 06-221-2. The sequence continues at coordinate 419,547 of NZ_NOYJ01000004.1, forward strand.
GGCCGTTACCAGGCGCGGAGCGGTGCGCGGTCTATTGCGGGTCGGTCTCGCCCGACGCGTCGTCGGCCAGGCGCGCGGCCGCTTTCTTGCGCGCCTTCTTCGGTGCGTTGGCGGGTTGACCCGTCGCTTGTTCCAGCAACGCCCTGATGTCGTCGAGTTCGCGGCGCAAATAGTCACGGGTGGCGACTTCACCGACGGCGATACGCAGAGCTGCGAGCTCCCGCGCGAGGAACTCGGTGTCGGCCTTGGTCTGCTGAGCCCGCGACCGATCCTCTTCGAGAGAGACGCGGTCGCGGTCGTCCTGCCGATTCTGGGCGAGCAGGATCAACGGCGCGGCGTACGCGGCCTGCGTCGAGAAGGCGAGGTTGAGCAGGATGAAGGGATACGGGTCCCACTGCAGATTGACGGCCACGACGTTGAGGAAGATCCAGACGATGACGATGCCGGTCTGAATCGCCAGATAGCGTCCGGTACCCAGGAACCTGGCGGCTTTCTCACCCGACTTACCGAGATCGAAGTCGAAGTTGACGTTGAACAGCCGCGAACCGCGCGGCGTGTCCATTCTCTGGCGTGCTGTTTCTTTCACTGTCCGGCCACTTCCTGATCTCGCCAGTCCTCGGGCAGCAGGTGATCGAGGACGTCGTCCACGGTCACGGCCCCGACCAGGTGGTCCTCGTCGTCGACCACCGGGCCGCAGACGAGGTTGTACGTCGCGAAGTACCGCGTCACCGCGGTCAGGCTGTCCTCGGGGGACAGCCGCGGGAGTGCGCTGTCCACGACTCCGCCCACCAGACTCGCCGGGGGTTCTCGCAACAGTTGCTGCAGGTGAACACAGCCCAGATATGGGCCGGTCGGTGTTGCGGTCGGCGGCCGCACCACGAACACGAGTGAGGCCAGCGCAGGCGTCAGGTCGGGGTTGCGTACCCGAGCGAGGGCCTCGGCCACCGTCGTCGACGCGGTGAGGATCACGGGCTCGGGCGTCATCAGACCGCCGGCGGTGTCGGGGGAGTGTTCGAGCAGGCGGCGGACCGGCGCGGAGTCCTCTGGATCCATCAGTCGCAGAAGCGATTCCGCTTCGGTCTCGGGTAGCTCGCCGAGGAGGTCGGCGGCGTCGTCGGGGTCCATGGCCTCGAGCACGTCGGCACCGCGGTCGACTCCGAGGTAGTGCATCAGCTCCACCTGATCGTCGTCGGGCAATTCCTGGACGACGTCGGCGAGGCGCTCGTCGTCCAACGCCCGCGCAACTTCCATGCGGCGCTTGACGGGCAGCTCGCGCATCGCATTCGCCACGTCGGCGGCGCGCAGGTCCTCGAACTGCATCAACAGCTGCGCCACACCCTGGTCGGGCATCGACAGTTCGTTCTGCGTGAGCCCCTGCACGTGCTGCCAGTCGACGACGTGGATGGCACCGCGTCGCGCAAGGCGTTGGCGCTGCTTACGCACCGCCACGCGTGCGACCTTCCAGTCTCGAGTTCGGGTGAGCTCGATGCCGAGATCGACGACGACGGAATCGGTGTCGTGCAACTCGTCGAGCTCGGGATCGTCGACGCGCACCTTGGAGTCGAGTATCTGCGCGAACACCAGAATCTCGTTCGCGCGCTGAGTGAATCGGCGCAGACTGACGTTTCCGGTGGTGAGCTGAACGGAGTTGGGCTCGATGCTGGTCACTCGCAGCATTGGGACGAAAATTCTTCGGCGCGTTGCCAATTCGACCACGAGTCCGAGGACTCGCGGCTGTGCCCTGCCCACGCGCATGGAGACCACCACGTCGCGCACTCGCCCGATCGATTCGCCGTCGGGGCCCAGGACGCCGAGGCCGGCGAGCCTGGCCGCGAATACCTTGCTCAGTGCTGCCATGATGGCAAGGTTAGAGGCAGGGCAATACAGCGGGTGAATCAGACAGGGGTAGTGCTTTCGATGGGTGCTTCGGGATTGCGTCGATCGGTACTGGCCGTTCCGGGCAGTTCGGACAAGATGATCGCCAAGGCCAAGGGCTTGCCTGCCGACGCGATCTTCCTCGATCTCGAGGACGCCGTCGCGCCGATCGCCAAGGTCGAGGCCCGCGCACGCATCGTCGACGCGTTGAACTCCGACGGGTGGGGCGATCAGCTCAAGGTCGTGCGCGTGAACGACTGGACGACGCAGTGGACGTACGGCGACGTCATCGACGTCGTCTCCGGGGCGGGTGGAAATCTCGACGCCATCCTGTTGCCGAAGGTCGAGTGCGCGGCGCACGTACAGGCGTTGGATCTGTTGCTCACTCAGCTCGAGAAGGAGCACGGTCTCGACCTCGGGGCCATCGGCATCGAGCCGCAGATCGAGAGCGCGCGCAGCCTGCGCAACATCGACGAGATCGCAACCGCGAGCCCCCGGGTGCAGACGTTGGTGTTCGGGCCGGCCGACCTGATGGCGAGCGTCAACATGCGCACCCTCGTCGTCGGAGAACAGCCGGTGGGATACGACACCGGCGACGCCTATCACCACATTCTGATGACGATCCTGCTGGCGGCTCGGACGCACGGATTGCAGGCGATCGACGGCCCGTACCTGCAGATTCGTGATCTCGACGCGTTTCGCCGGGCCGCGGGACGGACGGCCGGCCTCGGGTTCGACGGCAAGTGGGTGCTGCACCCGACGCAGATCGAGGCGGCCAACGAGATCTTCGCGCCACGACAGGACGATTACGACAAGGCCGAGATGATTCTCGACGCGTACGAGTTCCATACCTCCGCAGCAGGTGGCGCTCGCGGTGCGGTGATGCTCGGCGACGAGATGATCGACGAGGCGAGCCGCAAGATGGCGCTGGTCGTCTCGGCGAAGGGGCGGGCGGCCGGTCTGACACGCACGACGACGTTCGAGCCGCCGATCTCCTGATCGAGGCGGTTGTCCGAGGGCCGAACAATGGGTGTGACGGTGCCGGAGCGGAGCCTGCAGAAGCGACCAGAAAAGTCCGTTTCGGGGCACAATGGAGTCATGACCAATCCCCTCTCACAGCCGGGCCGCCCAGGGCAAGGACTGCCGACGCCGCCGTCCGGTTGGCCCATCGGTTCCTACCCCACCTATGCCGAGGCGCAGCGCGCCGTCGATTTCCTCTCCGACGAGGAATTCTCGGTACAGGACGTCACCATCGTCGGCGTCGATCTGATGCAGGTCGAACGCGTTCTCGGCCGGCTCACCTGGCCCAAAGTCATTGGCGGAGGCATCGTTTCGGGTGCATGGTTGGGCGTGTTCCTCGGTCTCGTCCTCGGTATCTTCAGCGAGAACATCTTCGGCGCGTTGCTCATCGGCGTCGGCGGCGGCATCATCTTCGGCCTGATCTCGGCGTCCATTCCGTATGCCGCGACCAAGGGACAGCGTGATTTCGCGTCGAGCATGCAGTTGGTCGCCGGACGCTACGACGTCATCTGCGAGCCCCGGACGGCAGAGAAAGCACGCGACCTGCTCGCCAAACTGTCGATTTGATCACAACGGTTGGACGACCAGGCAACCGACAGGTAACGGAATAGCCCCAAATCGCCCTCGAGGCCAGTGAGTTCGGTTACGTTTCTCTCGTGCACGGCAGTGCCGACACAAGGGCTGCGCGAGTAACCGAACGTACGGAGGCGGGACAGTGCCGAGACATCGTGGTCGTAGGCGTGGAAAAGCAACGAGGATAGGGGTGTTGGCGGCAGCGGCTCTGGTGACGAGTCCGTTGCTCGCAGCGTGTGGTTCGTCGGACAGTTCGGTTCCGGTTCTGAGTTTCTACACTGCCGCAGACGGCGCAGAGCAGTACGCCGCTGCGGCACAGGTGTGTTCGGACGCCTCCAACGGCCGGTATCGGGTGGAGCAGCGAACACTGCCCAAGAGTGCCAACGATCAGCGCCTGCAGCTCGCGAGGCGTCTCGCCGGAAACGACAAGACGTTGGATCTGATGACGCTCGACGTCGTCTGGACCGCCGAATTCGCCGAGGCCGGATGGGCATTGCCCGTCCCGGACGACCTCTCGGCGAAGCTGCGCGACGGGTCCACCCTGGAAGGCCCGCTCGCCACCGCGGAATGGCAGGACCAGCTCTACGCCGTTCCGCTCAACTCCAACACCCAGTTGCTCTGGTACCGGCCCGACGAGGTGCCGGGCGGTACCCCGCCGCAGACGTGGGATCAGCTGATCGACGTGGCCGAGGCCAACGCGGCCGCCGGTAAGCCCGCTCAGATCGGTGTGCAGGCCAAGCAGTACGAGGGCTTCATGGTCTGGTTCAACTCGCTGCTCGAGAGCGCGGGTGGGTCGGTGGTCGCCGAAGACGGAACGACGGTGACCCTCAACGACACTCCCGAGCACCGCGCCGCCACCGAGAAGGCCCTCGAGATCATCAAGCGGGTGGCCACGGCCGACGGCCGCGATCCATCGGTCTCGCAGAGCGACGAGGCGACAGCTCGACTCGGGATGGAGTCGGGGCGGATGGCCTTCCAGGTCAACTACCCGTTCGTGCTTCCCGGCCTGAAGGAGAACGCCGTCGCCGGGGCAGTGTCGTTCCTCGATCTGGCGAATGTGCCTGCCGATCAGCAGGATGCACGCATCGCCGAGGTCTTCCGCAGTGCTCCGTATCCCGAGGTGAACGCGGGGGAGCCCGCCAAGGTCACCATCGGCGGCTTCAACATCGGCGTCGCGAAGACCACTCAGCACGAGGACCTCGCCTGGGAAGCCGTCGAGTGCCTCACCAACCAGGAGAATCAGCGCAACAACGCCGTCAACGGCGGCGTGCCCCCGGTGCTGAAGTCGCTGTACTCCGATCCGGAGTTCCAGGCCGTCTATCCCGCATGGGAAGGGGTGCTCGGTTCCATCGAGTCCGCGGCAGTGCGGCCCGTTTCGCCTGCCTACCAGAGCATTTCGATTCTGTTGACCGATGCCCTCAACCCGCCGCAGAACATCGATCCGGTTGCCGACGTGGACAAGCTCGCAGAACTGGTCAGCAAGGCCGTCAATTCCGAAGGGTTGATTCCATGAGCGATCCCACCGAATCGCAGCCGCAGCCCGCCGATCGGCAGGCGGCTCTGAAGAACATCTCCGACGGTAAGAAAGCCGAACGACGCCTGGGATTGCTCCTCGTCGCACCCGCGGCGATCCTGATGCTCGCGGTCACCGGCTACCCGATCGTGTACGCCTTCTGGCTCAGTCTGCAGAAGTACAACCTCGCGTTCCCCGAGGATCGCCAATTCGTCGGCATCTCCAACTACGTGACCGTGCTGTCCGACGGCTACTGGTGGACGGCATTCGGCGTCACCGCCGGCATCACGATCATCTCGGTGATCATCGAGTTCATCCTCGGTCTGGCAGTGGCTCTGGTCATGCACCGCACCATCTTCGGCCGCGGACTCGTCCGCACCGTGGTGCTCATTCCGTACGGCATCGTGACCGTCGCCGCCGCGTACAGCTGGTACTACGCCTGGACCCCGGGCACCGGTTATCTCGCCAACCTGTTGCCCGACGGCAGCGCGCCGCTCACCGAGCAGTTCCCGTCGCTCGCGATCGTGGTTCTGGCCGAGGTGTGGAAGACGACCCCGTTCATGGCCCTGCTGCTGCTGGCAGGCCTGGCTCTGGTGCCCGACGATCTGCTCAAGGCCGCCGAGGTGGACGGAGCGGGTGGCTGGACGCGGCTGATGCGGATCACCATTCCGTTGATGAAGCCGGCAATTCTCGTCGCGGTCCTCTTCCGCACGCTCGACGCGTTCCGCATCTTCGACAACATCTACGTCCTCACCCGAGGGAGCAACGAGACAGGATCGGTGTCGATTCTCGGTTACAACAACCTGTTCGGCGCGTTCAACCTCGGACTCGGGTCGGCGATCAGCATTCTGATCTTCTTCTGCGTCGCGATCATCGCGTTCGTGTTCATCAAGTTGTTCGGTGCCTCGGCACCGGGATCCGACGACGGAGGCCGCAAGTAATGACCACTGTTACGCCTCGCAAGAAGGTCGGTTGGACGGTCGTCAACGTCCTCGTCCTCCTCTACGCGCTCGTTCCGTTGGCGTGGATCATCAGCCTGTCGTTCAAATCGACGGCCACGATCGCCGACGGAAAGTTCATCCCGCAGTCGTTCACTCTGGAGAACTACAAGGGCATCTTCTCCACCAACCAGTTCACCTCGGCGCTGGTGAACTCCATCGGAATCGGGTTGATCACCACGGTGATCGCCGTCGTGATCGGCACCATGGCCGCGTATGCCGTTGCCCGGCTGGACTTTCCGGGCAAGAAGCTCCTGGTCGGTGCGGCTCTGCTGATCGCGATGTTCCCCCAGATCTCGCTGGTGACACCGTTGTTCGACATCTCGCGCTCGCTCGGTCTGTTCGACACCTGGCCGGGTCTGATCATCCCGTACATCACCTTCGCGTTGCCGTTGGCGATCTACACCCTCTCCGCGTTCTTCCGCGAGATCCCGTGGGAGCTGGAGAAGGCGGCGAAGATGGACGGAGCAACGCCTGCACAGGCTTTCCGCAAGGTCATCGCCCCGCTGGCGGCACCGGGCATCGTCACCGCATCGATCCTGGTGTTCATCTTCGCCTGGAACGACCTCCTGCTCGCCATCTCGCTGACGGCGACGGAACGTTCGGTCACCGTCCCGGCGGCCATCTCGCAGTTCACCGGTAGCTCTCAGTTCGAGGAGCCCACGGGATCGATCGCGGCAGCCGCCGTCGTCATCACGATCCCGATCATCATTTTTGTGCTCTTCTTCCAACGACGTATCGTGGCGGGCTTGACGTCCGGCGCAGTGAAGGGATAACCGTCATGGCCGAAATCGTTCTCGACAAAGTCACCAAGCTCTACCCGGACGGCGCCGCTGCCGTCAGCGACGTCGACATCACCATCGCCGACGGCGAATTCATCATCCTCGTCGGACCGTCCGGCTGCGGAAAGTCCACCACGCTCAACATGATCGCCGGGCTGGAGGACATCTCGTCCGGTGAGCTGCGGATCGCGGGGGAGCGCGTCAACGAGAAGGCGCCGAAGGATCGCGACATCGCGATGGTGTTCCAGTCCTACGCGCTGTACCCGCACATGACGGTCCGGCAGAACATCGCCTTCCCGCTGACGCTCGCCAAGCTCTCCAAGACCGAGATCAACGACAAGGTCGAAGAGGCTGCCAAGATCCTAGATCTCAGTCAGCACCTCGACCGGAAGCCCGCCAACCTCTCCGGTGGTCAGCGACAGCGAGTTGCGATGGGACGCGCCATCGTTCGCACCCCCAAGGCCTTCCTGATGGACGAGCCGCTGTCCAACCTCGACGCCAAGCTGCGAGTCCAGACGCGCGCCGAGATCTCGCGGCTGCAGAAGCGTCTGGGCACCACCACCGTCTACGTCACGCACGATCAGACCGAGGCCATGACCCTCGGCGACCGCGTCGTGGTGTTGCGCGGCGGGCTGGTGCAGCAGATCGGTTCTCCGCAGGAGCTCTACGACAAGCCGCGAAACCTGTTCGTGGGCGGCTTCATAGGATCGCCCTCGATGAATTTCGTTCCGGGACAGCTCACCTCGAACGGAGTGTCCACGGCCCTCGGCGACATCGAGATCCCGCTCGAGCGAATGGACGCGATCAAGGCCAAGAACCCGGGCCGCGAGGTGGTCGTCGGTATCCGTCCCGAGCACTTCGAGGACGCGGCACTGATCGACGGCTACCAGAAGATGAGCGGTGCCACCTTCACCGCAACCGTCGACGTGCTCGAGTCCATGGGCAGCGACAAGTACGTCTACTTCACGCTGAAGGGTGCCAAGGTCGAGTCCAGCGAACTCCAGGAGCTGGCCGCCGATGCCGGTATCGCCGATCTCGGTGGCGCACAGGTGGTTGCGCGTCTGGCAGCCGAATCCAAGGCCGCCGAGGGTGGTCAGGTGGAACTGTGGTTCGACCCGGGCAAGATCTCGGTGTTCGACCAGGCGTCGGGTGCGAACCTGACAATCTGAGCGGCTGCGCCGCATGTGAGCGGAACTTCGTAGCCCACTACGAAGTTCCACTCACATGCCGCAGGCTCTACAGTGGCACGTTCGACGTGGTGTTCGGTTCGGACTCGGCAACCCGCACCGATTGCCGCGCTGCCGGGGTGCTTCTGATGGCCAGGGCTGCCGCGGCGACGACGGTGCAGGCCACGGCACCGGCGACGAAGGCTGCGGTGTACGCGCTCTCGCGGGCCACGTTTGTGCCGTCGATGGTGAACATCGCCAGCACGGTGGACAATGACGCACTCGCGATCGACGTGCCGACGGTGCGCACGATCGAGTTGACGCTGTTGGCCACGCCGGTGTCCGCTGCGCTGACCTCGGCCATGAGCAGGTTGGGCAGGGCCGCGAACGCGAGGCTGACGAACGTGTTGATGACGATGCCTGCGGTGATCAGCTGCCAGGTGTGATCGTGGGCCACCGCGACGAACGCAAATCCGAGAACGCCGATCACCGCGCCGCCGACGAGAACTCGGCGCGGCCCGAACGATCCGATGAGGCGACCGCTGATCACCGCGGCCACCACTCCTACCGCTGCACCGGGTAGCAGGTACACGACACTCGCTTCGAGAACGTTGGCGGTGAATCCGTAGCCGGCGACGGCACGTGGGGTCTGCACGAAGTAGGAGCAGGCCAGAAAGTTGGCGAACATTCCGACGCCGACGAACAGGGTGGCGACGTTGGTGGCCAGCAGGGGCCCGTGAGTGAGCATGCGGGGTGCGACGAGCGGGGCATCGATGCGCTTCTCGAAGATCCACCAGACGGTTCCCAGCAGCACGCCCGCGACAGCGCATCCGATGGTGGCCACCGAACCCCAGCCCCACGTGCGGCCCTGGGTGAGGGCCAGGAACAGCAGCAGGAGTGTGCCCGCCAGAAGTACGGCACCCCACCAGTCGACCGACCCGCTGCCGCTACGCGGTCGGGCCGGGACACCGAACCACGCGATGCCGAGTGCAACCACGACGATGGCGACGGTGAGCCAGAAGACGCGGTGGTAGTCGGCACCGTTGGCCGTGAGCAGCCCCGTCAGCACCAATCCGAATCCGCCGCCCACGCCGAGAGTGCCAGACAGGATCGACATCGAGCCGACGAGTGCGCGCGGTGGCATCTCGTCGCGCAACACCGCCAGGGCGATGGGGAAGAGGGCGTACGAGACGCCCTGCAGAATGCGGCCGACCAGCAGCCAGGTCAGTGAATCGGTCAACGCTGCCAGCATCGACCCGGCCAGCACGACGGTCAGGACGCCGATGAGCACGGGGCGTTTGCCGTGCAGGTCGGCGAGTCGGCCGATGACGGGGGTGGCGATGACCGCGGCCAACAAGTTCGCCGTCAGCACCCACCCGGCAGCGGTGGTGCTGACGCCCAGTTGGGTGCCGATGGTGCCCACGATGGGAACGACCATCGTCTGCAGGACGGCGAGGGTCATGACGATGAAACAGAGTCCTGGCAGCAGCGTGCGGCGGGTGGACATGGAAGAGCTACCTCGTTACCTATGACAACCGAAAATACGAACCGATCGAACTAAAATGTTGAACGCATCTAATTAATTATCGGGTACCGGTTTCCCCGGTGTGAGCCGAGGTGCCTCAGACGAGCTATTGCGCCCGGTTGGGCTTCCCCAGGGCCTTCTGCCGGAGTTCACTGACGATCTCGTCGTTCCAGACGTGCTCGCGCACCAGCCGATAGCGCTCACGGCTCATCCACAGATAGGCCTCGGCATCGGTGCGGTCCTCGAGAATCTCGGCCGCCCGCACCATGCGGACCACCGGCAGGTACTCCTCACCGAACCAGCGTCGTGCGACCGTTCCGCGGTCGACGAACTCCCCGAGTTCCTGCATCAGCCGAAATCCCCAGGCCTCCACCGACTCGCTCAGTTGCGCGTAATCGAACGGGTCGGTGACCTGTACCGCCTCGCGTGCGCGTCCCACCAGGGGTACCCGACTCAGGAAGATGCGGCGATGATCCTTGATCAACAGATCGCCGCGCCGGGTGATGCCCTCGGGGGAGATACGCGTGATGATCTCGGTGACGACGGCGTCGATCGTCGTGCGATGCATCGCGAACGCGATCGACACCCGGTGATGCCCGTCGACGACGAAGTGCATGCCGCCGATGCGATACACCTGGATCGGCGGCATCGCTTCACCGCGGCGCTGCGCCGCCGCCAACCGCTGCCAGCGTTCCCTGATCCGCGCCGAGGTCGGCCTGAAGAACCTGTCGAAGTCGCGGGTGCGGTCGACACTTCCGACGATGGTCTCGACGCGAATGACCTGCAGACCCAGGTGCCGTTCACCGACCTTGCCGAGGGCAGCAACCACCTCGTCGAACGGCAGGATGGTGTTGACGTCGTCGGGTTGACGCCGCAGCCACCCGACGAGTCTCGCCACGTCGGCGCGTCGACGCTGGCGGGTGAAGTCGTTCTCCGCGTCGGCGGCCGGGAATCCGGTGTCACGTGCCATGTCTGCGCCTCACGATCCTCGGTGCTTCGACGTGCTGTCGCTGCCCACCCGGTTCGACGTCGAGCAGGGTGTATCCGACGGTGTTGATCACCGCCGCCCCGTGCAGGGCCAGATCGTCCGGGGTGTGGCCGTGTGGATGAATGTGGCCGTGCAACAACAACTGTGGGGAGAGTCGACGCGTCACCTCGTCCAGGCAGTCGAAGCCGACGTGTGCCGGGTCGGTGTCGTCGCCGACTCCGAGGGGTGGGCTGTGAGTGAGCAGAATGTCCACCGGCCGTACGTCCTTGCGGACGTTGCGATTCCACGCGAATGTTCGAGTGAGGGTGCGTGAGCGTCTGCGCTGCTGACGTTGCGTCCATTGATTGGGGCCGCCGTTGTAGCGGATCGACCCGCCGAGACCGGCGATACGCAGACCGGCAGCGGACACGATCCGCCGGTCGACGTTGATCGCACCCACCGGCCCCGGCCAGGTGGCAGGCAGCCCGGCGCGCATCCAGCCGGCCTTCCCGGCCGAATAACCCGTCAGGTCCGCGTCGTGATTGCCGGGCACGAACACGCACGGAGCGTTCAACGCATCGGTCAGGTACTCGAGGTAATCGAACGGAAGGTCACCCGCGCCGAGAATCAGATCGACGCCGAGCGACTTCACCTGCGGACTCCACAGAGATTCGATCGTTTCGTCGGACACAGCGAGAACGGATACCACGGGTACGACGGTACCCACCTCGTCCGCGGTGGCACCTCCGAACGGACTTCTCGGGCACCGGTGGTGTTGGATGGGTCTCGTGAGCGAGAGTGTCATTACCGCGGTACGCGCACATCTGGTGACCGAGATCGGCGACGACAACCCGTCGTCCGCGTCCGTGACGTTCCTCGGCCTGGAGTCACTGGACGTGCTGCGATTCGGAGCGGACTCCGAGGTGGTGCGGTACGTCAGCCTCGGCTGCTCGCGTCACCCCATGGCAGACCCGAACGACATGGTCGCCGATCCGTCCCGTGGCCCTCGCGCCGAACTGGTACTGACCCTTCGCGGTGGCGCAGGCGTGGCGTCGGGCGTCCACAAGAGCTTGGCCGTGCTCGCGGCCTCGCCTGCGGTGGAGGGCGTCGTGCTGGTGGAGGACGCCCTGCTCGATCTCGGTGAGCCGCTGTGGACCAACGCGCCGTTCACGGCCGTGCTGCTCGGGCCGAGCGACATCGCGGACCTGCCGCTGCCGGAGCCTTTCGATCCGGTTCATTTCTTCGCCGCGGTGCCGTTGACCGGAACCGAGGCCGCCTGGGTGCGGTTACGCGGGGCGGACGCGTTGCGCGAGGCCTGGAAGGAAGCGGGGATCGACGTCCGAGACCCCAACCGGTCCGCAGCCAGCCTCTGATAGGGCTCCTGCGCACAGGGTGTCAACTTCCGGTTGCTACCCGCTTCTGTCGGAGTTCGTCCCTGGCGCGGGAATCTACAGCCAGTTGTTCTTGTGGAACGTTCGCCACAGACCGACGCACACGCAGGCGACGATCGCGACGATCGTGTGGTACCCGTAGGTCCAGTGCAGCTCGGGCATGTTGTCGAAGTTCATGCCGTAGATGCCGGCCACCATGGTCGGCACCGCCGCGATCGCCACCCAGGACGAGATCTTGCGCATGTCGAGGTTCTGCTGCATCGTCACCCGAGCGAGGGCGGCGTCGACGAGCGAGCTGAGTACCTCGTCGTATTCGGAGATACGTTCGGCGACGGTGGTGTGATGGTCCTGCACGTCACGCAGGTACCGCCGGACGGACTTCGGAACACTGGGCTCCTGGACCAGCCGTGCGAGAGGCGTCGACAGTGGGGTCACCGACCGGCGTAGTTCCACGACCTCTCGCTTGAGCAGATAGATGTTCTCGATCGGCACGTGATGATGCGGGGAGAACACCTCCTCCTCCATGCCGTCGACGTCCCTCTCGATCGAGTCGGTGACGGCCAGGTACTCGTCGACGACGTGGTCGGCCACCGCGTGCAGCACCGCCGACGGGCCGAGCGCGAGCTGCTCCGGATTGTCCTCGAGTCGCTGGCGCACGCCGGCCAATCCGGAGTGTTCACCGTGTCGGACGGTGATAACGAAATCTCGACCGACCATCACCATGATCTCGCCGCTCTCGACGATCTCGTTCGCCGTCGTCACCGACTCGTGTTCGACGTACTTGACCGTGCGCAGGACGAGGAATGCGACGTCGTCGTATCGCTCGAGCTTGGGCCGCTGATGCGCGTGCACGGTGTCCTCGACCATCAACTCGTGCAGGTCGTAACACTGAGCGATCGCGTTCATCTGACGGTCGTCCGGCGCATGCAGGCCCACCCAGACGAACCCCTCGCCGCGGGCTCGTACTTCGGCGATCGCGGAAGTGTGAGTGAACCGGCCGGGTAGCCGTGAGCCGTCGACGTAGACAGCGCAGTCGACGATGGCGCGCGCCGTCGGCACCGGTATTCGTGGACTCGAATCGGGAACGGCCTTGTTTCCTCGTCGGTGTAGCGAGGGCAGTGAGGGACGCGGTGGAAGGGACGGCATGGCGGGCAATCGTACGCCAGGAAAACGACAGAACAGTGGGCCCGGAACATCACGGCGGTACGCCTGGGACACTGTTCTGGTGCTCATCGATCTCCACACCCACTCGACAGCGTCCGACGGTACCGACAGCCCGGCCGAGCTGGTTCGCGCTGCGTCGGCAGCGGGCCTGTCGGTGGTGGCGCTCACCGATCACGACACCACGGCCGGATGGGACGAGGCCGCTGCCGCATCGCCTGCCGGCCTGACGCTCGTGCGCGGCATGGAACTGTCGTGCACCGGTCGTGGGGAGGACGGCACGCCCGTCCCGGTGCACCTGCTGGCGTACCTGTTCGACCCCGAGAACGAGGCATTCGCGGCCGAGCGTGCACGACTGCGCGGTGAGCGGGTGACCCGGCTGCGGGCCATTGCCGAGAACATGGCCGCGGACGGCCTACCCATCGATCCCGACGCGGTTCTCGCCTCGGCCGGGGAAGCCGCCGGTCGTCCCCATCTGGGCCAGGCTCTGATCGAGGCCGGCTACGTCTCGGACATGGACGCGGCGTTCGCCGGTCCGCTGGCAACGGGTGGCAAGTACTACGTGGGCAAGGTCGACACTCCACTCGACGTCGCCGTCGAGATGATTGCCGCCGCAGGCGGCGTCAGCGTGCTCGCGCATGCCCGGGCCCGCAAGCGCGGACGCATCCTGGATCTGGACCACATCCGAGAACTCACCCCGCTCGGGCTCGGCGGTGTGGAAGTCCACCACATGGACCACTCGCCGGAGGACACCGTGGTGATGGCCGAGTTGGCCGCGGAGTTGGACCTCATCGTCACCGGGTCCTCGGATTATCACGGCACCAACAAGACCGTGAAGCTGGGCGAGTACACCACCGACCCGGAGCAGTACGACCGACTGATCGCGGCGGCCCGGTCATGAACTTCGACGTGACGCTGTACCTGACGGTTCTGATCACGCTGTTCGTGATCATGGATCCACCGGGCGCGATTCCGGTGTTCCTGTCCCTGGTGGGACGCAAGAGCAAGGAAGTGCGCAACAAGGCCGCATGGCAGGCACCCGCGGTCTCGCTCACCGTCATCTCGGTGTTCGCGATCGGCGGCCAGGCCATTCTGAGCTACCTGCACATCGGCATTCCGGCACTGCAGGGCGCGGGTGGACTCCTGCTCCTGCTCATCGCACTGTCGTTGCTCACCGGAAAGGGCGCGGGCGGCGACGCGGCGGCCGAGGACGTCAACGTCGCACTCGTGCCGCTGGGAACGCCGTTGATGGCGGGCCCCGGAGCCATCGCCGCGGTGATCGTCTACGTCAGTCAGGCCGACGGCAACGCGAGCTCGTTGCTCGCAATTGCCCTGGGCATCATCACGATTCACGTCCTGTTCTTCGTGATTCTGCGATTCTCCACCGTCCTCATCCGGCTGCTCGGCGAGGGCGGCATCTCGCTGCTGGCACGCATCGCAGGCCTGTTGCTCGCCGCCATCGCGGTGCAGTTGATCGCGGACTCCGTCCGCGGATTCGTGGCCGGAGCATGAGCGGGGCCGGAGCGGGTGCCGGACTGCGCTTCCTGCGCGGGCTCAGCGGCATCGTCACCGCCGGACTGCTGGTGCTGGCGATCGGCGTCGGCGTCACCCAATATCTCGGTCAGTCCCGCGGCTACCCGGGACCGGGCGCGCTGTCGGTCACCGTGCACATCGTTGCCGCTGTCGTCGCCATCGCAGCTCAGCGCATCGCCGATCATCGACGCGGATTCACCGCCTTCCTCGGAGCGATCGTGGTCTTCGTGGTCACCGGTCTCGTCCTGTGGACCCAATGGTGGCAGTAGGGCGGTAGCGCAGTGGTGGCAGCGGTTCACGCTGGTTTCTGACTCTGTGGTCAGTTCGGTGGGCGGTATGGCACACTTGGGCCGTTGCATCGATGCGGCTACAGCCCATCGTTGACTGTGCAGGCACACCCGCCGCACGTGCGAGACACTCTTTCGGCAGTCGGCAGCCAGTACTGGCGCCCTCCGGTAGTCCGCGACCCTTTCGAGCATCAATCACTTCGTAGACACGTGTTGCCTCGTCGAGGCCGACAGTGCGAGGAGCTTTCACCGTGACGGCAGTCGAAGACACCACAGGAACACCATCGGCAGTTGCGGCCGCGATCACCGACGACGAGATCTTCGCCGGGCATCTCGGCGGCAAGCTTTCGGTCCAGTTGGCCGCGCCGCTCGAGACCCAGCGCGATCTCTCGATCGCGTACACCCCGGGAGTGGCCCAGGTCAGCCGTGCCATCGCCGCCGACCCGGCACTGGCCAAGCGTTACACCTGGACCGACCGGCTGGTCGCCGTCATCTCCGACGGTTCCGCGGTGCTCGGCCTGGGCGACATCGGTCCGCGCGCGTCGTTGCCGGTGATGGAGGGCAAGGCGGCGCTGTTCAAGAAGTTCGCCGGCCTCGATTCCATCCCGATCGTGCTCGATACCCACGATGTCGACGAGATCGTCGAGACGATCGTGCGGATGCGGCACAGTTTCGGAGCCGTCAACCTCGAAGACATTTCCGCCCCGCGGTGTTTCGAGGTGGAACGACGCGTCGTCGAGGCACTGGACTGCCCCGTGATGCACGACGACCAACACGGCACGGCCATCGTCGTCCTCGCGGCGCTGACGGGTGCTGCACGGGTACAGGGCCGGGAACTGGCCGGGCTTCGAGTGGTCGTCTCGGGTGCAGGCGCTGCAGGCGTTGCGTGCGCGAATATGTTGCTCGCCGCCGGCATCTCCGACGTCGTGGTCCTCGACTCCAAAGGCGTCGTCTCGGCCGACCGCGGTGACCTCGCCGGCGTCAAGGCCGACCTCGCCGCACGGACCAACCCTCGTGGACTGAGCGGGGGACCGGGCGATGCGCTGGCCGGAGCCGACGTGTTCCTCGGACTGTCCGCAGGCAAGGTGGACGAGAGCGTCATCGCCTCGATGGCCCCCGAGTCCATCGTGTTCGCGCTCTCGAACCCGGATCCGGAGATCCACCCCGAGGTGGCCAGGAAATACGCGGCCATCGTCGCGACCGGACGCAGCGATTTCCCCAATCAGATCAACAACGTTCTGGCCTTCCCCGGTGTGTTCAAGGGCGCGCTCGACGCCGGCGCACGCCGCATCACCGAAGGCATGAAGCTCGCCGCTGCCGAGGCAATCCTCTCGGTTCTCGGCGACGAGTTGGCCGCGGACAGAATCGTCCCGAGCCCGCTCGATCCTCGCGTCGCCCCGGCCGTTGCGGACGCAGTTGCGGCAGCAGCGCGAGCCGAGGGCGTCGCGTAGGAAAACAGAAAAAGCACCCCGAACCCCGCCCTATCCGGGCCGGTGGTTCGGGGTGCTTTTAGTTTGCGTGAGTCGTCGTCAGATTTTTGCCAGTCCGGTCGGCATGCGCCGGAGGCGACCGGTTCCCGGCACCGACGTCCACACCGCTAGGGCGAGAAGGCCGTCGACGACGAGTGTGAGCAGCGCGACGAGGATCGCCCCGACCAGAACCCGGCCGTAGTCGTAGAGCGCGAGACCGTCGAAGATGTAGCGACCCAGCCCGCCCAGGTTGACGTACGCCGCAACGGTCGCGGTCGCGATGATCTGCAGGGTGGTGTTCCGTAGTCCGCCGAGGATCAGTGGCAGTGCATTGGGGATCTCTACCCGCAGCAGCACCTGTGATTCGGTCATTCCCATTGCCCGGGCGGCGTCGACCACGTGAGCATCGACGTTGGCTATTCCCGAGTAGGTGCCCGCCAGCAGCGGTGGTATCCCGAGCAGGACCAGCGCGATGATCGGCGGGATCAGACCCAACCCGATCACCAGGACCAGGAACACCAACACACCCAGAGTCGGCAGTGAGCGCAGAGCGTTGACCAGTCCGACGACCACCGCTTCGCCGCGGCGCAGGTGACCGATGATCAGTCCGATGGGAATCGCGACAGCGGCCGAAAGCACAACGGCCAACAGCGAATACCACATGTGCTCGAGCAGTCGAGCACCGATTCCCGTCGGCCCGGCCCAGTTGGCACCGTCGAGGATGTACGAGAACGCTTCGGAGAACAGATTCATGCGCGCGCCTTCCTCGTCGACGAGCTGCCCTGCCGGGTCCAGGGCGTGAGTCGACGGCCCACCAGGTACAGGGCGGCGTCGAAGATCAACGCCAAGAACACGATCGAGATGATGCCGGCGAAGATCTGATCGGGATAGTCACGTTGGTAGCCCTGGGTGAACAGCTGGCCGAGACCACCGATACCGATCACCGAACCCACCGAGACCAACGAGATGTTGGTGACCGTGACAACTCGAATATTGGCGATGAGCACCGGCAAGGACAGGGGTAGCTCGACGGTCACCGCCCGGCGTAACGACGAAAAGCCCATGGCCTGAGCCGAATCGACGACGGCGAACGGAACCGAATCGAGTGCCTCCGGAACCGCGCGAACGAGCAGGGCCGTGGAGTACACCGTCAGTGCGATCACCACGTTCAGCGGATCGAGCACAGGCAGTCCCACGACCGCAGGAATGGTGACGAACAGTGCCAGGGACGGCAACGTGAACGCAATGCTGGCCACCGTCAACGTGATTCGGCGGACCCACCGCGTGTTGCGAATCAGAGTGCCGACCGGAACGGCGATGAGCAGGCCGATGAGTAGAGGCACGAGCGAAAGATACAGATGTGTCTTCGTGTACCCCAGTACGACGCCGAAGTTGTCGAACAGCCAGGTCACTGTGCGTCGTTCCCGGCCGCGCCGAAGTGGTGGCGATTGCGCTCCTCGTCCTCCGACTTGCGCTGTACGGCCAGGTTTTCGAGAATCTCCGCACCGTCGACGCTGCCCACGGCGGCACCGGTCGAATCGACGGCGACGCCGATTCCCGACGGAGACGAGATCGCCGAGTCGAGCGCCTGCCGTAGATCGCCGCCCTCGAGGAACAGCGACCCACCGGCCGCGGTGCTCTCGTCCAGGCTGCCGCCGCCGCGTACCTTCTCGACGCCGGTGGCGTCGATCCAGCCGAGCGGACGACGCTGGGAGTCCACGACCAGAACCCACTGCCCTTGGTCGAGTCGCAGGGTGCTCATCTCGTCCTCGGTCGCGGTATGGATCGGATGCATCGTCACCGACTGCGCGGAGCGGAAAGACAGGCCTCGGTAGCCGCGGTCGCGGCCGACGAACGACGCCACGAACGACGTCGCCGGTGCCGCGAGCACGGTCTCGGGCTTGTCGTATTGCTGCAGACGACCCTGCGGTCCGAAGACTGCGATGTGGTCGCCCAGCCGCACGGCCTCGTCGATGTCGTGCGTGACGAACACGATCGTCTTCTTCAGATCGGCCTGCAGCCTGAGCATCTCGGTCTGCAGATCCTCACGCACCACTGGGTCGACAGCACTGAAGGGCTCGTCCATCAACAGAATCGGTGGGTCCGCGGCGAGCGCGCGGGCCACACCGACGCGCTGTTGCTGACCGCCGGACAGTTGCGCCGGGTAGCGGGACGCGAGAGCGGGATCCAGGCCCACTCGTTCCAGTACCTCGAGCGCCGCCTTGCGGGCCGCGCGCCGGGACTGACCGCTCAACACCGGAACCGTCGCGACATTGTCGACGACGGAACGGTGGGGCAGCAGCCCGGCACTCTGGATGACGTAACCGATTCCCCGGCGCAGCTTCACCGCGTCGGTGTCGGCGATGTTGCGGCCGTCGACCGTGATGACACCCGAGGTGGGCGCGATCATCCGGTTGATCATCCGCATCGACGTCGTCTTGCCGCAGCCGGACGGCCCCACGAACACGGTGAACGAGTGTGGCTGGATCACCAGGTCCAACGAGTCGACTGCCGTGGTGCCGTCCGGGTACGTCTTGGTGATGTTCTCGAAGGTGATCATCAGCTGACCGGCTGGTCCAGACCCTTGTCCTTGACCCACGCCGTTGCCGCCGCAGCCGGTTCGACCTTCTGGTCGCCGGACACCGACGTGTTCAGTGCGATGAGCTCTTCGGTGGTGATCTGCGCCGAGACGGCGTCGAGAACCTGAGTGAGCTTGTCGGACTGCTTGGACGTCCGCAGCACCGGGATGACGTTCTGAGCGGCGAAATTGTTCTCCGGGTCTTCGAGAACCACGAGATCGTTCTGCGCGATGGCAGGCGAGGTGGTGAAGATGTCCGCCGCGACGACCTGGCCCGACACGAGTGCCTCGACCGTGGCCGGTCCGCCGCCGTCGGAGATGGGCACGTAGTTACCGGGGGAGATGTCCAGGCCGTACTTCGCTTTCAGGCCCGGCAGTCCGCCGACGCGCTCCTGGAATTCCGGCGTGCCCGCGAACGTCACCTCCGAAGAGAACGGTGCGAGATCGCCGACGGTCTTGAGATTGCGCTCGGTTGCGGTCGCGCGGGTGACGACGACGGCATCCTTGTCCTCGCCGGGTGCCTGGGCCGTCACCGAGAGGTCGTCGCCGAGTGCGCCGGGCAGTGCCGCCAGCACGTCCTCGGACGAGGTGGCCGTGGCAGATTCGTCCAAGTACTGGAGCAGGTTGCCCGTGTAGTCGGGAATCAGGTCGATCGAGCCGTCGCGGACGGCGGGAATGTACGCCTCGCGGCTACCGATGTTGAGCTTGGTGCTCACCTCGAAACCGTTGGCGCGCAATGCTTCTGCGTAGATGTTCGCGACGGTCTCGGACTCCGGGAAGTTGGCCGAGCCGACGATGATCGAGTTCGTGTCGTCGTTGCTCTCGCCGCCTCCGCTCAAGAGCGGATCCGAATTTCCGCCGCAGGCGGTCAGTGCGGTGACCGACAGGGCGAGCGCGGCAACGGCCGCCACTGCCTTCGGGGCGGAGAACGCGCGCGTGATTCGGGAGGTGGTCATGGTGTCCTTCCATCGGTTCGGGCACAGACGAAGCCCCAACTCCGACGGGTGCCGCCCGATCACCGGGGACACCGCCGAACCAGGACTCGGGCTGCTCGGGATGGTAGTCGACGTCGCCGTGCCCATAAGGTTGGTTCGACTACCCTCTCGTTCGCATCTGTGCCCCGCGGTCGGGATCGGTAAACCCCACGGGCAGTGAACAGGAGAAAATGAGAGTGCGTTCGTCGATTCTGGCAGCGGCCCTCGCGGTCACTATTGCAGGTTCCGTCGGTGGGTGCAGTGCGGCCGACCGGGCCGAACCCGGGCACGTGCCCGTCGTCGTCGGAGCCGGGAATTCCGACCTCTCCCGGTTGCTCGCACAGATCTACGCAGGAGGACTCCGGTCGACGGGAGCCGAGGTCTCCGTCGCCGAGAACCTGGGGGATCGGACGGCGTACCTCGCGGCGCTGGACCGCGGCGAGGTATCGATGATCCCCGACCTGACCGGGGACCTGTTGCGCACCTTCGACACCCTGGCCGGGGCAACCGAAGCAGAGGACGTGTACACCGAACTGAACCGATCGCTGCCCGCCGGACTGTCGGTGGGAGACTACGCAACCGCCGAGGATCGATTGGCCCTTGCGGTCGCTCCAGACGCGATCTCGGACGAGGAGCCGAACGTCGCCGAATTTCTTCGTCGGGACGACGTAACCGTCGGGACGGTCGAGGGGGAGGTCGATCCGATGGACGTGAGGATGGAGGGTGTGGGCAGTCCCAGCTTCACCGGGGCCCGTTTCTCCGAGTTCATGGTCTACCCGGATGCGCAGTTCGCCGTCGACGACCTGAATTCCGGTGTGGTGGATGCTCTCGCGATTCGGACGGCGTCGTTCGGTCCGCTGGCCAAGGATTTGACGACTCTGCCCGACGACGATCATGTGTATCCAGCGCAGAACGTCGTTCCGCTGTACCGCACCGGTGTGCTGGACGAGAGTGCGGTGAAGTCGTTCTCGGTGGTGGCGGGGGAGCTGACGACAGCGGACCTCGCCGACATGATCGGCGAGGTCCGCGGCGGTGCTGCGTCAGGCGATGTCGCCGGCCGCTGGCTCGGCGAGCACAGCCTCTGACACGTCGGACTTCTGCTCTGCTCTGAGCTTGCGGCCCAGGTACGCACCCATATGCTGGACGGCCTCGGCCGCCTCACGCAGGATCGACGCCTGCAGATGCGCCACGTGCCAGAGCTTCTTGTACTCGATGTACTCGAGTTCGACGCCGGACAGGCGCAGCTTGTCCGCGAACGCGGTGATCTGCGGATAGAGCACCTCGTCCGTCCCGACGTGCATGACGACCGGAGGCAGCTCGTCGAGGTTGCCCTGGAGCGGCGCGAAGCCCTGATCCAGCGGGTCGCCCGCCCCGAGATATGCGTCGGCCGAGGAGTTCGACCACCCGGTGTTGACCACCAGGTCGCGCGGCTTGACCGCGTCGCGTGCGCCCGGATCGACCCACGGTGAGATCAATCCGAGTGCTGCCGGCCTCGCGCCGTCGTCCACCAGCCGCCTCGCCGTCGCGACGGTCAACCCGCCGCCTGCCGAATCACCGGCGATGGCGATGCGATCCGGGGTGAAGCCGTGCGAACGCACCAGTTCTCGGAACGCCGCCACGGCGTCGTCGAGCGCGGCCGGGTACGGGTTCTCCGGGGCCAGTCGGTAGTCGAGTACGTACACGGCGCTGGCCGACTCTCGGGCCAGATGGGCGGCGAGCGATCGGTGGGTGTTGATCGAACCGATCGTGAACGCGCCCCCGTGGAGGTACAGGATGGCGGTGTCGCGTTCGGTGGCTCCGACGGTGATGCGCTCGGCTCGCCTGCCCGCGAGCGTCAGCTTCTGCGCGACGGTCCCGTGCGGGAGCGTCTGCACGGGAGCCGCGGCCTCGAGGACCGCCCGCTGCGCCCGGAAGGACAGACGCGGATTCAGCGCGAGGCGATAGAAGGGCTTGAGCGCCGCCGCAACGATCGGCAGTGGAACGTAGAAGGCTTTCACGACGCGGCCCGCCTACTTCTTCGACCGTGGCATGGCCCGATTGGACACCGCAGCGATCAGGCCCTGGTACCGCGAGCCGGTGATGCGTTGCAGCAGATCGAGCGCGATGGCGTCGGAACCGATGAGCACGCGACCCCGGCCCTTCTCGACGCCCTTGAGAATGGTCTTGGCCGCGTCGATCGGGGTGGTCTTCGCCAACTTGCTGTCGAAGAACTTCGCCACGTCGGCCTGGTCGAAATTCTCGGCGACGGTGGCGTTGCGGGCGATGGCAGTCTTGATGCCGCCGGGGTGCACCACGGTCACCTTCACCGGAGCCTTCGCGATCAACATCTCCATGCGCAGCGACTCGCTGAATCCGCGGACGGCGAACTTCGCAGCGTTGTACGCGGACTGGGACGGCATCGCCAACAGGCCGAACAGGCTGGAGATGTTGACGATGTGGCCGTCGCCGGAGGCCTTGATGTGCGGCAGAAATGCCTTGGTGCCGTTGACGACGCCCCAGAAATCGACGTCGACGATGCGCTCGATGTCCTTGAACGAGGACTTCTCCACGTCACCGTGGTATGCGATGCCCGCGTTGTTGTAGATCTGGTTGACCTTGCCGAAATGCGCGACGACGGCCTCGGCGTAGTCCAGCACGGTCTCGCGCTGCGAGACGTCGAGGAAATCGGACTTCACCTCGGCTCCGAGTGCCTCGACGCGGCGCACCGTCTCGTCGAGTCCGGCGGTGTCGACGTCGGACAGTGCGAGCTTGGCTCCGCGTCCGGCCAGCTCGAGGGCCAGGGCCCGGCCGATTCCCGAACCCGCGCCGGTGACGACGGCCACCTTGCCTGTGAATGTGCTCATCGTGCGGACACCTTGTCTGTGTTGTTGCCGGCGGCCGTGCTCGCCGACGCGGAGGTCAGATCTGCGGTTGCGACGCTACGGTACGCATCGAGATCGAAATGCTTGGTCTGACGACGGAACTCGAACGTGAACCCGGGCCACAGGGTGGTGTTGTTTCCGTGCTTGTCCAGATACCAGCTGGCGCAGCCACCGTTCATCCAGACGCTCTTGGCGAGCTGGTCCTGCAGAGTCACGTTGTACTCGTCCTGCACGTCCTTGCGCACTTCGATGGTCCCGATGTCGTGCTTGTCGATGGTGTTCAAGGCGTCGACCAGGTAGTTGATCTGCGACTCGATCATGAAGACCATCGAGGTGTGCCCGAGGCCTGTGTTGGGGCCGACGAGGAAGAACATGTTCGGGAAGTTCGCCACCGCGGCGCCCTTGTAGCCCTGCTGTCCGCCGTCGTCGAACGTCTGCGCCAGCGTCCGGCCGTCCTTGCCGACGATGGCTTGGTATGCAGGCGAATCGGTGACGTGGAAGCCGGTGGCGACGACGAGTGCGTCGATCGGGCGCTCGGTGCCGTCCTTGGTGACGATCGATCCCTTCCGGATCTCGGCGATGCCGTCGGTCACGAGGTCGACGTTGCTCTGCGCGAGAGCGGGGTAGTACGCGTTGGAGATCAACATGCGCTTGCAGCCGATGCGGAAGTTCGGAGTCACCTTCGCGCGCAGCGCCTTGTCCTTGATCTGCGTGCGCAGATGATTCTCCGACGCCCACTGCAGCGGCTTCATGAACGCGGGGTTCTTCGCCAGCCCGACGACCTGGGTCTCACGCATCGCGTAGATGCCGGCGCGGGCGAGGCGCTGGAAGCCGGGCACATGCTTGAAGGCGAAGCGCTCGAGCTTGGTGTACGGGCGATCGGCGCGAGGGAGGATCCACGGCGCGGTGCGCTGGTAGACGTCGAGGTGCTCGACCTGGCCTGCAATGGCGGGAACGATCTGGATCGCCGACGCGCCGGTCCCGATGACGGCGACGCGCTTACCGGCGAGCGAGACGTCGTGGTTCCACTGAGCGGAGTGGAAGACGTCGCCCTCGAAATCGTGAATTCCCTTGATATCGGGCAGGTTCGGCTCACACAGTGCGCCGACGGCCGAGACGACGATCTTGGCGGTGTAGTTGTCGGTGGTCGTCTCGACGTCCCAGCGGCTGGTGGAGGCGTTCCATCGCGCCGACGTCACGTCCGTGCCGAAGACGTGCTTGTCCATGACGCCGTACTTGCGCGCAACTCCGGCGATGTACTTCTGGATCTCGGGCTGGGTGGAGAACGAACGAGTCCACTCCGGGTTCAGCGCGAACGAGTACGAGTACAGATGCGAGGGCACGTCGCAGGCTGCACCGGGGTAGGTGTTGTCGCGCCAGGTACCGCCCACATCGTGGCCGCGTTCGACGACGACGAAATTCTTCTTGCCTGCCTTGGTCAGCTTGATCGCTGCTCCGAGCCCGGCGAAACCACTGCCGATGATCAGCGTATCGACGTGACGCGGCGACGTTGCGCGGTCCGAAGTATCTGTTACGGGAAGACTCATGTAGAGCAGACTAGAAGCTTACTGAGTGTGAGTCAATAGTTATTGACTACTATTCAATAGGATGATTGCATGGCGGATGTGAACCGCGCTGGAGTATCGACGACGAAAAGGACCAGACTCAGTCCGCAGCAACGACGAGCGCAGCTGATCGAGCTCGGCACCGAGATGCTCGCCGATCGGCCACTCGAACAGATCTCCGTCGAGGACATCGCCGATCAGGCCGGAGTCTCCCGAGGTCTACTGTTCCACTACTTCGCGTCCAAGCAGGACTTTCACCTCGAAATAGTCCGCGAGGCGTCGCGGTCGATGATCGAACGGACCGCACCCGACCCCGACCTCGAACCCTTCGAGATTCTGCGCGACTCCATCGCCAACTACGTCGACTACGTCAGCGAGAAACGCGACACCTTCATCTCCCTGCTCCGCGGCACGGCAAGCGGAGACCCCCAGATGCGCGAGGTGTTCGAGCAGACCCGCACCACCATGGCCGATCGCACTCTCGTCCAACTCGCTCAACTCGACGTCGATGTCACCCCCACCATCGACCTCGCCGTCCGCGGGTGGATCGCCTTCGTCGAAGAAGCCACCATCACCTGGCTCAGAAATCCACAGATCACCCGCGACGAGTTGATCGACCTGAACGTCAACGCCCTGCCTGCTGTCGCCCTGGCTCCTGGCATGATCTCCGCACTGCTGGGAGCCGACGCCGACGCCTGAGCCCCGCCCCAGTGTGCGTCCCCCCGGTTCGACGTCCTCCCCGGTTGCAGGTCCTCCCCGGTTGCAGGTCCTCCCCGGTTGCAGGTCCTCCCCGGTTGCAGGTCCTCCCCGGTTGGGATCAATGTCCCTTTGTTGCAGTCTGACCGACTGAATCCCGCATTCATCCGAAGTGCGGCCGAGGCCACAGCCGAATGAATGCGGCTCTGTTGCAGTCTGACCGACTGAATCCCACATTGATCCCAACCCGGGTGCGCACAGAAACGACGAAAGCGGCCCACCCCCGAAGGAGTGGGCCGCTTGTCGCTGTCGGAGATCTAGTCTTCGCCGACCTTGTTGAAGGCCTCGTCGATGATTTCGAGTTGCTCGACGGCGTGCACCTTGCTCGATCCCGAGGACGGTGCGGACATGGCGCGACGGGAGATGCGCTTGATGCCGACCAGCTTTTCGGGCATGAGTTCGGGCAGTGCGAGACCGAAGAACGGCCAGGCACCCTGGTTCGCAGGCTCTTCCTGAACCCAGCGGAATTCCGTTGCGTTCGGGTAGCTCTCGAGTGCTTCCCGGATCCGACGCGTCGGCACGGGGTAGAGCTGCTCGATGCGGACGATGGCGACGTCGTCGCGGTTGTCCTTCTGCTTGCGAGCGAGCAGTTCGTAGTAGAGCTTGCCGCTGACCATCAGCACCCGCTTGACCTTGCTGCGGTCGCCGGTGCCGGTGTCGTAGGTGGGCTCGTCGAACACCGAGTGGAACTTGCCGTCGGTGAAGTCCTCGATGTTGCTCACTGCTGCCTTGTTGCGCAGCATCGACTTCGGGGTGAAGACGATCAGCGGGCGACGGATTCCGTCACGCGCGTGCCTGCGCAGCAGGTGGAAGTAGTTCGCGGGGGTCGAGGGGAGTGCGACGGTCATCGATCCTTCGGCGCACAGCGTCAGGAAGCGTTCGATGCGTCCGGACGTGTGGTCCGGACCCTGACCCTCGTGGCCGTGCGGGAGCAGCAGCACGACGTCGGAGAGCTGTCCCCACTTGGCTTCACCGGACGAGATGAACTCGTCGATGATGGACTGGGCACCGTTGACGAAGTCACCGAACTGCGCTTCCCACATCACCAGTGCGTCCGGGTTGCCCACGGAGTAGCCGTACTCGAAGCCGACGGCCGCGAACTCGCTCAGTGCGGAGTCGTAGACCATGAACTTGCCGGGATTGTCGCTGCCGATGTTCTGCAGCGGCGTGTACTCGGAACCGGTCTTGCGGTCGATGATCACCGAGTGCCGCTGCGTGAACGTGCCGCGGCGGGTGTCCTGGCCCGAGAAACGAATGTTGCGTCCCTCGTCCACGAGCGAGCCGAGTGCGAGCAGTTCGCCGAAGGCCCAGTCGACCTTGCCCTCGTACGCCATTTCCCGACGCTTCTCGAGCACCGGCTTGACGCGGGGGTGCACGTTGAATCCCTCGGGAATGTCGAGGTGCGCATCACCGATGCGGTGCAGGACGGCCTTGTCGACGGCGGTGGTGAGCTTGGTCGGCAACTGCTGGTCGAGTTCGACCGATTCGCTGGGCTCCGGGGTGTACTTCTCGAGTTCGCGTACCTCGTTGAAGACGCGTTCGAGCTGACCCTGGTAGTCGCGGAGCGCGTCCTCGGCTTCCTTGAGCGAGATGTCGCCACGGCCGATGAGTGATTCGGTGTAGCTCTTGCGGACGCTGCGCTTGGTGTCGATCACGTCGTACATCGCCGGCTGGGTCATCGAGGGGTCGTCGCCCTCGTTGTGTCCGCGACGGCGGTAGCAGATCATGTCGATGACGACGTCCTTGTGGAACTTCTGACGGAAGTCCACTGCCAGCTGAGCCACCCAGGCACATGCCTCGGGGTCGTCGCCGTTGACGTGGAAGATCGGCGCGGCGATCATCTTGGCCACGTCGGTGCAGTACTCGGACGAGCGCGAGAACTCCGGCGAGGTGGTGAAGCCGACCTGGTTGTTGACGACGATGTGCACGGTTCCGCCGGTGCGGTAGCCACGCAGATCGGACAGGTTCAGCGTTTCCGCGACGACGCCCTGGCCTGCGAAGGCCGCGTCGCCGTGCAGCATCAGCGGCAGCACGGAGTAACCGCCCTGGCCGGTGCCCTTGTCCAGGAGGTCCTGCTTGGCCCGGACGAGGCCTTCGAGAACGGGGTCGACGGCTTCGAGGTGCGACGGGTTCGCCGTGAGCGAGACCTTGATGTCGTTGTCGCCAAACATCTGGATGTACGTGCCCTCGGCACCGAGGTGGTACTTCACGTCACCGGAGCCGTGTGCGGCAGCCGGGTTCATGTTGCCCTCGAACTCGGTGAAGATCTTCGAGTACGGCTTGCCGACGATGTTGGCCAGCACGTTCAGGCGGCCGCGGTGCGGCATGCCGATGACGACCTCGTCGAGGGCGTACTCGGCGCTCTGGTCGATGACGGAGTCCATCATCGGGATGACCGACTCGGCACCTTCGAGCGAGAAGCGCTTCTGTCCGACGTACTTGGTCTGCAGGAACGTCTCGAAGGCCTCGGCTGCGTTGAGCTTGCTGAGGATGTACTTCTGTTGCGCCACAGTCGGTTTGACGTGCTTGGCTTCGACGCGTTCCTGCAGCCACGAGACCTGCTCGGTCTCGAGGATGTGGGTGTACTCGACGCCGACGTGGCGGCAGTACGAGTCGCGCAGGACGCTGAGCACGTCGCGCAGCTTCATCTTGTCCTTGCCGTGGAATCCGCCGACCTTGAACTCGCGGTCGAGGTCCCACAGCGTCAGGTCGTGGCTGATCACGTCGAGGTCCGGATGCATCCGGAACTTGTCCTTGGTGAACTGCAACGGGTCGGTGTCGGCCATCAGGTGACCGCGGTTGCGGTACGCCGCGATGAGCTCGAGCACGCGGGTGTTCTTGTCGACGGTGCCCTCGGGCAGATCCTTGCGCCAGCGGATCGGCTCGTACGGGATCTTGAGCGAATGGAACAGCTCGTCGTAGAACTCGTCGCTGATCAGCAGATTGTGGATCGTCTTGAGGAAGTCGCCCGACTCCGCACCCTGAATGATGCGGTGGTCGTACGTCGAGGTCAGCGTCATGAGCTTGCCGACGCCGAACTCGGCGAGACGCTCGTCGCTGGCACCCTGGAATTCCGCCGGGTACTCCATGGCACCGGCACCGATGATGGCACCCTGGCCGTTCATCAGGCGCGGGACGGAGTGGACGGTGCCGATTCCGCCGGGGTTGGTCAGCGAGATCGTGACGCCCTGGAAGTCCTCGCCGGTGAGCTTGCCGTCGCGGGCACGCCGGACGATGTCCTCGTACGCGTTGTAGAACTGCGTGAACGTGAAGTCCTGCGTGTTCTTGATGGCCGCGACGACGAGGGAACGGTTGCCGTCCTTGCCGGGAAGGTCGATCGCCAGACCGAGGTTGATCGACGCCGGAGTGACGGCATTGGGCTTGCCGTCGACCTCGGCGAAGTGGCGGTTCATGTTCGGGAACGCCTTGACGGCCTGCACGATGGCGTAGCCGAGCAGGTGCGTGAACGAGATCTTGCCGCCGCGGGTACGCGCGAGGTGGTTGTTGATGACGAGGCGATTGTCGACCATGAGCTTGGCCGGGATGGCTCGCACGCTGGTAGCTGTCGGAATCTGCAGCGAAGCGGACATGTTCTTGGCAACCGCTGCAGCTGCGCCGCGCAGAATCTTGCTCGACTCTTCACCGAATTCGGCAGCGGCGGGCTTGGCCGGGGCTGCCTTCTTCTCGGCCGGCTTGGCCGGGGCCGACTTCGCCGGAGCAGGCTTGGATTCAGCAGCCTTGGGAGCTGCGGCCTTCGCGGGGGCTTCGGTCTTCTTGGGAGCTTCGGTCTTCGGGGCTTCGGTCTTCGCGGCCGAGGCGGCGGGCTTCGCAGGAGGCGCGGGTGCTGCGGGAGGAGCGGACTTGGCCGAGCTGCCGTTCGAGGCCGAGCCGTTGGAACCGGACTTACCGTTGGAGATGGGGTTCTCGTCGATCACGGCTTCGGGGTCGTAATCGGTGAGGAACTCGTGCCAGCTCGCGTCGACGGAGGACGGGTCCTGCTTGAACCGCTGGTACATCTCGTCGACCAGCCATTGATTTTGTCCGAATTGGGTAGTAGAGCTGCTGCTCACGGCAGTAGTTCGCCTCGTTTCTGTCTTCGTTCCCGATCAGCGCGCGTACGACTCCAGGCTAGACCTCCGGTCGAGATCGCGTGCGTCCGGGACGTAGCTGTGATATGTACTCACCGGTAACCATCGGCCTCGTTGTCGATGACCCCGTTGACTATCGAATTATTCCCCCGGTTCGTTTCGGCTGCAGCCCACAATGTGGCGTAGAAGCCGTCCCGTTTGCGAAGTTCGGAATGTCGTCCGACTTCCACGATACGACCACCGTCGACGACCACGATCAAATCCGCTCGTGCGGCGGTGGCCAATCGGTGCGCGACGACCACAGCGGTGCGGGTCCGCGCAACGGCGTTGCTGGCTTCGAGGACCTTGCGTTCGGTGGCCGGATCGAGGGTCGCGGTCGCTTCGTCGAGCAGGAGTAGATCGGGATCCACCAGTTCGGCGCGGGCCAGCGCAATGAGCTGTCGTTGGCCGGCCGACAACCCTTGGCCGCGTTCGCCGACAGGTTGCTGCATACCGCCGCGAAGTGCAGCGATGGTGTCGAGGGCCCCGACCGAGCGTGCCGCGTTCTCGATGTCGGCCCTGCTGGCGTCGGGCCTGCCGTACGCGATGTTCGACGCGATGGTTCCGGTGAACAGGTGGGCTTCCTGCGGTACGACGCCCAGCCGGTGGCGGTAGTCGGACAACCGGTAGTCGCGGAGGTCGTGGCCACCCACGCGTACCGATCCCGAGGTCGGGTCGTAGAACCGAGCGAGCAGCTTCACGACGGTGGATTTGCCTGCTCCGGTGCGACCGACCAATGCGACGGTGGTGCCTGCCGGGATGCTGAGAGATACCTCACTGAGTGCGTCGGAGTGAGCTCCGGCATACCGAAAGCTCACGTCGACGAGGTCGATGTCGGCGTTCAGGCGATCGCCGACGACTGCACCGGACCCGGTCGCTGTCGCTGTTTCGATCGAACTCGTCGTGCGTAGGAGGTCTCCGATTCGCCCGACGCCGACGCGGGCCTGCTGGTAGCCGTCGAATACTTGCGAGAGTTGCTGGATCGGGCCGAAGAGGAGTCCGAGGTACAACACGAACGCCACCAGGGTGCCCGCGGTGGCGGTGCCCGTGGCGATCTGATGCGCACCGACGAAGACGACGACGGCCAGCGCGACATCCGAGAGCAGCGTGATGAACGGGAAGAACACCGAGATCGCGGTCTGCGATCGCATCCGGCTCGCTCGGTAGCGGTTGCTGCGTTCGGCGAAGCGAGAGGCTGCGTACTCCTCACGTCGGTATGCCTGCGCTGCGCGCAGTCCGGTGACGTTCTCCTGGAAATCGGCGTTGACGATGGAGATGCGTTCGCGCGAGGTCGAGTACGCAGCCGAGGAGATGCGTCTGAAGACGACGGTTGCGACGGCGAGCGGCGGCACGACAGCCAGGGCGACCAGCCCGAGCGTCGTATCCGTGACGAGCAGTGCGATCGCGATGCCGACGACGGTCAGCACGCTGACCACGGCCGTGGACGCGCCGGTCTGGATGAACGACGACAGCGCATCGACGTCGGTGGTCATTCGCGTCATGATGCGCCCGGACAGCTCGCGCTCGTAGTAGTCCAGCCCGAGTCTCTGAATGTGCGCGTAGCTGCGTACTCGCAATCCGAACAGCACCCGCTCGCCGGCTCGTGCGGTGAGCACGGTCGTCGCGCAGACCACGAACCAGCTGGCAGCAGCCAGGGCGACGCCTATCGACGTTGCGATCCACAGGGTGTCGGAGTCCCCGCGGGCCACGCCGCTGTCCACCGCGTACCGGACGAGTGAGGGAAAGGCGATCGAGGCGATCGAG
Organism: Rhodococcus sp. 06-221-2; assembly: GCF_002258365.1. Classification (NCBI taxonomy): domain Bacteria; kingdom Bacillati; phylum Actinomycetota; class Actinomycetes; order Mycobacteriales; family Nocardiaceae; genus Rhodococcus; species Rhodococcus sp. 06-221-2. The sequence goes on from NZ_NOYJ01000004.1 coordinate 450,432, forward strand.
TCCAGCGCCAGCAGCACCACGACACCTGCCAGCAGCAGCCGGACAGGACTCAGCAGTCGTGAGAGCCGGAATTCCGGGTCGGGTCGACGCAACTGTTGTCCCGATCCGCCTGGTTCCTCCGTTGCCGGCGGTAGGGCTGCCACCGCGTCGGAGATGGCCTGCGTCGGTGCCAACGAGCCGAATGCGCCGGCCATCGCTGCGCCGTGTGTGCCTCCGCCTCCGGCACCTGCGGGCGGCATCGCGGCACCGGGGTTCGATGCGGCTTCCAGAGCATCGTCCGGCCAGAGCATCGCCGCCGACGGTTCCGTGCGCGCTTCTGGTGCGGCGTCGCTGTGTTCGTTCTCGTCTCCGCCGGCGAGGAGAGCGCGGAACAGTGGGCAGCGCTCGTCGAGTTCGTCGACTGTGCCGGTGTCGATGATGCGTCCACCGTCGAGGACGGCTACTCGGTCGGCCAACGTCAGTGTCGATCGGCGGTGTGCGAGGACGAGGGTCGCCCGGGTACGCACGCCGCGCAGTGCGTCGAAGATGGCGGCCTCGGTCTCGGCGTCGACGGCGGAGGTGGCGTCGTCGAGGACGAGAATCCGCGGCTCGACCAACAGGGCGCGAGCCAGGGCGATGCGTTGGCGTTGCCCGCCCGAGAGGGTGAGGCCGCGTTCGCCGACGAGACTGTCGTAACCCTCGGGCAGAGCGTCGATGAAGGTCGAGGCCTGAGCCAGCCGAGCCGCGTGTTCGATCTCCTCCGCGCTTGCCTCGGGCCTGCCGAGCGCGATGTTGGCGGCGATGGTGTCGGAGAACAGAAACGGCTCGTCGAAGACCAACGACACCACTTCGCGCAGTGACGCGGAATCCAGGTCGTCGATGTCGATGGACGTGTCGCCGGAGGTCACCGCGATCCGGCCGCGAGCAGGGCGATAGAAGCGGGGGAGCAGCAGGGAGAGCGCGGTCTTTCCCGAGCCCGCGTGTCCCACGACGGCCACCGTCTCGCCGGGGGCGATGCTCAGGTCGAGGCCGTCGAGGACGGTGCGCTCTGCCTCGAATCCGAACGTGACGCCGGTGAGGTGGACGCCGAGGGGGCCGTCGGGCAGTGCGATGGGGTGCGCCGGTTCCGGTGCGGTCGGCTCGGTGTCGACCACTTCGTAGACGCGCTCGACGGCCGCGCGGGAGAGCTGCGCCATGATCACCACCGACGACACGGTTCGGGTGACGGCGGACAGCGTGGCCACGTAGGTGGCGAAGGCGAGAAAGGTGCCGATGGTGATGTGGCCGTGCAGTGCCAACCAGCCGCCGAGAGCGATGACGCCGACCAGTCCGAGCTGAGGAATGGTTGCCATGGTCGGTGCGAACCGTGAATTGATGCGGGCCGAGCGCATGCGTTCGGCGAACAGCCTGCGCCCGAGAGCTTCGATGCGATCCACCGCACGCGCTTCCTGCCCGAAGCCCTTGACCACCCGGACTCCGGTGACGGTCTCCTCCACGTGCTGGGCCAGATCGGCGGCGCGCTGTTGTGCCGACCAGGTGGCAGCGAAGAGGGTGGGTCGCATCCGGTAGACGACGACGCTGACCGCGGGAACGATGACGACCGCGACAAGGGTGAGCAGCGGTGAGAGGTAGGCCATCACGACCAGGGCCAGGACGAACTGCAGAATTGCCCCGGCCGACAGCGGCACCATGGCGAGCAGACCCTGCACCAATTGCAGGTCGGTGATCGATCTCGACACGACCTGGCCGGTTCGGATTTCGTCCTGCTTGCGACCGTCGAGTCGCTGCAGCGACGCCAGCAGGTCCATCCGCAGATCGTGTTGGACATCGATCGACAGGCGCCCGGCGAGCATGCGCCGACCGAACTGGCAGGCGAACCGGAGAGCACCCAGCAGTGCGATGGCTATCGCGACTCCGGCGATCACGTCGTTCTTGCCTGCGCTGGCGTCGTCGATCGCGAGGCGCGTCAGCAGCGGGAACGAGATGTCGATGAGCGCGGCGATCATCGTCACGCCCAGTGCGCCGAGTGCCGTCCGCCGGTGCAACATGCACTGCGCGAGCAGACGTCTGATCCAGCCATGCCGTGTGATCGACGAAGCCGTGGTCGGCCGGGAGTCGGTGGGTACGCCGGACGAGCCGGGGTCGGTTTCCAGCAGACGGGTACTGCCCGTATTGCTGCCCGACCCTGCCCGATCCTTCACGTATTCGCTGTGTGCCATCGATTCACACGGTAGACCCGGCTACCGACAGCAGGATCGGGCGAACATCCCCGCCGATGCGGTGGTCAGTCGATGTCCCGGGTACGGGCCAGGAACCACCCGCCACCGGTGAGGATCACGGCCCACAGGGCAAGTCCGAGCGGAGCCCACGGCCACGACGCGAGGTCGCCCGCATCGTCCAATTGTGTCGCGGCCATCGTCGGCAATGTCAGGTTCGACGGCAGCGCGGTTGCCACCGGTCCGAAACCTACTCCGAACAGAATCAGGGACAGCAGTCCTTCACCGAACGGCAGCCAGGCGACGAGCACGATGGCGGCCCAGGTCGGGGATTTGAGCAGCAACCCCAGCCCGGCTCCGATGAGCGACCACAGCACCACGGCGAGCAAGCACGACGCGACGACGCCGATGAAAGCGCCGTCGAGGACGATTGTTCGTTGGCTGAAGATCAGCAGACACACCAGGCTCGCCAGGAGCACGACGAGGCCGTACCCCAGGCCGAACAGGGCGGTGACGATGAGTTTGGCGGCAATGACGCCGTCCCTGCCGCGGGCCGTCAGGAAGCTGGTGGTGATGGTCTTGTGTCGAAACTCGGTACCGGCGTTGACCGCGCCGAAGATGCCGGCGAACAGGATGGCGGCACCCGCGGCGACGTACAGGCCGATGGAGGCGACACCGCCGGCGATCTGAAGATCTTCCTCGAACTCGCCCAGCTGGTTCGCGATCACCGAGGTGATGACGGACGCGAACACGCCGACAACGATCGGTGCGATCGCCAGCGCCCACCAGAACTTCAGTGTGGTGACCTTGCGGATCTCTGATGTCAACAGCGCGTTCATCGCGAACCCCCGGTCCAGTTCTGCGGTGGTCCGTAGTTCTGTGGCGGCGGTGAGTACCCCTGGTTGTAACCAGGCGGCGGCCCGTATCCCGGCGGCGGTCCGTATCCCGGCGGCGGTCCGTACGCAGTGGGTTGGACGGGTGCTGCGGTGTACTGACCGGTGGTCATGGAGAGAAACACCTGCTCGAGGTCGACGTGTTCGCTGGTGGTGCCGAAGACCGTGACCCCAGCGTCGGTCGCGATGCGCGTGACGGTGGCAGCGTCGGCACCCGCGACGCCGATGCGGCCGTCGGGCAGCAGTTGGGTGTCGGTGAGTCCGGTGGACGCCAATGCCAGAGCCAGTTTCGCCGGGTCGGACGCGGCGACGAGCACGCGGCTCGGGCGGGTGGATCGCAGCTGAGCGATGGATCCCTGGTACATCAGGGTGCCGGCGCTGACGATGACGAGAGTGTCGACGGTCTGCTCGATCTCGCGCAGGATGTGGCTCGATACCAGGACGGTTCTCCCCGATGCCGCGAACGCTTTGAGGAAGTCTCGAAGCCAGGCGATCCCCTCGGGATCGAGGCCGTTCGCGGGTTCGTCGAGTACGAGGATCTCGGGATCGCCGAGTAGAGCTGTTGCCAACGTCAGTCGCTGACGCATGCCGAGAGAGAACCCGCCTGCTGCGCGGTGCGCGGCGTCGCCCAGACCTACGAGGTTCAGGACGTCGAGGGCGCGGCTGTCGGGTACCCCGATCGCCGCGGTGTAGATCTTCAGGTGGTGCTCGGCGCTGCGTTTGGGGTGCAAACTCAGCGAGTCGAGAACGGCCCCGACGGTACGGGCCGGGTGGGTCGCCGTACGAAACGGAACGCCGTTGACGAGGCCGACGCCCGAAGTCGGGGCGACGAGGCCGAGCAGCATCCGCAGTGTCGTGGACTTGCCGGAGCCGTTCGGCCCGAGAAAGCCGGTGACGGTTCCGCGTGGAACGACGAAGCTCAGGTCCGAGACCGCGCGAACGGTACCGAATTGTTTCGTCAGAGCCTGCGCTTCCAGCGCCGGAGCCGAGTAGCTGGTCATCTGTGCGGTGTCCCCCTGGCCGTCGGTGCACCTCGTGTGCCGGTTGCTTGGCGGCAACCGGTACACGAGGTTACGGGGTGGGACCGACGGGCGGGATGACCCCGGTTTCAGCGATGCAACGCCGCAGCGATCTCCCGGTACGTCTCGAGCGGGTCGGCGTCGTCGGGCAGCGCGTGCAGCGTCACGTGCGACGCGCCGACGGTGAGGTGTTCGTCGAGTCGAGCAGCGATGGCGTCGGCATCGCCGTGTGCGACGAGGGCATCGATCAGTCGGTCACTGCCGCCGTCGCCGATTTCCTCGTCCGAGTAGCCGAGCCGGTTCAGATTGTTGGTGTAGTTGCGCAGATGCAGGTAGGGGTTGTTCACCGGTGGCCGACCGATCGCGCGTGCCTTCTCCGGATCGGTCTCGAGCACCACCTTGTGCTCGGGAGCGAGAATCTTGTTCGGCCCCACTGCTTCTCGGGCTTCACGGGTGTGTTCGGGAGTGGTCAGATAGGGGTGCGCGCCTGCGGTACGGCTCGCGGCCAGCGCGAGCACCTTGGGGCCGAGCGCGGCGAGGACCCGACGCTCCATCGGGACTCCGGCCTCGTCGAGGTCGTCGAGGTAGCTCACCAATGCGTCGTACGGCTTCTGATACTCCTGGGTGGCCTCGGGGTGACCGGCACCGATGCCCAGGACGAACCGTCCGGGGTGCTTGCTCTCGATGCGGTGATACGACGCGGCGACGTCGGCGGCTGCATCGGACCAGATGTTGACGATGCCGGTGGCGACGACGATGGTGTCCGTGGCGTCGAGGATCTCCTCGGTGGTCGTCAGGTCCGCGGGCGGGGATCCGCCGAGCCAGATGGTCCCGTAGCCGAAGGACTCGATGGCGCGGGACAACTCCGGCGTGAACGCCGAGTGCAGTCGCCAGACGCCGTACTTGCCGAGTTCAGGTGTGGAAGTCATGTTCGAAGTCAACGCAGCAGCCTCTCGAAGATTCCGGGCATTCTCATTCGTCCGGTTCGATGATGCGATTTTCCGGGAACCGTGCGGGCGGCGGGCCGAAGGCGTCACGGGCGTTCTTGACGACGCCTTTGCCGACCACTCGGTTGCCCGCGCCGCCGATCGCCGCGCCGATTCCGGCGGGAAGCATCTTGCCGACCAGCAGTGCACTGCGCTTGGCCAGGTATTTGGTGACGAACTTCTTCACCAGCGATTTGTTCATGCTGGCCATCGAGCCGCCCGGGATGCGCGAGGTGACGAGTGGGCCCCAGCTCTTGGCTGTCTTGCCCACTGTTCGTTGAACGATCTGCATGCCCGATTCGCCCAGTGCCACCGAGAGCACCAGCGCGCGTCGCTGCTGGTGATTCTCGACGGGAATGCCGTGCACGGACGCGACCGACAGCGTCAGCAGAGCGGACGACTCGATGAAGAACGCGGTCTCGGCACCGACGGCGGCGAGCGATGCGACCGTACCGATTCCGGGGACCGCCGCTGCGCCTCCCACTGCCGATCCGCTTCCGGTGACAGCCAGCAGGAATCGCTTCTCGAGCCGTTCGATGATCTGGGCCGGGGTGTCGTACGGGTGTGCTCGACGCACGTGCGCGACGTATTTGTCGACGGCGGGTCCCTGTAGGCGACTGGCGTTGTCCAGGATGTTGACCAGGGCCCGTTCGAGCTTGCCTCCGCTCGAGATCTCGACCTGAGCGTCGTCCTTCTTGCCTGCCATCGATACCTCTTTCGGTTGCGAGCGTCGGTGACGCTGGTCGGGGGAGTTACCCGCGAATTCCTCGTTGCACACGTTCGGGGCAATTTAGACTGGTGGCGTGCAGATTCCTCCGAGCGAGGTGGTATCCGGTGGCGCGCGCCGCGTCGGGGTGCGGGCGTGTTCGAGACCCTGGCGAGCGGCATCGCAGCCGGTGACGATCCGCGCGGCCGACGAGGAAGGTATGGCGTCATGACCACACACATTTGGCCCACTCTGAAGTACGACAACGCACGCGACGCAATTCGATTCATCGTCGACGTGTTGGGATTCGAGGAGTGCGCGGTTCACGGCGAAGGCGACCGCATCGATCATGCGGAACTGCGCTGGCCCGACGGCGGCGGGGTGATGCTGGGCAGTGTTCGCGACGGGAGTGCCATCGGCGAACTGCCGCCGGGTGTCGGGTCGATCTACATCGTCACCGACGACCCCGACGGCATCCACGATCGCGTCGTCGCGGCGGGCGGCACCGTCACGCAGGGCCTGCGCGAGGAGGACTACGGCAGCCGCGGCTTCACCTGCCGCGACGCCGAGGGGGTCTACTGGAGCTTCGGTACCTACGCCGGGGCATAGCCGTCACTGTTACACCCAGTGCTCGGGCGGGACCAGTTCGTCCGGCTTCGGCGGCTGCGGCGCGGTGCCGTCGCCGAAGGGCGATCCGCCGAGTGATTCACGTCCGTGCGGTTCTAGCCAGCCGGCCAGATCGGGCCCCTTCGGCACGATGCCCGACGGATTGATGTCGGTGTGCACCTCGTAGTAGTGCCGCTTGATGTGATCGAAGTCGACGGTGTCACCGAATCCGGGAGTCTGGAACAGGTCGCGTGCGTAGTTCCACAGCACCGGCATCTCGGTGAGCTTGCTGCGGTTGCACTTGAAGTGGCCGTGATAGACGGGATCGAAACGAACGAGGGTGGTGAACAGTCGCACGTCGGCCTCGGTGATGTGCTCGCCGACGAGATACCGCCGGGTGGACAGCCGTTCGACGAGCCAGTCGAGGCGAGCGAACAGGCGGTCGTACGCCCTCTCGTATGCCTCCTGCGAGCCGGCGAATCCGCAGCGGTAGACGCCGTTGTTCACATCCTTGAACACCAGATCGGCCACCTCGTCGATCTCGCCGCGGAGCGCCTCCGGGTACAGATCGGGCGCGCCCTCGCGGTGGTACTGCGTCCACTCGGTGCTGAGGTCGAGGGTGATCTGTGGGTAGTCGTTGGTGACGACCTGGCCGGTGGGAACGTCGACGATCGCCGGCACGGTGATGCCTCGTTCGTAGTCCGGGAACCGTGCGAAGTAGGCGTCCTGCAGCTGAGGGATCTGTAGAACCGAGTCGACGCCGCCCGGCTCCTCCTGGAAGTTCCAGCTGCGCGGGTCGTGGGTCGGACCCGGAATGCCAAGGGACAGAACATCTTCGAGCCCGAGGAGTCGACGCACGATGATGGATCGATGGGCCCACGGGCAGGCCCGCGCCGCGATCAACCGGTAACGCCCGGGCTCCACCGGATACCCGTCCCGGCCGTCGGCGGTGATGCGCGTCGGGATGTAGTTGGTATCGCGCTTGAATTCCTCGCCCGGCTTCACGTAGGTGGCGTCCTCGGCCATGATCGAACTCCTCACATCGGTCGGTCTCACGAACGCTACCCAGTCCGGACCGGATTCAAGCGCCTAGGTTCGACGCACGGCCGTGTGGCAGGCGCCGATCTCCACGTAGTCGAGCCGGGCGGCAAGGCGTCGAGCGGTCGTGTTCTCCGGTCGCGCTCGCCACTGCGGTATCAGGCCGTCGTCGATGGCATCGTTGGTCGCGAGCCGCCCGACGACCGCGGCGTATCCGTGTCGTCGGTGTTCCGGGTCGGTGAGAACGCGCATGTCGGCCAGGATCATATTTTCTTCCGAGTACCCGGCCGAGGCCAGGGATCGCGCCGAATCCGCGGGTCGGTCGTCTCCGAGCAAAGTGAACCAGTGCCGCGACACCGGCTCGCCGAATGCCTCCGTCACGTCGGCCTCGCTGCAGTGCTCCGCCAGAGCACGGGCGTGCTCTGCGTCGTGGGAGATCAGCGGATCGTGGACGTCGATGGTGTGGCCGATCTCGGATCCGTAGGCCAGCGTGTGGGAGTCGATCTCGTACTGCTCGACGCGATCGCCCAGCAGCGTCGACAACCACGTCCGACCGGCGTCTGCCCGGCCCTCGATGCCGCGTGCGGCGTCCACGGCCCAGGACGGCCCGACGATCAGAGTGGTCTGCGCCAGTCGGAGTACGACGATGTTCTCGGTGTCGGTCCGATGTTCGACGCGGTCCGCGGTGGTGTCGAGGGCACGGTCGTCCAACGACAGCCGTCGGCACCAGGCGAGTCGGACGATGTCGAGTCGGTGGGGATCGAATCGGTCGGCATCGTAGGCAGGCAATTCCACGGTTCGACAGTAGCGACGGCACTTGAACCGACGGGCTGCGGCAGCTGTGGCGGCATTTCTGTTTCACCGTCCCAAAGCAATCTTTCGAACTTTTTTGCCCCCGGTGTTTCGCTCAGCGGCGATAGATGGCAGACTCGGTTTTGAGATTAGAGCTTCGACGTGAAGATCTAGCTCGCTTACAGAAGGTTTACAGAATGACGCAGGGCAGTGTGAAGTGGTTCAACGGCGAAAAGGGCTTCGGCTTCATCGAGCAGGATGGTGGCGGACCGGACGTTTTCGTTCATTACTCGGAGATTCAGGGTAGCGGCTTCAAGTCGCTCGACGAGGGCCAGCGCGTGGAGTTCGAGGTGGGCCAGGGTCAGAAGGGCCCCCAGGCTACCGGCGTCCGCGCCATCTGATTCAAGCTTCGTAACCCGATTTCTCCTGGTGGACTGAAACTCTAGACTTTTTCAGCACCAGAAACTCGGTGACAAGGCCGGATACACGGAAGTAATTCCGAGTATCCGGCCTTCGTCTGTTCGGCGAGGGCATCGACCGCGGTCGGTGCCCATTCTGCGTCGAAAGACGCCTTTGTCCCCTGGTGGGCGCATTGTCCGGGTTGCTCCGAGGCTATCGCCGGCCCTATATTCCAGTTGGAATAATTCGTGCGGGATAGGTGACAGGGGGATCGATGCGAGCCGGAACCGTCAATCCGCTGGGCGTCTCGATTCTGGCTCTGCTCTCGGAGGGCCCGATGCATCCCTACGAGATGTATCAATTGCTGCTCTCCCGCAAGGAAGATCGAATCGTCAAGATTCGCCCGGGTTCGCTCTATCACGCGGTCGCACGTCTGCACGAGCAGGAACTGGTCGACGAGGTCGGAACCGACCGGGGTGGCAACCGTCCGGAGCGCACCACCTATCGGATCACCTCGGCCGGACGGCACGTGCTGACCGATCGGCTGACCGAAATTCTGAGAACCCCGGTGCGGGAATACCCGCAGTTCGTCCTCGGCCTGTCCGAAATGCACAACCTACCCGCATCCGACGCGACCGCCCTGTTACGGGAGCGAATCGTGGACCTGACCGCGGACATCGACGAACTGTCGGGCTATCAACAGCTCGCAGCAGATCGCCAGATATCCGAAATCTATTGGGCCGGAATCGATTACATTCACCACATGCTGCGCGCAGAAGTGCAGTGGCTGACGCGCTACCTCGATCGGATCGACAGCGGCGAGCTCGACTGGCCGCATCACATCTCCGCACATCACACGAACCCGACTTCGGGGATAGGGAGCGCTACATGAATTCCGTCGAGACTGCCCCGTCGCAGCACGAGATCAGACCGTGGCCGGCGCTGTGGGCACTGTGCTTGGGCTTCTTCATGATCCTGGTGGACACGACGATCGTCGCGGTCGCGCAACCTGCGATCCTCACCGGGCTGAACACCGACATCAACAACGTCATCTGGGTCACCAGCGCGTATCTCCTCGCCTACGCCGTTCCACTGCTGGTCACGGGCCGATTGGGTGACAAGTTCGGTCCGCGGAATCTGTACATCGCCGGCCTGGTGCTGTTCACTCTCGCATCGGTGTGGTGTGGACTGTCGGGATCGATCGACATGCTCATCGCGGCGCGCGCGGTTCAGGGTCTCGGCGCGGCGATGATCACCCCGCAGACGATGGCGGTGATCACTCGTGTGTTCCCGGCGGAGAAGCGTGGAACGGCAATGGGGGCATGGGGCGCCGTCGCAGGCGTCGCTACGCTCGTCGGGCCGATTCTCGGCGGTGTGCTGGTCGACTCGCTCGGCTGGGAATGGATCTTCTTCATCAACGTGCCGGTGGGCATTCTCGCAATTGCGTTGGCGCTGAAGTTCGTTCCGGTGCTGCCGACCCACGATCACAAGTTCGATCTGCTGGGCGTTGCGCTCAGCGCTGTCGGACTCTTCTGCATCGTCTTCGGTATCCAGGAAGGTCAGAAGTACGACTGGGGTACCGGCGTGTGGATCCTCATCGGTGTCGGTCTGCTCGTCTTCGCGGGGTTCGTCTACTGGCAGTCCGTGAACACCAGCGAGCCACTGGTGCCCTTGGTCCTGTTCCGCGACCGCAACTTCTCGCTGTCCAATATCGGTATCGCGGCAATGGGTTTCGCGATGTCCGGCATGATGCTGCCGATCATGTTCTACGCGCAGAGCGTCACCGGTCTGACGCCCACCCGGTCGGCACTGCTGTTCGTTCCGATGGCGCTGCTGACCGGACTGCTCGCACCCAATATCGGCAAGCTCGTCGACAAGACGCATCCGCGGTACATCGCCGGATCGGGACTGTTCATCCTCGCCGCGTCGCTGCTGTGGTTCGCATACGAGATGACGCCCACGACGGCCATCTGGAAGTTGCTGCTCCCCGTCGCTGCAATGGGTGTGGCGAATGCGTTGATCTGGTCTCCGTTGGCAGCGACGGCCACTCGCAATCTTCCGATGAGCCAGGCGGGTGCAGGTTCGGGAATTTACAACACCACCCGCATGATCGGGTCCGTGCTCGGCAGCGCGGGCATCGGCGCGCTCATTCAATCGCGCTTGGCCGCCGAACTACCTACCGGTGGATCGGCTTCGGGGGCAAACGAATTCGCCGGCCGAGTGCCCGAGATGCTGCGTGACGGCTTCACCACCGCGATGGCGCAGTCGCTGATCCTCCCCGCCGTCGTGCTCCTGGTCGGCATGATCGCGGTCTGCTTCTACGCCCGGCCCGCGTTCGAGAAACCCATGTGAGTGGAACCTCGACCCCTGCTACGAAGTTCCACTCACATGCGGCGAAGCCGCTCTACAGCCCCAGATCCCGGCCGATCAGTTCCTTCATGATTTCGTTCGATCCGGCCCAGATCTTGGTCACGCGAGCGTCTTTCCACGCGCGCGCGGCGCGGTATTCGTTCATGAAGCCGTAGCCGCCGTGCAGCTGGACGCAGTGGTCGAGGATTTCGTTCTGCACCTGCGAGCTCCACCACTTGGCCTTGGCTGCATCGATGGCCGTCAGCTCGCCCTGGCCGTGGGCGACGATGCAGTTGTCGATGTATGCCTGTGCCACATCGAGTTTGGTGACGAGCTCGGCGAGCAGAAACTTGTTCCACTGCAGCGAGCCGATCTGCTGACCGAATGCCTTGCGGTCCTTGGCGTACTGCAGCGTCTCTTCGAGAATGGGCCGTACGTGTCCGAGGTTGGCCACCGAGCAGCTGATGCGTTCCTGGGGGAGCAGCTGCATCATGTGGATGAAGCCGCCGTCGAATTCGCCGATCATGTTGGCGCTGGGTACTCGCACGTTCTCGAAGAACAGTTCCGCGGTGTCGGATTCGGGCTGGCCGACCTTGTCGAGTTTGCGGCCGCGGGTGAATCCTTCGGTTCCGTTCTCGACGGCGAACAGCGTGATGCCCTTGGCCTTCTTTTCGGGCGTCGTGCGCGTGGCGACGATGGCGAGGTCGGCGGAATTGCCGTTGGTGATGAACGTCTTCGAGCCGTTGATGATGAAGTCGTCGCCGTCCTTGACGGCGGTGGTCTTCAGCGCGGCGAGGTCCGAGCCGCCGGAGGGTTCCGTCATGGCGATGGCGGTGAGGATCTCGCCGCTGCAGAACCCGGGCAGCCAGCGCTTCTTCTGCTCCTCGGTGGTGAGCTTGACGAGGTAGGGCGCGACGATGTCGACGTGGATACCGAAGCACGACGCCACCGCGGCACTCGAGCGGGCGAGTTCCTCACCGAGGACGGCGTTGAATCGGTAGTCCTCGGCTCCGCTGCCGCCGTATTCTTCGGGCACCTCGAGGCCGAGGAAACCGTTGCGTCCTGCTTCGAGCCAGATCTCGCGGTCGATGTATCGCTGTTCGATCAGCTTTTCCTCGACCGGTGTGATCGTCCTGGTGACGAACTCGCGTACCGATGCGCGGAAGTCGTCGTGGTCGGACTCGAACAGGCTGCGCTTCACTTACTTGTTCCTCTCGGTAACGGCTGATACGCGCACAATACTCGTCGGTAACTACGCCCCGGAACGCGTATGGCACTATGCGAGGCATGGCTGACGCACCTACCTCGCTCGTCCGATCGACCACTGCGGCCGGCGCCGAGGTCGCTGTCCTGACGTTCGATCACGGCCCCCTCAATCTGTTCGATCAGGCAATGTTCGACGCGGTGGCCGCGAACGTTGCCGATCTGGCCGCGAACCCGCCGCGTGCGGTTCTGCTGCGTGCCGAGGGCAAGGTCAACTCGGCGGGCGTCGACGTGCACGTGTTCGAGGGATTGTCCGCGGCCGAGGGTGCCGATCTGTGGCGTGGGTTGTTCGCCGGCATCATTCACCCGCTCGAGGCGTTGCCGTGCCCGGTGATCTACGCCGCGCACGGTTTGACGCTCACCGCGGCGTTCGAGATCTCGCTGGCCTGCGACATCGTTCTCGCCGGACCCAAGGCGAAGTTCGGTCTGGTCGAGACCGTCGTCGGGTTGACGCCGTCGATGGGCGGACCGCAGCGTCTGGCCGAGCGGGCCGGGTCGGGTCGGGCACGTGAATTCGTCATGACCGGAGATCTCTACGACGCCCAGACGTTGAAAGAGTGGGGCGTGGTCAACCAGATCCACGACGACGTCGATGCCGCGGCGCACGCGTTGACACACCGACTGGCCGACGGCCCTACCATCGCCCATGCGGCGACGAAACAGATTGTAACGGCGTGGCGTTCGGGCGGGGTGGCGCATGCGGACGAGATCACGTCGGAGGTGTCGGGCGCATTGTTCGAGACCGAGGATCTGCGCGGTGCGGTGACGAGCTTCCTCGAGGTCGGCCCGGGTAAGGCGACCTACACAGGCAAGTAGAATCGTATGAGTGAGTAACGATCAACTGGCCGAACTGCACCTGCACATCGAAGGGTCGCTCGAACCGCCGCTGATCTTCGATCTCGCCGAGCGCAACGCAATCACGCTGCCGTACAACGATATCGACGAACTGCAGGCGAAGTACGAGTTCACCGACCTGCAGTCCTTCCTCGATCTGTACTACGCGAACATGGCCGTGTTGCGCACCGCCGAGGACTTCGCCGATCTGGCGCGCGCGTACTTCCGCCGCACCGCGCAGGCCGGGGTGACGCATGCGGAGATCTTCTTCGATCCGCAGGCGCACACCGAGCGCGGTGTACCGCTCCAGGCTGTCGTCGAGGGATTGGCAGACGCGTGCGCGACCAGCGAGCGCGAATTCGGCGTGACCAGCGGGTTGATCGCGTCGATCCTGCGAGACAAGCCGGTGCTGCACGCCAACCAATTGCTCGACGATCTGTTGGCGATGAAGGCTCCGATCATCGGCCTCGGTCTCGACTCCGCCGAGGTCGGCTACCCGCCGTCGCTGTTCGTCGACGTGTTCGCCAAGGCGCGCGCCGAGGGCCTGCACGTGGTCGCCCACGCCGGTGAGGAAGGCCCGCCCGACTACATCTGGCAGGCACTGGATCTGCTGAAGGTCGAGCGCATCGATCACGGCGTGCGATGCCTGGAAGACGAGGCGCTGGTGAATCGACTTGTCGAGGAACAGATTCCGCTCACCGTCTGCCCGTTGTCCAACGTGCGGCTCAAGGTGATCGACGACGTCGCGCAGTTGCCGCTACGGCAGATGCTCGACCGCGGTCTGTCGGTGTCGATCAATTCCGACGACCCCGCTTATTTCGGCGGTTACGTCGACGACAATTTCACCGCCCTCGAAGCCGGCATGGGCCTCACCGCGGACGAACGGAAGCAGTTGGCGGAGAACTCGGTTCGCGCCAGCTTCGCGAGTTCCTGAATCAGTTCGCCGTCACCGAGATTTTCGGGTAGCCGGTTGCTCCGTCGGGGACGGTGTCTGCAGTCTTGTTGGTCTGCAGCTCCCCGGCGGAGTTGGTGGCCCGGGCGCGGATCGCGTGCTGGCCCGCCGGCAGGTCGAGCTCGATCATCCACTGCCGCCACGTGTCCTTGGAGTACTCCTCCGACAGGGTTGCCGGCACCCAATTGCCCTCGTCCACTTGCACTTCCACGGCCTCGATGCCGGTGTGCTGATCCCAGGCGACGCCCGCGAACACGGTCTTACCTGCGGATACGGAGCTGCCCGATCGCGGAGTGTCGATGCGGGCAGCGGTCTTGATCGGACCGAGTGCGCCCCAGCCGCGGTCGGTCCAGTACGCCGTCACCTTGTCGAATCGGGTGATCTCGATGTCGGTGACCCACTTGGTGGCCGAGACGTATCCGTACAGTCCGGGCACGACCAGTCGCGCCGGGTAACCGTGCTCGACGGGTAGCGGCGCGCCGTTCATTCCGACGGCCAACAGCGCGTCCCGACCGTCGAGCAGCACGTCGAGGGGAGTGCCCGCGGTGAAGGCATCGCTGCTGGACGACAGAGCCATGTCTGCGTCGGGGGAGATGCCCGCTTCTTCGAGGATGTCCTTCAGCGGGTAGCCGATCCACGTTGCGTTGCCGACGAGGTCGCCGCCGACGAGGTTGGACACGCACGTCAACGTGACTGTCTTCTCCACTGCCTGACGCTGCGCCAGATCGGCGAACGTCAACTCGATCTCACGATCCACCATCCCGTGGATCCGCAGCGACCACGTATCGGACGCCACGCGTGGCACGACCAGCGCGGTGTCGATGCGGTAGAAGTCCTCGTTCGGGGTGATGTACGACGCGAGGCCGTCGATCTTCAGGTCCGCCCCCGCCGGTATCGGCGTTTGTGGCGTCGGGGTCGGGAGCATGAAGCCGAGTCGATCGGCGGTGACCGCTCGCGCCGAGGTGAGCATTCGTCCGGCGGTCCCTGCGACGACTCCGAGTACTGCGGCACCGGCGGCGAGGGTCAGAAAACTGCGTCGGTTCATTCCGTCGGTCGCCGGGGTGGCGGATCCGATGAGGGCGTGCAGCACGACGATGCCGACGATGACGCCGCCGACGGTCGGGACTGCGTAGAACACCGTCGCGTCGGGTCGGGTCACCGCGGCGAGGACGCCGATTACGCCCAAGGTGGCGAACAACGTGGCCCCGATCGGTTTGCGAGCGATTCCTGCCGCGGCGGCGATAGCACCGATGACCACGGCCATACCGAGGAACAGGGCGAGCTTGTCGGAGGTGCCGAACGTGTCGATGGCCCATTCACGGACCGGCGCCGGACTGTTGTCGACCGCCGAGGAGCCGACGGCGGTCAGTGGTGACGAGTTCGGTCCGATGGGGACGGCGATCAATTCGCCGACGCCGAGGACGACTCCGGCGGCGATGATGCCGGACAGCGCGCGTTTTCCTGTGCTCACCGAGTCCAATGTAAGCGAACTCGTCGTGCGCGGTATTTCGTAGCAGGGTACGAGATACCGCTCACGACAGCAGGTGGTCCAGATAGTCGTTGCGGAACAGCTGCGTCGGGTCCAGGGAATCTCGGATGCGCAGGAAGTCGTCGAAGTGTTCGTAGGAATCACGCAGCTCGGCGCTGCCGAGAGAGTGCAGTTTGCCCCAGTGCGGCCGACCCCCGACGCTGCGGCAGATGGCTTCGACAGCGTCGAAGTACTCGCGATGATCACGCCGGTGGTACTGGTGCACGGCGATGTACGCCGTCGGACGCCCGGATGCCGTGGACAGCCAGATGTCGTCGGCGGCCGCGAACCGCACCTCGACGGGGAACGCGATGGAGATCGCCGAACGCTCGAGCCAGCGATCCACCTCGCGCAGCACCCAGGCGATCTCGGAGACGGGCACGGCGTATTCCATCTCGACGAACTTGACCGTCCGCGACGACGCGAACACCCGGTACGAGCGGTCGGTGTACTCGCGAGCCGACAGTGCTCGGGCCGAGACCGCGTTCACCCTGGGAATCAACGCAGGCACTCGCGTCACCACTCGGTTGAGGCCCTCGAAGACCGTGTTGGACAGCAGTTCGTCGTCGAGATACGAGCGCACCTTGCCCAGCGGACGCAGATCGGTGTCACCGGGCAGGCGGGTGTTGCGTTTGGTGAGCACACGATCGGTGTGCGGAAACCAATAGAACTCGAAATGGTCGACGCCGGCGACGGTGGCATCGAGATCACGCAGCGTCGCCGTCAGCGTCGACGGCGTCTCGACGGCCTGCAGCGCGAACGCCGCGACGCAGTTCAACGTCACACGCGTGATGACGCCGAGAGCGCCGAGACCGATGCGGGCCGCGTCGAACAGTTCGGTGTTCTCGTCTCGGGAGCACTGCACCGACTGTCCGTCCGCAGTCATCAGCTCCAGCGCGTGCACCTGGGTGGCGATTCCGCCGAATCCGGCACCGGTTCCGTGAGTGCCCGTCGAGATGGCCCCGGCGACGGACTGCTCGTCGATGTCGCCCAGATTGGTCATCGCCAGCCCGAGCTCCCACAACCGCGCCGACAACTCCCGGAGTCGAGTGCCGGCCAGCACCGTCACCTGGGCAGATCCGTCGTCGGCGCGTTCGACGGATTCGATACCGCTCAGCGCATCCAAGGCGATCTGAATACCGTCGGTGACGGCAATGGGTGTGAAGGAATGCCCTGCCCCGACGCAGCGCACCGGCAGAGAGCGTTCGGCGGCATCGCGCAGAATCGCACGCAGCTCCTCGACCGACGAGGGCTTGGCTCGACGCGCCGGGAATGCATGTTGATTGCCCGCCCAGTTCTGCCACGACCGCTCGATCATCGAATCACTATCTCGCAGCGCGCTCCCCTGGGGCAATCCAAGGCACAGATGTCGACCGCGACCTAGTATCGGGTCATGCAATCGAGGCTGCCCGCCGACGTGCGCCGCGCACAACTGGTGCAGTCGGCAATCGACGTCGCCGAGCGGGTCGGTATCGAGTCGCTCACCGTTCGGGCGCTGTCGGAATATGCCGACGTCACCAAAGGCATCGTGCAATACCACTTCGAGACCAAGCAGGATCTGGTGATCGCGATGGGCGAGCACCTCATCGTCGACGTCACCGAGATACTGCACGCCGCGTTGGACAGCGCGGTCGGAACACACGAACTACCCGGTGTTCGGGGTTTGCGCGAGCTGGTGCACAGCGGGCTGAGCGCGGTGTGGCTGCTTATTGAGAAATCGCACGGTCGTCAGCTGTTGGCGTACGAGATCAAGACGTATCTGTTGCGGCATCGCGCACTGGGTTCGGCCACGGCCGCCGAGATCGCCAGCGGGCAGTATCGAATCCGGGATTCCGAGGCGCAGCTGTTCTTCGAGAATTGTTCCGACCACACCGGCACGCGGTGGCTCGAACCGGTGGAGTCGATCGCCCGCTTCGGGATGGCGACTCTCGACGGTTTGGTGCTGCGGTGGTTGGTCGACGGCGACGATCTCGAAGTGTTGGCCCAGATCGACGACCTGTCCGGGTTGATCGCCGCGAAGGCAGAAGATCGCTGAGTGGAAAACCGCTCGACGGGACTTCTCGGCTGCGGAGTGTTTGACTGTGTCGGCCCGGCAACGACGACGAAGGAATGTGCCGAATGAGTTCGATCGCCGGTGACATCACCACCGCTACGACCCCGCTGTCCCGCATTGCCGCAGCCACCGAGGGTCTCGAATCTCCTACGGCAGCAGTCGATCTGACAGCTCTCGATGCCAATGCTGCAGCACTGCGTGCCCGCGCGAACGGTGTACCGATCAGGATCGCCAGCAAGTCGGTGCGGTGCCGAGCCGTGTTGAATCGGGTCCTCGCGGCGCAGGGTGTATCCGGAGTGATGGCCTATTCGCTGCGCGAAGCGATCTGGTTGGCGCGGGCCGGCGTCGACGACATTCTGATGGGGTACCCGACGATCGATCGAACGGCGCTCGCCGAGGTGGTCAACGACCGCGTGCTGTCGGGGCGCATCACGTTGATGGTCGACGACGTCGCGCAACTGGACCTCGTCCGAGACGCTGCTCGGAGCGACCTGCTCAAGCCCCGCATCTGTATCGACGTGGACGCATCGTTGCGGGTGGGGCCGCTGCACATCGGGGTCAGGCGCTCTCCGCTTCGGGATCCGGACCAGGTAGCGCAGTTCGCCCGTCAGGCTCGCTCGCAGGGGTTCCGGGTGGTGGGGTTGATGTTCTACGAGGCGCAGATCGCCGGTGTTCCCGACGCCAACGTCGCTGTCGAGCTGATGAAGTCGCTGTCGTCTCGTGAGATCGGTGCGCGGAGAACAGCAGTGGTGGACGCCGTGACCGCGGCGATCGGGCCGCTCGAGATCGTCAACAGCGGTGGTACCGGGTCGATCGATTTCTCTGCCGCGGATCCGGCCGTCACCGAGGTCACCGCGGGCTCGGGTCTGTTCGCGCCGACCCTGTTCGATCGGTATCGCGCATTCTCGGCCGAACCCTCGCTGTTCTTCGCACTGCCGGTGGTGCGCAAGCCGACTCCGCGGATCGCCACCGCGTTCGGCGGCGGCTACATCGCGTCGGGCCCGGCATCCTGGTCGCGGTCACCCAGACCTGTCGGCTGGTCCAGGAGGGCGGCGGGCGTTGTCGCGTCGGGCCTGAAACTGCTGCGCAACGAGGGCGCGGGGGAGGTGCAGACCCCGGTGAGCGGGGCCGAGGAGGTGCGCATCGGCGATCGAATCTGGTTCCGCCACGCCAAGGCCGGGGAGTTGTGCGAGCGGTTCGACACCCTGTCTCTGGTGCATTCCGACGGATCGGTCGACGCCGTTCCCACCTACCGCGGCGAGGGTATGGCGTTCGGCTGACGTGCGTTCTCGCACAGCCGCATGAACGTGCCGAGCGTGACGAGTCCGTCCGGGGTCGACGGCAGATAGTGGGTCAGCGCGCGCGAGCGTACCAAAATCGCTGCCCACTGACCGCGAGAGATGGCGACGTTGAGTCTGTTGCGCGACAACAGGAATCCCATTCCGCGGGGCACGTCCTCGATGGTCGACGCTGCCATGGAGATGAGGACCACCGGTGCCTGACGGCCCTGGAATTTGTCGACGGTCCCCACCGACACCTCGTCGAGTCCGGCGGCCGCGAGTTGCTCGACGATGACGGCGACCTGTGCGTTGTAGGCCGCGACCACCAGAAAGTCGGCCTGCTGCATCGGCCGCGGGTCGCCGCCGTGTGCGGGATCCACCCACGGCCGACCGAGCAACGACCGGACCCGCGTGACGATCTCGTCGGCTTCCTCGATCGAGTCGGTGGAATTGCCGTGATGGTCCAGGTAGACCACATGCAGGCCCGGTTCCAGATCCGACAGCGAACGAGACTGTGTCACATCCTTGTTCGATTCGAGCTTGCCCTCGTACGACAGCATCGACACCGGCGCGCACAGATCCGGATGCATCCGCCACGTCGTCGCGAGGAAGTAACCGCGGTCGGCGGGCAGCGTGGCATGCCCGTTCGTCAGCCATCCCAGAGCGGATTCGTCGACGGGCTCGGGGTGGGTGCCCTGACTGACCTGGGGGAGCTGCGCCGGGTCGCCGAGAAGCAGCAGATTACGTGCCGATACCGAGACGGCGATGGTGTTGGCGAGGGAGAACTGACCTGCCTCGTCGACGACGAGTAGATCGAGAGAGCCGGGTGGAATTCGGCTGGGGTTGGAGAAATCCCAGGCGGTGCCGCCGATGACGCAGCCCTCGTCTGCCTCGGTGACGAAATGCGAGTATCCGGTGATGTCCACGACGGTGTGCGCGGTCGGGGCCTTCTTGCCCACCTTCGTGGCGTCGACCCCGGCCCCGACGATGGTGTCGAGCAGGTTGTTCACCACGTGATGCGACTGGCCGACCACTCCGATCCGCCAATGATGGGTGTTCACCAGCTGTTCGATGACGCGCGCCGCCGTGTAGGTCTTCCCGGTGCCGGGCGGGCCCTGCACCGCGACGTACGAATTGTCGAGATCGAGCAGCGCGTCCGTGATCGCATGTGCGTAGTTTTTGTCGTGGACCGCGGGAAGGCCGGAGCCGGAAAGGGTTCGAGGCGTCGAGCGCGTCAGCAGATCGGCGACGGCCGTGCGCGGCAGTTCCGGCAACCCGCCGAGAACCTCGGTCGCGACGGAGACGATCGCCTGCTCGAGATGCTTGGTGTTCGGCGGCGGCTCGGGGGCGGTGGCAACCGGGAAATCGGTGTACTCCTCCACGCCCTTGCGTAGATTCTCTTGTACGACAACTACATCCAGGGTTCCCTCGTACCCGGTCTGCACGATCTCCACCGATGTGGTGGCCCGATGCGCCGGTTGCTGCTTCGTCAACCCCTCCGGGGCTGGGTTCTCGTACAGCAGTTTCACCTTCGAGCCGGACAGCACACCGTTGCTCAGGTGCCCGATCAACTTGACCTGACGACGCAGCACCCGTTGTCCGGGTGCAGTTTTCATCCAGTCGTGCACCAGCTCGGCGCGCTCGACTTTCAAAACGTCCGCGGCGTCGGCCCATTCGTCGAGCGGATGGGTCAGGCGGTCGTAGTGGCCCCACCAGAACGGCTTGTTCTCTCGTCGGTGATATCCGATGGCACCGGCGAACAATCCGAGCGCGTGCTGCGTCGGCGTGCGATCCCACGGCAGTCCGGCGTGCTCGGCCAGTTCGAGTTCGAGTGGGGTCGCGGTGCGGTCGACGACGTCCTCGAGGTCCAGCTGCTGCGGGGGCCGCGGTGCCACCCCGGCGTCCGATGCCCGATCGAGCAACCAATCACGCAGTCGCAGTGTCGATTCGCAGTCGGTGCGGTTGTACTCGGCAATGTCGGCGAGCAGAGCTGCCGCCTCGGCGTCCTTGCCTCGATCGCGCAGTTCGCACCAGTGCGCGTATTCGACGATCGACGCCGCCGCGTCGGTGACGTCTCCGTCACGGGCCGCGGGCATGTACAGCGGTTCGAGTTTCTTGATGCTGTACGAGCGGGCACCGATCCGAACAGCCGACCGCACGACGGGGTAGAGATCCACGAGAACGTTCTCCCGCAGCAGATCGTCGACGGCGTCCTCGCCCACTCCGTACCGGCCGGCCAGCCGCAGCAGGGCCGTCTTCTCGTACGGCGCATAGTGATACACGTGCATCTTCGGATGCTCGGCTCGGCGGGCGGCGACATAGTCGAGGAAGTCGATGAGCGCACGACGTTCCTGCGCACGGTCGTGCGCCCAGAACGGCAGGAAGTCGCCGTCCGCGGTGTAGACGCCGAACAGGTACTCGAGACCCCAGTCGGACGAACCGGATTCCGCGTACAGCGGATCTCCCTCGAAGTCGAAGAAGATGTCCCCGTCGTCGGGCTCGGGAATCACCCCCAGTGCCTCGGCGTCGAAGATCTCGAATTCGGCTGCCCCGCTGCGCTCTTGGCGTACCTGTAGGGCCGCCTGCGCGCGCAGGTTCTCCAGTGTGCGGGAGGACATGCCGTCCACCGGGGTACTCGACTCGGCGAGCTCGTCGATCGACGAGATCCCTGCGTCCAGTAGGCGGTCCCTGGTGCTGCCGCGCATACCGGCGACGAGCACCAGATCGCGATGCAGCTCCACCTCGGCGGTGCAGGCATCGCACTGCCCGCATCCCGAATACCGCGGATCGAACCACTCGACGACGGTGCCCTCGGCGTGATGCTCGTCGAGAATGTGCTGCAGGTGTGCCCGCGACTGCCGGTAGACCGGGAGAATATCGGCCAGCGCGTGCGCGGAGTCGCTGCCGTCGCCGAGCATCAGATGGACCTGCTCGCTCGGAGTGATACCCCCGGCCTGCAGGGCGTCGGCGTACGCGGCCAATTGCAGCAGCGCCGGCACCTTCGCGTGTCTCGACAGTTTCGTGTCGTAGACGGTGTAACGAGAACCGTCGGCAACCAAGAAGTCGCAGAAACCGAGAAATCGTCCGTCGAAGAAGGTGGCCTGATAGAGCACCGGCGTGCGTGAGGTCAGGGCGGTGAAGGTCGCCCACGCCGCGTCCGCCAGTTCCTGTGCGGTGCGGCCCGGTCGGTCCATGGTCAGGACGCCACCGGGAAAACGCTGCTCGAACGCCTCGAGTTGGCGTCGTTCGTGCTCGAATCCGAGTGTGGAGGTGCGGTCCAGCATCGGGTCGGCTGCGACGCTCTGCCGGGGGATCAGGCCGGTGACAGCGTCCAGTCTTCGGAGCAGTCCGAATTCGCAGGATGCGGCCGCGGCGAGGTCGCTGGCGCTGTAGACGACCTGATCGCCGAGGAGGAACACAAGCGTCCACCCTAGCGACCCGCGACAGCGGCACCGGTCACGTTGCGCGCGGAAGCCGGCGGGAACAGGCAAAATGATTCAATGCCTTTTTTCGACGGAGCCACCGGTGCTGTCCACTATCGAACCTGGACCGTCGCCGACGCTCGATTCGGTCTCGTTTTCCTGCACGGTCTCGGCCAGAACAGCGCCCACTACCACCGCTTCGCTCGGCTACTGAACGAGCGTGGGGTGGACGTGTGGGCGGTCGATCACGTAGGGCACGGCCTGACCGAGGGTGAACTGACCGACGCAGCACAGATCCCCGGTCTCGCCCAGAACGCGCTGCAGTTGATCGACATCGCCGAGTCCGAGCACCCCGAGTTGTCGTTCGCTCTGATGGGCCATTCGCTCGGAGCTGCGACGGCCATCGCAGCGCTGGGTGCGCACCCCGAGGCGGTCCGCTGCGCGATTCTGTGCGGCACGCCCAAGTCCGTGACCGGGTCCGCCGACGACCTGTCCGACAACGTCATTCCGTTGCTGGCCGTGCACGGCGTGGACGATCGTCTGGCACCGGTCGATGCCGTGCGTGAATGGATCGGACGCGTTCCGCAGGCGAGCCTGCGCGAGTTCGAGGACGGCGGACACGATCTGCTGCACGAAAAGATTCACCAGGCCGTGACCACGGTGGTCGCCGAATTCCTCGACGACCACATGCACTGACGATCACATGCACTGACGATCACATGCACTGACGATCACATGCTGTACGACGAAGGGCCCGACGCGATTGGGCGGATTCTAGGGGTCCTCGCAACACCTGATGGTCAGATGCCTGTCAGTAGATCACGTAAACGCTCGGCTGGAGTTTTCCAGCCGAGCGTTTTGCGTG